>NZ_JBMHFB010000001.1:0-582002 GCF_049166715.1 Enterococcus infantis | reverse complement strand
GAGCGTTGAAGGTCGCTCCGCAGTCTTTACATAAAAAGCGTGACCGTTTCAGTTCTAATAAAGTCTTCTTTCCCCTGAAGGGGACTAATTGGGTTTTTGTCTGGTGCGTCCCGTTTTTGATGATTTGGCCCACATTTTTAACGCCACATTTTGTACAGGCCGAAGGCGTATAGGATAGCTGCCCTTTAATGACCAGAATTGGAAGATCATTTTCCTGACGCTCTTCTAGCCAATTTGTATCAAAAAATAGGTTTTCATCTGTTAAACCAGTTAAAATTCTTGTAGAATAGTCCATGGAGATATCCCTTTCTTGGTGAGTGTGTTTTAGTCGACTTCATTCTATCAATTTGGGTATCTCTTTTTCTATACTTTGCATACAAAAAAAGTGTTGGAAGAAAATCGGAGATTTTCCACCAACACTAAATATTGTAGAACCGCTTTTTTTGCTTTATCCAGCTCTTTAACGTGAGCGGTATGGCAAAATCATCTTAGCGCTATCCTCTAAGTCTGCTCACGTGTATGTTGCTCAAAAAAGAAGCGACTTCTGTTTTTTTAACGGAAGCCGCTTCTTTTTTCAAACAGTCATTGCCACATTTGAGTTGTTAAACTGTTCGCAAGTTACTATTCAGAAATAATTGAGGTCAGCGGGCTTTCTTAAATCGTTGGGGGAGTGTTAGAAAACGAATCTGAAACTGGAAAGGTTGTCCGTGTTAATCCAGCAGTTTTTGCTTTTTGAGAAAGGCGTCGACTTTTTTGCTGGCTGGACGGCTGAAAGTATCTGCGAATTTTTGGGTCCAATCTTTGGTTTCTCTGAGTGCGCCGAATTTCTTCATCGTAGCATCGTAGTCTTCAATCAAGGAATAATCATAATCTTGATACGTATCGAAATGAACGACGGCTGCTTGTGGCAATCGCGGCTTGATCTGCATGTCCACGATAGGTTTACCGATGCTTAGACCAGCCACTGGAAAAACATAGTCTGGCAAGTGGAGCAGTTCGGCAATTTCATCAATATTGTTGCGAATGCTGCCGACAACAACACTGCCCAAACCCAGCGCTTCTACCGCAGTAACCGCGTTTTGCAAAGCGAAGACGGCGTCAGCAGTAGCTACCAATAGCGGGTCGATGCTTTCCCCCACTCGGTAAGGGACTTTTTTGTCTTCGGCAACTTTTTGTGTCCGTTTCAGATCTGCTAAAAAGATCAAGAAGACGGAGCTGTCCTTCATGTGGGGATTGCCGGGATTCCAAGAAACCAGTTGTTCCCGAATCTGAGGGTCTTTGATTACTAAAATCGAATACAGCTGTCCGTTCATCCAAGTCGGGGCTTGGCGGGCGCTGTCTAAGATCTGTTGCAGCTGCAGATCAGAAAGCTGGTAATCTTTATCAAATTGTCGATAGGTGCGGTGGTTTTGCAATAAGTCGATGGTTTCCTGTGTCATGGGGTTACTCCTTTTGTTTTAGTTTTTCAGTGACGGTGATAAATCGGCGGGCAAAAACCTGCAATTGGTCGGGGTCCATCCGGGTATAGTTGATTCTCATAGACATTGTATCATTACTGAAGAGAAACGACGGAGCAACTAGTAGTTTTTCTTGCAAAAAGTATTCCCAGTCCCGGCGAGTTAATGGCTGGTGCCGCCAAGTGAGCCAAGTGTAAAGGCCGCCTCTGATTTGGCGCAATTGCCAGTCTGCTGTCGCAAAAGAGAGAGCCTCAGAAAAGGCTGCTCTCCGCCGTTTTAGTTCAGTCATCAGCTGTGCGTGATTGGTGGAATATTCTGGTGAGCGAAGGGCACTGTCAGCGAGCAGCTGCGGGAAGATATTGGTTTCGACGTCCATCCGCTGTTTGGCGGCTGCCAGATTGTGGATCAAATCTTTCGGACCTAATAACCAACCGATTTTGATGGAAGGACCAAAGATTTTGGAGAGAGACCCCAGATAGATGACTTGATCGGCAGCTAACGTTTTTAGTTTTGGCAACGGAGAACTAAAATTTAATTCACCAAAGACATCATCTTCAATAATGGGAATGTAGTGTTTGCGACAGACGGCGATGATCGCTTGCCTGCGCACCAGACTCATCAAGCGGCCGGTAGGATTTTGAAACGTAGGATTGAGGTACAAAAAGCGAATCTTCTTTTGAATAATACAGCGCTCCAAAGCTTCAGGTAAGATGCCTTCTTCATCACAGGCAATTCCTTCCAGATGAATCCCCAGTGGTTGAAACAAGGGCAGTGAGAATAGAAAGGAAGGTTCTTCAGTGGCGATAGTTTCTCCGGGGGCCAATAAGGTCTGCAAAATCAAGGAAATCCCTTGGGAAGAGCCGGAAGTAATCAACAGGTCTTGTCCGGTGCTGTCGATCCCATAATTTTCAAAAAGCCGTTGAAGGATAATCTCTTTTAGCGGGGCATAACCAGTAGGGCCGGTGCGACGTTCGGCTGCCAGAATATTTTCCCAGCGCATTGCTGGAAAGCGAAAGTCCGGAATCAATGAAGCGGGCAATTCCCCCGTGTAGAGATCCAATGCATCCGGCTCTGCCTTCCAGGTATTCAGCCCTGAGAGATAAGGATCCGGCGCAAAAGGAGTTTGGCGGAGCAACTGCTGCCATTGGTATTGAGGTGCTTGACGACTGCCCCAACGTCCTTTGGCTACTTCGGTTCCGCTGCCTTGACGACGAGTGATCCAGCCCAGACTGACCAGCTCCTCCAGTGCGTGATTGACGGTTGAACGATTGACCCCATAGAGGGCAGCCAATTTGCGTTCCGGCGGCAGCTTATCTCCAGGGGTGAGTTGGCCCTCTTGAATATAACGGATAATCTGGGCGATGATTTGTTGGAACAAAGGAGCTTTGTCGCTGCGATCCAATTGCCACATGAGTATTCCTCCTTAAATCGTCAGAAAATTTAATTGGTTGGTTTCAAAATAAACCAATTGGTTGTTTTCGTCAAGCTTTCAGTGAACTATACTTCTTAAAAGAAGGGTGTAAGTACAAAGTTGTCCTTTGAATGAGGGGACGGCTTATCAAGAAAGGCAGAGGTGTTGGGAATGAAAAAAGTATTGACCATTGCAGGTTCGGACTCTACCGGTGGTGCCGGTTTACAAGCGGACTTGAAAACATTTGAAGAGTACGGAGTCTTTGGCTTCTCCAGCTTGACGTCGGTGGTAACAATGGATCCAGCTTCTGGTTGGTCCCATGAAGTTACTGAAATGCCGGTAGATCTGCTGGAAAAACAGCTGATCTCAGTTTTTGCCGGTGGTCCTGTGGCGGCGTTAAAAACCGGAATGATGGGTAACGAGGCCAATATTGCCCTCGCCAGCGAATACATTGGCAAGTATCCTGAAACCAAAGTAGTGATTGACCCCGTAATTGCTTGTAAGGGGACGGCTCAGATTCTACAGCCGAAAAGTGTTGCAGCGATTAAAGAATACCTTTTGCCACAAGCTTTGGTGACTACACCTAATTTAGTAGAAGCGGGAATCCTTTCAGAGTTGGGTGACCTGACCTCTGTGGCAGATATGAAAAAGGCCGCACGCAGCATTTTTCAACAAGGTGCTAAACATGTCGTGGTTAAAGGCGGCCATCGTTTAGGCTCAGAAAAAGCGGTGGATTTGTTGTATGACGGTCAAGATTTTATTGTGCTAGAAAACGAACTCTATCAAACCGATCGCAATCATGGTGCCGGCTGTACATTTGCTGCAGCAATCACGGCAGGTTTGGCAAAAGGACTCTCGGTAACGGCAGCGGTGAAGCTTGCTAAAGACTTTGTCGCGGCAGCTATCAAAAATGGTGTCGAGGTCAATCCTTATGTGGGCCACGTTTGGCACGGTGCCTACAACGCTGCTGAACATCGCATCACACCGGAACATCAGTGATTTTTTTCTATCGAGAGTTGGCGTAGTAGTAGTTTTATTCAAAGGTGCCGCAAACTGAGGTGTGGCAGCAGCTGTAATATTACTCACTTGCTGCTGGTGTCAGTTCGGCAGCCCCTCTTGATGGCTTATTATAATAGAAGGAAGTGTAAAAATGAAAAAAGAAATCAGTATCCAAAGTATCGTATTGGTGGCGCTGTTCACTGCGTTGACGGTAATCGGTACGACAATCAAGATTCCCTTGCCGACGGGGGCCTTCGTGCATTTGGGGAATGCAGTTTTGCTGCTGTCTGTTTTGCTGTTAGGCTACTTTAAAGGCTCACTGGCAGGGGGATTGGGCTTTTTCATCTTTGACATCATGAATGGCTATGCGACAGAAGCCCCTTATTTTATTTTGGAAAGCTTTATCGTTGGCGCAGCTGCTTATGCCGCGTTTCGCTTTTTCAAGAAAAATCCTACGCATATCTGGCAGGTTATCGTTATCGGCATTGCTACCGGGATTGCTAAAATCATCATGACACAAGTCAAAAACACGGTGATGAATTTAATCGCTGGCGCTAGCTTTGGTCCGGCATTTGCCGGGGCATTTGCCAAATTGCCGGCAACGCTGATCAATGTCAGCTTGACGGTTTTGATTGTTGCTTTGGTGTACTTCCCCTTGAAAGCAGCGATGCATCGAACGTTCAGAAGAGAATTTGTCTGAGATTATCCATTTGAGCATCTGAGCCACAAAGCGGTTATTGCCCTTTGTGGCTCTTTTTGTAGGAAAAGACTGGCTGTATCTCCGTGGGTTTCTGGCTCTGGGGGGCTGGCTATTATATAATGAAAGAAAATAGCGGAAAAAGGAGGAAAGAAAATTTGGAGATTTTACAAGAGGATCAGCTTAGTGTGCGTCCGGCGACGACATCAGATAGTCAACTGCTGGCCGATTGGTGGAACGATGGTAAGGTGATGGCTCATGCCGGGTTTCCAGACGGTGTACATACTTCAGCAGCAGAAGTGGCTGGCAAGTTGACAGCAGACAGCGATGAAACAGGGCGGCGCCTAATTCTCATGAAAGAGACCGAAGCCATTGGTGAAATGGATTATCAAATAGTCGCTTTTGGTGTGGCGGAGATTGGCATCAAAATCTGTCGCGAGGATCTTCGGGAAAAAGGTTATGGTCGCCGGTTTCTGACGCTTTTAATCGATTATCTAATCGCTGCAGGCAATCAGAAGATTCAGCTGAGTACTATGATCGAGAATAAACGGGCACAGCACGTCTATGAGCGTCTGGGTTTCCAACAAGTTGCAATCCGAGAAGCGGTTTGGCAAGGCCCCACTGGCATCTGGCATACCGCGGTGTATTATGAACTGACCGCTGAAAAATGGTTGACGCAAGATCGCGATTAAAAATTGTCTAATTGCTGAAGAGTGGAGTAATTACGGTGTATTATGGGCACACACAAAATCTCAAAAGCCGTTCAAAAAATCCCGACTAAGTCTGGGATTTTTTTGCGCTTAAAAGAAAATTTAACTTGTCAAAGAGTGAAAACGATTACCTCTGGGAGTTGCGAAAAACCTTGTAAAACCAACAAAAAATGCTTGCCATCAAGGTTAGGATGTACTATAATCAGAAAGGTGCTGTTTACGGAAACGTGAAAAGCACTGGTGGGATAAGGTTTTATTCTGCCGGCTGTGAAATGAGAGGTTGCGACACGCCCGGACGCTTTGCCACGGAAAGGTGTGACGGAAATTTTCATGGAGCCATGTCTACTTTTAAAATAGGCGAAGGAGGGAAAATAATGGCAAAACAAAAAATTCGTATCCGATTAAAAGCGTATGAACACCGTATTCTGGATCAATCCGCGGACAAGATCGTTGAAACGGCAAAGAGAACTGGGGCTTCTGTGTCAGGTCCAATTCCGTTGCCAACTGAACGCAGCTTGTACACTGTTATCCGCGCGACTCACAAATACAAAGATTCACGCGAACAATTCGAAATGCGTACTCACAAACGTCTGATTGACATTGTGAATCCTACACCAAAAACAGTTGATGCTTTGATGAAGCTTGACTTGCCAAGCGGTGTAAACATTGAAATCAAACTATAATCATTAAAACAAAGATGGAGGTGTAATCATGACCAAAGGAATCTTAGGGAAAAAAGTGGGAATGACTCAAATCTTCACTGAATCTGGCGAATTGATCCCAGTTACTGTTGTTGAAGCTACGCCAAACGTAGTGCTGCAAGTTAAAACTGTAGCAAACGACGGTTACGAAGCGATCCAAATCGGTTACCAAGATATGCGTGAAGTTTTGTCTAACAAACCTGCGAAAGGTCATGTTGCAAAAGCAAACACGGCTCCTAAGCGCTTCATTCGCGAATTCAAGAATGTAGAGCTTGAGGGCTTGGAAGTCGGTTCAGAAATCAAAGTTGACACATTCGCTGCAGGCGATATCGTTGACGTTACAGGTACTTCGAAAGGTAAAGGATTCCAAGGCGTTATCAAACGTCACGGACAAAGCCGCGGCCCAATGGCACACGGTTCTCGTTACCACCGTCGTCCTGGTTCAATGGGTCCAGTAGCACCTAACCGGGTCTTCAAAAATAAACACTTGGCTGGTCGTATGGGCGGCAACCGCGTAACGATGCAAAACCTTGAAATCGTACGTGTTGATGCTGAACGTAATGTTATCTTGATCAAAGGTAACGTACCAGGCGCGAAAAAATCATTGATTACGATCAAATCTGCTGTTAAAGCGAAATAATCGAGAGAGGGAAGGAGGAACTAAGGAATGCCAAACGTAGCATTATTCAAACAAGATGGTAGCCAAAACGGCGAAATCACATTGAACGAAGAAATTTTCGGTATTGAACCAAATGAAACAGTTGTCTATGATGCAATCATCATGCAACGGGCTTCATTGCGTCAAGGCACACACGCGGTAAGAAACCGCAGTGCAGTACGTGGCGGTGGCCGTAAACCATGGCGCCAAAAAGGTACTGGTCGTGCCCGTCAAGGTTCAATCCGTTCACCACAATGGCGCGGAGGTGGCGTTGTCTTCGGACCAACTCCACGTTCTTACAGCTACAAGCTGCCTAAGAAAGTCCGTCGCTTAGCTATGAAATCTGTATTGTCTGAAAAAGTTGCTTCAAACAACTTGGTAGCAGTTGATGCTTTGAGCTTCGACGCACCTAAGACAAAAGAATTCAAACAAGTGCTTGCTAACTTGGATATCGATGCCAAAGTATTGGTAGTTGTAGAAGCCGGCAACGACTTCGCAGCATTGTCTGCCCGCAACTTGCCAAACGTTTCTGTTGTTACTTCTGACAACATCAGCGTATTGGATATCGTTTCCGCAGCTAAAATGTTAGCGACTCAAACTGCTCTTACTCAGATCGAGGAGGTGCTTGCATAATGAACTTACTAGACGTTATCAAACGCCCAGTGATCACTGAAAAATCCATGCTTGCTATGGATGAAAAGAAATACACTTTCGAAGTGGACACTAAAGCGAACAAAACATTAGTAAAACAAGCTGTTGAAGCAGCTTTTGATGGTGTGAAGGTAGCAAACGTGAACATCGTCAACGTGCGTCCGAAATTCAAACGCATGGGCAAATATGCAGGATATACAAAAAAACGTCGTAAAGCTATTGTGACGTTGACTGAAAGCTCAAAAGAAATCCAACTGTTTGACGCTGCTGAATAAGCGGTTGTTCAAAACATTACTATAGGAGGGAATAAGACGTGGCGATTAAAAAGTACAAACCTACCTCAAATGGTCGTCGTAACATGACAAGCTCTGACTTCGCTGAAATCACTACTTCAACGCCAGAGAAAACACTGTTGGCACCATTGAAAAACAACGCCGGTCGTAACAACAACGGACGCATCACTGTTCGTCATCAAGGTGGCGGCCACAAACGTCAATACCGTTTGATCGACTTCAAACGTAATAAAGACAACGTTGTAGCGGTAGTTAAAACTATCGAATACGATCCAAACCGTTCAGCTAACATCGCGTTATTACATTATACTGATGGGGTTAAAGCATATATCTTGGCTCCTAAAGGTTTGGAAGTTGGCATGACCGTTGTTTCCGGTCCAGATGCCGATATCAAAGTGGGGAACGCATTGCCATTGGAAAATATTCCAGTCGGTACTGTTATCCACAACATCGAAATGAAACCTGGCAAAGGCGGACAATTGATCCGTTCAGCTGGTACTTCTGCTCAAGTATTGGGTAAAGAAGGCAAGTACGTATTGATCCGTTTGAACTCCGGTGAAGTACGCATGATCTTGGCAACTTGCCGTGCAACAGTTGGTGCTGTCGGTAACGAACAACACGAACTGATCAACATTGGTAAAGCCGGCCGTTCTCGTTGGATGCGCAAACGTCCTACTGTCCGCGGTAGCGTAATGAACCCTAACGATCACCCACACGGTGGTGGTGAAGGTAAAGCTCCAATCGGGCGTAAAGCTCCTGTATCTCCATGGGGTCAACCTGCATTGGGTTACAAGACACGTAACAAAAAAGCCAAATCTGACAAACTTATTGTTCGTCGTAAAACTAAATAATTTTATTGACCATGTGTCAACATTTTGTAAAGGAGGTTCACCATGGGTCGTAGTTTGAAGAAGGGGCCTTTCATTGACGAGCACTTGATGAAAAAGGTCGAAGCACAACAAGGCGCAGAAAAGAAAAAAGTGATCAAGACTTGGTCACGTCGTTCCACGATTTTCCCGAATTTCATCGGCTTTACTATCGCTGTCTATGATGGACGTAAACACGTTCCTGTTTACATCCAAGAAGACATGGTAGGACATAAACTAGGTGAATTCGCACCAACAAGAACTTACCGTGGGCACGCTGCCGACGATAAGAAAACAAGACGCTAATCTTGAGAGGAGGATTTTACAATGGCTGAACAAATCACATCAGCAAAAGCAACTGCCAAAACAGTTCGCGTGTCTCCTCGCAAATCTCGTCTAGTGATCGATTTGATCCGAGGAAAAAGCGTTGCTGACGCAATTGCAATCTTGAAATTCACACCAAATAAAGCTGCCGGAATCATCGAAAAAGTTTTGATGTCAGCAGTAGCGAATGCAGAAAATAACTTTGACTTAGATGTTGAAAACCTGTTCGTTTCTGAAGCCTTCGTCAATGAAGGACCTACTATGAAACGTTTCCGTCCACGGGCGAAAGGGTCAGCTTCACCAATCAACAAACGTACAAGTCATATTACTGTAGTCGTATCAGAAAAATAAGGAGGGACAATCAGTGGGTCAAAAAGTAAATCCTATTGGAATGCGTGTAGGCATCATCCGCGACTGGGATGCAAAGTGGTATGCTGAAAAAGAATATGCCGACTTCCTGCACGAAGATTTGAGAATCCGTAAATTTATCGCGACTAAACTTGCTGATGCTGCTGTGTCTAAAGTTGAGATCGAACGTGCGGCTAACCGCGTGAACGTTTCAATCCATACAGCTAAGCCAGGCATGGTCATCGGTAAAGGTGGATCTGAAGTCGAAAACCTGAGAAAAGAATTGAACAACCTGACCGGCAAACGTGTCCACATCAACATCGTGGAAATCAAAAAACCGGATCTGGATGCTAAATTAGTAGGCGAAGGGATCGCACGTCAGCTGGAAGCTCGTGTTGCATTCCGTCGTGCCCAAAAGCAAGCAATCCAACGCACAATGCGCTCTGGCGCTAAAGGTATCAAAACAATGGTATCTGGCCGTTTGAACGGTGCTGATATCGCGCGTTCTGAAGGTTATTCAGAAGGCACTGTTCCTCTTCATACATTGCGTGCCGACATCGACTACGCATGGGAAGAAGCAAACACTACCTACGGAAAACTGGGAGTGAAAGTGTGGATCTATCGCGGCGAAGTATTGCCTGTGAAGAAGAACGCTCAAAACACTGAGAAAGGAGGGAAATAAACATGTTAGTACCTAAACGTGTTAAACACCGTCGTGAGTTCCGCGGAAAAATGCGCGGCGAAGCTAAAGGCGGTAAAGAAATCGCATTTGGTGAATTCGGTTTGCAAGCTGTTGAATCTCATTGGATTACCAACCGTCAAATCGAAGCATCTCGTATCGCCATGACTCGTTACATGAAACGTGGCGGGAAAGTATGGATCAAAATTTTCCCTCACAAATCATACACATCTAAAGCCATCGGCGTACGTATGGGTAAAGGTAAAGGGGCTCCTGAAGGTTGGGTTTCTCCAGTTAAACGCGGCAAGATCATGTTTGAAATCGCCGGTGTACCTGAAGACGTAGCTCGCGAAGCATTGCGTCTTGCCTCTCATAAATTACCCATGAAAACTAAAATCGTGAAACGCGAAGAAATGGGTGGTGAATCGAATGAAGGTTAAAGATATCCGAGAATTAACCACTGCCGAAATGCTTGATCAAGAAAAGCAATTGAAGGAAGAGTTGTTCAACCTGCGATTCCAACTTGCAACTGGTCAATTAGAAAACACTGCACGTATCAATGAAGTACGTAAATCGATTGCACGCATCAAAACTGTATTGCGTGAACAAGCGAACTAATATTGGAAGGAGGCCATTAAGCGTATGACTGAAGAAAGAAATCAACGCAAAGTTTACCAAGGACGCGTGGTATCTGACAAAATGGATAAAACCATCTCTGTAGTGGTTGAAACCAAAAAGAATCACCCAATCTACGGCAAACGCATGAACTACTCTAAGAAATACAAAGCCCACGATGAAAACAACGAAGCAAAAGTTGGCGATATCGTGCGCATTATGGAAACTCGTCCATTATCAGCTACTAAACGTTTCCGCTTGCTGGAAATCGTTGAAAAAGCAGTGATTATCTAATCACACGAGATTTTCCTATATAGATTGGTATTGAAAATCTGAAAGGAGGATACACATCGTGATCCAACAAGAAAGCCGCTTAAAAGTTGCTGACAACTCAGGCGCCCGCGAAATCTTGACGATTAAAGTTCTTGGTGGCTCTGGCCGCAAGACTGCGAACATCGGTGATGTGATCGTTGCTACGGTTAAACAAGCAACGCCAGGTGGGGTTGTCAAAAAAGGTGACGTCGTAAAAGCCGTTATCGTTCGTACAAAAACAGGAGCACGTCGTACAGACGGTTCATATATCAAATTTGATGAAAATGCTGCGGTAATTATCCGTGACGATAAGAGCCCTCGTGGTACTCGTATCTTTGGCCCAGTTGCCCGCGAATTGCGTGAAAACAACTTCATGAAGATCGTTTCCCTGGCACCGGAAGTACTGTAACAGCCACTTATTCCCAAAGGAGGTGCGAAACAAAAATGTTTGTTAAAAAAGGCGATAAAGTTAAAGTTATCACTGGTAAAGACAAAAACAAGGAAGGCGTCGTATTAGAAGCTTTCCCTAAAAAAGACAAAGTGATCGTCGAAGGTGTCAACGTTGTGAAGAAACACCAAAAACCTTCACAGGCTGCTCCTCAAGGCGGGATCCTTGAAATCGAAGCACCAATCCATGTTTCCAACGTGATGGTGATCGATCCTTCAAACGGTCAAGCTACCCGTGTCGGCTACAAAGAAGTTGACGGCAAAAAAGTCCGCGTTTCTAAAAAAACCGGCGAAGTTCTGGATAAATAATCAGCTAGGAAAGGAGGAGCAAACGAATGAACCGCCTGAAAGAAAAATACTCTAAAGAAGTTGTTCCAGCTTTAATGGAAAAATTCAACTATTCTTCTATTATGCAAGCACCAAAAGTTGACAAGATTGTAATCAACATGGGTGTGGGTGATGCAGTATCCAATGCTAAAAACTTGGATAAAGCAGTTGAAGAATTGGCTTTGATCTCTGGTCAAAAACCATTGATCACTAAAGCAAAAAAATCTATCGCAGGTTTCCGTCTGCGTGAAGGAATGCCAATCGGTGCCAAAGTTACTTTGCGTGGCGACCGGATGTACGAATTCCTTGATAAATTGGTCAGCGTTTCACTGCCTCGTGTCCGTGACTTCCACGGCGTCAGCAAAAAGGCATTTGACGGTCGCGGCAACTACACTTTGGGTATCAAAGAACAATTGATCTTCCCTGAAGTCGATTATGATTTGGTAGACAAAGTCCGCGGGATGGATATCGTAATTGTGACAACTGCACAAACAGACGAAGAATCTCGTGAATTGTTGACCCAACTCGGCATGCCATTTGCAAAATAATAAAAGGAGGCGAACTACGTGGCTAAAAAATCAATGATTGCTAAAAACAAACGCCCTGCTAAGTTCTCAACTCAAGAATACACTCGTTGCGAACGTTGCGGACGTCCACATTCAGTTTATCGTAAATTTCATCTTTGCCGTATTTGCTTCCGCGAACTTGCCTATAAAGGTCAAATTCCCGGCGTGAAGAAAGCTAGCTGGTAAACCAGAAAACTCGCATAAAGGAGGTAAATCATCCAATGGTCATGACAGATCCAATCGCAGACTTTCTGACACGTATTCGTAACGCCAACATGGTGAAACACGAATCCCTGGAAGTGCCTGCATCAAAAATCAAACGTGACATCGCTGAGATCCTGAAAAAAGAAGGATTTGTTCGCGATGTTGAGTATATCGAAGATGACAAACAAGGCGTGATCCGCGTTTTCTTGAAATACGGGAAAAACGGCGAACGCGTCATCACCAACTTGAAACGTATCTCCAAACCAGGCTTGCGGGCTTATGTCAAAGCTGACGAAGTGCCAAAAGTATTGAACGGTTTGGGTATCGCGATCTTGTCTACTTCTGAAGGTGTTATCACTGATAAAGAAGCTCGGGCGAAAAATATCGGCGGCGAAGTTGTCGCTTACGTATGGTAATCCAATAATTACACAAGGAGGTGTCTTCAAGTGAGTCGTATCGGTAATAAAATCGTTGTGCTTCCTGCTGGCGTTGAAGTCAAGCAAGACGGCAACAACATCACTGTCAAGGGTCCTAAAGGTGAATTGACTCGTCCTTTCTCTTCTGATATCAAAATGAATATCGAAGGAAACGAAGTAACATTCACTCGTCCTAACGACAGCAAAGAAATGAAAACAATCCACGGAACAACTCGTGCCAACTTCAACAACATGGTCGTAGGTGTTTCCGAAGGTTTCCAAAAAGCATTGGAACTCCAAGGTGTCGGTTATCGTGCTCAATTGCAAGGTAAAAAACTTGTATTGGCAGTCGGTTACTCTCATCCAGTAGAAATCGATGCACCAGCTGGGATCGAGATTGAAGTACCAAGTAACACTTCAATCATCGTGAAAGGAATCAATAAAGAAGTTGTCGGCGAATTGGCTGCCAACATCCGTGGCGTTCGTCCGCCAGAACCTTACAAAGGCAAAGGGATCCGCTATGTTGGCGAATTCGTACGTCGTAAAGAAGGTAAAACCGGTAAATAATCGTTTGCATAAAAGTCCGTTTTCGTTTGGCGGCCAACTGGTCACAGACGGGGACTTTTGCTGTGAGCGAATCGCGGCTTAGGCCAGCAAATACAAAGAGGTGACAATTGTGATTACAAAACCAGATAAAAACAAAACACGTCAAAAGCGTCATAGTCGTGTACGTAACAAAATCTCTGGTACTGCTGAGTGCCCACGCTTGAACGTTTTCCGTTCTAACAAAAACATCTACGCGCAAGTAATTGATGACGTAGCGGGTGTGACGCTAGCAAGTGCCTCTACCTTGGATAAAGAAATTTCAGGTAGCACAAAAACCGAACAAGCACAAGCTGTCGGAAAATTAGTTGCAGAACGTGCTGCAGCCAAAAATGTTAAAGTCGTTGTCTTTGACCGTGGTGGGTACCTTTACCATGGCCGTGTGCAAGCTTTGGCTGAAGCTGCACGCGAAAATGGACTTGAATTTTAAGAGAAGGAGGAACACCATTCATGACTTACATTGATCCAAAGCATTTGGAATTGGAAGATCGCGTTGTTGCCATCAATCGCGTTACTAAAGTAGTTAAAGGTGGACGTCGTCTGCGTTTTGCGGCTCTGGTAGTCGTTGGTGACAAAAACGGTCATGTGGGCTTTGGTACCGGTAAAGCACAAGAAGTACCAGAAGCAATCCGCAAAGCTATCGAAGCTGCGAAGAAAAACCTGGTCGAAGTGCCAATGGTCGGTTCTACTATCCCTCACGAAGTCATCGGCGTATTCGGCGGCGGTCGCATCTTGATGAAACCAGCAGTAGAAGGTTCTGGAGTTGCAGCCGGCGGACCAGTTCGTGCGGTCTTGGAATTGGCCGGTGTTGTGGATATTACATCCAAATCACTTGGCTCCAACACACCAATCAACGTAGTACGTGCCACTGTTGAAGGTTTGAAACAATTGAAACGGGCTGAAGAAGTTGCAGAACTTCGCGGCAAATCCGTTGAAGAATTGATCGGATAAGGAGGACAAGTATAATGGCTGAATTGAAAATTACTTTGAAGCGCAGCATTATCGGTCGTCCTCAAAACCAACGGGACACCGCTAAAGCATTGGGCTTGAACAAAATCAACGCTACTGTAGTGAAACCTGCCAATGAAGCAATCAAAGGCATGGTTAACACTATTTCCCACTTGGTAGAAGTCGAAGAAGTTTGATTCTTTGCTTCACGCTATTTTGATTAAGGAGGTGCCAACCTATGAAACTTCATGAATTGAAACCTGCAGAAGGTTCTCGTCAAGTACGTAATCGTGTCGGTCGCGGAACTTCATCCGGTAACGGTAAAACTTCCGGACGCGGACAAAAAGGTCAAAAATCCCGTTCAGGCGGTGGTGTACGTTTAGGCTTTGAAGGGGGACAAACTCCATTGTTCCGTCGTTTGCCAAAACGCGGCTTTACTAACATCAACCGTAAAGAATACGCAGTGATTAACTTGGATGTCTTGAACCGATTTGAAGACGGAACTGAAGTAACCCCTGTTACTTTGGTAGAAGCTGGAATCGTGAAATCCGAAAAAGCTGGAATTAAAGTTCTTGCTAACGGCGAATTGACTAAGAAATTGACTGTGAAAGCAGCTAAATTCTCAAAAGCAGCTGAAGAAGCTATCGTCGCTGCCGGCGGATCTATCGAGGTGATCTGATGATTAAGCTGTTGCGGGACTCGTTTAAAGTCAAAGAGATCCGTTCGAAGATTTTCTTTACGATCTTTGCCTTGTTCGTCTTTCGTCTTGGTGCCCACATTACGGTACCGGGCGTAGACGCCAGCCGTCTGCAAAGCATCTCAGAACTGCCTTTTTTGAACATGTTGAATATCGTAAGTGGTAGCGCAATGCAAAACTTCTCGATCTTCGCCATGGGGGTTTCACCTTACATTACGGCTTCGATTGTAATCCAACTCTTGCAGATGGATATCATTCCGAAGTTTGTAGAATGGTCGAAACAAGGGGAAGTCGGTCGTCGCAAGTTAAATCAGGCGACACGGATCTTGACCCTGATCCTGGGCTTTATCCAGTCTATCGGGATCACATTTGGTTTTAATTCCTTCACTCAGTTGGGCTTTGTCAAAGACACAACGGTTACGAATTTTGCTGTGATCGGACTGATTTTGACTGCCGGGACGATGTTCGTTACCTGGTTGGGGGAACAAATTACTGAAAAAGGCGTCGGAAACGGCGTATCTATGATCATCTTTGCCGGGATTATCTCTCGGGTGCCAACAGACGTCAAGACACTGATTGAAGATTACTTCATTAACATTGAGTCTTCTGAAATCTGGAAATCGGCGATCTTTATGGCAGTTTTGATCATTGCGATCTTGGTTATCGTGACCTTGGTGACATATGTGCAGCAAGCGGAACGCAAGATCCCAATCCAATATACAAAACGGGTGCAAGGTGCGCCAACTAGCAGCTATCTGCCAATCAAGGTGAATGCTGCCGGCGTTATCCCGGTTATTTTTGCCAGCTCTTTCATCGCTACTCCGAATGCAATTTTGCAAGCAGTGGCGACTAACCATCAAGGTGAAGGTTGGTATGAAGTGATGACCCAAATCTTCAGCTACAACACGGTTCCCGGTGCTATTATTTACACCGTACTAATCGTTGCGTTTACTTTCTTCTACGCGTTTGTACAGGTTAACCCTGAGAAATTAGCGGAAAATCTGCAGAAACAAGGCAGCTACATTCCAAGTGTGCGGCCAGGGAAAGGAACTGAAGATTATGTCTCCGGACTGTTGATGCGTTTGAGCGCTGTTGGTGCTGTATTCCTCGGTATGGTAGCTTTGCTGCCAATCGTGGCGCAGATGGTTTGGAATCTGCCTCAATCCATTGGTTTGGGGGGAACAAGTTTATTGATCGTTATCGGTGTCGCGCTGGAAACTGCTAAACAGTTGGAAGGCTTGATGTTGAAACGGAAATATACTGGTTTTATCAATTAACGTTGCAGCGGGTTGAGGAATCTTCCTCAACGCCGTTACACCGCTACAGGAGGAGTTAGCATGAACCTTGTATTGATGGGTCTGCCAGGTGCTGGCAAAGGGACTCAGGCAGAACGGATCGTTGCTGAATTTAAAATTCCCCAAATTTCAACTGGCGATATGTTTCGGGCGGCAATGGCCAACGAAACTAAGCTGGGTATGGAAGCTAAGTCATACATGGACAAAGGTGAGCTGGTTCCAGACGATGTCACTAATGGTATCGTGAAGGAACGCTTAGCACAACCGGATACAGAGAACGGCTTTTTGCTGGACGGGTTTCCGCGAACATTGGATCAAGCACAAGCGCTGGATCAAATGCTCACAGACCTGGGTAAAAAACTGGACGCTGTTATCGAAATCCATGTCCCTGAAGAGATCCTCGTTGAGCGTTTAGCCGGACGCTATATTTGTCGCAACTGCGGCGCTACCTATCACAAGATCTTCAATCCTACCAAGGTAGAAGGCACTTGCGATCGCTGCGGTGGCCATGAATTTTACCAACGGGAAGATGATAAGCCTGAGACGGTCAAAAATCGTCTCGCTGTCAATATCAAAAGTAGTGAACCGATCTTGAGTTACTATAAAGACCAAGGTTTATTGCAGTCTATTGATGGCGATCGTGAAATCGATGCTGTATTTAACGATGTTAAAAAAATCATCGAGTAACGAATGCTGCCACAGCCGACTTGCAACCCTAAAACTTTCTCTTGCGAAGTTTGACATAGTGTGATAAAATATGTCAGTCCGACTTCTAGCGTTTGTTAGAAGCAACTTTTTTGAGAATCTCAGGTGGGAACCCCGGTGTTTCCGCCATTTTATCGTGTGAAAATCACAAGTACAAGGAGGTACTGTGCGTGGCAAAAGAAGATGTGATCGAAATCGAAGGTACAGTCGTCGAAACTTTGCCGAATGCAATGTTTAAAGTGGAGTTGGAAAACGGACACCAAGTGCTGGCTACAGTTTCCGGAAAGATTCGGATGCACTACATCCGCATTCTGCCTGGTGACAAAGTGACTGTGGAGTTGTCTCCATATGATCTTTCCCGCGGCCGAATCACTTACCGCTTTAAGTAATTGTACTCCGTAAAACTACAGGAGGTATTATCATGAAAGTAAGACCATCAGTAAAACCAATGTGCGAACATTGTAAAGTGATCCGTCGTAAAGGTCGGGTCATGGTGATTTGCCCAGCAAATCCAAAACATAAACAACGTCAAGGATAATCGGAGGTGTAACAAAGTATGGCTCGTATTGCAGGAGTAGATATTCCTCGTGATAAACGCGTAGTCGTTTCCCTTACTTATATTTACGGTATTGGTAACACTACTGCGAAACAAGTTTTAGCTAATGTTGGTGTTTCTGAAGACGTACGTGTTCGTGATTTGACTAACGAACAAACAGACGCTATCCGTGCTGAAATTGATAAATTAAAAGTTGAAGGTGACCTTCGTCGTGAAGTCAACCTGAACATCAAACGATTGATGGAAATCGGTTCATACCGTGGTATCCGTCACCGTCGCGGCCTGCCTGTTCGCGGTCAAAACACTAAGAACAACGCACGTACCCGCAAAGGCCCTTCTAAAACAGTGGCTGGTAAGAAAAAATAATTCCTAAGTGAAGGAGGTTAAAACTTCATGGCAGCAAAAAAAGTGAGTCGCAAACGCCGTGTGAAAAAGAATATTGAAGCGGGTATCGCGCATATCCACTCAACATTCAACAATACAATCGTTATGATCACTGATGTTCACGGAAATGCATTAGCATGGTCATCAGCTGGTTCTCTGGGCTTCAAAGGTTCTAAAAAATCTACGCCTTTCGCAGCACAAATGGCAGCAGAAACTGCTACTAAAGCCGCAATGGAACATGGTTTGAGAACTGTAGAAGTAACCGTTAAAGGACCTGGTTCAGGACGTGAAGCAGCAATTCGTTCTTTACAAGCAGCAGGTTTGGAAGTATCTGCTATCCGTGACGTAACTCCAGTTCCTCATAATGGATGCCGCCCTCCAAAACGCCGTCGTGTTTAATGAGTGCTGCTCATCTTGAGTGCAACAAAGTAACGTCATTAAGCAGGACACTTTTCGTTTTGAAAGGGGTAAAAGATAAGAATGATTGAATTCGAAAAACCAAGAATCGCTAAGATTGATGAAGAAAAAGATTATGGCAAGTTCGTTGTAGAACCTCTGGAAAGAGGCTACGGGACTACTTTAGGCAATTCCCTGCGTCGTATTTTACTTTCTTCTTTGCCAGGTGCAGCAATCACAAGCATCCAGATCGATGGTGTTTTACACGAATTCTCAACTGTCAAAGGTGTACGGGAAGACGTGGCACAGATCATCTTGAACATCAAAGGCCTCGCCCTGAAGATGTACACGCAAGAAGAAAAAACCCTTGAAATCGACATTACCGGACCAGCAACCGTAACTGCCGGCGATATTATTGTCGACAGCGATGTAGAAATCTTGAATAAAGATATGTACATCTGTTCTGTTTCCGAAGGTGCGACTTTCCATGCTCGTTTGACTGTCAAACCGGGACGTGGCTATGTTCAAGCTGACGAAAACAAAAAAGAAGATATGCCTATTGGCGTTCTTCCGGTTGATTCAATCTATACCCCCGTTCATCGTGTTAACTATCAAGTTGAAAATACACGGGTCGGACGTCGGGATGATTTCGATAAATTAACGATGGAAATCTGGACAGACGGATCCATTTTGCCATTAGAAGCTATGAGTCTGGCTGCGAAGATCATGACTGAGCATTTGGATATTTTTGTGAATCTGACGGATGAAGCGAAAAACGCTGAAATCATGATTGAAAAAGAAGAAACACAAAAAGAAAAAATGCTGGAGATGACCATCGAAGAACTGGACTTGTCCGTTCGTTCCTATAACTGTCTGAAACGTGCCGGAATCAACACCGTTCAAGAATTGACCAACAAGTCTGAACCGGAAATGATCAAAGTACGTAACCTGGGCCGTAAATCTCTTGAAGAAGTCAAAGCAAAACTGCATGACTTGGGACTCGGTCTGCGTAAAGACGACTAGGAAAGTAATTTGGAATAGGAGGAAACCCACGTGAGTTACCGCAAATTAGGACGCACATCCAGCCAACGTAAAGCGATGTTGCGTGATTTGACTACTGATTTAATCATCAACGAACGCATCGTGACGACAGAAGCTCGCGCGAAAGAAGTTCGCTCAACTGCTGAAAAAATGATCACTCTTGGGAAACGTGGAGATCTGCATGCTCGTCGCCAAGCTGCTGCTTTCGTACGTAACGAAGTCGCAAGCATTCGCGAAGAAAACGAAGAAATCGTTATCGAATCTGCTTTGCAAAAGCTGTTCAATGACGTTGCCCCTCGTTATGCAGAACGCCAAGGTGGATACACTCGTATCTTGAAAACTGAACCACGTCGCGGCGATGCTGCACCAATGGTTATTTTGGAACTGGTTTAAAATCACACTTAACATCACTTTATGGATGAACTTTCAGAGTGTTATGATGTTGGAAGGCTTGATATCTTTCCGAGTCTAGCTCAGCGCTGCATCCCGGCTTTTGTCGGGATGTATGCACTCATCATAAAGTGCTTTTTTTTTGCTCTCAATCTGTGTCAAGACAGCTGCTCTTTGTAAGATACCTGTCTGCTGAAACTTGTTTTGAGCTGTCCGATGTTTGCCGTTTCTTTAAACATTTTGGTGGCTGCCTACATCGGAGAGCTTAAAAAGGGCAGATATATTTGAAATGAACGGCTTTTTTTGGTAGATTGATGAAGTATGTAAGTGGTTGTGAAAAAGTGGCGGAAGGTTACGAAAATCACCGTCAAAAGTGTATCTAAATATAGGAGAATGACTATGGATCCGATCATCGAATTAGCAGATATCACATTTAAATATGATCCCGAAGATACTCGACCAGCCTTGAATGGGGTCTCACTGACGATTGAAAAAGGCGAGTGGGTTGCGATTATCGGCCACAACGGCTCTGGTAAATCGACATTGGCAAAGACGATCAACGGACTATTGCTGCCGCAAGCCGGTACGGTAAAAGTCGGGGGACTAGCCCTCAACGAAGAAAATATTTGGGAAATCCGTAAAATGGTAGGGATGGTGTTCCAAAATCCCGACAATCAGTTTGTCGGCTCCACTGTTGAAGATGATGTCGCCTTTGGGATGGAAAATCAAGGAATCCCACGAGAAGATATGCTTCTGCGGGTCCAACAAGCCTTGGAACAGGTGAAGATGACTGATTTCAAAACACGGGAACCAGCCCGGCTATCCGGTGGTCAAAAACAGCGGGTCGCGATTGCAGGTGTGGTGGCGCTTAGCCCAGATATTATCATTTTGGACGAAGCGACCAGCATGTTGGATCCTGAAGGGCGAGAAGAAGTCATCGCTACGATTCAAAAAATCAAGGAACAAAACGATTTGACCGTGCTTTCCATCACCCACGATATCGACGAAGCAGCCAATGCCAGCCGTGTCCTGGTGATGAAAGAAGGCAAGTTAATTGATGAAGGAACGCCGGAAAAAATCTTTTCTGCCGGACCGAAGCTGATTGAATTGGGCTTAGACCTGCCGTTTCCTGAAAAATTAAAAGCGGCCCTGAAAGCTCGCGGCATACAAGTTCCTCAAGAGTATTTGACAGAAGAAAGGATGGTGGACTGGTTATGGACATCCGTTTTGAAAAAGTAGACTATACTTACCAGCCCGGTACACCTTTTGAAACGCGGGCGTTGTTTGATATCGATTTGACGGTCCTGGAAGGCTCCTACACGGCTTTGGTGGGTCATACCGGCAGTGGCAAGTCTACATTGCTGCAACACCTTAATGCACTGTTAAAGCCGACTTCTGGTGTTGTTAAGATTGGTGATCGGACCATTACACCAGACACGGACAATAAAAACCTGAAACCAATCCGTAAAAAAGTCGGAATCGTCTTCCAGTTTCCGGAAGCGCAGTTGTTTGAAGAGACAGTCGCCAAAGATATCGCTTTTGGCCCTAAAAACTTCGGTGTCTCTGAGGAAGAAGCTGTCAAATTGGCAGAAGAATATCTGGGGCTGGTAGGATTGGATGCTAGTTATATGGACCGCTCCCCCTTTGATCTTTCCGGTGGACAGATGCGACGGGTAGCGATTGCCGGTGTTCTGGCGATGGAACCAGAAGTGTTGGTTTTGGACGAGCCGACAGCGGGTCTTGATCCCCAAGGCCGTAAAGAAATGATGGAGATGTTTTGGCGGCTGCATGAGGAAAAGCAGATGACTATCGTCTTGGTCACCCATCTGATGGATGATGTGGCAGATTATGCAGACTATGTCTACGTTTTGGAAAAAGGCCGTATCGCCAAATGCGGTACCCCTCAGGAAGTCTTTGAAGATGTCCGCTGGGTAGAAGAAAAACAGATTGGCGTGCCGACCGCAACAGCCTTTGCTGAAAAATTGCAGGAAAAAGGGCTGACTTTTGACCATTTGCCGTTGACTGCAGATGCGTTGGCGGACCAATTGCTGCGAATGGGAGGACTGTCCCATGATGAATAAACTGATTTTTGGCCGCTATATCCCTGGAGATTCTGTTATCCATAAACTGGATCCGCGGGCCAAGCTGGTTGCCAGCTTTTACTTTATTGGTATTATTTTTCTGGCGAATAACTGGCAGACCTATTTGTTTGCGGCAGTCTTTACGCTGGTTTGTGTGTTGTTATCCAAGATTAGCCTCAGCTTCTTTATTCGCGGAGTGAGACCGCTAATTTGGTTGATTCTCTTCACAGTGGCGCTACAGATGTTCTTTACTGTCGGTGGCACCGTTTATTGGAGCTGGTGGATCTTTACACTGACTGAATTTGGTTTGAAAAATGGGATCTTCATCTTCTGTCGTTTCATTCTGATCATCTTCATGTCAACCTTGCTGACGTTGACGACAGCGCCATTGGAACTGTCAGATGCGATTGAGTACATCTTGCGGCCACTGAAAGTGATTCGTTTTCCGGTTCATGAGATTTCTTTGATGCTGTCAATTGCGTTGCGTTTTGTACCGACCTTGATGGATGAAACAGAGAAGATCATGAATGCACAGCGAGCACGGGGGGTAGATTTTGGTGAAGGCAATCTGATCCAAAAAATGAAGGCAGTTATCCCGCTGTTGATTCCGTTGTTTGTATCTAGCTTCAATCGGGCAGAAGACCTGGCAACTGCCATGGAAGCGCGGGGGTATAACGGCGGTGAGGGGCGGACAAAATATCGCAAGCTGGATTGGCATCTGCGAGACAGCGTGACGATTTTACTGTTTGCGGCCTTTACAGCAGTGCTGGTCTTTTTACGAAATTAACCAATCGGATAGCACGCAGTCGGTTGCTTTTGGGCCGGCTGCGTTTTTTGCAAGATGAAAACTATTTCTTGTGATGAATCAGGCTCAAGGGCTGACTGGATTATTTTGCGGTAATCCAATTGTTAGAGAACACAGATCACGCAGGTATACTTTGATAGGAGGGAAAAATAAATGGTACGCTATAAAGCAATCATCATGTATGATGGGACAAATTTCAGCGGCTTTCAGCGGCAACCCAACGGACGAACCGTACAAGAAGAGTTGGAGAAACTGCTGACAAAGATGGCAGATGGGACGCCGATTATGGTGCATGGTTCCGGTCGAACCGATGCAGGGGTCCATGCCTTGGGTCAGGTGATTCATTTTGATTTTCCTTATGAACGGCCACTGGAGAGGATGCGCTTTGCATTGGATACCCAGTCACCGGAAGATATCGCTGTCAGACAGGTGGAGCTGGTGGATGAGAATTTCCACGCCCGCTACTTAGTGACGGAAAAAACGTACCAGTTTAAGGTAGATATCGGTAAGCCTCGGAGCCCTTTTCGGCGAAATTATGCGAGTTACTACTCTTATCCACTAGATTTGGAGTTGATTCGTCGCGCGTTGCCAGATCTTTTGGGAACCCATGATTTCACCTCTTTTTGTGCTAGCGGCAGCTCAGTAGAAGACAAGGTGCGAACCATTCATGAAGCGAGCATGTCGGTAAATGAGGCCGGTGATCAGTTGACGTTTACTTTTCGTGGGGACGGCTTTTTGTATAAGATGATCCGGATTCTGGTGGGAACTTTGCTGAAGATTGGCAATGGTCGTCTAGCAGCAGACAGTCTGCCGGCAATTCTTGCTGCGAAGGATCGTAATTTGGCAGGACCAACGGCGCATCCAGAGGGGTTGTATTTGGTAGAAGTGCGTTATGATGGTGTAAAAGGGATTGACCGCCAGATGCTGTCAGATCGCAAATAAGAAGTCCCAGGCATATAGTCTTGAAAAAACCTGCTGCCGGCAAAAAATCTTTTGCAGTAGCAAGATGCGCTCATTTACAATGGCAGTTTTACGGAGAGCTGCCCCACGAGAAAGTGTCATAAATAATTTTAAAGTGCTAAACAGCGGATGTTTAACCACAATTAATAAAAAGGATACGGATGAGGAACATTTGTGACAATTTTCATGTCCTAGTCTGAAATGAGAACATCACCCTACGTGTCAAGAGAAGTGAATGACGCTGACCTCCCTTGGTGAAATCAAGGTTAGTAGCTTTTGAAATTTTTAGCAATGAAAAGCCGACGCTCTTCCACTGCGTTTAATGGAAGAGCGTCGGCTTTTGGAGTCTCACAGTTGGTAGTGTTCGCTTTAGAAGACGGTGAATCAGTTATTGTCACAGCCCCAGGTTGTTTAGTACCAGATTTAAAGTCAATGCTTTGCAGTCGTGTCTGTCACTAATTCTAAAGTTTTTTTTCGTCTGCTGCGCCATTTGCTATAGCCCAGATCAAAGAGGCCAAACAAGAGGGTGCAACCAAAGAATAGAGCGACGCCAGCTTTGAAGCCTTGTGGTGCATAATGAAAGGCGATGTCGTGTTTACCCGCAGGTACCATGACGGAGACAAAGGCATCCTGAAAGGCGGTTACAGTTGCAGGTTTGCCGTCTACAGTAACGCTCCAGCCTTTTTCATAAGGGATGGTAGTCACCAGCAGCTGTTCTTTATCAGCAGTGACTGTGCCGGTAGCATCTTGTTTACCGACTTTTAAGTCAACCCCTTTGGCCTGTAATGTATCCATTGCCTCTTGATAAGCTGTGGTATCCAGGAAAAGGGCTTGCGGGTTTTGGAAGCTGATCTCAGAAGTACCATAAAAGCTGGCGGTGAAGGTGACGGTCGTTTCTTTGTCATAATAGCCCAGATCGTAATATTGACCGGTGATATTGATCTGGCTTTTTCTTTGGGTGCCGTTGACAAAGAGTGTAACTGTCGAACTTTTTAACTGGCCAAAATCTTTCGGATACAAGCTGAGGTAGGCCTGTTTGTGAGCCGGTACTGTGACTTCCCAAGTAACATCTTTGGCAGCATTCGGATTTTCTTCCTTGATGCTTGTGTAAATTCCGCTAGTGGTGACGGTAGCATTGGCAGTCTCCTTTAAAACCAGCGGCTGGAAGGTAAAATACTGCAGTTCTAGTCCGGACAAACCGTTCAAGAGGTTGGTTTGACAGGTCAGGTTATCATTTTCCGGTTGCAAAATATCGGCTGCGTTAGGATCGGTCAGCAGCCCCAACGGCAGCGCATTTGTATTTTCGTAAGACAAGTAGTTTTTAGTCTCGCCGTTTTTGGTAAAGCCGTATTTAGACAGGGCTTCTTTAGTTAAATTGTACTTGATCCCCAGCAAGCTGTCGCCAATCAGTGTGTTGTTGGCATAGCGGATATTCAGATTAGTTCCCCGTGAACGAAAACCCAGCTTGTCCAGATAGCCGGAGGAGTGTCGGTTACGGATGGAAGAAAACATGCTGATGCCACTATAGCCGTAGTTCAAGCCGTCATTTGAGGAAACACCGTCGAGGTTTTCCATTCGAAAGAAGCTGTCATTGGCGGCGGTATTCTTATCTACCAGCGCTTTGATTTCGGGATAAGGTTCGGTATATAAGCTGCGAGAGGCATAGTTCCAATCTTGCAAAATCCCTCGTACCATGCCGCCGGTGTTCAACGCCACTTCGCCACAGACCGTTACTAACAGCACAATGGTAAAGACCTTTTGACTCATAGCGCCGATTTTTTGACAGGTGAATAAGGCTAGATACAGCAATACAAAACAAAGCGTCAAAAGGAAAGAAGAAAATTTTAGATAGTCGTAACTGCCTTGCGGGCGCATCCCAAAAGCCAGGCAAAATGCTGCTGCTAATAAGAGGAGCAAAGCCGCAAAAGTTTGCCAGTCTTTCAGCTTCAATTGTTCCCAACCGTAACCTGCCAACATCACCACCAAAAAAGAAAAGAGAAAAGCGTAGCGGAATAAAAACATGTTGGGGGCATGCATGCCGTGCCAGAACAGATTCAAAGGTGCCAGATAAAAACTGGCAATCAAGACAGCAAAGATTCCGGCATACAATAGCTTGTCACGTAAGCGGATTTTGCGACTGATGAAATAAAACAGACACAGCGCCAACGGTAAAAGGCCGGCATAAATAAAAGGGATGGAACCGTATTTGGTCGTGTCGTAAACCCCAATCATATTTTTGATCAAAAGATCCAGTGGAGCCGTCGCTTCGGTTTTCAGCTTGGTAATGGAAGACAGCGTTTCACCGTTTGCCGCCAAATCCATAACTGCCGGCAAAATCATAATCATAGAAGCACCGCCAGACAAAAGGGCGGTCAGACCATAAGGAAGTACGTAGCGTAAGTTGTGCTTAGGAGCCATAAAGAAGCGGGCGATGAAATACAGCGCCGAGAAGATTGCAATCATAAAGCCGGTATAAAAACTGGTAACAAACATCAGCAAGTAGCTGAAAAACAGCAACCGGGGGCCTTTGCCGGCTAAGATGCGGTCGATGCCCCAGATAATTAGTGGCAACCAGACAAAAGCATCTAGCCACATAATCAATTCCGAGTGGGCGGTGACAAAGGACATCAAGCTGTAAAAAATAGCGAGAATCACATGGTAGGCTCGCGGCAGCTTAAAGGTGTGTTTTGCGTAAAACCAGAAAGCCAAACCAGCCGAACCGATTTTGATCAATGTTAAAAAGTAAAGAGCGTCTGGCATCATGCGATTGGGAAAGAAGATTACAAGGGGGGTGAACAAGCCTCCCAGATAATAAGAGACCAAAGACAGGTAATTTAATCCCAAAGAAGCATTCCAAGTATAGAGGGCCCCTTGCTTGCCCAATAACATATTGCGATAGCTGGCATGAAAGTTAGAAAACTGGGAGAAGGCATCGCTAGCCAGGACACTGCGGGAGCTGCCGGGATAAATGCCGATGGTCAGATAGACCAGTGCCATAATAGCAAAAGGAATAAAAAAGCTGGCCGCCAGATAGCGGCGGTTGTCTTTAATGAAGCGTCGTTGTTTGGAAAACATATCGTCACCCTTTGTGTATGATTGCAGGCATTGACAGGAAAAAGTTCGTCACCCCTGCTTGTTGTGGAAAATAATCCCACTGTTCAGTTTACCATATCAACAGCCGAAATTGAAAAAGCTGCGCTGGTTTACGCAACCCTTCTGAAAGCTTTCCAGCAAAGTATAAAAAATACTTCTTTCTGTGACTGAATAGTTTGTGATAGTTATTTAATTTTTTAAAAAAGGAGAGAATTATGGGATATGTATGTACTTTAGATTAAAAAATATCTTGACTTTTAATTTTAACTGTTGTATTTTAATAGTATAAAAAAACATATTATTTTGCGCTGGCGAGGCGGCACATATACTGAAACTGTCGGGGACTTTTAGTCTGCGGCAGTTTTTTATTAAAGACAACGCCGATTTTGCTGTGCCTGGTACTGGGGATGAACTAGTTTCATGCAGGTGGCCAACTTCTCGATGACACGAGCAGACAGCAATAAATAATAAAAAAACCGCCTGCAGATGCAGACGGTTTGAAGGTCGTAAGATTAAACGCGCTCAACTTTTCCTGATTTCAAAGCACGAGCTGAAACCCAAACTTTCTTAGGTTTGCCATCGATCAATACGCGTACTTTTTGCAAGTTAGGTTTAACTGTGCGTTTTGTAGCGTTCAGCGCATGGGAGCGGTTATTTCCACTTTTTGTTTTACGTCCTGTAAAGTAACAAACTTTAGCCATGTTAATTGTTCCTCCTTTGCCTTGATGTCAGAGCGCATAAATTCGCTCATACCAAAAGAATTTATCACAATTCTCCAAGTTTTGCAAGAGGATTTTCTGTGAAACATTGACATTTACCGACAAACCATGTAAATTTAAGTCCGTCCTGTGACTGTTGTGCCCTAGAAAGACAGGGGGCTCGGCTTTTATTTAAGACATCCCTATGATAGAATACTATAGAAGAAACGGGCGCTTTTTCCTTTGAAAACAGTCTTTTGAGACTTTGTCATTTTTGAGGGGTGAAAAGGCGCATTTTGCAGTAAACTGATTTTTATCAGGCAATGATCAGAATAATTTCAGCAAGGGGGCTATTACATGGCTGTAAAAATCAAGACCCAAGCCGGGACCATCGAAATCACCAATGACGTGATCGCCACAGTAGTAGGCGGCGCGGCTACGGATGTTTTTGGGATCGTTGGCATGGCCAGCAAAAAGCAGATCAAAGACAACATCAATGAAATCCTGAAACGGGAAAACTACTCTCGCGGCGTAGTCGTACGTCAAGAGGAAAATGGCATTGCAGTAGATGTCTATACGATTGTCAGCTACGGTACGAAGATCTCCGAGGTCTCTCGCAACGTGCAGGAAAAAGTAAAATACAACTTGGAAACGATGCTAGGCGTGACGGCTAACTCCGTCAATGTTTTTGTCCAAGGGGTACGTGTACTGCCTGACTAGAGAGGCAGCCATCCGCCTGTTAGTGAGGGGGATGGATTTGAAGGAGGATTACTGTGAATCAAACGAATATCACTGCCGGCCAGTTCTCTGAAATGGTGCAGGCGGGCGCAAACCGCTTACAAGCAAATGCTGAGTATGTCAACTCATTGAACGTTTTTCCGGTGCCGGACGGCGATACCGGAACAAATATGAACATGTCCATGCAATCCGGTGCCAAAGCCGTGTCTGATTCCCCTTCTGAAAAAGTTGGCGAATTGGCGCAAGTTCTGGCACGGGGTCTTTTGATGGGGGCGCGGGGAAATTCCGGCGTTATCCTGTCACAATTGTTCCGCGGCTTTTCCAAGCAAGTCGTGACCGTTGATGAGCTGAATGCGACTCAACTGGCACAAGCCTTTACCCACGGGGTGGAAACAGCGTATAAAGCTGTGATGAAACCGGTGGAAGGAACTATTTTGACGGTTGCTCGAGTAGCAGCTGAATTTGGCGAACGTAAAGCTGCTGAAACCGAAGATGTCATCGAAGTGATGAAGGCGGTTGTCAGCGGTGGTAAGCGAGCATTGGCCAAGACACCTGACTTGTTGCCGGTTTTGAAAGAAGTTGGCGTTGTGGATAGTGGCGGTCAAGGACTGCTTTATGTCTATGAAGGGTTCTTGGCAGCCTTGACTGGTGAATACCAAGCTGACGAAACCTTTGAACCAACACCGGCTGCAATGGACGAAATGGTGAATGCCGAGCATCATCGCAGCATTCAAGGACAGTTAGCCACTGAGGACATCAAGTTCGGTTACTGTACTGAAATTATGGTGAAAATTGGTGAAGGCCCAACAGTCGATGACAATTTCGACTACGAAACCTTCCGTAATTATCTGAATGAACTGGGGGATTCACTGTTAGTGGTCAACGACGATGAAATCATCAAAGTCCACGTCCACACGGAACACCCGGGTGAAGTCATGAACTACGGCCAAAAATTTGGCTCACTGGTGAAAGTGAAAGTCGACAATATGCGTGTGCAGCACGAAACAATTTTGGAACATGACCAACAAGTGGAAGCTTTCACTGGTGACGCTGCACCAGCGCCACGTATTCCTTATGCGGTAATTGCGATTGCAGCGGGCAATGGGGTTGGTGAACTGTTCAAGAGTCTGGGAGCGAGCTACATCATCAATGGCGGTCAGACCATGAACCCTAGTACAGAAGATATCTTGAAGGCCATTGAAGAAGTCAATGCCGATAAAGTTATCATTTTACCAAACAATAAAAATATCTTCATGGCCGCTGATCAAGCAGCTGAAGTAGCTGAAATCCCGGTAGTTGTTGTGCCAGCTAAGACAATTCCTCAAGGGATGACTGCGATGCTTTCCTTCAACGAACAAGCGGATTTGGAAGCCAACAAAGAAGCGATGACAGAAGCCTTGGAAAGTGTTGTTTCCGGCTCTGTGACGCATGCGATTCGCAACACGTCTATTGACGGTATCGAAATCACAGAAGGCGACTTCATCGGTATGGTGGACAGCAAGATTGTGATTTCCGAAAAAGATCGGGTGCAGACAGCGGTAGATACATTGAACAAAATGCTCAATGAAGACACCGAAATCGTAACTATCATCTTTGGGGATGAAGCAAAAGAAAAAGAAGCACAAAGTATTGCAGATCAGCTGACTGCGGCTCATCCAGATTTGGAAGTAGAGATTCACCAAGGCGATCAACCGGTTTATCCGTATTTGTTTGCTGCTGAATAAGAAAGATTCGGTCGGGCCTTTCCAGGTGTGTTTGAAAACGCCCGGTCCGGACGGGAAATAATGCAAGTTTGTGGACCGCTGAAAGTCTCCGTCACATATGGAGATTTCCAGCGGTTTTCTGCATGAAGGACAATAAGGCCAGAAATATTTCAAGAAAACCTTATTTAAAAGCTACATATTGGTGGCAGGTATGGCGAAAAATTTCGTAAAAGAGAGTTAACGGAGGTGAGTACATGAGCGGCTTGGAACAATCTGTCCAGTATTTGAAAGGTGTCGGGGAAAAGCGCGCCCAGGACTTGGCTAGTTTAGGAATCGAGACAGTCGGGGATCTGCTGGGGTATTATCCGTTTCGCTATGAAGATATCCAGGAACGGAGCATCGAAGAGATTGGTGATCAGGAAAAAGTGACGTTAAAAGGGGTAGTTGTCGCGCCACCAGTGGTCAGCCGTTTCGGGTATAAAAAATCTATGCTGAAATTTCGAATGATGCAGGAACACGCGGTTTTCAATGTTTCCTTTTTTAATCAGCCTTATTTGAAAGACAAAGTGGAGCTGGGGGAAGAGCTGGCAGTCTACGGCAAGTGGGACGCTAAGAAAAAAGCCATGACTGGCATGAAAATTCTCGGAAGCGGGCAGCAAGGGGAATTTGCCCCCATCTACCATGTTTCCCAAAAAGTGAAACAAAAAACCTTGGTTCCGTTGATTCGGCAAGCTTTTGAAGATTTCGGAAATGAGATTGAAGAAAATTTGCCCTTGTCTTTGCAGGAAAAATATCGGCTGTTGGATCGGCGTCAGGCGATGTATGCCATGCACTTTCCAGTGAATCCAGAGCAGCACCATCAAGCCAAACGCCGCGTGGTTTTTGAGGAATTTTTCTTGTTTCAGATGAAAATTCAAGGGTTGAAGCAACAGGAAAAAGCCGCCAATAATGGCTTGGCAATCGCCTACGACAATGAGAGCTTAAAACGATTTATCGCCACACTGCCTTTTGAATTGACGACAGCGCAAAAGCGGGTGACCAATGAGATTTGCAGCGATATGAAAAGTCCACAGCACATGCAGCGACTTTTACAGGGAGATGTAGGTAGTGGGAAAACTGTTGTGGCAGCGATCGTCTTGTTTGCGGCGGTGACAGCGGGTTTTCAAGGAGCCTTAATGGTGCCGACAGAAATCTTAGCGCAACAGCACATGGAAAGTTTGAATAGCTTGTTTGATCCTTTAGAAGTCCGGACGGCGCTGTTGACCGGTTCTACTAGTACCAAAGAGCGAAAAGCTTTATTAGCTGAGCTTGCTGCCGGTGAAATTGATATTGTGGTGGGAACCCATGCGTTGATTCAAGAAGGGGTCGACTTTAGTAATCTGGGGCTGGTGATCACCGATGAACAGCATCGTTTCGGCGTTAACCAGCGACGAGTCTTACGGGAAAAAGGCTGGCGCCCAGATGTACTCTTTATGACGGCGACACCGATTCCCCGTACATTGGCGATTACCGCTTACGGGGAAATGGATGTATCGGTTATAGATGAGCTGCCTGCCGGTCGGATTCCGATTGAAACTCGGTGGGTTCGCCCTAGTCAATTGGACAGCGTCTTAGATTGGAGCCGACGGGAGTTAAAAGCCGGTCACCAGATGTATGTCATTTGTCCGTTGATTGAAGAGTCGGAAATGCTGGATGTTAAAAATGCCACCGAAGTGTATGAGCACCTGCAGAATTTTTTTGCGCCAGAAGGTTATGGAGTCGGCTTGCTGCACGGCCGCATGAAAAATGTCGAGAAAGACGCCATTATGGAAGAATTCAAAGACGGCAAAACGCGGATTTTAGTGTCTACAACAGTAATCGAAGTTGGGGTCAATGTTCCCAATGCTACGGTGATGCTGATCATCGATGCCGATCGTTTTGGACTCGCACAGCTGCACCAGTTGCGGGGGCGGGTCGGTCGGGGCGCAGACGCCTCTTATTGTATCTTGGTGGCTGAGCCGAAAAACGAATACGGGCAGGAACGGATGAAAATCATGACTGAGACCAACAACGGTTTTTTGCTGAGCGAAAAGGATCTGGAGTTGCGGGGGCCGGGAGAAGTATTTGGTTTTCGACAGTCTGGGCTGCCGCAGTTTGTGGCAGGAGATCTGGTGGCAGATGCAAATATCTTGGAAGTCGCCCGGGAGGAAGCCACAGCTGTTTGGCAAATGAAAAATTGGCAGCAATTGCCGGAATACCAAGGTTTGGCTAAAGCAGTGACTGCCCCTGATAAGCAGTTTTTTGATTAGACAAAAGACCGCTTGTCAGTAAGGCATCGGCTACCGAAGAGTGCCTGTGTTTTTCAACGTTTTTTTTGTTAGCTGTGGCCGGTAGTTGACTGTCTAGGCTTGTTAACTAGGCGTGTAGCTGCTTTTTGCTGAAAGACTAGCTGTGGCAGCTGGTTGTTTTTTCAGAAGGGATATTGTAAAGTTGTGATAAGAATTTACTTGTACCTGTAGGACAAGTACTCCCGAGTCACGGGATGAGTGGAGGAAAACGACAATGATGAGAATCGCAGTGGACGCGATGGGTGGCGACAATGCACCGAAAGCTATCGTGGAGGGTGTCGTCTTGGCGAAGAAAAACTTCCCGGACATCGAGTTCCAACTCTACGGCAAAGAAGCCGAAATCAAAAAATACCTGGAGGATGAGGAAAACATCAAAATCATCCACACCGATGAAAAAATTAACAGCGATGATGAACCAGTTAAGGCAATTCGTCGTAAAAAAAATGCGTCAATGGTATTAGCTGCCCAAGCTGTTAAAGATGGGGAAGCCGATGCCGTCTTTTCAGCTGGAAATACCGGTGCGTTGTTAGCGGCTGGCTTGTTTATTGTCGGGCGCATCAAAGGAATTGAACGCCCCGGTTTGATGTCGACACTGCCGGTGATGGGTAAGACGACGGGCTTTGACATGTTGGATCTTGGGGCCAATGCCGACAATAAAGCTGAACACCTGCACCAATATGCAATTTTAGGTTCTTTTTATGCTCGGAATGTGCGGAAGATTCAAAATCCACGCGTGGGGTTATTGAACAACGGTACCGAAGAAACCAAAGGCAGCGAGTTGACGAAAAAGGCTTTCCAACTACTTGCTGACGAACCGGCAATTAATTTTATCGGCAACGTCGAGGCGCGGGAATTGTTGAACGGTGCAGCCGATGTGGTCGTTACCGACGGCTTCACCGGAAATGCGGTGTTGAAATCCATCGAAGGAACAGCCCTGAATCTGATGGCGCTATTGAAAGATGCAATCAACGGTTCCGGTACCAAAGGGAAATTAGGGGCCTTGCTTTTGAAAGATAGCCTATATACGTTAAAGGATGCTTTAGATTATTCTCAATACGGGGGGGCAGTCCTCTTCGGCTTGAAAGCACCGATGGTAAAAACTCATGGTGCGACTGGTCCGGAAGCTGTTGCCAATACCATCAAGCAAATCCATACCATGCTGGAAACAGACGTGGTAAAGGAGTTAGTGAAACAGTTTGAGAGCGTTCAGGAAAAAGAAATTCAGCAATCGTAATGAAATTTTTGTAACATTTTTGCAAAAATAGACTGGACAAATAATTTTAAAAAAAGTACAATGCTTTGTAGCTATCTTTTCTTTTGTTGGTCAAAAGCGTGGAGGTGAATGCAATTGACGCGTGAAGAAGTGTTTAAAAAAGTAGCAAACGTGATCGCCAATCACTTTGAGGTGGATGCTGATACAGTGACCGATCCCATGAGTATTAAAGACGATCTGAATGCTGATTCTATCAGTGTCATGGAATTTGTATTGGAGCTTGAAGACGAGTTCGGTACGGAGATTTCTGACGAAGATGCAGAACAAATCCAAACAGTTGGTGGCGCAGTAGATTACATCTATGGCCATTTGAACAAGTAAGTACACCGGAGCCGCAGCGATGCGGCTCTTTTTTCTAACACGAGGCGAGGGACTCCTTTAAGCTTGTTCAGGCAGTCTCTAACTTGCGTCTGTAAATTTCACCACAGTTGTCAGAAGACAGAAAGATTTTTTTGAGATTGGTAAGTACCAGTTGTCGATTAATGGGCTTTTTGCCCGAACCGCCACTGGCACATGTGAGATTTCATGACGCCAAGTAAAAAAACGACACATTTGTTACTTGTGGGAAAGTCAGGTGGGATAATCCCCGCTGTTATCAGAAAATAACGACTTTCTGGAAATGACAGGCAGTGCCAAATCAACGGCTTGTGACTTTTTCAAGGATAAATTATGACTGTTTTTATAGACAGTTGGGCTTTTTTTTATTACAATAAGCCCTAGGTATTTTCGGAAAATTTGGTTTGTTCAAATAAAATCCCTTTATTAGAAAACCAGCTGTTTTCTGGGGAAGGAATTTTAGCGAAAATTCATTTTTTTGTTTTTGTCGGAGTGAAATGTAAGAAATCGTCAGGAATATTTTTTTCACGAGAAGATTTTAATAATTATAAAATCAAGGTTCTTCCCTTTTTTTGCAAGAAAAGGGCATGGAAACTTCCAAAAGAATTGTGAAAGCGCCTGATGTTTTTTTATCTCTCATTTGTCAGATAATTCAAAAATAATAGATTTTTCCATTTGACAAACCTACGATATTTCGATAATATCTCAATAATTTCATAAATTGGTTTGTTATGAAAAAGGAAAATTGGAGGTATGGACATGAAAATGAAGAAAGTGCTGGTATCATTGCTGGCAGCGACATTCGTGCTGGGCGCGTGTGGCGGTGGCGGTGGAAGCTCCAACAGTGGCGGTTCCGCTTCAAGTGGTTCTGGAGAAGGAGAAAAAGGGTCTGTAGATACGTATAGCTATGTTTTTTCTACAGATATTGAAACTTTGGACTACCTTTTCTCTCAACGGAATTCAAACAGCCAACATTATAGTAACTTTGTTGATGGGTTAATGGAATGGAATCCAGAAGGACAACTGGTTCCAGCCTTAGCTGAATCTTACAAAGTCAGTGATGATGGTTTGACTTACACGTACAAAATCCGTGAAGGTGTGCCTTGGGTGGACTCCGAGGGCAACGAATACGGTGCTGACGTAACTGCTAATGACTGGGTAGCTGGTCTAAAACATGCGGTTGAAAAGAAATCTGAAACATTGTATATCGTAGCAGACAGCATCAAAGGCTTGTCTGATTATATCGCAGGTAAAACGGATGACTTCTCTACAGTCGGCGTCAAAGCAGTAGATGACCACACATTGGAATACACATTGAACAAGCCTGAATCTTATTGGAACTCTAAATTGACTTATGGGATTTTGTATCCAGCCAATGAAGAATTCTTGAAGGAGAAAGGTGACGACTTCGGTAAACCAACACCAGATTCTATCCTTTATAACGGTCCTTACATTTTGACAGAAAATACTTCAAAATCTGCAATCGAATATGGCCCGAACGAATCTTACTGGGATCAAGACAATGTTCATGTGAAAAACGTGAAATTCATTTACTTTGACGGCTCTGATCCAGACTGGTTGTTCAAACAATACGATGCAGGTGAATTTACCTCTGCTCGTGTGTATCCAAACTCTGCTGGTTATAAAGATGTAGAAGCAAAATACAAAGATTCAATTAACTTCTCTTTGCCTGGGTCTTCCACATTCAACATGACCTTCAACTTCAATCGTCAAGCGTATGAAAATACGTCAAAAACGACTGATAAACAAAAAGAAGATACTAAAAAGGCCATCATGAACTTGAACTTCCGGAAAGCTTTCCAATTTGCATTTGATAAAAAAGCTTACCGTGCTCAAAATGTCGGTGATGCAGGTGCTGAAAAAGCATTGCGTAATACCTTGGTTCCAACGGACTTCGTTCAAATCGACGGCAAACCGTTCGGTGAAGTCGTACAAGACAAAGTTCGCGCTGCTGATGCTGAAGCGTTTGGCGAAGTAAACTTGGCAGAAGGTCAAGACGGTACTTACAAACCAGACCTAGCTAAGAAATATATGGACTTGGCGAAGAAAGAATTGGAAGCTGAAGGTGTTGAATTCCCAATTCATTTGGACTTGCCAGAACAAGAAACAGCTGAAGTATTGGTAAATGCTGACAAATCTATGAAGCAATCTGTTGAAGCTTCTCTTGGTAAAGAAAATGTCGTAATTGACATTCAATTGTTGAATGAAGATGCTTACTATGCTGCGACTTACCAAGCAACTTCATCTGCTGCTACTGACTATGACATCTCTACTGCTTCCGGTTGGGGTCCTGACTACATTGACCCATCTTCTTACCTGAATATCTACAACTCTCATTCTGGTGACATGTTGACGACTTTGGGTCTGGATGCTGATGCGACAGTTCAAGGAGAAGATCCTGGTAAAGCAGCCAAAGAAGCTCTGAAATTTGAAGAATATGATCAACTGCTTGACAAAGCAGATGCCATCACTGATGATGTGAACAAACGTTACGAAGCTTATGCTGAAGCAGAAGCATGGTTGGTTGAAAATGTAATTCAAATCCCAATCTTTGCAAGCTTGGCAACTCCTAGCGTTTCTAACATCGTACCATTTACTGCCCCTTATGCTTATGCTGGTCTTGGTGACTACCGTTACAAATACATGGAGATTCAAGATTCCGCTGTTACAACGGATCAATGGAACAAACTCCATGATGAATGGGCAGCTAAACGTGAAGAAGCTGCTGCTAAAGAAGCAAAATAATTTCTAAATGAATTACTCTGTCACCCTCGCAGGTGCTCAGCCTGCGGGGGGACTCGTTGTTTTCCGTCTAAATAGTTGATCTACTGGTACAAAAGGCTGCCGGCAATCGCTGTAAAGCCTTTTTTACTTGACAGTATGGGTCTCTTCCCAAAGCTGTCAAAATTGATTCGAAGTAAAGCGGACTTTAGCTGTTGGCGACCATGAAGACCGAAGTAGCACTGCTAGCAGTGTTACTGGAAGCTTGATAGCCGTTTACAGCTAGAGGACTGCTTCACTTATAGATGCAGTATAGAAAGTAGGAGATTTATCGTGAAAAGATACCTGTTTTTCCGGATCCTGAGATCGATCCTAAGTATCTTCTTAGTAACGACCTTGACTTACGGCGTGATCTACAGCTTGATCCCTCGAAAGACCATTTTTCAAAACGACGTCACTTATGGCAAATTGAAGTCCAAACCGGACGATATGAAAGACTATGAGAATACGGCGTTTAGCAAAATGGGTTATTTGGACTACTATCCTTCTAAGGAATTAGTAGCAGAAGTTAAAAAAGACAACCCTGAAGTAACTGCAGAAGTCAGTGATGCCAACACGAAAATTTACAAAGACTGGGCGCAGAAAAACGGCTTTAAATTGGAACAATATCCAGTCAGCAAAGGCTATTACGCTGTCAAAGAGCTACCGTTGTATACTCGTGTCTTCCGCTTTTACAAAAACATGATTCAGATTGATAATCCATGGAAGGTCAATGACCCCGATAACAAAGATATGAAACGGGGCTATAAGATTGAAAATGATCCGATGGTTGGCTGGGCTTTGGTCGGTTCTGGTACACAATACAAGTACCAAATCTACTTCAACAGCAGCTTCCCGTTCATCCATCAAAATATTATCAAGTTGAATCTAGGAACTTCTTATCCAACTTTCGCAGGCCAACCAGTAACTCAAGTCATTGGTGGTGGCCAAGGGAAGGCCGACTCAAAAGAAGTAACTTTTGAGACCGGACGCAAATCCAAAACGGCAGTGAATGTTTACTCTCGTCAATATCAAATGACTGCCAATTTGTCTTCACGAGACAAAAATATGTACAAAGATAACTACACAATTACCGTTAATAACTATCAAGACCCTTCAATGATCGGAAACTCTATGCGTATGGGGATTATTGCCGTCATCGTCTCCTATGGCCTTGCTGTACCGATGTCGATGCTAATGTCTCGCTTCAAGGGCAAATTCCCAGATAAGGTCGGGATTGCTTTAGTAACGGTATTGATTTCCGTACCATCGTTGGCCTTCATCTACTTCTTCCGTTTTATCGGATCTAGTGTATTCAACTTGCCAGATCTATTTCCAACTTTAGGAGCCAGTGATATTCGCTCGTATATTTTACCAACCGTCATCTTAGGTCTCTTGGGCGTATCTGGTATTGTAATTTGGTTGCGTCGCTACATGATTGATCAACAATCGGCGGACTATGTCAAATTCGCTAAAGCGAAAGGTCTGAGTTCTGGTGAAATCACCCGCAAGCACATCTTCAAAAATGCGGCAATTCCATTGGTGAATGGAATTCCATCAGCCGTGATTGGGACCATTGCCGGTGCTACTATTACTGAAACAGTCTTTGCTGCACCTGGTATGGGTAAAATGTTGCCGGATGCCATTAAATCCCACAACAATCCAATTGTTATCGGATTGGTCTTCATCTTTACGACTATTTCGATCTTCTCAATCCTGCTAGGGGACATCGCCATGACCATGGTGGACCCTCGTATCAATCTGTCAGAGAAAGGGGGCAAGTAAGGTGGAAGTACAAAAAGACGATCTTCAACAAAGCGATTTTAGTTTCGTCAAAATGGACGAACACGCTTCAGAACGAATCGATGCCCCAGTATATTCTTATTGGCGGGCAGTGGGACGCAAATTCTTTTCCAGCAAAGTGGCCATTTCCATGCTAGTCTTGATGATTGCCATCTTTCTGATGTCCTTTATTCAGCCGCTAGTTTCTGGCTATGACTACATGAGTGTCGAAGGAATTAACGACTTTGCCAAGCGCTACAATCCACCGAGTGCCCAATATTGGTTTGGGACAGATGCCAATGGCCACTCTTTGTTTGATGCCGTATGGGCTGGTGCCAAGACTTCTATTTCCATCTCAGTAATCTCGACTTTGGTATGTACTATCATCGGGGTTGTTGTCGGTGCGATTTGGGGAACTTCTAAAAAGATTGACCGTTTTATGATTGAAATCTACAACATCTTTTCAAATGTACCGCAACTGTTGATCATCATGGTCTTGTCTTACGCATTTGGTAGCGGGTTTTGGAACTTGATCTTTGCCATGTGTCTGACCAGCTGGCTCGGAACAGCGTACTTCATTCGTGTTCAAGTAATGATTATGCGGGATCGAGAATACAACTTGGCTTCCCAAACTTTGGGAACACCAACGATGCGGATGATTTTCCGTAATATTCTGCCTTACCTGACTTCAGTTATCGTAACCGATGTTTCCCGGACATTGCCGTCATTTATCTCCTATGAGACTTTCTTGTCCTTCTTGGGAGTTGGTTTGAGCGCCAATGTACCATCATTAGGGAAACTGATTTCAAAATACACTGCAAATATGAGCAACTATCCGTATCTGTTTTGGATCCCGGTAGCCGTGCTGGCCTTGGTATCAGTTTCACTGTATATCGTTGGTCAAACATTGGCTGATGCCGCAGATCCGCGGACACACATGTAAGAGGAGGAGACGACATGGAAAAAGCAACTGTATTGTCCGTTGAAAATCTCTCCGTCGGTTTTACCGTCCGCAATCGTGAACTAAAAGCAATTCGTAATGTTTCTTTGGAAATCAAAGAGCAAGAAACGCTGGCAATCGTAGGGGAATCCGGTTCTGGTAAGTCAGTTTTAACCAAGACTTTCACTGGAATGTTGGAACAAAACGGCAAAATCACCAACGGTACGATCAAATATCATGACAAAATTTTAAGCGACCTGAAAAAAGATAAGGAATGGGAAGGAATTCGTGGGAGAGAGATTGCCACGATTTTCCAAGATCCTATGACTTCACTGAATCCAATCAAAACCATCGGCTCACAAATTTCCGAAGTAATCATCAAGCACCAAGGAAAAAGCGCCAAAGAAGCCAAAGAAATGGCTATTGATTTGATGAAACGCACCGGTATTCCCAATGCGGAAAACCGCTACAATGAATATCCTTTCCAGTATTCCGGTGGGATGCGTCAACGGATTGTTATCGCCATTGCACTGGCTTGTCGGCCTAAGATTTTAATCTGCGACGAGCCGACTACTGCCTTGGACGTAACGATTCAAGCTCAAATTCTGGATTTGATCCGGGAATTGCAAAAAGAATACCAGTTTACTACAATTTTCATCACCCATGACTTAGGTGTGGTGGCAGCCATCGCTGATAAAGTGGCAGTAATGTATTCCGGCCAGATCATCGAGACTGGTACCGTGGAAGATATCTTCTACAATGCTCGTCACCCATACACTTGGGCTTTGTTAAGCTCACTGCCTCAGCTGAGTCAAAAAGGCACAGAGTTGTACTCTGTACCGGGGACCCCGCCATCTTTGTACAAAGACATTGAAGGGGATGCTTTTGCACCACGTAATCCATTTGCCATGGAAGTCGACTTCAAGAAGGAACCACCGATGTTTCAAGTCAGTGAGTCTCACTTTGCGAAAACTTGGCTGATGGATCCACGAGCGCCGCAAGTGGAAAAACCGCAAGCAATCCAAAACCTGCATGAAAAACTGGTTGCACTACAAGAAGAGATTGCACCGGAAGACTATGATGCCCAAGATTTGGCAGAAGATGGAGGTGTGACAGTTGGTTGATCGAAATGATGTATTACTGTCCATCAAAGACCTGGAAATCACATTTGGTGAAGGCAAGAATCGCTTTGTCGCAGTACAAGATGCCAACTTTGATATCTACAAAGGAGAAACTTTCTCTTTGGTAGGTGAGTCAGGTTCTGGAAAGACGACAATCGGTCGGGCAGTCTTGGGATTAAATCCTACTTCCAACGGGGAAATCATCTTTGAAGGAAAAAAAATTAACAAGAAACTAACCAAGCAAGAACAAGACGATGTCATTCGCAAAGTTCAAATGATTTTTCAAGATCCCTCAGCATCTCTAAATGAACGGGCGACGGTTGACTATATCATTTCTGAAGGGCTGTACAATTTCCACCTCTTTGATTCAGAAGAAGAGCGTCGGGAGAAAGTAGAGCGCATCATTGAAGAAGTGGGACTGTTGCCGGAACACTTGAATCGTTACCCTCATGAGTTCTCTGGTGGTCAGCGCCAACGTATCGGGATTGCCCGGGCATTGGTGATGGAGCCGGAATTGGTAGTTGCAGACGAACCAATTTCAGCCTTGGACGTATCGATTCGCGCACAGGTTTTGAACCTGTTGAAAGAATTCCAACGAGAAAAAGGTGTCACTTACTTCTTTGTGGCCCATGACTTGTCGGTAGTCCGTTTCATCTCTGATCGGATCGCTGTTATTCGCTCCGGCCGGATTGTTGAGTTGGCGGAAGCTGAAGAGCTTTTCCGCAATCCGCTACATCCTTACACCAAAGCATTGCTCTCTGCAGTGCCGGTGCCGGATCCAATCCTGGCTCGTAAAAAAGAACTGCATGTCTACAATCCGGATATGCACGACTATTCCGTCAACAAGCCGAGCTTTGTTGAAGTTATCCCTGGCCATTACGTTTACGGTAATGAACAGGAAATTGCTGGGTATCGAGAAGCTGTGAAATAATCAGCCTCTATTCACATACCACTTTCTATACCAAACTATTTAGAGGCAAAACAGGCAGATACCATTTTGGTACCTGCCTGTTTTGTAGTTTCTGCAAAAAAATTCATCTGAGCCCAAAAGTTTGTAATTAAGAAGGCAGTTTGGTGGAAGCGTTGAAATACCCTTGAGTCAACCAGCTGCTGCCGAAAACTAAAAAAATGGAAAGTAGAAAGCGGGGCAGCAGGTTTTCATCGTAAGGCGGCACCAGGGGCAATAAATAGCCCAAAATCAGCAGTAGGATAAAAACGTTCAGAATTCGGTATCTGACAGCTAAGACGAAGAGCGCAGCGGACGTTAAGAGTCCAACAATGAGCAACAAAAGCAAGGGTAGATTTTGAAGCTGCAGTTCATTGCCGGTCAATCGCAGGTAGCCAAAGGGGGATTGGTGGGGATTGACCGAATTGAAGATTTTCTCCTCGACTCGTGTTTGGAAGAATAGGAATAGGCCACAGAGGATACTGTAGCTGAGGCCCAACAAAAACACCAACCGCGTCGCTAGAAAGGAAAGGGCAGAATGCAAACCTTGACGCAAGGACAACACCTCCTAGAGGGTATTTTTGATGTATTTTACTCTGGAAAAACAAATCAGACAAGAGGCTTTGGCTTACTTTTCTCTAAGCTCGACAAAATGTATCATTTCAAGTAATAAAAACGTCTGAAAAACCGGCCTTTTGGAAAGAAAAGGAGGCGACAGAGGCAGCCAGAAGGACGCAAAAATCAAATGGACTTCCTGAAAGCGCTGAAGTGTTGAAAACCTGTGGATAAATGTTTAAAGGTTTGGCTTCTGAGATTTTATTTATGGCGGAAAACCAGTATAATGAAACAGTATTGAATAAATTAGAGGGACTGAAGACTAATGGACAATCAGTTGGCAAATCTGCTTAAAGAAAAATTCGGGATCGTATTTAGCGACATCAATCTCGTTGATCAGGCCTTCACCCATTCTTCTTATGTGAATGAGCACCGTAACCTGCATCTGTCAGACAATGAGCGTTTGGAATTTTTGGGAGATGCTGTTCTGGAATTGCTGGTATCCCAATACCTGTATCGGGAATTCCCCCAACTGCCGGAAGGAAAACTTACCAAGACCCGTGCAGCAATCGTCCGTGAAGAAAGCTTGGCCCAATTTGCCAAAGATTGTGGCTTTGATCGGTTCGTGAAACTGGGCAAAGGGGAAGAAAATTCCGGCGGACGCACGCGTCCCGCACTGTTGTGTGATTTATTTGAAGCCTTTTTAGGGGCTTTGTATTTGGATCAGGGGCTGGAAGCAGTTCTGCACTTTTTGGAAACAGTGGTTTATCCACAAGTGCAAGCCGGTGTTTTTTCACATGAGCGGGATCATAAGACGCGTTTGCAAGAAGTGTTGCAGCGTTCTGGTGATGTGTTGATCGATTATCGACTAGTGAGAGAAGAAGGACCTGCCCACGAGCGAATCTTCCATACAGAAGTTTATTGCGACGGAGAATTGATCGGTGAAGGTCAAGGCACCTCCAAGAAAAATGCTGAGCAGTCTGCCGCTGCCAATGCATTGCAGCGGCTAGCTTAAAGTAGCCAGTCGCTTGACTGTAAACAGCCAAGACGCCTGTTAAAGGACTTATTTCGGCATGTGCCATCGAACCCGTCCCAGTCAGTTACAGCTGCTGTTCTCGGTCAGACAATGCATTGTGATTGGAGCAATGCATTGTCTTTGGACTGAGTCGTTTTTTGCTGCAGCTTTCGTGACGGGTTTATTGAGAGGGGAAACTATTTGTGTATTTGAAGAAAATCGAGATCGCCGGCTTCAAGTCTTTTGCCGACCGGACGGTGATCGATTTTGAGAACAGCGTGACAGCTGTGGTAGGGCCAAATGGGTCCGGTAAAAGCAATATCACTGAAGCCATTCGCTGGGTCTTGGGGGAGCAGTCTGCCAAAAGTTTGCGGGGTGGCAAGATGCCGGACATTATTTTTGCCGGCTCTGATTCCCGCAAAGCACTGAATATCGCCGAAGTGACGGTAGTGCTAGACAATAGTGACCACTACTTACCGCTGGATTTCACGGAAATCAGTGTGACCCGCCGCTATCGCCGGACTGGTGAAAGCGACTTTTTTATCAACAAACAAGCTTGCCGTCTAAAGGATATCACGGACTTGTTTCTGGATTCCGGCTTAGGAAAAGAATCCTTTTCCATCATTTCCCAAGGGAAGGTGGAGGCGATCTTTGCCAGCAAGCCGGAAGACCGGCGGGGGATTTTTGAAGAAGCAGCGGGTGTCTTGAAATACAAGCAGCGTAAGAAAAAGGCTGAACAGAAGCTGTTTGAAACCGAAGACAACCTCAGTCGGGTCCAAGACATTGTTTATGAGTTGGAAGATCAGCTGGAACCTTTAGCAGAACAAAGCCGGACAGCTACCGCCTATTTGGGGTTAAAAGAAGAATTGACCCGAGTAGATGCAGCTTATGCGGTGACCGAAATCCAAAGCGCCAAAAAGATCTGGGATGAAACAGAGCAGCTGCTGGATCAACTGGACGGCCAGCTGCGTGAAATCAGCACAACTATCACAGCCGGTGAAAAGCTGTTAGCTGAAAAGCGGCAAGAACGCACACGTCTGGACGAGTGGTTGGAAAGCGGCAATCAACAGCTGTTAGCGGTGACTGAAGCCTTAAAACAGGCGGAAGGACAGCAGGAGTTGCTGAAAGAGCGCTCCAAAAATACCCTGCAAAGCTCGCGGGAATATCGCAAAAATATCGAAGAAGCTGCCCAACGAATGGCTGATTTAGAAGAAGACAAAAGCGCCCTTATCAGCCAGCTGTCAGAAAAAAATCGGCAACACCAGCAGCTGGAAGAAACGATTCGCACCACTCAGGCCGAACTGGCAAAGTATCAAAAGTCCACCAAAGAAGTTTTGGAGGAGCTGCGGGGCCAATATGTAGACAAGATGCAAGAGCATGCCAATATCGGCAATGACTTGAAATACTTGGAACGACAATATACACAAGAATTGGCTAAAAATCAGAAGGCGCTGCAAAAGCAAGGAGAGCTGACAGCTGCCATTCGTTCTGGTCAGGAACAAAAAACTGCATTAACGGCCGAGGTCAAACAGGCGCAAAGTCATTTGGAAGCGCAGCGGAAGGAATATGTATTGCTGCAAGACCAAGTCAAGACGGCGAAGACTGAGTTTGACAGTGAGCAAAAGAAAATGTACAGCCTGATGAGTCAGGTGCAGCAGGTTCGTGCCAAAGAAAAGAGCCTGCAAGACATTCAAGACAACTATACCGGCTTTTATCAAGGGCCCCGAATGGTATTGCAGCACAAAGAACGTCTTCAAGGCGTCGTAGGGGCAGTGGCTGAACTGATTGAGGTACCAAAGGATTATGCCGTAGCCATCGAAACCGCACTAGGCGCTAGTGCACAGCACGTCATCGTAGAAACGGAAAAGGATGCCCGGCAAGCCATCACCTTCTTGAAGGAACAGCGAGGCGGACGGGCGACCTTCTTGCCTTTGACGACAATCCAAGCTCGGAACGTCGCAGGAGCTCAACTGAATGCCGCCAAACAGGTGGCAGGCTTTTTGGGTGTTGCTTCGGAAATCGTCGCCTTTGATTCCTCCTTGCGAAACATTATGGAAAACCTTTTAGGGGGAATTTTATTAGCAGAGGATCTCCAAAGTGCCAATGCCATTGCTCGTGCGGTTCATTATCGTTACCGGGTAGTGTCCTTGGAAGGAGATGTCATGAATGCTGGGGGCTCCATGACTGGTGGTGCCAATAAAAAAGGCGGACAAGGCAATCTGTTTTCCCAAAGCAATGAGCTGGCTGTCTTGAAAGAGCAGCACCAGCTATTGGATCAACGGCTGCAAACTACCGAAAAACAAGTGTCCCGCCTGGAAACTGAAACCAGGGAAAAACAGGCACGCTTGGAAACCTTGAGAGAAGAAGGGGAAGCAGCGCGTCTCAAATTGCAGGAACTGGAAAATCAACTGCAAAACACAACCGTCGATCTGACACGCTTGGAAAAAGAGCATAGTATTTTTGCCTTTGAAAATCGGGAAGTTCAGGCTTTTTTGGAAGAATACGAAGAAAAGAAAGCAGGCTATCTTCAGGCGCAAGCAGAAGTTGAAGCGGCTCGGCTGGCAATCAATGAGGAGATTCAAGAGATCAACCGTACAGAAGATCTCATCGAAGCAAAGCGGGCAGAAGTCGGTGACGCACTAGCAACTCAGCAGGCAGAACTGGCTGTCTTGAATCAGCAGATTGTACATGTCAAAGGACTGATCCAAGACAAACAAGCAGACCTGACAACCGCAGAAGCACGACACAGCAGCCTAAAAATGCAGCTGGCAGCATTGGACAGTGATTTTTCCAATCATGAGCTGTCAGAAGAGTCACTGCAAAAACAAGTTGTGGAATTTAGCGCAAAACGAGAACAGTTGCAGACTGAATTGACGGCCAAGCGGCAAGCCCGTTTGGAATTACAGAATCAGATTACCGCTGGCGATACAGATTTGAGCGAAAAAAATCAGCAACAAAAGCGCCTGCTCTCGCAAAAAACCAAAGTCGAAGTAGAAAAAAACCGTGCAGACATCCAATTGGACAATCTGCTGGCTCACCTGCAGGAAGAATATGCCATGAATTACGAGTTGGCGTCAGCCACATATGGTGTCGTGGATGATACAGAGGCTGCCCGGCAAAAGATTCAATCTTTGAAGCGGGAAATTGAGGGATTGGGTCCAGTGAATCTCAATGCTATCCAGCAATATGAACAAGTAAAAGAGCGCTATGACTTTTTGACCAGCCAAAGAGATGATCTGCTACAAGCCAAAGAGCAGCTCTTTACGACCATGAATGAGATGGATGAGGAAGTGAAAATCCGTTTCAATGAAGTATTCGAAGCCATTCGGGACAAGTTCAAGGAAGTCTTTCCCAATATGTTTGGTGGCGGGCGTGCCGAGCTGGTCTTAACTGACCCTTCCGACCTGTTGAATACCGGTATCGAGATTGAAGCCCAGCCACCAGGCAAAAAACTGCAAAGTTTAAGTCTGTTATCCGGCGGCGAGCGGGCATTGACGGCTATTGCTTTGCTGTTTTCCATCATTCAAGTGCGACCAGTACCGTTTTGTGTGTTGGACGAAGTGGAGGCTGCTTTGGACGAAGCCAATGTTACTCGTTTTGGTCAGTACCTCAGCCGCTTCCAAAATGATACCCAGTTCATCGTGGTTACTCACCGCAAAGGCACAATGGAAGCTGCCGATGTTTTGTACGGCGTAACCATGCAGGAATCCGGCGTGTCCAAGATTGTCTCGGTACGTCTGGAAGATGTCAAAGAAGGTGGCCGAATCGTCGCTGCCGGGGAATAAAATTGTGAGGGAGTTTTTCTGCGAGTTGATCGGTGAATTCGACAAAAAGGCTACAAGCAGCAGAATCTCAGTCAAGTAGCTTTACAGCAGATTATAGCCGTGGCCGCAGCAAAATTTCTAGAATGCTTCGTGTTATTGTCAGGAGGAAAAAGATTGATTAAACTTGTCGCCATCGATTTGGATGGTACGTTGTTAAATAGTAAAAAAGAAATCACTGCAGAAAACAAACGAGTATTGGCAGCGGCACAAAAAGCCGGTGTCAAAATCGTGATTTGTACCGGACGGCCACTGCGGGCGATTCGTCCTTATCTGGAAGAATTGGATCTGAAAAATCCCGGGGATTATGCCATCACTTTTAATGGTGGTCTGGTGCAAAAAAATGATACCGGTGAAGTGATTGAAAAAGCAGCGTTGTCTTTTGCAGAAGTTCAAAGGTTGATTCAAATTGCAAAAGAATTGGCCCTGCCGCTGGATGTCGTCTCCGATGAAGTCGTCTGGTCACTGCCAACAGCGCCTGACCACCTGTCTATCTATGGCCAGTTAAACCCGCTGTTAGACGTGCGACCGGCCGGCTATGAGAAGCTAGACCCGGAGGCATTGTACAATAAAGCAGTAGTGGCTTACCCACAGGCGTATCTCGACCAGCAGATTGCTAAGATTCCTGAAAGTGTCAAAGCCGAATTTGAAGTTATCAAAACGCGGGAAGTCTTGTTGGAATTTATGCCAAAAGGAATCACCAAGGCCTATGGAATCGACTTATTGGCAGGAGATTTGGGAATCACAGCCGCCGAAGTCATGGCGATTGGAGATGAAGAAAACGATTTGCCGATGATTGCTTATGCCGGTATCGGAGTTGCGATGGCTAACGCTGTCCCGGCTGTCAAAGCAGTCGCTGATGTCATCACGGCTTCCAATGAGGCTGACGGTGTGGCCAAAGTCATCGAAAAATACGTCTTACAAGCCGGTACTGCCGGCAACTAATTTTTCACCAGACCATATAAGGAGGGAAAGCAATGGGCTTTTTCGATAAGATCAAAAAGGCGCTCATGGGCAAAGAAGAGCCGGAGCAGCCACCGGTAGTACCGGAAGAAGCGCTCGATGAACAAACAACCGACGAGAAAACAAACACGCAGCAATCTGAAACAGAACAATCAGAACCTGAACAACCGGAGACAAAGCCGGCAGAAGCTGCCCCTACTCCTGCTGAAGCCTCCTCTGAAGAGACCGCTGAAGTAAAGAAGGCTGAAACAGAATCTGAAGTTGAAACAACGACTGTCGCTTCACAAGACGTTTCGACTCACCAATTGACTGACACTATTGCGGAAAAAGCAGTTCCAACTGCCGAAGCAACCGAAGAGCTGGAAAATGCCACACCTGTTGAGGTTGAGGCGCAAGACACACAGGTGCAGACAGTTGATCAAGAACAAGCAGCAGCGACAGAAACCGTCAGCCAGGAAGAACCGACAGTGGCAGATCAAGCTGAGGACCGGCCACAAGTTGCTGAAACTGACGTGCAAGAACAAGCTGCCTCAACAGTCAACTCAGAAGCCGAGCTTACGCCGACTTTTGATGCAACAGCAGAAGCGGAAGCAGTGATCCAAGAGGCTGAAATGGCGCCACCGATTGCTCCGATTGAACCGCAATCGCAAGCAACTGTTGAGGAAAAGTACGACAAAGGGCTGAAAAAGAGCCGTAAAACGTTTGGTCAGCGGCTAAATGAATTGTTTGCCAATTTCCGCAGTGTTGATGAGGATTTCTTTGAAGAAGTAGAAGAAACCTTGATTGGTGCCGACGTTGGCTTTGATGCAGCCATGCGGATTGCTGATGAAATGCGCCAGGAAGTCAAATTGCAAAACGTCAAGAAACCAAAAGATGTACAAAACGTCATCATTGAAAAACTGGTGAATCTGTACGACGAAGCTGGCGAAGGGGAAAATCACGACCTCAATATCCAACCCGAGGAGCTGACAGTGATGCTCTTTGTCGGTGTCAATGGTGTAGGGAAAACCACCAGCATTGGGAAACTGGCTTACGAATACCGTATGGCAGGAAAAAAAGTCTTGATGGCGGCAGCCGATACTTTTCGTGCCGGGGCGATTGATCAATTGGTTGTCTGGGGTGAGCGGGCTGGTGTAGAAGTCGTGCGCCACAATGCGGGTGCCGATCCGGCAGCTGTCGTGTACGATGCGGTGGAAAAAGCCAAAAATGAACACTACGATATCTTATTGGTGGATACTGCTGGCCGTTTGCAAAATAAAGTCAACTTGATGAAAGAGTTGGATAAAATCAAACGAGTTATTCAGCGAGAATTGCCAGAGGCACCTCATGAAGTGCTCTTGGTGGTGGATGCTACGACCGGCCAAAATGCGATGGTTCAGGCTAAGCAATTTAAAGAAACCACCGATGTTTCAGGAATTGTTTTGACCAAATTGGACGGAACCGCAAAAGGTGGGATCGTGTTGGCGATCCGCAATGAACTCCACCTGCCGGTAAAACTGGTGGGCTTAGGCGAAGGCATTGACGACTTGGAGCCATTTGATCCGAATCAATTTGTGATTGGCCTGTTTAAAGGCTTGATCCAAGATTAGCAGGCGTTCTGAAAAAAATACGGTACTTTTAAAATAAAGGTCCCAAGCAACCAGTAATATCCGCAACACAGAAGCTTTTTCAAGTTTATAAAGCGGAAGTTTGGTGAAGGGACCAAAAAAGGAGGCTGGTGATACAATGACTAAACGACAACCGTTGATTTGGCGCATCCTGTTCTTTGCTGGTTTTGTCTTTTTACAAAACCTCTCTACGCTGGCTCTGATGGCAGATCAGCTGTTAAATACCAACTTGTCACAAGGCGCGTTTGCACTGATTATTGTCGTGGTTTTCTTAGTCGTGATGATGTATTTTATCCGTGTCTATCAACGACAGATCCAAGAGTACAATCCCCGCGGTTTCGGCAGGGAGCTTGCCATGAAAGGCAAGATCAAGTGGATTTTACTGACTGTTGCTGCAGTTTATCTTTTCTTAATCTTGGTGACTCCGCTGATGCCAGGAGAAGCAGATAATCAGCAAAATATCGACCAGCTGTTTCGGGTGCATGTTTTGGGGATTACGCTGTACGGAGCTATTTTAGGCCCAATCATCGAAGAGTTGCTCTATCGCGGAATCCTCATGAATTATTTCTGGAATGAAAATGACCGCAAGCACGATATTTTAGCGGTAGTGACTTCAGGCTTAATCTTCGGACTGTTGCATGAGCCGGCAATTTCCTTGTACCTGCTGGTTTATTCCGTGATTGGTATCTTTTTTGGGATACTTTATCTGAAGACTAAGGATATTCGGTGCAATATGATCGCCCATATTTTGTACAACAGCATTACATTTATCGTGATGTTCACGGCACTTTAAGGAGGAACCAATGAACAACAAACGACTCTGGCTGTCGACTTTGGTGGCGGCACTCTTGTTGACGGTGATTTTAGGAATCACACCGGTAAAAGAGGTTGTTTATTCAGATAGCTGGCCCCGTAAAATCATTGGAATCCTGTTATTTGTGGCGCTGCTTTTTTTCTGGTGGCGAGGGCTGCGACAATCCCGTAGTTTTCAACGGGATTTCCAATATTACGTCAAGACCTATGAATTAACACCGGAAAAGCTGGCCCGTCTGACGGGTTTTACGAAATATGATTTTTCCTATGATGGGGACGAGCTGCTCTTCATGAATAGTACACCGGAAAATCGCAAGCGGCTGATGACAACTCTCCAAACTCAATTTGGCCCTGTTCCGGAAAAATAAACTTTCGATTCAGTTTACTTGTTGGTGGTGCCTTGACCAAGGCTGCTTATTAACCGAAAGAACAGACAAGGAATTGTGACATAAATCGTTTTTTAAGTGGTAAATGGCGGAGGTTTCACCAACTGAGCAAGAAAATAGCTGTTAGCAAACCGTTACGACAATCCTTGTGTCAAAGTCCGTAGAAGGATGTATAAGGAGAAAGAGTGAAGGATGCTGACTTCTCTTGACGAAATCAAGGTTAGTCAGCGTTTGAAGTTTTTAACAATGAAAAGCCGACTATCTTCCAATGATTTTAATGGAAGATAGTCGGCTTTTGAGGTCTCACGGTTGGTAGTGTTAGTTTTGGAGAACGGTGACTAGCTGATTATAAATAAAAATAGTACCCATTGATTTTTAAATGTTTTACTTCCCCTGTGAAAACGTCAATGAAAAATTATGAGACATGGAGCAGAGCTGTTCAGTTTCCACCAAATTTCCTCTATAATAAGCAAGACGATGCTTTCGTAAAGCGGCTTTTTTTGCTGAAGGGACATCTATTCGGGACAAAGAGAAGGGACAGGTTATGAACTTACAAACAATGATGCAGACACCGCGGGCTCGAGCAAATATGCTGGCGGCTACATTTGGCTTGGAACGAGAAGGGCAGCGAGTTGATCTGACGACTGGCAAACTGGCAGCTACGCCCCATCCAACAGCTTTAGGCAATCGCAAATACCATCCTTATATTCAGACTGATTTTGCCGAGACACAATTGGAACTGATTACCCCGGTGACTCACACTCCCAAGGAATTGCTGGACTGGTTAGCGGCACTTCATGATGTAGCCTATCGTTCGATGATACCTACTGAAACCTTGTGGCCGCTGAGTATGCCTCCTGCGCTACCGGAAAATAATTGCAGCATCAAGCTGGCAGAGTTGGATAATTTTGAGGATGTCTTATATCGTCGTTACTTGGCTCGCCAGTACGGTCGTCGCAAGCAAATGGTCTCTGGCATTCATTTTAATTTTGAATTCGGTGGCGAGTTGATGGCAGCCTTATTTGAACAACAAGAGGAGATTGCTACGCTGCAAGAATTCAAAACAGCACTGTATCTGAAAGTGACTCGTAACTATCTTCGTTATCGTTGGTTGATTACTTATCTTTACGGAGCCAGCCCTGTAAGCGAAAAAAATTATTTCATGGATGATCCGGCTCCCGCAGAACCAGTACGCAGTATTCGCAACAGCGCCTATGGTTATCGAAATCACGGAGACGTAGTCGTTTCCTATGCAAGTCTGAAACGTTATCTAAACGACATTGCTCACATGGTGGAGATCGGTCGATTGTCTGAAGAAAAAGAATTTTATGCGCCGCTGCGGTTGCGAGGAGGAAAAAAAGTCCAAGACCTCGCGGATCACGGCATTCGCTATATCGAATTGCGCAATATCGATCTGCAGCCTTTTGAGGCGTATGGATTTTCTGAAGACGAGGCTCGTTTTTTGCAAGTCTTTTTGTTGTTGATGTTGTGGCTGCCAGAAGAAGCAGCGGCAGAAGAATGGGTAGCAGAAGGTGACCGACGCAATGATCAAGTGGCTTTAGAAAATCCAGAAGCGCCCACTGAGTATCTGGCAGAAGGGGAGTGGCTGCTGTCGGAGTTGCAGCGGATGATTGTTGCTCTACAACTGCCGCTACCAGAGGGTTTTCTTGATTTTGTCGTGACACGTCTAGCCCAGCCGGAAACAACACCGGCAGCGCAACTGTGGTTGGCTGGTCAAGTGACTTCCCAACAGGCAGTGGCAGTCGAACTAGCCCAGCGCAATCACGAAAAGGCTTGGGCGCGACCTTATCAATTGGCAGGATTTACCGGGATGGAGCTGTCCACCCAGATTTTCATGTTTGATGCTATCCAAAAAGGGGTAGGTGTGACTGTATTGGATCAGGCAGATCAATTTTTGAGATTGGATTTGTCAGGTCATAGAGAATATGTAAAAAATGCCAACATGACGGCCAAAGACACGTATATCGTGCCCTTGATGATGGCCAATAAAACGGTCACTAAAAAGGTCTTAGCCAAAGCCGGCTATCGGGTACCCGGCGGTGGTGAATATGCCAATCTCCAAGAGGCATTGGCTGATTTTCCGCGATATGCCGGACAAGCGATTGTAGTAAAACCTAAAAGCACGAACTACGGCTTGGGGATTTCTGTCTTCAAGGAGCCCCCTGCCAAAGAAGACTATCAAACTGCAGTGGCCATTGCCTTTGCCGAAGATGATGCCATCTTGGTAGAAGAGTTTCTGGCAGGAACCGAGTATCGCTTTTTTGTATTGGATGGTGAAGTGGAAGCAATCATGTTACGGGTTCCTGCCAATGTGGTAGGGGACGGTCACCAGACCATTGCCCAATTAGTCGCAGAAAAAAATACAGATCCATTACGAGGAACCCACCACCGTTCACCATTAGAATTGATTCAACTGGGGGAAATCGAAAAGCTGATGCTAAAAGAACAGGGGTACGAGCCAACGTCTATTCCTAAAGCTGGTGTTACTGTATACCTGCGGGAAAACTCCAATATTTCCACCGGTGGCGATTCAATCGACGTGACCGACCAATTCAACGAGGACTACAAACAAGTTGCTGTAGAAGCGGTAGCGGCCCTTGGTGCAGCTGTCAGCGGCATCGACCTGATTATTCCTGATAAGTCGCGACCAGCTGCTGAACCTGGTGCTTACGGTATCATCGAAGCCAATTTCAATCCGGCAATGCACATGCATGTCTATCCTTATGCCGGTCAAGGACGACGTTTGACGATGGCGGTTCTGAATTTTTTGTATCCGGAATTGGCAGAGTTGAATCGTGACCAATCAAACTAACACCAGAGCAGCAACATCAGGAATTTTCATTAGAAATTAGTGGTGGTCCCTTGTCTTTTTGGTTGCTAGCATTTCAAATCGTTCTGTTGGCTTTTAGGCGGCTGATAAAAAGGTTGCCACAGGTGAATGTGAATAATTCGGCAGCACTTATAGAACTCCAATAAAAAAACCGCAGATCAACTGCGGTTTTTTTTGCCGGTTTCCGAGAATACAGAGGAAAATCTTAAAAATTTTACCCTGTATTTTGTCGGAAGAGACCGGTTATTCGTTTGTAAAAGTATCGGAGCTCTCAGTGGACTGAGAATCAGAGGTTTCTGATCCAGAGTCTTCGGAAGAATCACTTTTCGGACGTTGACTTGGGTAGCCTTCAAATGCTGGAGCAAACTGAATATTCGCCGTACGTTCAGGTTCATCCCAACCGGCATCGGGATCCATAGTGCTATCATCATATAGGCGCTGTTCTGGATCATTAATCAAGGATAAGCTTTCTCGCAAGTCTAAGTTCAATTGATCCCGCATACGGTTTTGGGCTTCCAATGTCCCGTAATAAGGCGGAATCTGATAGTAGCCCCCGTTTAGCATGTATCCTTGCCCGCCGATTTGGACAGGTTCAATGTTGGTGAGAGCGTCTTGATAATTGGCGGCGATATCTAACATCTGATTCCAGCTCAAATCTGTCGATACATTGTCTCCCAAAGCATCCAAAACTTTGGTGTAATATTTAACGGTATTGACGCTGGCCAGTTTTTCAACAACTTTGGTCAAGACCTCTCGCTGACGCGCTTGCCGACCCATATCGCCGGTGCCGTCATCTTTTCGCATGCGGGCATAGGCCAACCCTTTTTCGCCGTCTAAGGTGATTTTACCAGCAGGTACGTGGATACCATCTAAGGTAAAGTCAATTTTGTTATCGACTTCGATACCGCCGACTGCATCAATCAAATCTTTAAGTCCTTGCAGATTGATGGTGGCATAGTGATTGATCGGAATGTCGAGAAAATTCTCCAAAGTATCAATAGCCATGGATACACCGCCGTAAGAATAGGCTGAATTCAGCTTATCATGGCGATCTTTGCCGACGATTTCAATCAGGAAATCACGATCGACACTGGTGATGGTAGTCGTTTTCTTTTGGGGATTGATAGTCACTACCATTGTCGTATCCGAGCGTCCTTGATCTGTTCGACCCAAGCCGCCAGAGTCAATCCCTAACAGCATGATGGAAAAAGGCTCGGCTGCTGAAGTATCAACAGATTTGTTGCCGTTGTTCAATGGTTTATACATCTTATCGGCAGCATTGCGGGCTTGATTGGCAGCATACATTCCCAAACCGCTGACAACTGCAACCACTAAGGTTATAATCCCGAAAATGACTAGGATCGTCTTTTGCACTTTACTCATAGGTCACCTCGTAAAAAGATTTCTTTCTGAAGTTTACTCTTTAAACCTCGAAACGCTAAACAACTTTTGCATTTATCTGTAAATTTAGAGAAAAATTAAAAAATCTGTTGTCAAAAGACGTTTTTTCTTTGTGGACACAACGCGCAAAAAAGGGCTCCGCAACTCTCGGTGAGCCGAGAGGACGGAGCCCCGCCAACAATCAGTATTCGAACTCTTTGATTTCGATGGTTTGCTTAGTTTCGCAGACTTGCAAGCCGGTGGTGGCTTCCCACCAGGACTTCATTTCTTTTTCGTAAGTGGTAGGGAAAGAATCAACGATATCCAAAAGCGGAGTATCATTAATTTTGGCATAAGGAAAGTTTAGCGTCAAATTGTATTTCAGCTCTGTCAACAGGCTGTAATACTGAAACATCTGGTAATTCATCTCTTCCGGGTCCTCTGCTGCCAGAACTTTCGGGGCCCGATCCAACATAAAGCCAAAGCTGCGCATCATGAACATAATCCCATCCAAGTGCTCTGCTTGGATGTAAGAGGCATCTTTCAAGATATCGATGTGGGTATCCAGTGCCAAAAGCAATTCATCTTTCAATGTTTGATAATCTGGTGTAGCCATAGATAATTCCCCCTTGTCGGCAGTCTGACAAGAGCTGGCAACTACTATTGCCCATATCCCGTAAAAGAGAACACCCTTTCAAGCTGTCGAAAATTAATTTTTTATTTGTTATTGATCATTTGGGTGAAACAGCCGATCAAAGAAACCGGGCTTTTTCTTCGTTGACTTTGCTGATTCCGCCTCTTTTTCCGGATATTTCTGGTCAATATCAATCACGGGCTCATTGACGGCTTCTTTTGAAACGACCAAAAGACCGAGACTATCCGGATTCGTTCCAACAAAATCATTGACGATGGTAAATTTATGTCCGGATTTCGTGAGCAGCTGGATATATTCCCCCTGCAGCGTTTCCGACAGCTGCCCATTCATCAAAACTTGTGCATCGGGATCTTTTGCCAGCTCCCTCCGCAGATTGTCCTGATTGTCTTTTTCCTTCATCTGAGCCAAAGTCATGCTCAAATAGCAGCGTTCACGAAACGTCCCCATATATTTATGTTGTTCATCAGGATTCACCAATGGCTGGCCGTACATGCCCTTGTCCAAATGTTTTTGCATCTCATCAGTCAATAACATCACTCCTCGCGTCTTCCAATCGACTCGGGCAAACCCGAAAAATCGCTTTCTCTGTTTGATTATATCATGCCGGCAGAAAAAACACAGGGGCAGAACTGTACTTATATTGGGAGAAGAATAGTAAAAGCTGCTATTTTTCAATTCCTTTTCTGGTTGCGCTATAATAGGATGATAGTAAACGGGGAGGAAAAAGAATGGATCATAAACAACAGATTATGCTAGGGTTTGCGGAAAATACGCGGTTAGAGACGGAGCGATTGATTTTGCGGCCGTTGATGTTGGCGGATGCTCAGGATATGTTTGAGTATGCTCAGGATGCGGAAACGACAGAGCACGTATTTCCTCAACATCAGTCATTAGCTGAAACTCGCGAGATTGTCGCCGGTGTTTTCATGGCAGATCCTCTAGGGAAATATGCATTGGAAGAAAAAGCCAGTGGCAAGATGATTGGGACCATTGACCTACGGGTGGATCCAGTCGCGATGCGAGGCGAGATTGGCTATGCACTGAATAAGAGCCGCTGGGGCCAAGGTCTGATGCCGGAAGCAGCGATGGCGATCTTGGCTTTGGGCTTTGATACATTGAATTTGGTACACATCCAAGCCTTCCACAATTTGGCTAATGAAAAGTCGGGGCGGGTCATGCAGAAAATCGGTATGAAAAAAGAAGCTGAGCTGCCATTGTCTCGTTTGTGGAAGGGAAAACCAGTCGGAGAAGCCATGTATGGCATCACCAGTGCCGATTGGTTTAAGCGAGTGATGTAATAAAATTAAAGGCAAACACGGCAGCCTTTGTTGAAAAAGGCACCAAGTTTCAAGAAAGAAGGGCTCTCTATGAAATTGAGTATCGAGCCAAGTGTTCGAACATTAATTGAAAAAAAACTTATGCCGGAAGATCGAATGTACCTGGATTTTGAAGATGGGGACGGCCCGTTTGCCAATACCGGTCTTTCTTGTCGGCTGGATTTGAGTTTTCGTTTTATTATAACCCCTGAAAACTATCCTGCTGCAGGCTTGGAAGTTTATGATGAAACATTGGCGACAGAAGTAGGGGCAGTCAAGCTTAAAAAGAGTTCAGAGGTCTATTTGGATCAAGAAACCCGGCTCGTATTAGGAAGTACCGGCGCACTGCAGCTGCGTGGTGCTTCGGGAATTTTGGCTGACAACATTCCTATTTTACGTATCCAACAGCAGCTGGCAGGTAGTCATGATTCAGTTGGCGGCTGCTGATGAGACGGCTAGCGGTTATCAGTGACCTGCATGCCGATATCAATCGTTTTTCTGATGATGAGCTGGAACTGTTAGCCCACATTCTGAAGCAGGCAGAGGTGGATCATCTGCACCTGGCTGGTGATATCGCCAACAAAACGGCCCGTGCCTTAGCCATTGTGGACTTTTTTCGGACCCGAGGACTAAATACCACCTTTAATTGGGGCAACCACGAAATGGCAGACCTTACAGAAAAAACAATTGAAGCTTATCCCAGTCCGGTATTTTTGAATTTGCAGACGTGTCCTTTGACTGAAGAAACCGTCCTTTTGGGGTACAACGGCTGGTATGACTACTTATTTGCTGCCGATTATAACCCTGAGAAGATTCGCCAATTAAAACAGCTGTACTGGTATGATCGGGTAATTCCCAGAAAAGGCAGTGATCCTGAGGTGGAGGCGCGATTGCGGGGACGACTGAAGCTAGTCTTGGATCGGCTGCAAATGGACAATAAAAAGGTAATCCTTGCCACTCATTTTGTGCCCAAGCGGGAATTTATCGTCTACCAGGAAAAGCCGGAATTTCTCCGATGGAATGACCTAAATGCCTTTTTAGGTTCCGCTGAATTAGGGGAGTTGTTGGATAGGTATGATAACGTGACAAATTGTGTTTTTGGTCACACCCATCGTCGCTTTGCCGATCATTTATTGCAAGGAACCCGCTATAGCTGTCGGCCACTGGGCTACTTTTTTGAATGGGAGCTCACCAAAGCGTTTGTTTTTGAAAATGAACTGGTGACTGAATATCGTCCCGCTAAGCTGCGCAGTGTGTTGAAAAAACATCAGGAGGCGTTTGCTGCCTACCGCAAAGAACACTTGGCAGAAGAATTTCGCAAGGGAATGACCATTATCGACATTCCGGAAGCCGCCATAAAAACAGTCCGCTGACAGATAAATCACCCTCTGGTCAGTGGACTGTTTTCGTCTTATAATGAAAAGGCTTTGGCAGCAAACTTGATGCAGCTGCCTATTGAAATCTGGTGAAAGAAGGAATGAAAATGACATTTGAAGAGATTCTGCCACATTTAAAAGCTGGCCAAAAAATCCTCCGCAACGGCTGGAGTGGTTTTGAACTGTATGTTACTCTCGTGTCCGGAGAAGTTTATGACGGGGCGCCGGTGACCCCTTATTTTTTGATCAAAACCAGTGATGAAGGCTTTTCCAGCTTTGCGCCGACTGTTTGTGACATCTTAGCTGACGACTGGAAGATTGTTCCATGACAACACAGAAAATGATGGATTCTCGTTTTGCGGAGGCTGTCGTATTGGTGACCGGGGCGGCTTCGGGAATTGGACAAGCGCAGGCTGTGGCGTTTTTAGCGGCGGGTGCCCGCGTATTTGCGGTGGATATCAAAGAAGAGTTTGCCTCGTTGACAGCCGCTGCTAAAAAGAGTGGGTCTGAAGCGTTCAGCCGCTTGGCATTTTTTACTGCGGATGTCGCCCAAAAAGAGCAGTGCTTGGCAGCAGTAGCCAAATGTCGAAAAACTTTTGGCGGGGTATCAATTTTGCTAAACACTGCGGGCAAGCTGGATGGTTATAAAAACATTTTAGAAACTGACGATGAGCTGTGGCGAGATATTTTACGAACTGATTTGGACAGTATGTTTTATTTGACCAAAGCACTATTGCCGGATATGTTGGCAGCCGGCAGTGGTACAATCATCAATATGGCGTCAGTTGCCAGCTTTGTTGGCGGAGGCGGCGGGATTGCCTATACGACAGCTAAGCATGCTGTTGCTGGTTTCACTAAGCAGTTGGCGCTGGATTATGGCGCAGCTGGCATCCATGTATTGGCCTTGGCGCCGGGAGCCATCCGGACACCTATGAATGCCGCAGACTTTGCTGGTGATGGGGCGTTAGCCAAATGGGTGGCGCAAGAAACGCCGTTGAAGCGGTGGGCGGAGCCGGAAGAAGTGGCGGAAGTGACCTTGTTTGCGGCGGGAAGCGGAGCCCGTTATATGCAAGGAAATATCATCGAAATCGACGGAGGTTGGTTGCTGAAATGATAAGAAGATTGACAGAGACGCAAGCAGCATCATGGGTTGCTGCAGACTTAGAGTTGATGACGATTTTGCGGATTGTATCCCAATGGCAGCTGCCAGATTGCTGGTTGACAGCGGGGGTGCTGCGCAATTTTTTGTGGGATCAACTGGCAGAGGCAACAGTTCTTCATTCAGCCAATGACGTAGATGTTGCTTTTTTCGATCCCAATCTTGATTATGAAACCAGTGAAGCACTGGGCCGACAATTGGCAGCTATGTGGCCAAACTATAATTGGGAAATCAAAAATCAAGCCCACATGCATACCCATAATTTTCCTGATGAATCGCCTTATAGAGATACCTTGGATGCTGTTAGTAAATATCCCGAGACCTGCACAGCTCTCGCCTGTCGTTTGAATGAAGCGGGGTATCCAGAACTGCGGGCATTGTGGGGCTTAGAGGATCTAGCCGCTTTTGAAGTTCGACCGACACCGCATTTTTCACGTTCTCCTCGGCGTTTGGCAGTCTATAACCAGCGGGTTGCTGGTAAAAATTGGCAGGAAAGCTGGCCGCAATTGACGATCCACTCTTGAAAGAACAGAATGCTTTCAGTTATTATAATTACTAGCGGTCTGTCCGCACTGCACCACTTCAATCCTTTGGGTGCAGCTTATTACCGGGAATATCCCGCAAAGGAGAATGACAAATGAATCATCCTGAAAAATTGCGTTCAGAATCTGTCTGGACCACACAAGAATTGACCAAAATGGCATTGGTAGCGGCCCTATACGTGGCGGTGACTTTCGCTTTACAACCAGTTGGCTACGGTAATATTCAGTTTCGCGTGGCTGAAATGTTCAACTTTTTAGCGTTGTACAATAAGCGCTACGTCTGGGGAGTAACGATTGGCTGTGCGATTGCCAACCTGGCATCTCCTAATGGCCTTCTTGATGTGATCGTTGGCAGTGTCTGCACGTTTTTTGTGCTGCTTTTGTGTCGCTACCTGACCCGTAAAATCAAAGACATGAGAATCAAAATTGCAGTTACCACCGTCATTTTTGCAATCTCGATGTTTACAGTCGCCGCGCAACTGACAATCTTGTTTCAAGCGCCGTTTCTTTTCAACTGGTTGACTATCGGGATTGGGGAATTGCTTTCCATGGCCATCGGTGGAATCGTCATTTATGTAATCAGCAAAAAAATCGACTTAACGGCCTAAATGTCGCGTTTTAATCATAGTAGTTAAATATTCGTTCACAGTGGTGTCTAGATTGAAGGACACCACTGTTTTTTTTGTGAAATAAACGCGCCCAAATAGTTACCAGGCATGTTGCAGCCATATTTTTAGAGACGGTAAACCGGCTGTCAGGTGCGCTTTCTTTTTTTAAAAGAAGCGGTATAATGGGGGCAAACGGCTGCTCGACGGATTTGTATCAGAAATTGCAGCCAATTATGAAGGAGTTTTTATGATGAAAGCTACAATTAGCGGACAAAAACGAATTGCTGAAGGCGGCTGCAATGCCTGTACAGCCTTTGCTTTAAATGTTTATCACTTAACCTTTTCCGATGGGACTTGTATTTCCTTGGAACGACTGGATGTTCCTACCATCGTTATGGCCTTCGCACAGCAGCAACGCTGGCAACAAGCCTTTACCATGCTGGATATGACAGAAGAAGCCATGCTTTACAAAAAAGCAGGCGAAACAGTAACCGAACAAGATGATTCTGCGACTGTCAGCTATCAAAAAGGCTGTGAACGTCTCAAAGTCGCCAAAGAATACTGTGAACTAGCTGATCTGTATCAAAACGTCAATCACGTATTGACCCGCTTTTTCAATATGGAGGAAGTAGACTTCGACTATGAAGTGATTGAACGCGAACCAGTGATCTGACTAGAGGTTTTTATCAGCAACAGCAATCCGGTATGAAGGCCTTTGTTTTAGTAATGCGTGCCAGAGGTGTCCCGTCGACAGATATGATACACTGGATGAAAATGACGAAAAGGTAGGAAGTTAGCGATGTTTGAGGAAAGTTCTTTTGATGTATTTCAGGTCCCGGGGTTAGAAGCGCGGATGGCTGCGATTCGCAGTGAAATCCAGCCGGTGTTTCAGCAAATCGGGGAGGCGTTAGTTCGGGAACTGGAAACCGCTTTGGATCGGACCTTTTACCTGCATATCGCGCAGCATCGTCGGCGTAGTGTTCATCCACCGGAAAATACCTGGGCCGCTGTCGGAGAAGGAAAGCGAGGCTACAAAATGGCCCCGCATTTTCAGATTGGGATTTGGCCGGAGTATGTGTTCATGTGGCTCTCCATTATCGATCAGCCCAAGGGGCAAAAAAGCTACGCCGAAACCCTTTTGGCAGCACTGCCTGAGATTGAAGCATTGCCGCAAGATTTTGTAATCAATAAAGACCACACAACGGCCCCTTGCTTTCCTTTAAGTGAGGCAAAGCCAGCTCTGGAACGTCTGGCAAGCGTTAAAAAAAGTGAATTTCAGCTGGGGCGGGTCATTCCGCGAGAAAGTACTTTGTGGCAGAATCCAGAAAACGCACGGGAAGACATATTGGCGACATATCGTCAGTTGTTGCCTTTTTATGAGTTGCTGACTAAAAAGTCTTAAAAACATTGATTTAAAGGGAATCGTTTGCAAAAACACTTTTGAAAGCAGATGCTACCAGGGTTGTTTTGAAGATCGTTGATGTGGCGGGCTTTTCGTCAATTAAAAAAAGTGATAAAAATACAGAAAAATTTTTTAGTATTATTTTATCGAAAGCTGGGAAAGGGTTTTCTGTTGCGCAGTTATAGGGTTTTTGCTAGAATAATACGTAGGGATTACACAAAATCCTAATTATTTTATTCCTGGGAGGAATTAAACATGAACAAAGCAGAATTGATCTCCGCAGTTGCAGAAAAATCAGGTTTGACTAAAAAAGACGCTACCGCAGTTTTGACTGCCATTATCGACACTGTTGAAGATACCTTGAAAAAAGGCGACAGCGTTCAAATCATGGGCTTTGGTACTTTCGAAGTGCGTCAACGCGCAGCTCGTAAAGGTCGTAACCCTCAAACCGGGGAAGAAATCGAAATCAAAGCATCTAAAACACCAGCTTTCAAACCTGGCAAACAGTTGAAAGACGCTGTCAAATAACATCTGAATATAAAACAACCCGCAGCTTTTTGATAAGCTGCGGGTTTTTATTTGTAGCCGAACAATCGCACTGTTGCTGTTCTCCAAAGTGAACAATACCAAACATGAGCCTCTAAAAGCCAAGTCGCTTCCACTGTTTTTAATAGAAGTGACTTGGCTTTTTATTGTTAAAAATTTCAAACACAGACTCTCCTTGATTTCATCAAGGAAAATCTGCGCTTCCCAAAGTGAACCAAATTTTTGTGATGGAAGCTCACTTTTAGGTGTGTTATTTTACTTTGCCGGTGTCAAAAAGCGCTGTGGCAGCCGACCGACAATCAAGACGCCGATAACTGCTGCGGCTACAGCTTTCAATATGCCGGGGAGGATAAAAGGAATCACCGCGGCGTTTAAAGCGGCACTAAAGGTCATGCCGGTCCCAAAGTGCATCCAGGCTGCGCCGAAAAGCAAAACAACCGCAGCACCTGCCAGATTAGCGATGATGCTCCACAAAAAGTTGAGCTTCGTCTTTGCAAGGATGCCGCCGGTCACTAGTCCGTTAAAAATAAATCCGATTAGAAAGCCGCCAGTTGGACCTAAGAGGGCACCGATTCCGCTAGCACCGCCTGCGTAAACCGGAATTCCAATCAATCCCAACAACAGATAAATGACAATCGCCCAAGTACCGGTTCTCATACCTAAAATCGTGACAGTCAGTCCAATAATGAAGGTCTGTAAAGTAAAAGGGACAACCGTGATAGGCAACGTGATGACAAATTGAGATAGGATCCCAATGATGGCGGCAAAAACGGCAGCCAATATTTGTTCTCGTAATGAAATGCGCATAATAATTCCTTCTTTCGTAAACTCTTATTTTTATTTTGGTTAACGTCTGTATGGTAGAATTATATCGTTTGGTTAACTGTATGTAAACAATAAGTTTACGAATGTGCAAAAAAGAGAAGCCCCTGGATATTTCTCAACGGGATTGAACTATCTTAATTTGCATATAAAGTGATTTTAATCGTCTATTTTAGATTTTTCTGATATCATTTTATTAAATGTTGGTATTTTTTACGTTGAAATTTCATTTAATGGCTATTGGTTGAAGCGGATAATTGTAGTTAGTGATTTGGGAGGGATTGGGTGCTGTTAATGATGTACCGGGTGATTCTAGTGATGAATTTAGCGGTCAGTACAGGTTTTACTTTCGGTGATGCCCAGGCAGACTTTTTTGGATTGTACCCCTGGGCTTATTATTTGAAGCTGTTTTTACTGCCTTTCTTTTTACTCCTCCTGTTGTTGAATACGATTCGGCATCGGACCTTAACCAGTCGCTTTTTATTTGCGGCGGCCTACTGTGTGGCCTGTCTCTTGTCCACTGAAATTATGGTTCATCCAGAACGGTATCCGGATTTTTTTCTTGGAGAAGGCGGCGTTCAGATTGGATGTTATATCGCTGAAGTCATTTTGGCGGCCGTCCTTTTGAAGAATGAATTTCATACGGAGTTTGCGCTGACGCCGGCTATCAAAAAACAGACTTCCGGTAAACTACCGGTTGAAATCGATAAAAAATAAAGATCCAGTGCTTTTGCGAGTGGCTTGCGACCATTGCGAAATCACTGGATCTTTCATTTTTGGACTACAGGTGTCTGATTACTGAGCGGTGATAATGTCGGTCAGGAGTTGACCGAATTCACCAGTGGAAACTTCTGTTGCATCAGTCATGGAATGGGCAAAGTCAGCAGTGACCTTTTTGGCTGTCAGGGCTTCTTCGATTGCGGATTCTATCAATTGGGCAGCTTTTGTCCAACCCAGATACGTCAACATCATGCTTGCTGATAGCAGCAGTGAACAAGGGTTGGCCTTTCCTTGACCGGCAATGTCCGGGGCGGTGCCGTGAGTTGCTTCAAAAATGGCGTGACCGGTTTGGTAATTGATGTTGGCACCTGGGGCGATCCCAATGCCCCCCACTTGAGCGGCCAACGCGTCGGAAATGTAGTCGCCGTTTAGATTGCAGGTAGCAATTACATCGTATTTTTCTGGATACAGCAGGATTTGCTGCAACATATTGTCGGCGATGACGTCATTGATGATGATTTTTCCGGCAACTTTGGCATCTGCTAAAGCTTGGTCGGCGACTGCCTGACCTTTCTCGGCAACCAGTATATGGTAGTCATGCATAGTGAAAGTCTGCTGTGCATAAGCACTCTCAGCCAACTCATAGCCCCACTTTTTGAAGCCCCCTTCAGTAAACTTCATGATATTGCCTTTATGGACTAAGGTCACAGTGGAACGGTCGTTTGCCAAGGCGTAATCAATCGCAGCACCAACCAAACGCTGGCTGCCTTCTTTTGAGATGGGTTTGATCCCGATAGCGCTCGTTTTTGGGAAACGAATCTTTTTGACAGCAAATTGCTCTTGCAACATTTGGATGAGTTGATTGACCTCTGGGCTATCCTTTTCAAATTCGATACCGGCATAGACGTCTTCAGTGTTTTCACGGAAAATCACCATATCGGTTTTTTCAGGTTCCTTTAAAGGGGAGGGAACGCCGGTAAAATAACGTACGGGACGGACACAGGCGAATAAATCTAAATCTTGGCGCAAAGCAACATTCAAGGAACGAATGCCGCCGCCAATGGGTGTGGTCAATGGCCCTTTTAGCGCTACTTTGGCTTCTGTGATGGCAGCTAATGTTTCTTTTGGTAACCAAGCACCGGTTTCTTTGAAGGCTTTTTCTCCGGCCAGCACTTCCCGCCACTGGATTTTTTTCTCCCCTTGATAGGCTTTGGCTACTGCGGCGTCGATGACTGCTTGTGAGGCTTCCCAGATTTCAGGGCCGATACCATCGCCGGCGATAAAAGGAATTGTCGGCTGCTTTGGAACTAAGAGTGTTTCGTTTTGAATCGTAATATAAGTCAAATGGGCTCCTCCGTTCAGGAAAGTAGTGTAAGGAAAGGACTTGCTGCAGATCTTTCGGCAAGTCCTTTCGTGTCATGCTTCGATAGAGCTGTGGGCATTGCTAAGCTGCTGATTTAAGCGCCAAATTTTTTCCGAATGACCATCGGCAGGATTCCTTGGTTTTTCCAGTAGCGGATATCTGCCGGTGCATCAAAACGCAGCTTGGCTTGAAAATCTTTGCGGGTACCATCTGGGCCAGTCGCTGTCACAGCTACGAATTGCCCGACTTGTGGGTCTTCCGGCAGGTGGATGTCGAAGGTTTCAGCGCCGGTCAGCCCCAACGTTTCAGCAGTTTCTCCAGGGAGATATTGCAGTGGAATGATTCCCATCATGGCCAAGTTTGAGCGATGAATTCGCTCGAAGCTTTCAGCTAAGACAGCTTTGACACCTAAAAGTTGAGTGCCTTTTGCCGCCCAGTCGCGAGAAGAACCCATGCCGTAGTCTTTACCTGCCAAAACAATGGCGCTCTTACCAGCGGCCTGGTAGCGCATCGCCGCGTCAAAAATCGACAAGGTTTCGCCGGTAGGGTGGTATTTGGTAACTCCGCCGGAAGAACCGGGAACCAGTTGGTTTTGCAGGCGAATATTGGCGAAGGTTCCCCGCATCATAATGTCATGATTGCCTCGGCGGGAACCATAAGAGTTGAAATCCTTTGGTGCGACTCCCCGCTCTTTCAAAAAACGACCGGCAGGCGAGTCAATGGCGATATTTCCTGCCGGAGAGATGTGATCAGTTGTCACTGAATCTGCTAATTTTGCCAGCACAGTCAAGCCTTCCAACGCCCCTTGTTTCGGAAGCTCACGGGTCAATCCGGTAAAGAAAGGCGGATTGGCAATATAGGTAGAGGCCTCGTCCCAGCCAAAGCAAGCCCCGGTAGTTGTTTCAATTTCATTCCAACGCTGATTGGCATCAAAGACGTGGGCATAAGTTTCTTTATAAGCTTCAGGACCTACATAGCGGTCGATCACAGCGTTAACTTCGTCAGCAGTCGGCCAGAGATCTTGTAAATAGACCTTGCTGCCGTCTTTAGCCACCCCAATTACGTCTCTGGTCAGATCAGTCAAGATACTTCCGGCCAAAGCATAAGCAACAACCAACGGCGGCGAAGCCAAGTAATTGGCCTTGATTAAAGGATGAATGCGCCCTTCAAAGTTGCGGTTTCCGGAAAGCACAGAAGCCACCAGCAGATTTTCCTTTTCAATCGCTTCGGTGATTGGATCTGCCAATGGTCCGGAGTTACCGATACAAGTAGTGCAGCCGTAGCCGACATTGTAAAAGCCTAATTTTTCCATATAGGGCAAAAGGCCGCTGTCTTCCAGATAAGTCGTCACAATCCGCGAGCCTGGGGACAATGAGGTTTTGACGTAGGCAGGAACTTTTAAGCCTTTTTCAACAGCTTTTTTGGCCAATAAACCAGCGCTGATCATGACGAAAGGGTTGCTGGTGTTGGTACAGCTGGTGATGGCCGCTAGTGCGATGTCTCCAGTCTTAATCTGATCAGGATAAGTCAGATCAGGATTTTTTGCTTGCCAGAGGATGTCCGCCTTTTTGGAAAATTCCGTTTCCGGTAAACAAAAGCCTTTTGGACCCACCGGCGCGGTAACGGATGCGGTGAAATCCTCTGGAACGTTGGCTAAGGAAATACGATCTTGTGGACGTTTTGGGCCAGCCAATGCCGGGAGCACGGTGGCAAGATCCAGTTGAATCACCTTTGTATAGGTAGGAATTTGCTGGGCGTCGTAAAACAAGCCGTTCGCTTTGGTATAGGCGGCGACGGTTTCGATGAGTTGGGGGTCACGGCCGGTGATGCGCAGGTAGTTCAGTGTTTCTTCATCAATGGGACAAAAGCCACAAGTCGCACCATATTCAGGAGCCATATTGGCAATCGTTGCTCGATCAGACAAGCTCAATTTTTGGTAACCGGTGCCGAAGTACTCCACAAATTTACCCACGACTTTTTCTTGCCGCAAAAGCTCCGTCACTGCCAATGCCAGATCGGTGGCAGTCGTACCCGTGGGTAGTTCCCCAAGAAATTCAACCCCGATGACTTCGGGCGTTGGGAAATAAGAAGCTTCACCTAAAATTGCTGCTTCGGCTTCGATGCCGCCAACCCCCCAGCCGAGAACCCCCAGACCATTGATCATAGTGGTGTGGGAATCAGTCCCTTGCAGCGTGTCGGGAAAGATGACTGTTTCACCGGTAGCTGCTACTTTTTTAGTGAGAATCACATTGGAAAGTTTTTCGATATTTACTTGGTGAATGATGCCGGTTTCTGGCGGGACGACTTCAAAATCATTGAAGGACTGTTGAGCCCACTTCAAAAACTGATAGCGCTCGTGATTGCGCTCAAATTCACGCTGCGTATTGAAAGCCAATGCGCCCGGATTACCAGAGCAATCCACTTGGACGGAATGATCCACCACCAATGTTACCGGAATCTCCGGATTGATTGCTTCAGCGGTTCCACCCAAAGAAACCATGGCATCCCGCATAGCCGCTAGATCCACCACGGCAGGAACCCCGGTAAAGTCTTGCAAAATCACCCGTGCCGGTTTGAAGGGAACGACACCCGTGGGCGCTTGCGCTTGCCAATTGGCCAATTCGCTGATGATCTCGTCAGTAATTTCTTCGTCTCTATTACGAGCGACAGACTCAAGAAGTACCCGAATAGAATAAGGTAAAGCGTTCAAATCGGCAGAAAAATCGGCGCTGACCTGTTTCAAATCACAGTAAAGTAAATCGGTTGCAGCTAATGTATTTTGCCATTTCATGAGCGTAGACTCCTTTCATTGTTGGCAGAGGGAGAATCTATGAAAGAAAGCTTCCATAGAAAAGTTACTATTCTTTCAAGGATCATTTTTTGACACCTGCAGTCGTGCCGCAAAATATCGAACAATCCGTGCCCCAAAGCCAAACTCCCCAAATATGTCAGTTGGAATAATTATACATTCTCGTTGTATAAAAGTAAATAGTCAAAATATTATTTCTTTTCAGTAAAAATGGTGATATAATTACCAGTAATACAATTCGCTAACAGAATAAAAGTTGTTTTGGATAAAGAGGGGTGTTTTACGTGAGCTTGATGGAAAAAAATCTGCTGGACTACCCGAGTCTGGCTGCACGATGTGAAGAAGTTGATTGGATAGATGTGAATAATTATACAAAATATAACGTCAAGCGAGGACTGCGCGACAGCAATGGTAAGGGCGTTCTCGCTGGTTTAACAACAATCTCAACAATCTATCCCCAAAAAATCGTCGATGGTAAACCAATCCCTGGTGTAGGAGAATTGCGGTATCGCGGCATTGACATCAACGAGCTGGTGAAGGGATTTGTTGGAGAAGGCCGTTTTGGTTTTGAAGAAGTTGCATTTTTACTCCTTTTTGGTGAGCTGCCAACGCCGGCAGAATTAGCTGACTTTCGCAAGCTATTAGCGGAGAAACGTACGCTTCCTACCAATTTTGTGCGAGACGTGATTATGAAGGCGCCATCAGCTGACATTATGAATAATCTTTCCCGTAGTCTTTTGACATTGGCATGTTACGATGACCGACGGGATGATGTGAGCATTGAAAACGTCCTGGAACAGAGCTTGATGCTGGTTGCCGTTTTTCCGATGTTGGCCGTCTATGCTTACCATGCCTACAATCATTATGAGATGGACGAAAGTATGTACATTCACCGACCTGATCCTTCCTTGAGTACCGCAGAAGCCATCTTGACCATGTTGCGCCCAGACAAGAGCTACACCAAACAAGAAGCTCAAACATTGGATATGTCCTTAGTTCTCCATATGGAACACGGCGGCGGGAACAATTCGACCTTTACCACTCGAGTTGTGACTTCCAGTGGAACCGATACGTATTCTACAATCAGTGCCGCACTAGGTTCGTTGAAAGGACCTAAACACGGTGGGGCCAACATCAAAGTCACCCAGATGATGGAAGATTTGAAAGCCAACGTAACGGATACGACAGATGAGACTCAAGTGCGACAATATCTGGAAGACATTCTGGATAAAAAGGCTTTTGATGGCAAAGGTCTGATTTATGGCATGGGCCACGCTGTGTATAGTGACAATGATCCGCGGGCAGCAATCTTTAAAGCCTATGTCTCCAAATTAGCTGAGGAAAAAGGGCCGGAAGAACAAGCGGAGTTCCAGCTATACACACTAGTAGAAGAGCTGGCACCGAAGATTATCGGTGAAAAGCGCAAGATCTTCAAAGGAGTTAGCGCCAATATCGACTTTTTCAGCGGCTTTGTTTATGCGATGCTGGGATTGCCTCGTGAATTGTATACCCCCATGTTCGCCATCGCCCGTATCGTGGGTTGGTCGGCCCACCGAATTGAGGAATTGATCAACACACAAAAAATTATTCGACCGGCGTATATGGAAGTTTCTGACGATCGAGAGTATGTCGCTTTGGGAGAACGAACAGACAGTTGTGATGAAGCCTCTTGTGCCGGATAAGCTTCTTAAAAAGCGATTACCAATCCAAAAAAGTCTGCCGCAGTGAATCAATTGCGACAGGCTTTTTTTATAAGAGTTAGCGTCACTGGCAGCTGCACCAAGTTACAGGTTGGATTCTTTGTATTGTTCGTCTGACTTCGATACAATTCAGAAAAAGGCTTCTTTTTCCGAAAATTGGTTTGGAAGAGAAGGTATCGTAGTCAGAAAGGTGGAAATAATATGACAATCTATGATTTTAAAGTAAAAGATGCAAAAGGGAACGAAGTCGAGCTGTCGGATTACAAAGACAAGGTGCTGCTAGTAGTGAATACAGCGACTGGCTGCGGCTTTACACCACAATACGAAGGGCTGGAAAAACTCTACCGTGACTATCAGAAGCTGGGGTTTGAAATCTTGGACTTCCCCTGCAATCAATTCGGTCATCAAGCCCCTGGAACCAACGAAGAAATCCAGGAATTTTGTCAACTAAAATACCAAACCAGCTTTAAAACATTCGCTAAAATTGATGTCAATGGCGAAAATGCCAGCCCTTTGTATCGCTTTTTGAAGGGCGAAAAAGGGGGCATCATCGGCAGTGCCATTAAATGGAACTTCACGAAGTTCTTAGTAGACAAAGACGGCAATGTAGTCGATCGGTTCGCCCCACAAAAAACGCCGGAAGATTTGCGTCCGGCGATTGAAGCGCTACTGGAAAAGTAGTTTAACGACTGGCAATTTCAGTCTGCCTTTTGCTGGAAAATAGTCAGCGCTTTGGTAATTGCAAATGCTAAAATGGTATACTGGAGTAAAGGAAATGGGGGAGACAAATGATGACAGAGAAAAAGTGGCGGCGTTTGTTTATAAGTCTGGCGATAGGGTTGGTGCTGATTTTGATACTAGCCGTGGGAAATCAAGTAACTGGACACGGGGATTCCAACAAGGCAGTCTTCATTTCGGCGTTTGTCGCCAGCGGGTTGCTCAACTGGTACCTAATCAAAGAACTGCGGATTAAGAGGTAGGCGGTAAAGTAGCAAGCACGAAGGAGTGGTGCTTCGCTAAACAAGACCAGCATGCAGACTACTCACCGAGCTTGGTGGGTAGTCTTTTTGAATGTGGAGTGGATTATATATTAATCAGGAACTAAGACAATTAAAATAAACTAACAATCTATAGATATAAATAACATGCCTGCTTATAAATGCTTTTGAAGCAGGCATATTTATATTTCGGAACTTCTTGCAAGAAGAGGTCTTTTAAAATCCGTAGCTAAGGACATCGCCTGCCTAGAGTACGCTAGCTTTTTATACTATTTTTTAGTTTGCCTGGAAAAAGCCAAAAAAAATAATAGTATAAACAACATGATGGCTTTTCCGACTGTCAGACCAGACCGATAAATTTGAATAATTGTACCGGTTGTAAAGCAGATTAAGAAGAATAAGTAAAAAGCATCGTTCGCATTTTTGGGCTTGTATTTAAGAATATAGTTCAGCAATTTAATCACCTCGTTAGACTAGGGCAACTCTCAATTCAAACCTGTCACTAAATTCATTCATTTTAGCCAGACTTCAGGCGAGTCCTTTAATAGGTGAGACAATACCTGATGTAGTTGAAAAATAGTTGGGGTCAAACTAGAAGTCGCTTGAATCATTTCCGAAATATTGAGGGCGCATAGAAAATTGTTAGTCTTTTATTAATAGGGTTAGCGTTAAAGGTAGGTTTGCTAGTGCGAATTCTAGCATAGTTTCAATGGGTTCTGATAGTGTTTACTGTCCTCAATACAGTAAGTGGGAATATCGATACGTTTTTACAGCCGAACAGGCAGGAAAGAAGTGTAAATGTGAGGGGAATCTTCGTGTTGAAATTGAGACTAACTACCTATAAGCAGGTTGATGAAAATATATCTTAGAACACAGTGAAGGACTCTCTACCTTATAATCAAGTGATTATTTGGAATCGTGTTTAAGGTATTTTCTAAGGTAGTTTCGCCTTAATTAGATCTATGAGAAACAAAAAAAGCCCAAACCCTTGATATACAAGAGCTTAGGCTTAGTGTGATGAGATTACATTAATTTGTTGTAGAATTCAACGATGAATGATTCGTCTACATCTGGAGTCATTTCGTCGCGTTCTGGCAAGCGAGTCAGTGAACCTTCCAGTTTTTCGTCGTCGAAGCTTACGAACGCTGGGCGGCCGATTGTTGCTTCGATTGCTTCTTTGATGATGATCAAGTTTTTAGATTTTTCGCGAACGGAGATCACTTGACCCACTTCAACGTGGTATGAAGGGATATCAACGCGTTTGCCGTCTACTAAGATATGACCGTGGTTAACCAATTGACGAGCTTGACGACGAGTAGTTGCCAAACCAAGACGGTAAACCATGTTGTCCAAACGTTGTTCCAACAAGACCATGAAGTTAACACCGTGTTTACCTTCTTTGATCTTGCTTGCTTTTACAAACAAGTTACGGAATTGACGTTCGTTCAAACCGAACATATGACGCAGTTTTTGTTTTTCAGTTAATTGCAAGCCGTATTCAGATTTTTTGCCACGGCTGTTTGGTCCGTGTTGACCTGGTGGGAATGGGCGACGTGCCAATTCTTTACCAGTGCCGGACAGAGATACGCCCAAGCGGCGAGATTGTTTCCAAGATGGTCCAGTATAACGAGACATTTAAGATTCCTCCAAGTAATTTAGTTGGAGTAAAATAATCCGATGAAAAATTCATATCCGTGCAGTTCATTCTTCAACGTTCACCTTTTCGCAGCCGCGGGTACTGGTTGAACTGAACAAGTCAGCGATGAACTGGTGACGAGCTATTACTTTTCTGCTGCATTATTTTACACAAAGAGTAGTATACGACAACAAAGGGGTGTCCGTCAAGTTGGCGATAGCGAAAAGGGCAACGTCATTTCATATTTTCAAGTGCCAGTTTCTGAAGAACTTGACGACTATTGCGGGCTTCAATTAGTCGAAAGTTGTCTTGTGATTCTGCCAGTATGCTAGCGACGTTTTTTCCTTGTTTTGCAGGGAAATGCCAAATGTATGTTAAAAATTCTAGATCCAACACATCCGGATTGGCGCCGGGAGCTGTTTTTCCGCGAAAGGTAAGGTAGCGTTTGATGACTCGATAGATGGCAGTTAGGCGGGAGACTTTCAGGTAAATGACCAAATCAGCCCGCTGCAGTCGTTGCGCTAACAAGGAGTCGTAGTTGCCGTCAATCAGCCAGGATTCTTCGGCCAAGATGGGAATCAACTTTTCTTGCAGTTGCGAAATTGTAATCGTCGTTTTGTCATCTTGCCAAAAGAGTTGGTCTAAGCGAATCAGAGGCAGCTGCCAGCGCTGGGCTAATTTTGTCGCCAAGGTTGACTTGCCAGCTCCCGGAGAACCGATGATCAGAACCCGTTGATAATGATGAGACATGGAATCAGCCTGCTTTCTTTCATTTTATATAGTGTAAAGGTGAAGCGATTAAGAAGAGAACTTTTCCAGTTTAAAGAATTCAGCTGCCAATCGGGTAAGAAAGACTTAAGACTTTCATAACAATTGTCACAGGGAAAAAGGGGTTGATGAATGAGAAATGATGAAGGAGAGCCTTTTGGTTATCGGATTTTGTAAAAGTTGTCGGTGATTGTTCCTTTCAGAAAAAGGATGACAATTGTTGCGTGTTTTCATTCATTTTCAAAAATCACTTTACAAAACAAGGATCCCTCATTACAATAATGAAGTATTATGGACTTTTTTTGGATTGCAGTTGAATACATATCAAAAGGAGAAGAGAGAAGATGAATCCGGTATCACCATTATTTGAAAAAATCGATACGTCCATCGAAAAGAAGGTCGACCTGATCCAAGGTAGTTATCTTCGTTATGCTGTGCGGGCAATGCTGGCCTGCTTGTTTTTGACGTTGGGCACGGCTGTGGCTTTTGCAATTGCGATGAAAGGGGAGCACATCACTCCCGGATTAGGTAAAATGCTCTATGCCTTCATGTTCAGCTGGTCGCTGGTCATGATTTTGTATCTGAATGCTGAGTTGGGCACTTCCAACATGCTTTATATGACAGTTGGTGTCTATCGCAAACGGTTGAGTGTTCCGTTGGCTGCGAAGATTTTGTTTACCTGTATTCTCTTCAACCTGATTGGCGGGGTACTTTTTGCTGCCTTGGTGGCACAAACGACACCTTTCCAAGGCTTGGAGCCGGATAACTTCTTCTTTACTTCTATTCAGGCAAAATTAGCCAAATCGACATTGCAAATCCTAGTAGAAGGGATGTTTGCCAATATCGTCGTTAACACCGCTGTTTTGGTGTCCATGCGGATGAAAGACGATGCTGGTAAAGTAGCGGCAATCATCTTTATCATCTTTATTTTCGCTTTTCTTGGTTACGAACACGTTATCGCCAACTTCCCAGCTTTCACATTGGCGTTTATTGCCTCTGGTGGTTCTTTGGACGGAATGACGGTTGCCAGTGTCCTCCACAATCTGTTCTTTGCACTGATTGGTAACTATATTGGTGGTGGCTTGGTCATGGGCTTGGGCTACGCTTGGCTCAACAATTCAAAATCAACATATGTAGATTAATCAAAGTAAGCGGCGGTGGGTCATCGTCGCTTCTTTTTCGTATTGAAGAGGGATGAAAAAATGACAGAAGAGTGGCAGCGTTTTTTACCTTTTGAGCCGGAACAAGCAGCGGCGATGGCGGCTTATATGAAAAATCGCTTTCCTTTTTGCGGCGTGCAGGCTCCAGAACGGCGGCGCTTGGCTCGACCGTTATTACAGGCTTCTCGCCAGTGGGAGTTTGACCAATTGCAGCGAGGCATCGAGTATTTTTATGGGCAACCGGAGCGGGAGTACCATTATATTGCTATTGAATTGGCAGAAAAAAACAGCGGGCGCCTGACACGTCAGGAGTTGCAGGAGCTGTTGCCATTGGTGGCACAAAATCAATGGTGGGACAGTATCGACACCTGGCGCAAAGTATACGGCGACTGGTGCAGCCGACACTTAGAAGAACTGCCGGAAATCTGGAATTGGTTTTTTGATCACCAAGATTTTTGGCTGCGGCGTATCGGCATCACCTTGCAATTGAAGTTCAAAGGGCAAACAGACACGCATTTATTGACACGAGCAGTGGAAGCTGACCTGGCTACGGAGGAATTTTTTATCCAAAAGGCAATCGGTTGGGCGCTGCGGGAATACAGTAAAACAGATGCCCAATGGGTCGTAGATTTTATTGCAGCCCACCCGCAAATGAGCAGTCTGGCCCGCCGTGAAGCCGGCAAGCACTTGCTGTAATGGGTGAAGCAGCTGTGTTTTACGATGCTGACGACTTTGAATAAGTAGGATTTTACCGGTGGCGGTGGTCATCGGATTTCACAATAAAAAATGAGAGAAAGCGAGTTATCACGACAACCATGAGACGCAAACTGATCGCATTTGACATTGACGGAACGTTACTAGGAACAGACAAGAAACCTTTGAAGAGCACCATCAAGGCTTTACGAGAGTTAAAAAAGGCCGGCCATCTGGTGACGATTGCTACGGGACGCAGCCGATTTTTGGCACGGGAAATTATCCGTGAACTGGATTTTGAAAATTATATCGTCTGCAACGGCTCGGCGGCCTTTTTGAACCACAATCAGATTTTTAAGCAGCTGTTGGATCAAACAGAGCTGGATCGGCTGGTTTTGGAAGCCAATGAAGCGGGCATCGATACGGCATTCATCGAAATGGATCGGGCTCGCCGAATGACTTCTAACAACGTAGGAACGATGGCTTCAGCGATGATGTCTTTTGGAGCGGATTTGCCAGAATTGGATGACCAATTTCCGGAAGAACAGGAAATCTATCAGGCGCTGGCTTTCTTCACGGAAAGCTACGATCAGCAGTTTGCTACGGCGTTTCCCCGTTTCCGTTTTGTTCGCTGGCACGAAAACTGTGTGGATGTGCTGCCGCAAAATGGTTCAAAGGCTGCAACAATCCAATTTTTAGCAGAGCGGGTGGGGATTCCACCTCAGGATATCATTGCTTTTGGTGATGGGAACAACGACATCGAAATGCTGAGTCAGGCTGGTGTCGGCGTGGCTATGGGAAATGCGACGCCGCAGGTTCAGCAATGGGCGGACTTGGTGACGGATGATTGTGACAGTGACGGGATCTGGAAAGCACTGAAAGTATTGAAATTAGTATAATAAAAATGGTCCGCTGCTTTCTATTTGAAATCGGCGGATTTTTCTTTGACCCCATTGCTTTACATGGTATCTTTTAACAAGAAGGCCCCTGTGAAAGCAAGAATTTGCGGCAGGGAAGAGGAGGTAAAAAAATGAAAATTGCATTGATTGCCCATGACCGAAAAAAAGATTTGATGGTTCAGATGACCACAGCCTACAAGGAAATTCTGACGGAACATCAGTTGTACGCTACCGGAACTACTGGACTACGGATTCAGGAAGAAACTGGGTTACCGGTTCATCGCTACAAATCCGGCCCACTGGGAGGTGACCAGCAGATTGGGGCGATGATTTCTGAAGATGACCTGGATATGGTGATTTTTTTGCGAGATCCTTTGGCCGCACAGCCCCATGAGCCGGACGTGACAGCGTTGATTCGCTTGTGTGATGTCTATGAAATTCCACTGGCTACCAATATCGGCACTGCTGAAATTTTGATTCGTGGCCTGCAAGCGGGGTTTGCAGATTTCCGTGAGATTGTCCATGAAATGGAGCATAAACCGTTATCTTTTTAAAAAAATATCAGGGCTGTGAGATCAGTCATTGCTAAGTGATAAATGCCGAAGAATTCATTAAGTAAGAAAGTGCTAACAGCTGATTGCGACAATTATGCGCCAGAATCCGCAGCAGAAACCTGACCTTACGGATAAGAAAAGTCAGCCTTCGAAATGTTTAACGGTGAAAAGCCAAGGTGCTTCTGTTTTTTTATGGAAATGACTTGGCTTTTGCAGCTCCCTTTTGGTATTGGCTGCTTCAGAAGGCGGTGACAGGGAGACGGCGAAGTTGCTGTAAGGGATGTCTCTTAGTCGAACTTATATTTCAGATCAAGAGCCTAGGACCCGACAGGCTTTTTTTTATGCAAAAAAACGTCTATAATAGGAAAAGACAGTTTTAAGAGAGAAGGAAAAAGTGTGCGGTTATTGTTTATCGGAGATGTAGTGGGTTCATTGGGTAGGGAAACGGTGACAGAGTATCTGCCTCGTTTGAAAAAGAAATATCGGCCGCAAGTGACTATTTTAAATGGCGAAAATGCAGCCAGTGGTCGGGGAATCACCGGTAAAATCTACAAGAAGTTCTTGCAAGATGGTGTCGATGTGGTGACGATGGGAAACCATACGTGGGACAACCGCGATATTTTTGAGTTCATCGATGACGCCAAAAAAATGGTTCGCCCCGCGAATTTTCCTGAAGGCACACCGGGTCAAGGAATGGTGTTCGTCAAAGTGAATGCCATTGAGCTGGCGGTAATCAATCTGCAAGCGCGGGCCTTTATGGCTGATTTGGACGATCCTTTCCGCAAAGCCGAAGCCTTGGTGGCCGAAGCACGGGCACGGACGCCCTTCATTTTCGTTGATTTTCACGGCGAAACTACCAGTGAAAAACAAGCGATGGGATGGTTTTTGGATGGTCAAGTGTCAGCAGTCGTCGGGACACACACCCATGTACAGACCAACGATGCTCGCATTTTGCCGCAAGGAACGGCTTACCTTTCTGATGCCGGGATGACTGGTCCATATGATGGTATCTTGGGGATGAAACGCGAGGCGGTTTTGGAGAAGTTCTGGACAGCGCTACCTCAGCGTTTTGAAGTAGTAGAAAAAGGACGCAGCATCATGTGTGGCTGTGTTATTGATATTGATGAAAAGACGGGCCGTGCCAAAATGATTGAGACGATCCAGATTTCTGAGGATCGGCCGTTTACGGAGTAGTGACCATGAAAGACTTATTGGAACAAGATCAAGACGTGAGGCAGGCGGTTGAGGAGTTGAGCCGGCTGCTTTCAGATTTGCCTCAAGTAAAAGAATTTCAGGCGTTGTCTGAAAAAGTCGCCGCCAATGAAAAATTGACTCGGCTGGAAGAAGCCATTAAAGCAGCGCAAAAAGACGCGGTGCAATTCGAATATTACGGCAAGCCGCAAGCCAAGCAAGCCGCCTTATCCGAAGCCGACCGATTGACAGCAGAGTACGACAGTCTGCCGCTGGTGATTGCTTATCGAGAGAAACTGTTGGAAGTCAACGATCTTCTGCAGTACGTGACAGACGGGATTCAAAGAGGGGTGGAGACACTTCTGGAGTCAGAACCAAAGAAGGATATAGACAAGTGATTATGGTTTAACAGGAGGAAAGGCTCGAATGAAGCTCTCAAAACAAGTGATACTTGATGAAAGCTATTGAGTAAGTCGCCCTGTAGGACCTTATCTTTAGGTAACTGCCCAACGTAATCATCACCGTCTATTTCAACAATGTTATCGCCACGATTTGGTGGAACCACTAATCATCGTAGAAAATGCCGAACGCAGTAAATTTATCACATATCTATCAGTTGTTAGTTTAGAAAGGAACACAATCATGCCTCAAAAAACCAAGCACACCCCTATGATGGAACAATACCTCAACATCAAATCCCAGTATCAGGATGCTTTTTTGTTCTACCGTCTGGGGGATTTCTATGAGATGTTTTACGAGGATGCCATCAAAGCTTCTCAGATTCTAGAATTGACGTTGACCAGCCGCAACCGCAATGCTGACGATCCGATTCCGATGTGTGGGGTGCCTTATCATGCGGCACAAGGGTACATTGATACGCTGATTGAGCAAGGCTACAAGGTAGCAATCTGTGAACAGGTAGAAGATCCGAAAACGGCTAAAGGAATGGTAAAACGGGAAGTGGTCCAACTGGTGACACCAGGGACAGTGATGGATTCAAAAGGACTTTCCGCCAAAGAAAACAACTTTTTGACGGCAGTAGGCTATGATCAAAAGCGCTACGGATTTGCTTATGCTGATCTTAGTACCGGTGAATTCAAAACGGCACTCTTAGAAGATGAAGATGCCATCATCAATGAATGTTCCGCGTTGCAGACCAAAGAAATCGTCTTTGTTTCTGACGTGCCGGACACTGTTAAAACAGCCTTAAAAGAACGTTTAGGACTCGTCTTTTCAAAGCAGGAAGAGCTGTTAGAGACAGCGGAATGTCAATTTTTGACTAGCGAACTCAACGATGCACTGGAAAAAGAAGTAGCAGGAAAACTGTTGAGTTATCTGTCGATTACGCAAAAGCGCAGCTTGGGACATATTCAAAAGGCGGAAGAATATCAGCCAGATCACTTTTTGAAGATGGACCATTACTCCAAATTTAACCTGGAATTGGCCCGCTCGATTCGTACGGGGAAAAAACAAGGGACGCTTCTGTGGTTATTAGACGAAACGAAGACCGCTATGGGGGGCCGTCTGCTGAAACAGTGGCTGGATCGGCCATTGATCCAGGAAAAACAGATTGTCGCTCGACAAGAGATGGTTCAGTCCTTACTAGATAGTTATTTTGAGCGAATGGATCTGCAAGAAACACTGACTAAGGTTTATGACCTGGAACGTTTGGCAGGACGGGTAGCTTTTGGCAATGTCAATGGCCGAGATTTGTTGCAGCTAAAGACCTCACTTATGCAGGTTCCTCAAATTCGAAAATTATTGGAAGGTATCAATCAAGGACAATGGAATCAGCTGCTGCTTGCGATTGAACCTTTAGAAGATCTGGTAGCATTGATCGAAGCTGCCATCAGTGAAGATGCACCGCTTGCTGTCACCGAGGGCAACGTCATCAAAGACGGTTTCAATTCCCAACTGGATCAATACCGTAGTGCCATGAGAAATGGGAAGCAATGGTTGGCCGAGCTGGAAGCCTCCGAGCGGGCAGCAACAGGAATCAAAACATTGAAAGTCGGCTTTAACCGAGTCTTTGGCTACTATATTGAAGTCACCAAAGCCAACTTGGCCAATCTGGAAGAAGGGCGCTATGAGCGTAAACAGACTTTGGCTAATGCGGAGCGTTTCATCACCCCTGAGTTAAAAGAGCTGGAAACACAGATCTTGGAAGCAGAAGAAAAATCCGTCGACTTGGAGTACCAACTGTTTTTAGCTGTAAGAGAAGAGGTCAAAGCTGCAATCGACCGGTTGCAAAAGCTGGCGAAGTCTCTCAGTGCAGTGGATGTTTTGCAGAGCTTTGCGACGATTTCCGAGCGCTACCAGTACGTTCGTCCAGTATTAAATAAAAACCGCAACTTGAAGATTGTCGAAGGTCGCCATCCAGTGGTGGAAAAAGTGTTGGGTCATCAAGAATATATCCCCAACTCCATAACGATGGATCCCAAAACCTTGATTTTATTGATTACTGGGCCTAATATGTCCGGGAAAAGCACGTATATGCGGCAACTGGCATTGACTGTAATCATGGCACAGATGGGCTGTTTTGTCCCGGCACAAGCAGCAGAGATGCCGGTTTTCGATCGTATCTTTACTCGAATTGGGGCCAGTGATGATCTGATTGCCGGTCAGTCGACTTTCATGGTGGAAATGATGGAAGCCAATCAGGCGCTGCGTCATGCAACACCGGACAGTCTGGTGTTGTTTGACGAGCTGGGACGGGGAACCGCGACGTATGATGGCATGGCTTTGGCACAGTCCATCATCGAGTATATTCACGATAATGTGAAGGCTAAGACGCTGTTTTCTACCCATTACCACGAATTGACGGTGTTGGATGAGGCTTTGCCGAAGTTGCGCAACGTGCATGTAGGAGCAGTAGAAAAAGATGGTGAAGTCGTATTTCTTCACAAGATGATGGAAGGGCCGGCCGACAAGAGTTACGGTATCCACGTAGCCAAAATTGCAGGCTTGCCGACGCCGCTATTGGAACGAGCAGCGACTATCTTAAAAGCGCTGGAGGCCGAACCGAAAACGCTGGAAAGCAATGAATTCCGCTCTGTCTCAGAGGATGATCCCCAGCAGATGTCTTTGTTCAGTGAAGTTTCGACAGAAGAGCTTTCTGTGATTGAAGCGCTGAAGAAGATTGATCTTTTGGATACAACGCCGCGAGACGCGCTGAATATTTTATATGATCTGCAAAAGCGGATCTGAGGATTGTTTGTTTTGGGGAATGAGGTACAATCGGCCCCACTCCCCTGATTATTTTTGAAAAGGAAGGCATCCATATGGGAAAGATCCAAGAACTATCGGAACGCTTAGCCAACCAAATTGCGGCTGGTGAAGTGGTGGAACGACCTGCCTCGGTAGTCAAAGAGCTGATAGAAAATGCTATTGATGCAGGGGCGGATCAAATCGATATTTTCATTGAAGAAGCCGGTCTGCGAAAAATCCAAATTACCGATAATGGTGAAGGAATTGCAGATGATGACGTGGAAAATGCCTTCAAGCGTCATGCAACCAGTAAAATCCATAACAGAGACGACCTGTTTCGCATTCGGACTTTGGGGTTTCGTGGGGAAGCACTGCCAAGTATCGCCTCAGTTTCTCAAGTCACGTTGGAGACGGCAGTCGCTGGGACTACTCAAGGAACGCTGCTGCGGCTTAAAGGTGGAAAAGTTGAAGCCCATGAGCCAGCTCCTCTGCGTCAGGGCACGAAGATTACAGTAGAAAACTTGTTCTTCAATACCCCGGCTCGGCTGAAATACGTCAAGACATTACAAACGGAGTTGGCCAATATCGGGGACATCGTTAATCGCTTGGCACTGAGCCATCCGAAAATCGCTTTTCGTCTTGTCCACGAAGGCAATAAGATGCTCGCTACGGCCGGCAATGGTGATTTACGGCAGACGATTGCCGGTATCTTTGGCTTGGCAACCGCCAAGAAAATGTTACCCATCCAGGCAGAGGATCTGGATTTCAAAATCAGCGGCTTTGTCTCACTGCCAGAAGTTACCCGGGCCAGCCGCAACTACCTTTCCACCATCATCAACGGCCGTTACATCAAAAACTATGCCCTGAACAAAGCAATTGTCAATGGCTACGGCTCTAAGCTAATGATTGGCCGCTTTCCGATTGCCGTCATCGAGATCAGCATGGATCCTTTGTTAGTAGATGTCAATGTTCACCCGACAAAACAAGAAGTTCGCCTTTCAAAAGAAAAGGAACTGACGGGACTGTTGTCCAAAGCGATTGAGGATGCGCTGCGGGAAGAAAACCTGATTCCAAATGCTGCCGACAATCTGGGGTTCAAAAAGAAACTGCCCCGTCAAGCGCCTGAAGAACGGCCGGAACAATTGGCCATGTATCTACCAAATGCTGACGGCGGCATCGGGGCTAAAACGGGTTTGGCTTTTGATGCCCGAACCGGCAGTTTCTATGTGCGGGAGACTTCTCCACAACCTGTGGATGGATCTGTGGACAACAGTGTGGAAAAGACTGGGGATAACCCAAATTTCTCTTCACAAACCAACGAGAAGGCGGCGGATGATTTCGATGTCATTCCCGTAGAAACAAAGGATTTTGTGGATAATTCGCATGTGAAAGAACCATCATTGCCAGCTTTTGATAGTTATCCACAGGAAACCGCTGCTGAAAAGGAAAATTATTGTGAAGCGGAAGAAAAAGCCCATCCAGAGTTTGATTTTGGGAAAAAAGATGGCGAAAAGATGTTGGAACGGGCTCTTCAAGAAGAAGAAAAGCCCCATAAAGAACGTTTTCCACAGTTGGAGTATTTTGGGCAGATGCACGGGACCTATCTTTTTGCACAGAGTCAAGAAGGGTTGTACATCATTGATCAGCACGCCGCACAGGAGCGAATCAAATACGAATATTTCCGTGAGAAAATCGGGGAAGTATCAGAGGATTTACAGGAGTTATTAGTACCGATTGTGTTGGATTATCCAAACAGCGACGCCTTAAAGCTGAAGGAAAAGCTGGAGCTATTGCAGGAAGTGGGTATTCATCTGGAAGAATTTGGTGCCAACAGCTTCATTGTTCGAGCGCATCCTACTTGGTATCCTGCTGGGGAAGAAGAAAGCATCATTCGAGAAATGATTGATATGTTGCTGACTACCGGCTCGGTCAGTGTGAAAAAGTTCCGGGAAGCCACCGCCATTATGATGAGCTGCAAGCGGTCCATCAAGGCCAATCATTATTTAAATGAGCTGCAGGCACGGGTGCTGTTAGAGGATCTTGCCAAATGCGAAAATCCTTTCAACTGTCCCCATGGCCGCCCCGTATTGATTCAATTTACCAACAGCGATATGGAAAAAATGTTCAAGCGAATTCAAGATCCTCACCGTACCAAAGACAGTATTTGATGAAGTAAGCTGACAAAGAGACAAGAAATAAAGCGGGCGGATTCAGCTCAAAAAAAGGAGAATCAACGATGGCAATCATTTTAGCTTCCCAATCGCCACGGCGCAAAGAATTATTGGCACATCTGATTGCTGATTTCAAAGTGGAACCAGCAGACGTAGATGAGACTGTTCACGAAGGCGATCAACCGGAAGAGTATGTCATGAGTATGGCGAAAGCCAAGGCAAAAAAAGTGGCAGAGGCTCATCCCGATGATTTGGTGATTGCTTGTGACACGATTGTAGTAAACCATGGCCAGATTTTGGGAAAACCCTCGGATCGAGAGGATGCTTATCGCATGCTGGCGGGAATGAGCGGCGGCATGCATCATGTCTATACAGCTGTCGTAATCAGAAGGGGACATCGAATCGCTCAGGCCCTTGTTCCGGCAAAAGTGCTGTTTTTTGAGCTGACTGAAGCAGAAATCAATGATTACTTGGATAGCGGGGAATACACAGATAAAGCCGGTGCTTACGGTATTCAAGGCCGAGCGGGACTCTTCGTCAAAAAAGTCGACGGCGATTATTACAGTATTGTCGGCTTTCCGGTAGGTGTCGTCAACCAGATGCTAAAACAGTTTAACTAAGCGCAGTGCTGCAGATTGTTGGCTTTTGCCCACTGGTGAAATTCGTTCTATTTTGATAAGGTAAAACGATAGGACTGTTTATGAAAGGACTTCAGGTGCTTTCATAAACAGTCTTTTTCAACTTTTTTCACTGTTTGAAACAGTTGCCAATAGGAAAGCCGCTGTGAGGATGCTGTGCTTATTTTTCTGTTGAGATGTTGGGTATTTTAGTGCCAAGCAGAGAATGTGCTACTGGAGGATAGACCTCGTATAATGAACTCAGAAAGGTCGTGAGTACATGAAGGATAAAGAAGAATTGCGGCAACGTTTGACACCGGAAGAATTTGCCGTGACCCAGGAAAATGCCACAGAGGCTCCTTTTACCGGTAAATACGATGATTTTTACGAAAAAGGGATTTATGTGGATGTTGTTAGTGGGGAGCCATTGTTTGCCTCAGCGGATAAATATGATGCAGGCTGTGGTTGGCCGGCCTTCACTAAACCAATTTCCCGCAAAGACATCCAAGAAAAAGCTGATTTCTCCCATGGCATGCATCGGGTAGAAGTTCGCAGCAAGGCAGCTGATTCTCATTTGGGACATGTCTTTTCAGACGGACCGGCTGATCAAGGGGGATTGCGCTATTGTATCAATTCTGCCGCTTTGCGTTTTGTGCCACTGGCTGAGATGAAAGCTGCTGGCTATGACGAGTACCGCAACTTGGTAGAGTAGGAAAAATTTAGCCGCTCAAAAAAGCAGTGTCCAATGGTGGACGCTGTTTTTTTAGTGAAGGAGAAACAGAATGAAGTGTGGCTAGGTAACGGCGGATAACTAGGTAAGCTTGACAGGTATCATCGGAATCGGAAACCAACGACGATTTGGTAGCCAATCAGAATTTGTGGTACAATATGGGGAACGTATGTACAGGAAGGAACGTCTATGTTTGAGTATATTATCGGTCGGCTAGTGGAAATCACACCGGCATATATTGTTTTAGAAAATAACGGAATTGGCTATCAAATTGCTATGGGTAATCCCTATCGCCTCAGCAGTAAGCTGGAAGAAGAGGTCAAGATTTACGTTCAGCAAGTGATTCGAGATGATGCCCATCTTCTCTACGGGTTTCGCCGCCCAGAAGAGAAATTACTCTTTTTACGCTTAATCAGCGTATCAGGGATTGGTCCTAAAAGTGGTCTGGCAATTATGGCAAATGAAGACCACACCGGCATGGTTCATGCCATCGAGTCTGGCAATGTCAATTACTTGGTGAAGTTTCCAGGAGTCGGTAAGAAGACGGCCCAGCAGATGATTTTGGACCTACAAGGAAAATTGGGTGAGTTCGCCGGTGAAGAGATGATGGTGGCAGGTGTGATGCTGCCTCGGGGAACGGAACCCGCCGATACCCCAATGGCTGAAGCATTGGCGGCATTGGAAGCGTTGGGTTATTCTGCCAAAGAAGTTAAACGAGTGGAAAAAGAATTGCAAAGCCAGCCGAAAGCCACCACTGACGAGTATTTGCGGGAAGCATTGAAGCTGATGATGAAATAACGAGAGACGTTGTATAAACTGTTATCTATTGAAAGGGGACCCTTATGACAGAAGAGCGGATCCTGTCGCCGGAAAACGCTGACGACAATGAACTTAATCTTGAAAAATCGTTGCGGCCCCAATACTTGGCCCAGTATATCGGCCAAGACAAGGCAAAAAATGAACTGACCATTTACATTGAAGCTGCCAAAAACCGAGAAGAAGCCTTAGACCATGTACTTTTATATGGGCCACCAGGTTTAGGGAAAACGACGATGGCAATGGTGATTGCCAACGAAATGCAGGTGGATATCCGCACGACAAGTGGTCCGGCAATCGAAAAACCTGGTGATTTGGTGGCAATCCTCAATGAGCTGCAACCGGGAGATGTGCTGTTTATCGACGAGATTCATCGCTTGCCGCGAGTAGCAGAAGAAATGTTGTATTCGGCGATGGAGGATTTTTATGTGGACATCATGGTGGGGACCGGCCCTACTGCCCATCCGGTTCATTTTCCGCTGCCGCCTTTTACACTGGTGGGGGCAACGACACGGGCGGGGATGCTATCCGCTCCTTTAAGGGATCGTTTTGGCATCGTGAGCCACCTGGAGTATTACGGTGACAAGGATTTACAGGAGATTGTTTTGCGTTCTGCTGATATTTTCAAAACTGAAATCGTAGAAGACGGGGCGCTGGAAATTGCGCGGCGCTCTCGTGGTACCCCGCGGATTGCCAATCGTCTATTAAAGCGGGTGCGGGATTTTGCTCAAGTTCGTTCTGATGGCGTGATTGATGGGCAGATTGCCGACCAAGCGCTAAAAATGCTGCAAGTGGATCAGGCGGGACTGGATTATGTGGACCAAAAGCTGATTCGCACGATGATCGAGCTATATGGTGGCGGACCGGTGGGCTTGTCCACGCTATCGGTAAATATTAGTGAAGAAACCGAAACTGTAGAGGATATGTACGAACCCTACTTGATCCAAAAGGGCTTTTTAAAACGAACGCCCCGCGGACGGATTGCCACGCAACTGGCATATGATCATTTTGGCTATCCTTACAGTCAAAGCTGACAAAACAAATCAATCAAATTCGAGGTGAAACCCATGGCAGAAGCAGGTCGAACAAAATCTGAGATTGCCAATGCATTTTTGACATTGGCGCAAACCAAGCCTGTCAACAAGATCTCTGTTCAGGAAATCGCCCATCAAGCAGGCATCAATCGACAGACCTTTTACTATCATTTTTCCGACAAAAGTGAGTTGCTGCGATGGTTTTATCAAGTCGATTCTCTCTGCTATTTGACGGCAGATGAACTCAGCCTGGAAAACTGGGAAGAGCAGGCCCGTAAAATGCTTGAAGCGATGAAAAATAAGGGCAGTTTTTATCAGGAAACAGTTGAAGCGCAACGGGACACCTTGACAGAAGAATTTGACAAGATACTAATCCGTCTTTTTCGCAAGCTCTTTGAAGACGTGGATCAAGAGGAGCTGTTATCTGACAGCGACAAAGAATTTTACAGCCGCTTTTTTACACACGGCTGCAGCGGAGTATTACTGGGCTGGATTCGTGGCGGGTACCAAGAAACGCCACTTGAAATCGCCACCCAATTGTTCCGGTTGGCTAAAGATATTGAATTCTTCGGGTCACGATTGTATCAGCAGGAAATGGAGGAATGAGTCCATGACAGTCAAGGTATTGTTCGTCTGTTTAGGCAACATCTGCCGTTCTCCAATGGCTGAAGGGCTGATGCGGCAATACGCTGACCGACATGGTCTGGAGCTGTTGGTTGACTCAGCTGCCACCAGTCGTTGGGAAGTTGGCAACCCGCCTCACCTTGGCACACAAAAGGTTTTGCGAGAAGCCGGTGTTGATTTCAGTCAGATGCGTGGGCGACAAATTACTAGTACTGATTTTTATAATTTTGATTTTATTATCGCTATGGATCATGACAATCTGGAGGATTTAAAGGCACTGGCTCCCACAGATGCAAAGGCAGTAATCGCAACTTATATGAGTGTCGTCCCAAAAATGCAGACACAACCGATTCCCGATCCCTGGTATACCGGTGATTTTGAAGAGACTCACCGCTTGATTGAGGCAGGACTGCCGTTTTGGGTCAAACGTTTTCAAAAGGCAGCGAAGTAGTTGCAGCTTTTCAAACAGATAATTATCAAAATATCTAAAAAATAAGTTGTTGAATGGCTAAAAATCGGATAAACTAACGAAAAAGGACGGTGGCAAATGGCCGATATTGAAGAGGAGCGTGGGCAGGTGAAGGAGAAAAAGAATCGACTGGCTCCTTTAGGGGAATTTTTTCTCAACACTTCCAATGCGTTATGGCACGGCCTTTTGAATGAACCGGATCAAAAGACACAACAAGATCGCATCTCAGAAGAAATGATCGAAAAACTACAGGTTGCCGCCGAAGAAAAAAGTATCGTTGTTCTCTTGGTGGAAAAGGCTTATGATCCCGCCCATTATGAGACCATCACTGGTTGGATCTCTTCAAAGGAAATCAATGGTCCGCTGATTCCGGTTAAACTACCGGCAGAATCAGCACCGATCCAGATGGTCCCTTTGGAACGGGTGAGGAAGATCAGCATTTTGGCTAAAAACGGTGTGAAGATCAGTGTCACCCGCGGTTAGTCTACGAAACCTTGTGTAAGTGCCGACAATCGTTCTGTTATCACCATCAAAAGCGAATACTTTCAAATGTGTTCAACAATGAAAAGACAAGTAACCTCTGGCACGTTGCCGTTAACGAACCGAAGTTACTTGTCTTTTGTGCGTGAAAATTTTTTATCAAGTGAACTGAGCGTCCTTCACTGTTTTCTTGGTATATTAGTTTGGACTGTTCAGGTGGTAATGAGGAGCTCAAGCTTTAAAAAAAGAGAAAGCCCGTCGATGGTCAGTCGACGGGCGGAGGAGAAAAATGAAAAAGTGTTAGGGTTGTTTGTTGGTATGTCTATATATTACCGAGAAGATTTGAAGAAACTATGATGGAAATGTTCAAAAAAGTCGAGGAAATCACTAAGGAAATCTTATTGTTCATTTGTAGCGCCTGCAGGTGTAAAAGAACAATATAGATAAGCCAAACAATGCTGGAAAGCAAAAAGAGGCCCGTCGATGGTCGGTCGACGGGCGGAGGAGAAAAATGAAAAAGTGTTAGGGTTGTTTGTTGGTATGTATATAATATAACCGGAAAATGTGAAGGAAATATGATTCAAATCATGTGAAAGTGTAAAGAATTCCTACGAAAGTATAAAGAGCTGGTGAGGCAGTTGTTTACGCGAGTATGAAGAGAAGCTGAAATAGCCGATATGAGAAACCAGTACAAAAAAACACCCACCAGTTGGAGGCTGGCGGGCTAAGGAGTTAAAAATGAAAAAGTGTTAGTTAGGGTTGTTTGTTGGTATACCTGTATAATAGACTACAAATGTGAATAATTTGTGAAAAACATTACTTAAGTTTTTAATTATTTTTAAAGCCGACTAATCAGCAGGAATCTGGGATTTTTGCTGATTAGTCGGCCTTTTAAGTAACACTTAGTTCAAGTCAAGAGAAGCTTCGGAAAAGGTATCGCCATGTTCCAAATCACCGTATTGGTAGCCTCGTTGGAACCAAGCCACCCGCTGAGATGAAGTGCCATGGGTGAAACTGTCGGGAACAACATACCCTTGGGCTTGTTTTTGCAATGTATCATCACCGATTTGATTGGCGGCGTAAATGGCTTCCTCAATATCACCAGCTTCCAAGATAGGCTTGCCGTTGTAGGTTTCGTTTGCCAAATACTTTGCAAAACAGCCTGCCAAATAGTCAGCTTGCAACTCGAGGCGAACGCTGTATTGATTGTATTCTTTTTCTGAAACACGCTGGCGAATGCGCGCCATCTGGTCGGAAATCCCCAACTCATATTGCACATGATGACCAACTTCGTGGGCGATTACATAGGCCATCGCAAAATCACCGGTGGCGCCGAAATTTTGCGCCAACTCCTCTTGAAAACTTAAATCGAGATAGACTTTTTGATCACCGGGACAATAGAAGGGACCAACAGCAGAATTGGCGGTTCCACAAGCTGAGCTGACACTGCCACTGTACAGGACTAAAGTTGGGTCTTGATAGGATTTGTCATAATCATCAAAGGTCTGATTCCAGTAATCCTCCAGGTGGGCAAAAACAACAGCAGCAAATTCCTTTTGCTCATCCGTTCCAGTCACCCGTTCAGTGGAGGGAGTTTGCTCAGTAAGCCTGCCATCTTCTGTACCATTCAGGAGAGAACCTAAATCACCGCCGGAAAAGACCAGGGACAAAATGACTAGCAAAATTAACCCGAGCCCGCCGCCACCAACTGCACCACCAGGAAACCTTGAGGGGCCACCGGAGCCACCGCTACCGGCAGATGCTCCCCGGCGGTCCTCTACATTTGAACTTTGACGTTCACCTTTCCAACGCATCCTTTGTCCCCCTTCTCTTTAGCGATTTTTCTCGGTAAAAAGCTTTCTGAGACGTTTGTATAGTGCCACCATTTGGGCTTCGTCTCCGGCGTGATCCCACAAAAATACTTCTTGATTGGGAAAACGCTTCTTCAGTAACAGCGAAGAGCTGATAGTTAAATCGTACTCGGTGCTCTTGTTGCTGTCAAAAGGTTCGGCTTGTACAAAGCGCAAATCTGACAAATAGCGGTAGAGATTTTTGACCAATAAGTAGTTATGTTCTAAAGCGACACCCACTTTGACTTTATCCGCATCTTTGGCCCAATCAAAATAAGGGATTAAGACCTGAGTAAATGAACGGGCCAGCAGCTGAATGGTGGTAGCATTGACAAAGCCGCTGAATTCGCTGCGTTGGCCAGCGTTAGTAAACCAGGCCTCGCTTTTTTCTTCAATCTGTTTCAAATTACGGACGCTCTCTCCAGGACTGGTTACCATCTGCTGAATTGTTGGATATGGATGGTGCAGTACATAATAGCCAAAACTGATATTGATCAGATTTCCCAAAATCATCGGATGATCCAGAATTTCAGGATTTTCAGAAAAGAATTCTTGTTTGGCAAAGGCCAAGTATTCCTTAGCCAGCAGATAAACAGAATTCGGCCGATCAGCAAAGTCGTAGTAGTCATTGTCTCTCATTAAAAAATCATAGGCTTTGTCGTATTTTACGAAGTTGTCTTTTTTGATGCGCATGTAAAAAATGGCAGCGAAGAATTTTAGTTCGTGACGACCCACATAGGTGCGAGACAGTGGGAAATAAGCAGAAAAACCTTCAACTAAGTCGTCTGCAATTTTTTCATCCATGGCAAAAGGCCATTCGATTCCGCGAACTCCCAGCCATACAATATTGAACAGTGCCAAGCGGGCGACCCGTTCATCTCCTACCAGGCCGGCTTCTGTATAAGTAAAGCGCAGGCCAAATTGTTTCAGGTACCGTTTTAGTTTGTCAATCTTACGGGAGACAGTCGAGCGGCTGGAGAAGAATTTGACACAGAAGTCATCGATTGTCGGTTTCTCTTCATTCAAAAAGTAGAGGATGAATTGAAATGGAACGGAAGACTGCAACAGCTGGTAGCGATATTCGTCGATGGTGCAGGAAAGATTTTGAGAATCAATTTTACCGGCCCCCACTAAAATTGACTGATGGTCAGGGTTCATAGCAGCCATTTCTTTATCGATTTCTGTCAAATCGATGACGGTCTGTTGGTAATTCAGATCCATGTCAGTAGCAATTTGGGCGATGGGGTAAGCAGCACTTCCCAGAAACATGATTTTTTTAAACAGTTTGAACTTCAGCAACGTGGATGAATCCATCAATAATTCTTCGTATAACATAAAAAAATACCCTCCATTCGATTACTCTCTGGCCACATTGTAATCATTTTTCTATAAATTGTCAGTTGAAAACAGAATTTTGACAAAAAGAGACAGCCCTCAATATGCTGATTTAACGCATAAAGAACGGCTGTCGTCATATTTTAGGTCGGTTTTTCGAAAAAAATGACAATTAAATTTTTTTATTTTTTGACCATTTTAGCGAAATCGGTAAACAAGGCCACGGCGACGGTGAGCAGTCGCCGTAAAAGGGATTAATCACGGGAAGGTTTCACTACAAACGTCCAGATGATTCCCACCACAAAACCGATACCAGCCGGCAGAACCCAACCCATGCCAATATCAAATAAAGGCAAGAAGCGAGCGGCGGTTTCAATAATGGTATCAACTGCTGTTGTATTCCGCAAGGCAGCAGGCGCAGCATTGAGACCATCACAGACAGCGGCAATCAACGTAAAGTAGGTGGTCATACGATAGACCCCCGCCCGATGTTTAAACAACGGACTCAGCAAGGCTAAGAGAATCAGGGTGATTGCCAACGGATAGATGAACATCAGAACCGGGGTGGAAAATTCGATGATTCGCGTCAATCCTACATTGGCAAATAGGCAAGGCAGGATGCTGGCAATCGCAACAAAGAGCTGGTAGCTGCGCTCGGGAAACAGCTCCACGAAGGTTTCCGCAAAGGCGCTGATCAATCCGATGGCAGTCTTCAGACAGGCGATAATCACGATCAAAGCTAATAAAATGCTGCCGCCAGTCCCCAAATAATAGCGAGCGATTTGAGCCAGTGCAACCCCACCGTTTTCGCTGATGGGAAATTTGCCGAGACTCATTGCCCCCATATAAGAGAGCAAGGTGTAGATGATTCCCATCAAAACAATGCTGACAGAACCGGATTTTATGGTATCCATGGCGATGGCGCTGGGCTTAGTGACTCCCATATTTTTGATGGTAGTGACAATGATAATTCCAAAAGCCAATGAAGCCAGCGCATCCAGCGTATTGTACCCCTGCGTGAAGCCGGTGATAAAGGTATCTTGCTGATAGGCCGGTTGGATAGCGGCTTGAGAAACGGTACCCAGCGGTTTGAAAAAGGCAAAAGCCAGCAAGATCCCCAGCAATATCAAAAAGACCGGATTCAGAAATTTCCCGACATAAGCCAATAGCTTTGTCGGTTTACGAGATAAGCCCCATGCACATAAAAAGAAGGCGAAGCTGAACAGTGCTAGCCACAGGGGATGATCTTCTTGGGGTAAAAAGGGTGCTAAGCCGATTTCAAAGGACGTGGTCGCCAGCCGTGGCAAGGCAAAAAAAGGACCAATCACCAGATAAAGCAGAATGGTAAAAATAAAAGCATAGGATTTGTTCACCCGAGTCGCCAGGTCATACAAACCATTGCTGCGGGAAACACCGATTGCGACGACGCCGAGAAACGGCAGGCCAATTCCTGTGACGAGAAAGCCGAGGTTGGCCATGAAAATATTGCTGCCAGCTTCTTGACCCATATGAACTGGGAAAATTAGATTTCCGGCACCGAAAAATAAGCCGAAGAGCATCGAACCGATAAATAAGTAGTCTTTGAATTGTAATTTCTTTTCCATAGTGTTTTCTCCTGAGATCGTAGAATACAGGTATAAAAATAACAGAAAATTTAAACAAATACAACGATTTTCGAAGGGAGGGCAGCGATTTTGTCGGTAAGACAGCGATAAGTCTGCCTGCTTACGACGAGGAAACACAAAAACACCGCAAAAATCGTGAGACGGATGATTTTGCGGTGCCTGTTTTTAGTTGGTGAAATGACTGCATTTGGAAAAAAAGTTAATGGTGATGATCTGTCTCCATATCTGCCCCTCTGAGAAGGCCCAGAGCATGGGGGAGCTGATCCAACAGGTATTCAAGGGATTCACGAACTGCTTTGGGGCTCCCGGGCAGATTGATAATCAGCGTTTGGTTGCGAATCACACTGACACCACGGCTGAGCATCCCTCGTTTAGTAATCTGCAGACTGTTGTAACGCAATGCTTCGGCAATTCCCGGCACGAGGCGCTGAGCGATACTCAAGGTTGCTTCGGGCATTTGATCACGAGGGGCCAGGCCGGTACCGCCAGTAGTGAGGATGAGATCAACAGCAAATCGATCAGCTAAACTGGCCATTTCTGCTGCTAAAACGGCTTGATCATCGGGCAAAATATTTTGATAAGTGACGGAAAACTCTGGCGCAGCGGCTAAGATTTCAACGATAGCGGGCCCGCTGAGATCAGGCCGACTGCCAGCTGCACTGCGGTCACTGGCGGTCAAGACGGCGACGCGATAAGGATTAGTCATGATTCTTGCCTCCTGGAAAAATTGTCTTGTGGATCACTTTGCAACAGTTGAACAGCGGCTGTTGGCACATGGAGAACACCTGAAAAAGCAGTGCGCTTTTTCTCCTTTGGTAATTTCCACCACAGGGGTACTTCACCATCATTTGGCTGGCAGAGGATTCGCCATTCAAAAGGAGTCTCGGTTTGATCCAAAATCTTAGCTTTAAAGCAGTTTTCAGCATTTAAATCAAAAGCTTCTTCAAAAAAATGGGCACGAATACCGACATAGCGAATAGCCGATGTCACGGGTTGGGGAACAGTCAAGGAAAAATCCCAATCCAGAGCCAGTAAATGGTGGTCGTCTAATCGTTCCACGCGGGAAAAATTTTTGCAGCCGGTAAGCTTAGAAGTAGCTAAATAGCGGGGATGATCAAAAATCTGTTTGAGCTTGCCATGTTCGATGCTGCGCCCGCGATTTAAGATTACCAAGTCCTCACACAGACGATATGCTTCGTTGCGGTTGTGGGTCACGAGGATTGCTTCACCTGGGTAATCCTGCAGGAAAGACTTCATCTCCAGTTCGACTTTTTCTTTCAAAAAGGTATCCAGTGCTGAAAAAGGCTCATCTAGTAATAGAATTTCGGGATCAGAAGCCAGTAAGCGCGCCAGTGCCACCCGCTGCTGTTGCCCGCCAGACAACTGCTCACCATATTGTTCTGCAATCTCCGTCAATTCAAATTTGTGCAGCAGTGCCTCGACTCGCTGCCGGTCTTTTTTCTGCAACACGCAAGCAATATTTTGGCGTACGGTGAAGTTGGGAAATAACGCATAGTTTTGGAATAGATAACCCACCCGCCGTTTTTGGGGTGGCAGATTGATTTTTTTCTGCTTATCAAAAAGGGTACGGCCATTGACCCGAATGTAACCTTCGTCAGGTGTTTCAATACCAGCAATGCATTTTAAAATCATGCTTTTTCCGGATCCGGATGCCCCTAAAAGCGCTGTCTGCTGAGAAACAGAAGTGAAAGAAAAATCCAGCGTGTATTCTTTGAGTTTTTTCTTGATGGCAATCTCAATCGTCATCCTCGCACCCCCTTTCCAGAGCGTTTAGTAAAGTAGTTCATAAGAACCACCACAACAAATGAGAAGACAACGATAATCGCTACTTCCCGATAGGCATCCTCCATCCGTCCGGCAGCAACCGCTGAGTAGATGGACAATGGCAAGGTTCGGGTCTTACCGGCGATATTCCCGGCAATCATGGCAGTGGCACCGAACTCTCCCAGTCCGCGGGCAAAGGCCAAAATACCTCCTGACAAGATTCCCGGAGCCGCTAAAGGCAATTGAACGCGAAAGAAGATGTACCACTCGGATAGTCCCAAAGTTCGTCCGGCATCGAGATAATCTCTGTCTACTTGCTCCAACGCGCCACGAGCAGAGCGGTACATCAAAGGAAATGAAACCACGGTAGCCGCTAAGACAGTAGCTCCCCAAGAAAAAGCAATCTTCCATGAAAAAAAGTCCAGAAAAAAGCGGCCAACGGGACGATTGACTCCGAAAATGTACAGCAAAAAGAAGCCGGCAACAGTTGGCGGCAAGACCAGGGGCAATGTCAACAGACCGTCAAAAATCATGCGGACACCGGGGCGTTTGATGGAATTGACTCCTTTGGCTGCCAAAAGACCCAGAAAAAAGGTAAGAATCCCGGCGACAGCCGCCGTTTTCATGGATAAAAGCAGTGGTGACATATCCGAACCTCCCGTTACAATAAGCCGCCGCAGCCAAGCTCGGCGATGTCTTCTTTGGTCACTGTGATATCTGCCATGATCCGAGGTAAAATCAAATCAAAAACAGTCTGCGGTGCAAAAATCACGGCGCCAGGCAACCCCATAATCGCCGCACCGGTTTTGCCGTAAGCCAGTGCAAACATCGCTCCCGGTAAAACCGGTGTTCCATAAGAGACCAGCTGTGCTGCTGCGTCTTTGATGGCACCTGGTGTCAAATCATCGGCATCTACGCTCATTCCGCCAGTGCACAAGATGATATCGGCACCGGCAGCTTCGGCGTCTTTGATGGCTGCCACAATCGCTGCTTTTTGGTCATCGACAAGCTTATGGAAGATGATTTCAGTGGGGAAGTCAGCCAATTTCTGCCGTAAAACAGGTTCAAATCCGTCTTTAATTCGACCGGAAAAGACTTCACTACCGGTAGTGACGATGGCGACTTTTTTCGGGGTGAAAGGATGCAACGTCAATAGCGGAGGTTGACTGCCAACTGCAGCTGTCAGAGCAGTCATCTGCGCTTCTTCAATGTACAGGGGAATCACCCGCATGCCGGCAGCTGTCTCACCTGCGTGTAATCGAGAAAAATCAGCTTTCGTGGCAATCATCATCGCACCGAAGCGGTTGACTTGAAACAGTCGTTTACGATCGACGGTTAATAAGCCCTCCTTTTGGGCAACGGCTTCAATCTTCCCTTCTTTAATCTCGCTGGGTGCCAGATAATCGTTTGCACACAAGGCATACAACAGGCGGGCAGCCTCTTCTTCATGAAGCATCCCCGGCTGTGCTTCTTCGACATAAAGATGGACTTTTCCCATGGACAGCAAGACCGGAATATCTTCTTTGGTTACCAGGTGTCCTTTGCGAAAACGGGGGCCTTTTTTTTCGCCGGGAATGATTTGGGTCAGATCCTGGCACAGCCGGGAGCCAACCGCGTCTTCAACGTTTACGATTTTCACTTTTATCATCTGCTTTCCTGTTTTGCGCCCATTAAATCATCGATCTAAAGGACAGTTTTCTTCTTTTAAGAGTAGCACGTTATCTAAAAAAAAGACAGCGCTTCCTTATAAAAAATCTGGTTAACTGAAAAAATGTCAGGTGCAGGAAAAGTCCCAATTTGGCTGAATAAAAAACGCTGATACAGCTAGTAAAAAGGAGGCTGAGAACGAGTGGAACGAATCGCCGCTGTGGTGAAATCTAATTGATTTTGCTAAACTGTGTTACAAAGTCATATTGGGAAACACCCCCGCCGAATTGATCAAAAAGGAGCGATCCGCTGATGCACCACAATCTACTTTTTTCTATCAATGATAATTTTTCTACGCAACTGGTGACGACCCTGTATTCTATCCGTGAAAATTCTTCGTTTTCTGAGCTGTCCGTCTACGTGATGCAGCAGCAGCCGTTGAAACAAAACGACAAAATCGCTGAAGCTTGTCATCAACTGGGGATAAACTATCATCCGGTAGTGGTGGGCCCTCAGTTATTTAAGGACAGCCCCACGACGGATCGTTACCCGGAAACCATTTATTATCGTCTGCTGGCTCAAGAATTTTTGCCGGCGGAGTTGGAACGAATCTTGTATCTGGATGCGGATATTTTGTGTATCAATGATCTGCGGCCGCTGTTGGAGCTAAAGATGGGGGAGGCACCTTATGCGGCAGCTAGCCATTCTCAACTGACGGAAATGGCGAATGTCATCAATAAGGTGCGACTACAAAACTATGAAGCGGAAAGCTACTTTAATTCCGGTGTGTTGCTGATGAATCTACCCCAGATTCGCCCTTTGGTTTCACGGCAGGCCATCTTTGAATTCATCGAAAAGAATCGTTTTCAGCTGTTTTTGCCAGATCAGGACGTGTTGAACGGATTGTACGGCGAGCGGATTTTACCCTTGCCAGATCAGCTGTATAATTTTGATGTCCGCAAAAAGATGGTGTATGAGACGATCAGTCGGGGACAATGGGATCTGGATTGGGTTGTCGCTCATACGGTATTGTTGCATTTTTGTGGTCGAGATAAGCCGTGGCAGTCGGATTACAGTGGCCGCTTCGGTGCACTGTACAAACACTACCAACATCGCAGCCCAAAATAGCTTTTACGAGTGAAAAGCTCAAAAAATGCGAATATTTTTCGAAAATTCTGCGAAAACCTTATGGAAGCTATTTACAAGGGAACCTCGTCATGATATAACCCTCAAAAAGGAAACAAAGAGGTGGACAGCTTATGGAAAAATCAGAGCTGCAAAAAGGGATTACTTACGAGGCAAAAGTAGTAGGGGGCACAGCCAAGGAAAAGGTCAAGATTGTGACCATCCTGGAGAAGACCTGCACAGTAGAGCTGGAGGCAAGTGGCGAGATTGCATTAGCAAAAATTTGCGATATCAGTGACTGCTGACAATTGGCGTGAAAAAGCAATTGATGAAAATTGAATAGCAATAGCAGACAAAGGGTCTGTGACAATAGTTGAGTCACCGTCCTGTGAAGCGAACAATACCAAACGTGAGCCACAATGAAAAGAGAAGTCACTTCCATTAAAAATAGTGGAAGTGACTTCTCTTTTCATTTCGTTGTTAAAAATTTCAAAGGCTCACTAATCTTTTTTAGCGGCTATTTTGAGTAAAAGCGGCTTAGGGTTTGATATAAGCATACCCTCGATGCTGGAGTTTGACGAGATCCAAGACACCGGCAGGAACAATTTCAACATTTGCCGGTAAATCTTCCGGGGAAATTCCAAAAGCCTGCATGGCATTGTGGCAGGCGTGAAACTCCACTTGATCTTCTCCTAGCAAGGCGGCATTGGCTGGATCTAAATAACCTTTGATGGCCGCACCATTTACTAAAAGGATAATTTTGATGTTTTCAGCGGCGGCTCTTAAATTGCGGATATTTTTACCGGCTTCGGACCATTTGTTTTCTTCATCGACATGAAAAACGACTTTCATAGGCTCACTCCTCTTAATAGAGCTGCTCAAAAATAGATGAGTAGCAGTTTATCAGTAATCTTTTTCGGTAAATTCGGTGTTACGGTATTTGCCATCGTCTCCGAAAAAATGGTTGTAGCGTTGCTTGAATTTTCGGAAACAGAAGACGACAGCGATTTTGACGAGGCTATAGATAGGAATCCCGAAGACCACACCGACAAAACCCAGCAGATCTCCCATCACCAACAAGACCACCAAAATGGTGATTGGATGAATCTTCAAACGATCCCCTAGTACACGAGGGACTACCAAATCGCCGTGGAGCAGCTGAACAGCAAACCAGACGATGACGAATTTAATCAGCATAAATCCGGAATCCTGAAAAGCGACAAATAGTGCCGGAATAAAAGCCACAAAGGCCCCGATATAAGGAACGATATTCAAGATTCCAGCGGCTAAAGCAATCACTGTAGCAAAAGGTAGGCCAATCAAAAGGAAACAAATCCAATAGATTACGCCTAACAAGATTGAGGCGATGACTTGCCCTTTTAGGAAGGCGCCAATCTGCTGATCAGCGGTTTTGATTAGTTCATGAGTATCTCGGCGAAATCGTGGGGGCACGATATTCATGACGTTGCGGTAAAACTTATTGGGACTCTTGATTAAAAAGAAGGCGATGATCGGCCCAGTGAACAGTGTTACGCCTACCGTGGAAATAGTAGAAAAAATATTTCCCAAACTTTTAGCGCCGTCTTGCCAGTTGTCACTGATAAAGCCAAAAAGGTTGTCAGTGATGGAATCCAACGAATCCATTAGCTGCTGAAACTGGTCTGCCAAAGGAGTATTGTTAATAAAACTCTCCAAGCTGTTTTGAAAACCTTTGGCATACTCCGGTAGTTTGTCCACCAAATCCAGAGTCTGTTGTTGAATCACTGGAAATAGCTGGAAGCCGCCAAAGACCAGTAATCCGACGAGCAGGATATAGGTTACTGCCAGGCTGATGGTACGAGGCACCCCTTTTTCAGCTGCAAAGTCCACTACCGGTCGCAGCATATAATATAAAATCATGGCAAATACTACAGGTGGCAGTGCAGTCCCAATAATTACAGCCAGCGGACGGAAAATAAAGGAAACTTCCCGCAGCAAGAGAATAGTGATGGCTGTCAATGAGATCAGACCCAAGACAAAATAGGACGTTTTACCGCCGAAAAAAGCGATTAGTCGGTTCGATCCTCTTTCTTTCATATGATCCTTCCTTTCGGTAAAGCGATAGCTAATCGTTGTTAGTTACACGTAAGCGACTGAAAAGCAGTCTTTATACCAGTATAACGAAAGAAAAAAATCAGCACAAACCTAAGCGCTGCAAAAGGCAGAAGAGAGCTATTACTTGCAAGAAGAGTCCGTCAAATATTTCACTGGGTGTTTTGCAATACTTTAATGAGCATACCAGTCAGTGCTTGAGCTGGCACCGGCGAGCCATCTTCTAACCATTGGAGGATGGTTCCGATAGTCCCTTTGACAAAGTAAGCAAAATAATACTCCAAAAGCTGCGGATCTTCTTCTTGAAAGCGTTGACGGAATTCACTGATGGCTAAATCATGGACCTCATTGAAAGTGATAGCCAAAAGGCGACTGTCCTGATAGTCTTTCAAAATCAGCCGACCGACCACGGCATTTTCCTGTAAGACTTCGATGAAACGATTGAGCCAGGCTTCAAGATGATCTTTGGGCCGCATTGCCAAAATTGGTAAAATCTTATCCAAGAGATCTTGTTCGATTTGTGAAAAGAGGTCAGCGGGATCACGAAAATGTTGGTAAAAGGTCCCGCGGTTAATGTCTGCCTGTTGACAAATCTCTGTGACGGTAATCTTCGAAGGGTCTTTTTCTGCTAAGAGCTGGAGAAAGCTGTCTTTGATCGCTTGGCGTGTATAACGTGTGCGGCGATTATTTTTAGTACCGGCCATGTAGAAGCCTCCTATCAAGTATAAATGAGAGGGAAAAGATGAATGGTTGAACAATTTCCTAAAAAGTGTTGGTTTTATGACACAAGAAAAATAATTGCATATTGCCGCTGTTTTTCGAATTCATTATACTGACAGTGTGATATGTTTTCAACAGCGTGTTGAAAGAATGGAGGAAACAACGTGGCATTCATCGAAGTAAAACATGAATACAAACGCTATCAGATGGGGGAAACTGAAATCCTAGCCAACAATGATATGAGTTTTGAAGTTGCAAAAGGAGAGTTGGCAGTAATATTGGGGCCTAGTGGAGCTGGCAAGTCTACGGTTTTGAACATACTTGGCGGTATGGACAAACCCTCAGAAGGAGAAATTATCGTTGACGGTGTCCATATCGAACACATGAGTGACAAACAATTGACGGCTTATCGCCGCAAAGATGTCGGTTTTGTCTTTCAATTTTACAATTTGGTTCCTAATCTGACAGCCAAAGAAAATGTCGAGTTGGCAACGGCAGTGGCACCCGACGCTTTGCCGGTGGATGAGGTGCTAGATCAAGTGGGATTAGGTGAACGCAAGCAGAATTTTCCGGCACAATTGTCTGGCGGAGAGCAACAGCGAGTGGCGATTGCGCGAGCGTTAGCCAAAAATCCTAAACTTTTGTTGTGCGATGAACCGACTGGGGCGTTGGATTTTGAGACTGGTAAGCAAGTCTTGAAACTTTTGCAAAATGCCAGTCGCAAACAAGGCCAGACAGTTTTAATTATCACCCACAACTCGGCGTTAGCACCAATGGCTGATCGGGTGATCCGAATCAACGATGCCCGTGTGCGCTCGATGACAGTCAACCCGCAGCCGATATCAGTAGATGAGATCGTTTGGTAAGCTTTTAGTTACCGAATATTTTTTGTAACGCGGCGACTGAAATTGCCGTCATGGGAAAGGAAGTACAATGAAAACTAATTTGTATCTCAAAACAGTATGGCGGGACATCCGGAATTCCTTTGGTCGTTTTGCTGCCATCGTGATTATCATTTTTATGAGTGTTCTTTTATTTGTCGGAATCAAATCAATCGGCCCCGACCTGAATCGCACCGCAGACCAGCTGATAAAAACACAAAAGGTATCGGATCTTCAGGTGGTTTCGACTGGCGGCTTGACTGAAAATGATCTAGAAGCTGTTACAGCCGTGGCGGGAGTTACTGCCGAGTTGGGCCAACGACTGCCGATACATGAAGAAAAGCAGCAGCTAAATCTCCAGGTTTATTCCTATGCCGGTACCGATGGGCAAAATCACCCCATCATCACTAAGGGCCGTTTGCCAAAAGCAGCTGACGAGATCTTGATTGATCGGGTATTAGCAGACCGCTATCCACTGGAGACGACAATTACCTTGAAAGATGAGCAGCTAAAGAACACTACCTTTACAGTCGTAGGCTTCGCGGATTCCCCTATCTATGTGGATGATCGGGAACGAGGCGTCACCAATATCGGCGACGGCCAGGTGAGCGGCTTTGCTTACGTGCCCCAAGCAGCTTTCAAAAATGAGAACTATAGCATTTTGTATGTTTCTTTTAACGAGTTGGCAAAGCTTGCTCCTACTTCTGAAACCTATAAAGAAGACTTAGCTAAAGAAGAAGCTAAGGTGGAGCAGGCGCTGGCTGCACGAAAAGCGCCCCGCTTGAAAGAAATTAAAACGCTGGCTGAGGAAAAATTGGCCCCAGAAGCCAAAAAGTTAGCCGAGGCACAGCAAAAGTTGCAAGACGGACAAGCGCAACTGGATCAAGCAAAAGCGGAGACTGCAGCTGCTCGTCAGCAATTGGAGGCCACTAAAACGCAGTTGCAAGCTGCTGAAGCTATCGGTCAAGGAAATCCTGCCGCAGAGCAACAGTTAGCAGGAACCGAGAAAAATTTGTCAGCCGCCGAGGCGCAGTTAAAAGAAAAGCAACAAGAACTAGATGACAATCAGGAAAAAATCAAAAAAGGGCAACAGGAACTGGATCAAGCCCAGCAGGAAATCGATGAACTGAAAGAACCCAACTATCTGCTTACTGAAAGACAGGACAATCCTGGTTTCAATGAGTTTCAAAGTTTGGCTGTGCGAATCGATGCTATCGCTAATGTCTTTCCGGTGTTCTTTTTTCTGATTGCAATCTTGATTATCTTTACCTCCATGACCCGTATGATTGAAGAAAATCGCCGGGAAATCGGTACCTTGAAAGCGTTGGGCTATCGCAATGGCGAGATTGCTTCAAAGTATCTTCTTTATGCCTTTGCGGCGACTGTGATTGGCGTGGTACTAGGTGTAGTGGCAGGAAAAAATCTGTTGCCGCGGATTGTCTTTGATATGCTCAGTGATCAATATATCTATCAAAGCTATGCAAACGAATATTTTGTCCTGCCGATTTTGATTGCAGTGGCGGCAGCAGCTTTTTCAACATTGGTTTCTTCAGCGGTGGTATTGATCAAAGACTTGCGGGAAAAACCTACCACCTTGTTGAATGCCAGAGCACCACGTTCAGGACAGCGGGTGTTGTTAGAAAAGGTGAAACCCATTTGGAACCGCCTGAATTTCAATCAGAAAGTTGCTTATCGCAATATTTTCCGCTATAAAGCTCGCGGCTTGTTGACAGTTTGCGGTATCGCCGGTTGTGCCGGTCTGATGGTGGCGGGTTTTGGCTTGCGGGATTCGATTCCGGCACCGACAGCGATTCAGTTCAGCCAGTTGGTCCATTATGATGGTGTTGTTTCGCTGGATGAAGACCTCAATCACGATGAAACTGACTCCGTGGCGCAATTATTGACACAGCAATCAGAAATTACAGAGACATTCCGGCTTGAAACACAGCAGGTGACCTTCAAAAAAGCCGGTGTCACTAAGCAAAGTGCGACATTGAATGTAATTAATCCTTCTGAAAAGCAGTTGACAGATTTCGTAACTTTGCAATCAGGAAAAAATCAGCTACTGAAACTGACGGATACCGGGGCACTGGTAAGCCGGCAATTGGCCAAGCTCTTTGATGTCAAAAAAGGCGATACCTTGAGGATGACTAATGCTGCCGGTGAAAACTATTCGCTGAAGGTGGCGGGAATCTTTGACAATTATCTGGGGCACAGTCTCTATTTGACCCCAACCTATTATCAACAGGTCACCGGAGAAACCTCGCAGGACAATGCGTATTGGATCACTACTAAAGATTTATCGAGTAAAAAACGTCAAGCCTTAGCCAAGACACTATACAAGTCAGAGGACATTTTGAATGTGACCTATATGGCAGATCAACTGAAAAAGCAGGATTCCATGACGGAAAGTATCGGCCCTATCGTCTTTATTTTCATTTTGTTGTCAGCAGTGTTGGCCTTTGTGGTTTTGTACAATCTCACAAATATCAATATCAGCGAGCGACAGCGGGAGATGGCGACCATCAAAGTGCTGGGCTTTTACGATGGTGAGGTGACCATGTATCTCTTGCGGGAAACGGTGGTATTTACCGTGATTGGTATTCTTTTAGGCTTTGGCGTGGGTCGTCTGTTGACTTGGTTTATATTGACGATGGCGTCTTCGGATACGATTGTCTTCCCAATGGTGATTCACTGGCAAGGCTATGCAGTTTCGGCGGCCTTAACCATCCTCTTTACCGGAATTGTAACGGTGGTGACTCACTTCAAGTTAAAACATATCCACATGATTGAAGCGTTGAAATCCAACGAATAATCCGGCAAAAGACAGCGGTGAAAAATAGAGTCTGGGCTGTTCTGAGAGAGTCAGCTTCATATAGTTGTTGCGTCTCAGCTTTAGTTTTTGTTTACTGGGTGGGCTTTTACACAGGAGCTGTCCGCTGTGCTAAAATGGAAAGAAAATGGCAGCAGGAGAAGCTGGCCACAGATCCATGTCAGGGGTGAGTAGATGACAAAGTCGAGATTAGAAGCTTTTACAGATGGTGTCGTGGCCATCGTAATCACTGTGTTGGTGTTGGAAGTTCGCTTTCCCACAGAGCCTACGTTGTCTTCAATCTACGCTTTAAAGGATGTCCTGACAGCCTACATCGTCAGCTTCATCTTTGTGGCAGTCATTTGGGTCACTCATCACCGCTTGTTCCGGATGACAGAGAAGGTCAATGACAAGGTTATATGGGCGAATATTTTTTGGCTGTTCTGGTTGACGCTTTGTCCGGCGGCGACACAATGGGTAGGACAAAATCCTGGTGAATTCTGGCCGGAATTGTTGTATGTGGTGGTGTATACCATGTGGAGTCTTTCTTTTGGCATATTGACGCGCCAAGTGATTGCAGCAAACGATCCGACTTCTCGGGTCAATCAGGTCTTAAAAGGCGACAGACGCAGCCAATTATCCATGATTATCAATCTGGTACTAATCGCTGGTGTCTTTTTTGTCCCACAGGTCGGACTATTTGGCCGCTTTTTAGTCTCCGCTTTGTGGGTACCTTCCTATGAGGCAGCCGGAAAACTCCAACGAACTGTCTTTGGAAAGTAGTTGCCGGCAAGGATTGCCCCTTATCCGTAGAAAGAAAAGTCTGTGTTTGAAATTTTTAGCAATAAAGGGGCCGTGACAATAATTGAGTCACCCTCCTGCGAACCGAACACTACCAAACGCGAGCCGCAATGAAAAGAGAAGTCACTTCCATTAAAAATAGTGGAGGTGACTTCTCTTTATACGTATGGTATTGTTCTCTCTTCGGACTAAAACATGAATAGGGTCACAAATTTTCCTCATCCGTATACTTTTTACTAATTATGGTTAAACATCTGCTGTTTAGCACTTGGAAATTACTTGTGTCATCCTTCCTTTTTGCTTGTGATTCACGTTTGGTAGTATTTGCTTTGCAGGAGAATTGTCAGCTTCCTTTTTGCTTTCGCTGAAATTTTAGATAGTAGATTCCTCGTAAAAGTAAAAACCAAACTGGAGTAACCAAAGCCGCCAGTCGAGTTTCGGGAGTATACAGTAACACACCGGAAACAAACAGCAAAAAGGCGAAGATCAGATAGTTGCTCAGCGGATAAAAAGGCATCTTGAAGGCATGGCTTTGCTTGCCGCGAATGCTGCGGCGATATTTTAAGTGGGTGTAAGTTAAGATCCCCCAGACAAACAAAAAGCAGGTGGTAGCAATACTCGTTACCACGGTGAAGACTTGACTAGGCATTACGAAATTCATAATTACGGCACTGAAAATCACCAATGCGGAAAAAAAGATGGCGTTGGCCGGGACTTGGTGTTTCGTCAGTTTAACGAAGGGCTTCGGAGCACTGCCTTCTTGGGCCAGCGAACGAATCATGCGTCCAGTACTGTAGATGGCACTATTACAAGCAGAAGCTGCAGCACTGAGGACGACAATATTAATGACAGTCGCAGCGACAGTGATGCCAATTTCAGAAAAGACTTCCACGAAGGGACTTTCACTGGTGCCTAGACTATTCCATGGATAGATAGCCATAATTACAAAGAGGGAGCCAAGGTAAAACAAGATGATTCGAATCGGAATATTGTTGATGGCTTCTGGCAAGACCTTTTCCGGATCTTTGGTTTCCCCAGCCACCAGACCCACCAGCTCAATCCCTACAAAGGCAAAGGTTACCATCTGAAAGGATTGTAAAAAGCCCTTGAGACCTTTAGGAAACCAGCCGCCGTGAGACCAGATATTGGCAAGTTTTACCGGACCGGCTGAGGTGGGATAATGGGTGAAAATCATATAAGCGCCAATACCGATTAGCGCCAGAATTGCCACCACTTTAATCAAAGCAAACCAGAACTCCAACTCACCAAACAAAGAAACGGCAATAAGATTCAGCGCCACTAAAATCAACAGCGCGCAGATTTCCGGCAACCACTGGGGGATGTTAGGAAACCAGTAGCGAACATACAGTCCGGTGGCAGTCAAATCCGCCATCGCAATGGCAATCCAGCAAAACCAATACGTCCAGCCAGTTATAAAAGCCCATTTTTTACCGAGATATTCGGCTACGAAATCCAAAAAAGAATGGTTATTCGTGTTGGAAAGCAACAGTTCCCCTAATGCTCGCATAATCAAAAAGCAGATGCCGCCGGTAATCATATAAGCAAACAAAATGGAAGGACCCGTCTGCTGGATGGACTTTCCCGATCCGAGAAATAACCCGGTACCAATGGCGCCACCGATGGAAATCAGTTGGACGTGACGATTTTTAAGACTGCGGGAAAGCTCCTGCTCTTGCTGTGCCATGAAAATTCCTCCTGGAAAAGCTGCTCTGTCGAAACTTCGATACTGAAGATAGCGAGACTGGGGACAATAGTTATTACGAACGAGACCAAAGTCGCTGATTTATAATCGTTAGGACAGAAACGAATTTTTTCAATAATGGGTCATTTTACCTCGATTCATGAAAATTTTCAATAGTGTCTTTACAATCCGTGAAAAAACCGCCTCCGCAAACAGTGTAAAAAACACTGTAGCGAAGGCGGTATTCCTGTTTGTAAAAATGTTATTCTTCTTTTTCCAATACCCGCTGAAGGAATTCTTTTGTGCGGGCCTCTTTGGGGTTACCAAAAATGTCTTCAGGGGTTCCTTCTTCAGCAATGACTCCTTGATCCATAAAGATGACACGATCGGAGACGTCTCGGGCAAAGGCCATTTCATGAGTTACGATAACCATGGTTAGACCAGTATGGGCCAAGCTTTTCATGGTTTTCAACACTTCTCCTACCATCTCTGGATCAAGGGCTGAGGTAGGTTCGTCAAAAAGCATGACATCTGGATTCATGGACAAAGCACGAGCAATCGCTACCCGTTGTTTTTGACCGCCGGAAAGCTGGGCTGGCATCGCTTTTTGATAGCTGGCCATTCCGACTTTTTCCAGATTGGCAACGGCTGTTTTCGTAGCTTCAGCTCGGCCACGCTTCAAAACGGTAACCTGACCGGTAATACAGTTTTCCAGCACATTCAGGTTGTTGAAGAGATTGAAAGATTGGAAGACCATTCCCAGATGGGTGCGGTATTTTGTCAGGCTATAGCCTTTTTGCAATACATCTTGACCCTGATAATGGATTTCGCCGCTGGTAGGGGTCTCCAAGAGGTTGATACAGCGCAACAGGGTAGATTTCCCTGATCCGGAAGAACCGATGATACTGACCACTTCACCTTTGTTGACGGTAAAGTCGATATCTTTCAAGACTTCGTTGTCCCCGAAGCTTTTTTTCAAGTGTTTGATTTCAATAATGGATTCTGTCATGGTCTTCTCCTATTCTTCCAGTTCATTCTGAATGGTGGCAGTATCGGTTTTTTCATAAGAGGATGGGCCGTCAATTTTGGTTTCAATCAAGCGCAGTGTTCGGGAAACAGCCAATGTCATAACCAGATATATTAGACCAATGATGGTAAAGGTTTGGAAATACTGATAGTTAGTGCCGGCTGCCGAATTTCCTTGGAAGAAGAGATCGGCTACCGAAATCACGCTCAATACGGCGGTATCTTTGATGTTAATGACGAATTCATTACCAGTCGCTGGCAGGATATTGCGCAAGACTTGAGGCAATACGATTTTTTTCATGGTTTGTCCATGGGTCATCCCGATAGCTTGCGCCGCTTCAAACTGTCCTTGGTCAACCGCATAGATCCCACCGCGGACGATTTCAGACATATAGGCACCGGTGTTGACAGAAACGATCAGCAGCGCGGCAAAAGTTCGATCTAGGTTGATCCCGAAAGCCATACCCAAGCCATAGAAGATAACCATCGCTTGTACCATCATAGGCGTTCCACGAAAGACTTCGATGTAGACGGTCAATAGGCCATTGAAAAGTTTTTGGAAAAAGCGACCCGCCAAGCTGGCAGCTTTCGGCAATGTCCGGTAAACCCCAATCAATAGGCCAATTCCCATCCCGATGACTGTTGAGGTCAATGCAATGAATAAAGTTAGTCCAGCGCCTCGTAAAAAGAGACCGCCATAATTTTTCCAGATGTTTTTGAAATCAGTGAGAAGACCAGGCTTTTCTTGAGCAGTCGCTTCTTTATCTGCAGCGATTGGCTGCTCTTTGATTGCTTGATCCATCAGTTTCAAACGCTGGTCTTGAGAAATACCAGCCAAAATTTCATTGACCTTGGCGATATTAGGATCACCTTTGCGCATCCCGATAGCTACCTGGACATCTTCCGGATTGGTTTTGAAGCCTTTGCCCTCAGCGAATTCTACCATTTTGTACTGGTTGCTGGCAGTTTCAGCAGTAACTCCTTCTGGACGTTCACTGACATAGCCGTCGATATCGCCGGACAATAGGGAAGCGCGCATTTGTGAGAATCCTTTTGCGGCCTGTCGTTTTTCAACTCCGGGAATCTGATCAATCACTGTGTAGTGGAAAGTAGACTGTTGTGCGGTGATTTTAGCACCCTTAAAGTCTGCTAAGGAGGTGGCATCGGCGTATTTGCTGTTAGCACGGGTCACGATGACCAAGTCGGACTCGTAATAAGGATCGGTAAAGTCGATTTCTTTTTTACGTTCAGCGGTGGGGGACATCCCGGCGATCACCGCGTCGAGATTGTTAGACTGCAGTGCGACTGGCAGAGCGTCCCATTCAGTTTTGACAATGACCAGCTTTTTGCCTAGGCCTTCAGCAACCTTTTTGGCAATCTGAACATCGTATCCACCGGCCCAACTCGATTTGTCGATGGGAACCGCTCCGTGGGCATCGGTGGTTTGGGTCCAGTTGAAAGGGGCGTAGCCGGCTTCCATTCCTACGCGAAATTCGTCATTTGGAGTTGTTTCATCGGCGTAGGCTTGGGGTACCAAGCCAATCAGCGATAACAACAAAGTCAACAAGGTGATCAGGGCAGCTCTTTTTTTCATAATTCTCTCCTTTTGAGATAGTGGACTTATTGGGAACACAGTGTCTTTCAAAAACAAAAAACAGCCGTCCCTATGCTTAGGAACGGCTGTGAACAAGCAATATTGTTTACGAACCTCTCACAAAACATAGCGCACCTTGGCAATAGCCAAGACAGTCTGCAAATTGTTCATTTGCAGCCCAACGGATAAGGAGCAGCATCTCCTTTGCCGTTTCGGCGAAAGCCCCTAGGCCCGCTTCGTCGCAATGCTCTGCTCGACGGGGTTAATGGCGTTCGCAACCTCTACATGGTGAAGTCATTCTCTCGATTTTAGTGGTGTACTTTAATAATTATAGATAGGAGTTTAAAGGATAGCCAGCGGATTGTCAATGGATAAGGGTGATTTTTCAGAAAATCAAATGGCAGCTTTCAGCAGAGAAGGGCTATCCTCCCAGGCAATCCGCCAGGTGAAGTTGGCGAAATACCAACAAAAAAAGATCGACACGTCATGAGACGCGCCAATCTTTTTGTTAGGCGATCTTTTCTTTTGGCTCGCGGCCTAAAACGGCTTGTACCAGTGTCAAAGCAACCAGTACGCCCAAAATCACGTAGATTAGGCTTGAGTATTGAGTGATGCCCCAACCCCATGTGCGGTAGACTGCCAAAGTGATAGCCAAAACGATAGCAGCGATCACATTGAAGAAAGCAAAGGCCCACAGGTTTCCGTTTTCTTTCTTAGCCAGATAAAAGACTGAAAAGAAGACGCTCAACGCCAACCAGGCGATACAAACAAGAATAATGCCCCAGTAAATGATAAATGGTACCATGGATTTTCACCTCGCAATAATTGTGTGCTGCAGACAGAAGACTTTTCCAGTGACACGGATGGGCATCGGCGATACAGCTGTTGCTTTTTAGTGTGCACTTTCTCACAATCAGGACTACAGCCACTGATTCCATCTGCCATTTTAGCATGTTTTTTTTGTGCTGTCATGAAATGAAGGTTTTCTAGCAGAAAAAAAAGAAAAATATTTGACGGTGAAAAAAGATTAAGCTAACTTTAAGAAGATAATCGGTTAAATTTTTAGGAAATGGATGTGTTGGGAATGTGGTTTGCGTCTGCACTGATCACGATTTTGGCTTGGGGGACAGCCGATCTCTTCTATAAAAAAGGAAATAACGCCGCTGACCCTCACAGTGCCATGAAAACTACTATCATGGTAGGGCTGGTTATGGGGCTGCATGCAGTGTTATATTATGGCGTCTATGAAGGCATCAATTACGATTGGAAAAATCTGATCGTCTATTTGCCGGTTTCGGCGATGTATATTTTGTCGATGGCGATTGGCTACTTTGGGTTACGCTATATCGAAGTCTCCATTTCCTCGCCAATCAGTAATTCTTCGGGCGCTGTGACGGCACTTTTGGGCTTTATGATTATGGGCAACTCATTGAATGGCTTACAGTTTTTAGCAATCAGCATGATCTTGATTGGTATTTTGTTGCTGTCCATCTTTGAAAAAGAAGCCGATGATGCCGAACTAGCCGCGGAAGGGGTCCAAGTTGATCCGAAGTACCGTTTTGGAGCTATCGCCATTTTGTTTCCCATTTTGTACATGATCATTGATGGTATGGGGACCTTTTTAGACAGCTATTATCTAGAGTACAAAAAGATCCTTCCAGAAGACCAAGCCAATATGAGTTATGAACTGACTTTCTTGCTTGTGGCATTGCTGCTATGGGGGTACTTGGCACTGATCAAAAAAGAAAAATTCGCAGTCTTTGAAGAGCGGGACAAAGGTCTGGCAGCCATCTTTGAGACGCTGGGTCAATTCTTTTATATCGGTGCGATTTCCAGCAAAGAAGCGGTCATCACTGCGCCACTGATCTCTGCTTACGCCATTGTTTCAGTCTTGTTGGGAAGAATTTTTTTGAAGGAACGGTTGAGAGCCAAACACTATCTAGTGATTGCCGCCATCATGATTGGGATTGCTATCCTGGGCTTTTATGACGGTTAAAAAAGCAAAAATCCGGGTCGCCGGTCATCCAAAGGTCGCTGGTTTCAGCGAATAGAAGATGACGGCATCCGGATTTTTTTCTCGTATTAGCTGAAACACGCCCCTAGTGCTGTCCGTTGCGCAATTAAAGTGTCAAAGGCGTGCTAGTTCTAGTTAATGTCAGCAGAATCTGAACTTCTTGAAGGACAGGGGATAGTAGATTGTTTGCGATAGTAAAATAGCAGGCCATAAGCTGCTGCCATAGTCAAAAACTCTGTGATAGGCAAACTGCTCCAGACCCCGGTCATGCCGGCTAAACGACTTGCTATCAGCAAGATTGGAATAATCAGCAGATACCCTCGCAATAAAGCGATGGTAAAGGCTTGTTTGGCTTTGCCCACAGCTGAAAAAAAGATAGACAGCAGAATATTACTGCTGGAAGCAAAGAAAGCCAGAAAATAGATTGAAATGCCAGTGACTGCTAAATTAGTCAAGACAGGATCGTTGTCACTATTGAAAAAGCCGGTGATTGGGTATTTGAAGATGATTAATAGTGTATAGAGAATAGCGGCTAATCCCAAACTGACTTTAAGTCCAAATTTCAAATAATCATCGACTGCTTTTTGATCACCTCTACCGGCAGCCCGACTAATCAGCGGCTGCACCCCTTGAGCTACCCCGGTGAACATCGCTAAGCCCACTAGGACGATATTGGCCAGAACTCCATAGGCGGCAACTGCGACATCACCTCGCAGTGACAACAATACCTGGTTGAAGATTAAGATGCTGACGCCGGTACTCATTTCTGTCAAAAAAGAAGACAGCCCCAGTTGAACGGAGCGGCTGATAGTTTCCAGGCGAGGAATCGCTAAGGACAATGTCAGTTTTCGCTGCGGTTTCTTACGGTGAAGACTCAGGATAGCTAAACTTAAAACGGGCGATAAAACGGTGGCCAATGCTGCGCCAGCCATCCCCATATCCATTGGAAAGACGAAAATATAATCAAAAATGATGTTGAAAAGGCTGGAAGCGAGCATGGCCATCATTGCCAGCTGTGGGTTGCTGTCATTGCGGACAAAGGCCAGAACCAGATTGTTCAAAATGAAAAACGGTGCCATAATCAGGATGAAACGCAGATACATAACCGTCAAATCCAACGTTGCCGCGCTGGCTCCCAAAGCAGTAGCAATCGGATTCACAAAGAAAATGCCCAATAGCGTAAACCCGCCGCCGAGAATCAGTGCGGTGACGATCAACTGAGAAAAGTAATTATTTTTGCCAGCCTGCAAGCTGAATAAGGTGGCACCACCCATACCTAAAAGTAGCCCCAGGCCGTTCAAAAGATTGAACAATGGCAAGGCAATATTTAGTGCGGTCAGTCCCAAATTACCGACGCCGTTTGCAATAAACAGGGTATCGGCCAAGATGTAGACGGACAAAGCTAATGTACTAAGGACACTTCTGGTAACGTAACTTCTGACTTCTTTCATAAAAACTCCCTCTCTTTTGGCTTTGCAATAGCCGCTTAAAATTGCGAATGACGCATAAAAAGGAACGGTGCGTCATCCTCCTCATGGCCTATCAGATGACGTCCGTTCCCGACTGCAAGTCGGCAAAACCCGGCGATTTTGCATATATTCAATTCCGCAAACAGCCAGCAAATGGTACATTTACGGCGATTTTCGGTAAAATTTCATGATTCTCAGACATTTTAGCACCGGATTTTTTCAAAGGCAATGAAGATGGGCAGATTCTCATTGCTTTTTGACAAAGTACTCATTGAGGTCATTGCCGTCGATAGGAGATCTAAATAAGTGATCGGCCAATAATAAAAAAACAAGCAGCTGCCACTTTCTTTCAGTGGCAGCTGCTTGTCTTGCGCGATTGGTAGTATTCAATTCATTTTTTGAAGCTCGATTATAGTACTTTGCGCAAAAAGTCTTGGGTTCGAGGATTCTTGGGCGCGCCGAAGATCTCTTCCGGGGTTCCTTGTTCTTGAATAATTCCTTGATCCATGAAAATCACTCGATCGGCAACTTCTCGGGCAAAGCCCATTTCGTGGGTGACAACTACCATGGTCATGCCTTTTTCTGCCAAGGCTTGCATAACTGCCAGCACTTCGCCGACCATTTCCGGATCCAAGGCAGAAGTCGGTTCGTCAAATAGCATAACGTCAGGATTCATAGCCAATGCACGGGCAATCGCTACCCGTTGTTGTTGCCCGCCGGAAAGACTGGCAGGGTAAGCCGCAGCTTTATCAGCCAAACCTACTTGTTGCAACAAGGCCAGTGCGGCACCGTTTGCTTCTTCAGCAGATTCTTTTTTGACTTTCACAGGGCTGATGGTCAAATTCTCTAAGACGGTCATGTGAGGAAAGAGGTTGAAGCTTTGGAAAACCATGCCCATTTTCTGACGTAATTGGTCAATCTGAACCCCTTTAGCCAAAATATTTTGGCCTTCAAATTCAATCACTCCGCTGGTGGGTTGCTCCAATAAGTTCAGACAACGGAGAAAAGTAGATTTCCCACTGCCGGAAGGGCCGATGATTACTACGACTTCACCGGCAGCTACCTGTAGATCAATCCCTTTTAATACTTCGTTTTCATCATATGCTTTATGCAGGTCTTTGACATCAATCATTGGCCATTCTCCTTTCAGCTACACCTAAGAGACGGGAAATTGTAAAGGTTAAAACAAAATAGATTAGTGAGACAATCACGTAAGGAATAAACGGTTTGAAACTAGCCCCTTGTACCACACCGGTTTGGAAGATCAATTCGGAAACCCCAATGACGGAAACGACTGAGGATTCTTTGATGACAGTCACGAACTCGTTGCCCAAAGCAGGCAGGATATTTTTGATAGCTTGCGGGAAGATGATAAAGCGCATCGCTTGTGCCTGATTCATCCCTAAAGAACGGGCCGCTTCTAGTTGACCTTTATTGACAGCGTTGATTCCGGCACGAATAATTTCGGCTACATAGGCCCCACTATTCAGCGCCAGCGCGATACAACCGGCAGCCAGCTTGGACATGTCAAAGCCTAAGACACCAGTCCCAAAATAAACGATAAAGATTTGCACCAAAAGTGGAGTGCCGCGAACATATTCAATATAAATAGTAGCAAGCAGCTTCACAAGCTTGCTTTTAGACAGCTTCATTAATGCCAAGATTGCGCCAAGGACAGCACCAAACAAAACGCCGATAAAGGCTAGAAAGACAGTATAACCTGCTCCGGAAATATAATAGGGCAAGTATTTTTTCAAAAAGCCCTGGTCGCCTTCTCCCAGCATCAATTCATTGGCTTCCTTCTGATAGCCTTCTAGCAAGTTCTGGGCTTTAATATCCGCGATAGAAGCGTTGATTTTTTCCAAAAGATAAGGGGCATTCTTAGCAACCGCGGCAGCCATTTCTTTACTGCCGTCTTTGAAGTGCACTTGATCTGCGACAGCGAGGCTCTTGTTGACTTGGGCATAGGCGTCAGCTACGGGCCCTTCGATAATGACAGCGTCAATTTTTTCATTGGTCAAGTTGGTAATCAAATCGGGTACTTTTTGTAAGGATGTGATATCGGAGTTTGGCAGTTCAGCTTTTGCCAGTGTCTCCTGGTCACTTTGTTTTTGGACACCGACAGCGACACCATTCAAGACGTCCAATGAAGTAAATTTGTCGGCATCCGCTTTTCTGACCACGACTTTTTGTGTGACGGTCATGTAGCCATCAGTGAAATTGACTTCTTTTTCCCGCTCGGGTGTCGGATTCATTCCGGAAATAACTATGTCGATTTTCCCAGTCTGTAAAGCACCTAATAGCGCGTCAAAGCCCAGTTCTTCGACTTTTAGTTTAACACCTAAGTCTTCGGCAATTTTTCCGGCGATAGCGACGTCAAAGCCGACTACTTTGTCTTCGCCGTCTACCGTTGCGTGAAATTCGAAGGGGGCATAGTCGGCAGAGAGTCCCACCACCAACTCACCGCTTTGCTGAATCCGCTGGTAGATGGGATCGGTGGTTTCTTCGGCATGAACAGGGGTCTGAAACGCGAACAAACTCAGTAAGAGTCCCAGTACCGGGATGAGCAGCAGTGGTTTCAACTGTTTTTTCATAAGCATAAATAAATTCCTTTCTTGCAGCAAAGAGGAGCAACTCTTTGCGAATATACATAATTTTATTTTTTTTGTATAAAAATTCACTCGAACGTGCTAAATAGTATCATATAATTATTAAAAAGAAAAGGGGATGCCCGCAATTTTTTCGTGAATCAGCAAGAAGGCTCGCTGATTGGAGGCTTGGTAATCCACAGCCAAAACGGGTATACTGAATCTGCGAGGTGAAGAGTCATGACATTGACCGCTAAACAGGCAGCAGACAAGATTCGTGATGCCCAAAAAGTTACATTTTTGACGGGGGCAGGAGTCTCAACATCGTCTGGAATTCCAGATTACCGCTCGTTGCAGGGAGTCTATCAAGGAATCGAAGCGCCGGAATATCTGTTGAGTAGAGAATGTATGACAGCAGAACCGGAAAAATTCTACAACTTTATCAACTGCCTCTATCATCCCACGGCAATGCCCAATGTGATTCATGAAAAAATCGTTGCCTTAGAACAGCAGTCGAACCGAATCGTTTGGACAGTGTCACAAAATATTGACGGTCTCCATGCCAAAGCCGGCAGTCGTCAGCTGGTGAATTTTCATGGATCGCTATACGAATGCAGTTGTCGCCGATGTGGCAGTTTGGTACCTTGGCAGGACTATCTGAAAAGTGATCGACATCAGGGCTGTGGCGGGCAATTGCGACCAGATATTGTGTTGTATGGCGAAGGTTTTACTGATGAAGTGTTAGATCGCAGTATCCGAGCTGTCAGACAAGCCGACTTGCTGGTGGTGGTTGGCACCACTTTTCAAGTCCATCCTTTTTGTGATTTGATCCGCTACGCCAGTGTAGGGGCGCAGATTATCGCCATCAATCAGACACCGGTGTCTATGCCCGCTGAATTTGAGATGGTACAATGTTTGGGAGAAGATGTTTTTGCTTTGATTTAAATGAACGACGCAGAAATTGACGGGCAACTTGCAGAAATGCTCGTAAAAATGCCATTGGAGGGAACTATGAGAACTGAAAAAGAAAAGATGATTGCCGGTGAACTGTATTTTTCAGCAGATCCGGAATTGATTGCCGACCGCAAAGAGGCCCGAATCCGCATGAGTCAAATCAACGAAGAAGCAGACGGCCGAATGCGCAGTGTATTGTTAGCTGAAACTTTTGGGGCATCAGATGGCAAACCTTACCTTGAGCCCAATGTCCGCTTTGACTATGGTTATAATATTTTTGTAGGCAAGAACTTTTATGCCAATTTTGACTGCACGTTTTTGGATGTCTGTCCCATCGAATTTGGCGACAACTGTATGTTGGGACCTGGCTGTCAGGTATTGACGCCTACCCATCCGCTGCATCCGGTGAAGCGCAACAGCGGCCTAGAAGGTGGCAAGCCTATCAAAATTGGCGACAATGCTTGGTTTGGCGGCAATGTCACTATTCTTCCCGGGGTAACGTTAGGTGACAATGTCGTCGTTGCTGCTGGGGCAGTGGTTACCAAATCTTTTGGTGACAATGTTGTACTGGGAGGTAATCCGGCTCGCATCATCAAAGCCATCGATTTAGATGATAGACAAGCGGACCAGAGTGAGGCCTCCGCTGACCCATTAGCAAAACCGCGGAAAAAAATCGACGAAATCGACAAAGAACTGACACGATTGTTGGAAGCGCGAATGACCGCTGTTAGTGACGTTGTGCGGATCAAAAAAGAGCAGGATATTTCTGTATTAGATACGAGTCGCGAGACAGCGGTGATTGATGGCATCCGCAGTCAGGTTCAAAATAAAGCCTATGAAGATGCCATCGCAACAGTCTTTGCCGATATCATGAAACGTTCTCGGGAGTTCCAAGCCGATCAATTGAAAAAATAGACCACTGCTTGATTGCCGAAGCACTCGGTAGTGACTGTATGGTCATTTTATTATCCGCAATCAGGAGGGAATTATGATGATAGAAGGAACAAAACGCCGCCAAGAAATTTTGCAGCGCTTGCAGTCGACGGAAAAACCAATCAGTGCGAGTCGCTTTGCTCAAGAGTTAGGAGTTAGTCGCCAAATCATTGTCGGTGATGTAGCCTTGCTGCGAGCTGCCGGCGAAGAAGTCATCGCTACTGCTCGAGGCTACAAACTGAATCAGGCGGAAGACCATCTGGGTTATACGAAAAAAATTGCCGTGCAACACGATGCCTCCAAAACGCAAGAAGAGCTGGAGACGATTGTAGCTAACGGTGGAGAAATAATAGACGTGATTGTCGAACACGAACTCTACGGAGAGTTGACCGGCGGCTTGCATATAAAAACGCCTAAAGACGTCACCGCATTTATGGAAGCTTACCGCAAATCCAATGTCGGCTTGTTGTCTGATCTTACCAATGGCATTCACCTGCACACCATTCGTTATCAAAATGACGCCGACCTTGAAAAAATCACCCAAGCATTAGCCGCTAAGGGAATCTTATACCAACAGTAATTGATTTTTCCTATGACACAGAGCAACATCTTAGACAAATAAACAGCGACAGCTCCCTCATGTCTTGAGAGTAGCTGTCGCTGTTTTTTTTCTTGAGTTTACCTAGCAGTGGTCAGATTGCTGCCTTTTTTGAGGTTGCTAGGATAGAAATCGTAGCTGAAAATTACTCGATAACTAAAACGCCTTCTTTAAGTGCAAAAGGATTGGCTTCGTTAATATGATCATAGAACATGACACCATTCAAGTGATCAATCTCATGTTGCACAACGATGGCCTCGTAATTTTTCAACCGGACCTTTTGTTTTTTGCCGGCTGCATCATAATAAGTCACAGTCACTCGCGCGTGGCGGACGACATAACCAGGAACTTCTCGGTCGACGGACAGACAGCCTTCTCCTTCACCTAGACAAGCATCTTGTACAGAATGGCTGAGAATTTTGGGATTGTACATGACAGCACTCAAAATCGGCTCTGGTTTTTCTGGGTCAGCAGAAGGAACATGCACTGCAATAATTCGTTTTGAAATGTCTAATTGTGGCGCCGCCAGACCGACACCGCCCCGCAGTTGCATTTCTTCAGCTTTTACAGGGTCTTGACTGTTCTTCAAAAATTCCAACATGTCTTCGCCTAATTTAATATCTTCGTCACCGAGCGGGAAGCTGACTTCAGCAGCAACTTGACGCAGTGTGGGGTTTCCTTCGCGGATGATGTCATCCATCGTGATCATAATGTCTTCACCTCAGTTAATGTTTTCATTTTCATAGTTTACCACAAAAAAATGAGTGATGGCGGGATTCCTGCGCATTCTTTAAGGGCCTTTAAAAGATGATGAGCAAAAAAAACACATCCTACCATAAAAACACAAACAGATCTTCGCGGCAGCAGCAGGGAGTTGTCGTATAATGGCAACAACTAAATGAAAACGCATTCTGTTGCGGAGATGTGGCAGAGCTTTTGAAAAAACTGGAATGGAGCAGATACAAATGACAAGTCATGAGAAAAAATTAGTCGCAGTAGATATCGGCGGTACCGGTGTAAAAACCGGCCTGTTGACAGAAACGGGAACAAATCTGGCTAGTGGTCATTTTCCCACGCCGCGTCATGATTATCGCTTGATGACGGAGATGTTGATGAACCACATTGATGAAAACTATGCCACGGGCTTTGATGGGGTTGCGATCAGCAGTACGGGACTGGTGGATCCTGGGACACAGGAAATCGGCATGAGTTCGCCGATTTATGAACCATTCGGCAAAGAACTGGTACGTCAGCTGCAAGCCCGTTATCGAGTGCCTGTCAGTGCAGAAAACGACGGGAATTGTGCTCTTTTGGCAGAAAAATGGCAAGGGGCAGGTCAAGATTGCCATGATCTGGCAATGATTGTTTTAGGGACTTCTGTTGGCGGGGCTGTAATGATAGAGGAAAAGCTGGTTCGGGGTTCCCACTTGTTGGGGGGCGAATTTGGCTACATGTTGATGCCGGTTAAGCAAGGGGCCAAACGTTGGGAAATCTGGAGTATCACTGGTGCCACCCGAAGCTTGGTATTGGATACAGCTTTGAAAAAAGGTGTAGACCCTGCTGATTTAGATGGTCGTCAAGTGACTGAACTTTTGGCCGCGAACGACAAAGAAGCTCAAGAAGCAGTCGCCGATTTTATCGAACAATTGGCGGTGGGCTGTTACAATCTGCAATATGTGCTGGATCCACAAAAAATACTGATTGGCGGTGGTATCTCCAAAGCTGACTTTTTATTGCCAATGCTGCAGGAAAAAATTGCGGAAATCTCAAGCCATATCCCCAGCAACGTGCTTTTGCCGGAGATTGCTATCTGTCGCTTTGGCAATGAATCCAATCTTTTGGGGGCAGTTTATGATTGGCGTAACAAATTCGGTTGCGGGCAAGTTGTTGCTATTAACGACGAGCATCAGTTATAAAATATGGGTTGATTTTAGAATAAGAAAGACAGGAAAGTCCCAAAAAGCGACTTTCTTTCTTTTTTACGATAAATATCACTGGCGTTCTGTTATTCGCTTTCAATGCCTTAAAATATCCTAAAAATTCCCTTAGTAATGTTCTTTTAATATCGAAATAACCTAAATTATGTGTTAAGTTTACAATCGGACACATCGTGACAAGCCAGTGATGGACAGTTGTTACGATATGTATTTTTTTCAAAGATTGTGGGAAGCGTTTTATTTCTTGCTCGTTACATAGTTGTTTGGAGCAGCAGGTAACTTTGTCCGCTGCAAAGAAAAGATGGAGGAGAAAATGAAAAAAATCATTGGTCAGATTAAGCAAGCCTGTTTTTCAGGGTTAGGTCGTTCGGTAGGTTCTTACTTACTCGTCTTTTTAGTACCTTTTTTGATTGTTTCAGGTATCTGGTTTAAAACTTCAAAAGACAGCATCAATCAGCAACTGGAATTGTCAGCACGAAATCACTTGTTGCAGTTGCAGTCTTCTTTTGAGAATAACTTGATGCAGCTAAATGATCTTTCCCACCAAATTCCCCATGATAACAAGTTGTCACTGAAAATGATTAGTCATCCTTATTATACACTGGAAGGACAGCAATCTTTGCGAAAGAACCGACTAGAAGGTAGTATCGTGGATGAAGTATTCCTAATGTACTATGAAAAGCCGGATATGCTTTTTTCTACAAGCGGGTGGTTGAACACTGAGTTGCTTTTGAAGTCTTCCGGCAAGAATAATTTTAGTGCTGGAGAGATTGCGCAGCTTTTGACTACTGATGTACCAAAGTTAATTAATCTAGAAGACGAATACACAGAGAGTCATAATCGAATGTACTATCTGGTACCATTACAAAACGCTGACCAAGTATCCTACGGGACGGCAGTTTATGCTATCAAGGAATCAAGTATCCAGAAACTTTTGGATCAGTCTTCTTATGGTGAAGAAAGTACGAATTATTTGGTCAATGAACAAAATCAGGTGTTGTCCAGCACCGGCAATCGCGAGTTGCTCAGCTACATGAATAATCCTGACAATGTTGCACAAGCAAAACAGGAGAAAACCTTAACTATTAGTGGGCATCGCTTTATGACGCAGCAATTGGAGAATACTGGCCTGGGACTTTCCTACATTGGGGTGGTCAATCCAGATAAGGCACTGGCGACTATCAATCGAGTGCAGCAAAAATTTCTTTACTTTATTTTAGGAACACTTCTTTTGGGCAGTGTTCTGGTCTTTGTATTGGGCCGATACAATTATCGTCCGATTCAACGCTTGGAACAACTGATGGAAGAATACGATGATGAAAATGCGGAAACGCATGTGTCTGGTGAGCGGTCGGGCATCCAAGTTCACGAACGGGTTTCGCGCTTTTTAAATGAGAACAAAGAACTCCATGAAGAAATCCAACGCCAAACGCCACACGCCAGAGAGCAAGTCTTACGTAAATTAATCGGTGGTCGGATCAAAGATGAAGAACAACTGGTGGTCTTGCTGGATTCCGTACATGTGCAGTTGAAGGGGAAATACTACTTCACGATGACCATCAGTACGAGAGAAAAAGGCCTCAATGAGTTCTCCCAACAGCATGACGTTTTGATGGAATATCTGCAAATGGTTCGAGGCACCGGTTTTGTAGGCTATGCTACCGAAGTGTTGTCTACTCAAGTTATCGCAATTTTGGTAGCTTATGAAGAAGAAACCGAAATGAAACGGATCTCCGAAGCTCTTTACAATGACATTTTTGATCTGGTGGGTTTGCGGCCAACAATCGCTGCAGGTAATCCTGTCAAACATTTAGCAGAAATCAATCGTTCATTTATTGAAAGTTTGGCGGCATTGGAGCACTCCTTTACAATGAAAGAACAAGCCATCGTCTACTATGACGAGTTGAAAGAAGAGCCGGTTACCGGAGGAATTTCATACCCTGATTCCCAAAAGATGAAATTGATCCAGAGTTTGACACAAGGCGATTTTGATGTTGCTGGTGAAACCATTCATCGTTTGATAGAAAATGGCTTGAATCAGCAGCTTACTGCGGGTGCGCAAAAGATTTACGGCTTTTATCTGCTAAATATTCTCACGAAGTTTGCCTCTGATATTCAGAGCTGTCCCGCATTGACCACGGCGGAAGAAGCGGCCGATTTCCACAGTTTGTATGATCTGGAACCGCAACTTTTAGAAATTGCCAAAGTGTTGTGTGCGTTGGTACAATCCAAACCGCAAAACCAGGAATCGCAGTTGAAACAGGAATTGTTTGCCTTCATTCAGGACAATTATGCCTCGTCGCAACTCTCGCTGGAAATGGTGGCTGAAGAGTTTCAACTGTCGGTATCTTATCTCAGTCGTTTTATCAAAAAAGAAAGCGGCATGACTTTCTCCAAATATATCCAAGAACTGCGGATGGAAAAAATCAAGCAAGCTTTGATTGATTCAGATCGACCAATCAAAGACATCATTCGAGAAGCAGGGTATTATGATGTGTCCAACTATACCCGCAAATTCCGCACCCTTGTAGGGGTTACTCCCGGACAGTTCCGCACGTTAAACAAATAGTAAAAAAGTTATTTAGTGATCAAAAAGAAAGCAAAGTAGACAAGGCAGTGACAATAGTTGAGTCATCGTCCTCTGACGCAAACAATATGAAAGATGAACCGCAAAAGACAAGTTACTTCCATTAAAAATAGTGGAAGTGACTTGTTTTTTCATTGTTAAACCTTTCAAGGGCGGATTCACTTTTATCGGTCCGAATATTCCTTTTGCCGATTTAGATACAAGGATTGTCGCAATTAGTTATTAATAGATAGTTTCTTATCTAAGTGATGTGAGCGTCGCCTGTTTTTTGTGGCAGAGTTTGAAAAACGGTGCGACTGTTCATGACAAAGAAATGCTACACTGGAAAAAGTGATCCCTGCACCAAAGCGGGGCGGTTTGCTGCTAGTTTTTTGATTGGGGGCAGTATCCACACAGCCGGGGTAGGCTACATAGTGGTGTATCATCGAGGAGGGCAACAGCTCACCGTCAGAAGAAAAAACCACACATTGTAGTGAATGCGCTGTCATTGTAGGATGAAAAAGCAAGTTAGATAAAGTAACAAGTTAAATGAGCTAGTAAGGAGTGAACATGAATTGATAACAATGAATGAAAAAGGCCTGATCGTGACTTATGACGAGCAGTTGGCCGAAAGCGCAAAACGATTTTTGAATTTTTGTGAAGAGATACCGGGAGCGACAGCAAGTCTGCCGCAAATTACACTGAGGCTGGATGTCGATTTGGCAGGTGATTTTGAAATTCATCAACAAGATCAGCAGGTCACGATTACCGGTCGTGACGAGAGCCAAGTGTTTTATGGTGCTGCCAAGGCACTGCAAGGGCAGTTGCTTCAACAGCCGGTCAGCGGTCTGTTTTACGGTGGAATCCAAGAGCGTTGCTTTATGATCGATATGGGACGTAAGTTTTTTTCATTAGCGAGTTTAAAACAGCTGGTTCGTAGCTTGGCTTTGTTCCAATTTACGCATCTGCAACTGCATTTTTCCGAGAATGAAGGATTTCGGATTGAATCTGAAGCCCATCCAGAAGTGGTATCACCAGAATTTCTGACAAAAGCCGAAGTTCGCGAACTGATTGCATATGCCAACCGTCATTTTATCCAAGTGATTCCAGATTTCGACAGCCCAGGACATTTGAAGCAGATTTTGAAGAATTATCCTCAGTTCCAATTGACGACCATTGATGAAGAAGGTAATTTCACCAAAGATGCAAAAGCGTTGGATTTGTTGAATCCAGAAGCTGTAGAGTTGGTTCGGGACTTTTACCGAGAGTACGGGGAGCTGTTTTCTGAAAGCTGTTACTTCCATATCGGTGCCGATGAATTTGTTGATTTCGACCAAATTGACAAATATCCGACACTGGCGGCCTATGCCAAAGAAAAATTTGGCGAAGAAGCAAGCGGAATCGAGGTCTTTATCGAATACGTCAATCAGACCATCGACTTTGTACGTCAACTGGGCTTTATTCCACGGGTTTGGAACGATGGCTTTTTCCGACTCAATCGGCAGGAAAAACTGTCATTGTCCCCTGATTGTGAAGTCTCTTATTGGACCCGTTGGAATCAAAATATGGCGCCAGTGGAAACCTTCTTTGAAAAAGGCTACAACGTCATCAACCACAACGACAATTTCTTCTATTTTGTACTAGGAGAAGCAGCTAGCTACACCTACCCGACATATGAAAAAATCGCCGAAGACTTTACTTTGACCACTTATGCTAACAATCAAGTGGTAGAGGCGGCTTATCTGGCTCAGACGCCAGCTATCGCATTGGCGGTTTGGTCTGATATTCCTGATGCACTCACAGAAAAGCAAGTGATTGAAGCGGTCTTTTGGTTGCAAGCGGCATTGAGCCAAAAAGTTTATCGGCAAGAGTTGTTGGCAAAGGCAGACTTCCAATCACTGTTTACAGCATGGCAAAATACTAAAAAGACGGAGGCAACAAAATGAAACCCATCAACGAACAAGAATTAAGAGCAATGATCTGTGATGTCTGTAACAAAATGTGGCAGCTGGGCTGGGTGGCGGCTAATGACGGTAACGTGTCAGCTAAATTGGATGACAATACGATTATCTGCACCCCAACAGGCATCTCTAAAAGCTTTATCACTGCCGATAAGCTTATCAAAATTGACTTAAAAGGCAATGTTTTAGAAGCACAAGCAGACTACAAGCCTTCTTCTGAAATCAAAATGCATTTGCGCTGTTATGAAGAACGTGACGATGTACAAGCCGTTGTTCACGCACATCCACCGGTAGCCACTGGTTTTGCTTTGGCCCACATCCCTTTGGATAATTATTCTTTGATCGAAAGTTCATTGACCATCGGGGCTGTTCCGATCACGCCGTTTGGAATGCCTTCCACTGAAGAAGTGCCGAATGCCATCACGCCATATCTGAATGAACACGATGTCGTTTTGTTGGAAAATCACGGGGCTTTAGCGATGGGTTCAGACATCGTGACGGCTTATTACCGGATGGAGTCACTGGAATTGTGTGCTAAGACCCAATACTATGCCCGCACATTGTTGAACACGCAGGCAGAACCGGAAATTTCTGCTGACCGGATGGGGGATTTGATTGCTATGCGGGAACGCTACGGCATCACAGGCCGCCATCCCGGCTACAAAAAATACAATACCGAGGAGACTCGTTATGAACAACCGCAAACCTCAAGCCCTGCTGGCGTTTGATTTAGGCGCTTCCAGCGGTCGTGGGATCATCGGCCGCTTTCAAACAGGTCAACTGACTATGGCCGAAATCCATCGGTTTGACAATCGCCCCATCACAGAAAATGGCCACCTGTGTTGGGATCTGCCGACACTAGTGACGCAGATTAAACTGGGAATCAAAAAAGCCTCGGAATCTTATGAGCTGCTCAGTATTGCCATTGATACTTGGGGAGTGGATTACGGTTTGCTGGATCATCAGGGGCAGCTGTTGCGGTTACCTGTCCACTACCGAGATTCCTCTAGTCAACAAAGTTATGAGAAGCTGCAGGATACTTTTGACGCTGAAAAATTATTTGCGGCCACCGGCAATCAGGTGATGGCAATCAATTCACTGTTTCGATTGGCCTGCGAAGAGTCAAAAGAACAAGCGGCACAGCTGCTGTTGATGCCGGACTTACTCGGCTATTTGTTGACTGGAAAGGTGCTGGGAGAAAAGACGATTGCTTCTACCACGCAACTCCTAGATCCAATCACCGGTGACTGGCACCAAGCGCTGGCAGCTCAATTTGGTATCAGGGAAAGTCTGTTGCCGAATCTGGGGCAGGCGGGAGATTTTGTCGGTGTGTTGCAAGACCCTGAGCTTCCCGAAATTCCTGTCTACAAAAGCTACGGCCACGATACCGCTTGCGCTGTTGCCAGTGTACCGACTGCTAAAGAAGACTTTTTATTTATTTCTTTAGGTACGTGGGCTTTGGCGGGAACTGAAACCGCAGCACCTGTTTTAGAGCCAGCCGCGCAACAGCTGGGCTTTTCCAATGAAGGAGGCCGACCTGGCCGCAATCGTTTCCTGAAAAACCTCACGGGACTTTGGCTAATCCAAGAATTGCAACGTTCTTTGGAACAGACAGGGACACACATGAGTTTTCAAGAGATGATGGAATTGGCCCGATCATCTGCGGATACGGTCTTAATCGATACGCAGCAACCTCAGCTGGCTCAACCTGAGCACATGTTAGAAAAATTAACGAAACTGATGCAGGCAAAAGGGTGTCTTCAGCCGACTGTTGGTGAAGTCATCCGCTGTGTCTATCGCAGCTTGGCGACAGCCTTTGCTCAGACTTTTGCAGAAATCCATCGTTTGACAGGGAAAACATACGAAGAAATCCACGTTATCGGTGGCGGTGCCAGAGCAGATTTTCTTTGCCAATGTATCGCTGAAACCTGCCACAAACCGGTCATCGCCGGACCAGTAGAAGCAACGGCCATGGGCAATCTCGCCGCCCAAGGCATTGGCTTGGGCTACTTGACCTCCATTCACGCTTTTCGCCGGCAATTGACGGCACTGCCGGAGCTGAAGTGTTATCAGCCGACAAGAGTACAAGTGTATTGACCAACAATTGAAAAGAGGAAATCATATGAACAATCCGAAAATCGGGATTCGTCCGACGATCGACGGCCGTCGCCGCGGAGTACGGGAATCACTGGAAACACAAACTATGAATATGGCCCAAAGTGTCAAAGAATTTTTGGAAGGCAGCCTGTGTTATCCAAATGGTGAAGCGGTTGCCTGTGTCATTGCCGACTCAACCATCGGCGGGGTTAAAGAATCATTAGATTGCCAGCAAAAATTTCGACAAGAAAACGTCGGTCTCACCATTACTGTGACTCCTTGCTGGTGTTATGGGACTGAAACCATGGACATGGATCCGACACTGCCTCACGCGGTATGGGGATTCAATGGCACGGAACGTCCGGGTGCGGTATATCTGGCAGCTGTTTTGGCAGGGTATGCTCAAAAAGGGATCCCGGCTTTTGGCATCTACGGTCGCGACGTCCAAAATTCTGACGATACTGCCATCCCCAAAGATGTGCAAGAAAAACTGTTGACCTTTGCCAAGTCCGGATTGGCGGCAGCTCAGATGAAAAATACCGCCTATCTTTCAATGGGCTCAGTTTCGATGGGAATCGCTGGTTCAGTTGTCAAAGATGATTTCTTCCAAGAATACTTGGGCATGCGCAATGAATATATTGATATGTCAGAGTTCACTCGCCGTATTGAAGAAGAAATCTATGACAAAGAAGAATACCAACAGGCTTTGGCTTGGGTCAAAGAAAACTGTCAAGAAGGGTCTGACAACAATCCTGAAGGCAACAAGTGGGAAAAAGACGAGTTGGCGCAGCAATGGGAATTTGTTGTGAAAATGGCCCTCATCGCCCGCGACTTGATGATTGGGAATCCTCGCTTGGCGGAATTGGGCTTTGGGGAAGAAGCGCAAGGGCATAGCGCCTCAGTGGCTGGTTTCCAAGGACAACGGCAGTGGACCGACCATTTCCCAAATGGGGATTTCTTGGAAACATTCCTGAACTCCAGTTTCGACTGGAATGGTCCTCGCAGGCCGTATATCATGGCGACAGAAAACGACAGCTTGAACGGCGTGACGATGCTTTTCAACTACCTGCTGACCAATACAGCACAGATTTTTGCCGATGTACGGACATACTGGTCACCGGATTCAGTTGAAAGAGTGACGGGTTACCGCCTTTCTGGAGCAGCTGAAGACGGCTTGCTGCATTTAATCAATTCCGGTTCTGCCTGCCTGGATGGTACTGGCCAGCAATCAATCGATGGCAAGCCTGTCATCAAACCTTACTGGGAAGTAACCGATGAGGAACGTCAGCACATGTTGGAAAGCACCCAATTTCGCCCAGCTACGAAAGAATATTTCCGAGGCGGCGGTTTTTCTACCAACTACCTCACCCGTGGCGGAATGCCGATGACGATGGCTCGTTTGAATCTGGTGAAAGGTCTCGGCCCGGTTTTGCAGATTGCAGAAGGCTACTCGGTAGAACTGCCGGCAGATGTCCACGAAAAATTAGACGACCGGACAGATCCAACTTGGCCGACTACTTGGTTTGCACCGGTAATCACCGGAGAAGGCGCATTTACAGATACCTATACGGTGATGAATAATTGGGGGGCCAACCACGGTGCTATCAGTTATGGACACATCGGTCATGAGCTGATTGCGCTAGCCAGCATCCTGCGTATTCCTGTCAATATGCACAACGTAGCTGAGGAACGGATTTTCCGTCCAAAAGCTTGGGGACTTTTTGGTACAGCTGACACAGAAGGCGCAGACTACCGAGCTTGTCAAGCATACGGACCATTGTACAAATAAATGGATCGTCTTAAAAAAGACACTACAGGCTGAAAAGCTTGTTTAAATTTAAAATAGCAGCGCTGATTTGTCGTTCACTAGATAAGTCAGTGCTGCTTTTTTTATTTTGTGAAATTTAGTTGACGAGAGCTTGAATTCGTTTTACAATTTTAAAGGAGTACGAATTCGGATTGTTCTTTGCTGTGAGAGAGGACAGCCGGCAATAAATGATCCGTGCTGGTTAAAAAAATTAGCGGATTCAATGCAGAAAAAGTTGAGGTGGACAAGATGGAGGAGCTGCAGGAACAAATACGGCGCCTAGTGTTGGCGGTAAACGTAATCGACGGAGTCTACTCGAAGCAGTGTAAAGCAATTGGCATCAAAGAAAATACTCTGACGTTACTTTACGCACTCGATGATGGGGCCGCATATTCCCAAAAAGAGCTCAGCGAAAAATGGTTAATCCCCAAGACTACTTTGAATACTATCGTCAAAGAATGTGTGGCAAAAGGCTATCTCCGCTTGGAACCGGCGGCGCACAACAATGAAAAGACGCTGCGCTTAACAAAGCGTGGCCGACAATATGCCCAAGAAGTCCTAGCCCCGGTTTATCAGACTGAGCAGCGGGCATTGGCCAAGACATTGACCGAATTTTCGCCGGAGTTCATTACTGCTTTGGAAGCATTTACTGATACCCTGCAAAAAGAAAATGAAACCTTCAAAGGCAAGAGCCGACATCTGTAGCGACGAAAAAACAGCCACAGATCGATGGCTATTTTCAATGGTCCAGTGACCATTTATTTATTTTTTGGAGGAATACACATGTTAAAAAACATTAACCCCCGCTCACTGATACTAGTGCTGTTGGGAAGTATGGTATTGTCTTTTGGATTGTTCAATATTCACTCGTTTAGCGGCGTGACAGAAGGCGGCGGCTTAGGTTTGACGCTGTTGTTGGATCATTGGTTTCACATTTCGCCGGCAGTTTCCGGCTTTGTCTTCAACATGGCATGTTACGCCGCAGGGTGGCGTATCTTAGGACGGGTGTTTATCGTCTATTCGATCTTAGCGTCGGTAGGCTTTTCTTTGAGTTACAGTTGGTTTGAGAGCATGGGACCTTTGTGGCCGCATATCGGAGAAACCCCGCTGTTCGCAGCAATTTTGGGGGCATTGTTCGTAGGCGTGGGTTGTGGCTTGTGCGTGCGAGCTGGCGGAGCACCCGGAGGAGATGATGCGATGGCCATGAGTCTCGCCAAACTTTTAAAAGTAAAAATCCAATGGGCGTATCTGGCCAGTGATTTAATGGTCCTTTTATTGTCCATGAGTTACATTCCGCTGAATCGCATCGGCTTTTCACTGCTGACGGTGCTTTTGTCTGGCCAACTCATCGGAATCGTTCAAGAATTCAAGCTGCCGCGCTGGCTCCGAGGAACTAAAGGTTCTGCAATCAATTCTTGAGTGAAATCGTAATTCTGCCGTCACCTCGTTGTGACGGTTTTTTGTCTTGAAAAGGACCGATGATAAGTTGACAGACCTTGTCATGTTTTCCGTGCTAGACTATAAGTATAACGACGCTGGCAGGTTTATAACGGCACAAACTGCCGGTAGCCTGCACCATAAGGAGGAGAACAAATGGCCAAGCCGAAGACGAAAGAGCAGCTGCTCACAGCAGGAAATGAAACTTTTGCACAACTGCAAGAATTGATTGGGAAAATGTCAGTCCCAGAACAAACCGCAACCTTTCTATTTGAAGATCGGGACAAAAATTTGCGGGACGTCTTGATTCACTTGTATGAATGGCATCAGATGATGTTGGAATGGTATGAGGTCGGCTGTCTGAACCAGGGCACACCTCAGACGCCTGCCCAGGAATATAAGTGGAACCAGCTGCCACTGCTAAATCATGAAATCTGGCTAAAATACCAAGCAACTTCGCTGGCTGCGGCTAAAGAGCTGCTTTTAGGAAGCCATCGAAAAGTCATGGCGATAATAGAAGAGCTCAGCGACGAAGAACTTTTTGAAAAAGGGTATTATCCCTGGACGAAGACGACGAATCTGGCGGCCTATTTCATCCCTAATACGTCTGGACATTACAACTGGGCCATGACCAAACTGAAGAAGCATTTACGGGGATATCGAGGGGTTTCTCGACTGTAAAAAAATCTCTATGCGGCAGCTGGTGTAAAAGATATATTCTGTGTGGGCTGTGATGTGACTTGGCAAGTCGGGAGTAAGGAGTATTTTTATCAGCAGTTGGATCGGCTTTTTCTGGGTATGGAGGAAAGATATAGCCATGCTTTCAAATTGTGCTCTGGTTGCTATGATTGTCGCAGTTTGTAAGATTTAGAGCTGACTACTTTGCTTCATGCACATTGTGAAATCTCTGGAGAAGTGAAATTTTTTTTGTGATGAAAAGACGAGCAGTTTCGATTAGAAAACCGAAATTGCTCGTCTTTTACATATGGTTTATCAGTCTTTTAATAGAATCTCTACCACGGGAACTAGAACAGCCGGTTTTTCAATCGGCAGTGTGATGACGATATCTTCTGGGGCAATCACTGCTTCAGTAGAGGTGATGACCTCTTCGGGATCAAAGCCGCGATACTGGATTTCTGAGCCGTCGTTTAACAGGCGAATGAATTTCACTTTATCAGCAATTCCTTTTAAATGTAAGTTGCGGTAAGGATAAGAGAAAATGTGCAGGTACAGTTTATTGCCCCGCTGGGTGTAACGACAATCAGCCGGAGCTTCGTAATCGCCACAGTAACCGGCGCCAAGAATGGCTTCTTTATGCAGACGCATCCACTCGCCAATTTCGCGAGTCCGTTCCAAAGTCTTGGTATCGATCTCTCCACGAGGATTCGGCCCGATATTCATCAAAAAGTTACCATTTTTGGCGACAGTGTCGATGAGCATCTTCAAAAGCATCTCGCTGGATTTCCATTCAAGATTGTCTCGATCATAGCCCCAAGTGCCATACATGGTTTGACAAGCTTCCCATAAAACTGGTTTGCCGTCTTTTTCAAAAGGTTTATCCGGTTGGAACTGTTCGGGGGTCGTCACCCCGTGGCCTAAATCCAAGCGATCATTGATGAGCATGTCGGGTTGCAGGCGCAAGCAGAGCTGCTCCAGTCGCTGGCTGTCCCAATCTTTGGCACCTTTGCCCACAGACCAGCCCCAGTCTCTATGAGCGTAGGAGAAGTCAAACCACATGTAATCAATCTTGCCATAGTTGGTTAGAAGCTCTTCCACTTGTCCGGCCAAATAGTCCTGATATTTTTTTAAATCCCGCGTCTGATTGCTCTCACGATAGCTGGCAACCTCGCGCTGGGGATGCAGGCCATCGACTGGGAAATCTGGATGCTTCCAGTCAATCAATGAGTGGTACAAACCAATTTTGATGCCAGCTTTCCGCATTGCCGGCAACAGCTCTGCTAAAAGGTCACGCCCAAAAGTGGTATTGGTAATCTTGAAATCAGTTAGTTGAGAATCCCATAATGCAAAGCCTTCATGATGTTTTGTAGTGAAGACCATGTATTGGACGCCGCATTGCTTCAGCTCGGCGGCCCAGACATCGGCATCGAAGAGATCAGGATTAAAGTTTTCAAAGTATTTTTCAGCATAGACTTCAGGATCAATTTGTTCGGTGGTCATTAGCCATTCGTGGCGAGAGGCCACACTGAAAAGACCGAAGTGGATAAACATCCCGAAGCGATCTTTGATGAACCAACTAGGGTCCGGGTAATAGTCAGGCCAATTGGCAAAAGTTGTCATGATTGTATACACTCCTTGTCGCTTTACTGCAGTTTAGGGCAGGTTAGCCAACTTAACAGCAGATTAGTCGATGAATTCAGTATTGGTCATATTGGTTTCTTTGATTTTCCATGTGCCGTCTTCTTTAATAAAGGTATGATGCGCTTGTGTGAGATGGTTGCGATACTTTTGCTTGCCGCGATTGACAGTTTTCTGCTGCGCTTCCACCAACATGGAAGCTTGTTCTTGTTTGACTACTTTGAAACTTTCTAGCTCATGAGAAAGATCGTATTCCGCAAAAAAATCATCCATTTCTTTTTGTGTCGCCTGCCGCGCAGAGGCTACCAAGGTATCGACGTAAGCGGTGGTATCTTCGTTGTTGGCGGCAGCTAAATTGGCTTTAAGCACTTCCAGGCAGGCAGTTGCTTCTGCTTTATTGTTAACCTCACCGGTAATTTCGACGGTTGTTTTCTCAGTGGTGGGTTCAATGACAGCTTCTGCTGGACCTTTACTGTTGTAGTTGATGTAAAGCAGGATACCAGCCAGTAAGACTGCTGCCAAACCAAAGCGCAGTAAAAATGATTTCAATTTCATAGGAATCTTCCTTTCTTTTAATCAGGACCCATTTTAGCTAGAATGGTTTTTTCAATATAGTAGTTTTCTGCTCCGAATGAATATCAGACGTCTGAGAGTTTGCTGGCAGAATAGATGCCGTGGAACAAGTTGCGTCCCACCATATCGTCTCCCAGCAGCCAAGGACCTTCAAATACTAGTCGAGGCGCTTCCAATTCCGGCAGCTCATTCAAAGCACCTTTTAGGTATTGATCCAAACGCCACGCTGAGGTTTCACTACGTTTGATTAAACCACCATAGCGCAGCTCCAAAATCTCCCAGCCAAAGGGTTTATTCCACTGGAACCAAACTTCACGATGGCGTTCATGGAGCATTTCTAAGGCTGGTTTGAGCCGGTGGATGTCTTCTAAAACGGCTGCTAGGCTGTCACGGTCATGGGCCTGATAGGCAGTCCAGGCTTTTTTACCAAGAGCGGCCTTATGGGACAAAACTTCAGCCAGTTGCTGATAAAAAGCAAAGAGGGGATAAGTCACCGCTGTTGGCTGAACCGTAGCCAGCTCTTGTGCCAACTGTTGGTACCAGTCTTCCAAATCATATTGGTTCAGTGTGCCATCGTAAATGCCAAAGAGTAAGTCTTCATAAAGAGCTAACTTACTGACATTAGAGCCGCCGGGATTGTCTTTAGCGACACCAGGGGTCTGATCAAAGCGATCCAACAACAAGAAATCTGCTGCCGGCTGCCCATGAAACATTTCAAAACGTTCGCTGATGAGGCCGAGTGTGGGCGCATCTCCATATTGCTCCTCTGCAAACTGCTGCAGCCCTAAAAGTGCTGCAATATGCGGAGTTTCCTGACCGTCATCCCCCCACAAGGTCGCATAAACTTCCCGAACACCTTCTTTTTTAGCTGCCGCTAAACCTGCAGCAGTCGTAGCAAGGGACTTGCCATAATTTGGAGCCAAGCCGTTCCAAGTCCAAACCCCGCCGGCAAAAATAATTGGCCGTTGCAGCTTCTTGTGGTTGGCAAAACTGGAAATATACTGTTTTTCGTCATGGTGGTAATAATCCCAATACACCATATCGACATTTGGCATATCGTCGATCAGATTTTGGGGGAATTCCACTTCGGGATCGTAATAATCTCCGGACTTGGTGCCGATTCTAAAGAACATATCACTCCACATCATTGCCTTCATACCGTATTTTTCACACAGAGGTACGACTCGATTCAAGTGTTTGGTCATGATGGAAAAGCGATTTTCTAATCCGTGTTTACCTAAATAATGCCCCAAGCCCAGATCGTGAGCCTCATCCATTCCGATATGAATCTGTCGAGATCGGAAACAACTGGAAACCGAACGAATCATTGCTTCGATAAAGGTATAAGTTTTCTCCTCATCGACTAGTAAAATATCGTGGGTATCTTTCATACCGATAGCAAAGTTCCAGCGAAGCGGTGTCCGCAAATGTCCCAACGTCTGGATGGAAGGAATCAATTCAACTCCTAGCTCATCCGCAAAATCATCCAATTCTCGCATTTCCTGCTGGCTGTAACGCCCCCGCATATGACCGAAGTAGGGATATTCCGGAATCTCATAGGTATCTTCCATATAAAGCATCACACTGTTGAGGCCCATTTTGGCGGACAAAGTGATGTATTCTTTCATAGCAGCTACTGTCAAAACCGCGTTTCGAGAGAGGTCAATCATCGGACCGATCTTGTCGAAGCGAGGTGTTTCTTCGCAACTGAAAACAGGCTCTTGTTTTTGGCGAGCTTGCCACAAAGTCAATGCACGGAAAAGCTGAGGCTTGCTGCCATAGGTAATGACAGTTTTTTCCGGAGTGGTCGCGATACGAATCCGGTCGCCTTTTTGCAGCTCGATCATTTGTCCCCCTGATTCAATAGTAAAACCTAATTGTCGGCTGACAACAGCAAGAAATTCTTCCAGCGGTTCTTGAGTGATAAATTCGATTTGCATAAAACCCTTCCTTTTTCTTAGTAATCGGTTACAATGTTCAGTATACGGCTCATTATGGGAAAAGAAAGGGCTGTCACGAAACTACACAACGGCTGAGAAAAACACATACTCCCCCGCTGAAAGATACAGCATCAGCCTCAGTTCCACACATTGAAGCGTTTGCATAATTCGTTAAACTAAAAGTAAAGAAAAAATCCAACGAGGTGCAAATTTATGGAAAATCAGCAATGGGTGACAGAGGCTTTAGCAAAAGTTCAAGAGAAAATGACGGTGGTAAATAAACGCAACTTAGGCAAGATTCCTTATTCAGCCACAGACGGTGCTTACGATGATTTATCGGAAAGTTTTGTTGCCTGGTGGACCAACGGCTTTTTTGCCGGCAGTCTTTGGCAGATGTATCAGTATGCTAATGAAGAAGCTTATCGCGAAAATGCCGAGAAGATCGAAGAACTGTTGGACAATGCGCTGGAAGAGTACATGGGGCTGCATCATGATGTTGGGTTTATGTGGTTGCACACCGCCGTGGCCGATTATCGAATCACGGGCAATCAGCGCTCCCGAGAACGGGGCTTGCATGCAGCGAGTCTACTGTTGTCTCGCTTCAATCTGGCTGGCCGCTTTTTGTCAGCATGGAATTGCAACGTTCCCGGATGGGCAATTATTGATAGTTTGATGAATATCCCGATTCTTTATTGGGCAACAAAAGAGCTGAAAGATCCCCGCTTCAAACAAGTAGCGATGGCTCATGCTGATACTTTAGACCGTTATTTGATCAGAGAAGATGGCTCTGCGGGGCACATTGCCAGTTTTGATCCGGAAAGTGGCGAATTTTTGGAAATGGTCACAGGTCAGGGGTTCTCGCCGGATTCTGCATGGACGCGAGGACAAAGCTGGGGGATTTATGGCTTTGCCTTGAGTGCGCGGCACACAGGGGAAAAACGCTACCTGGATACTGCCAAGAAACTAGCCAATTATTTTATCGGCAATGTCGCCCAAACCGGCTATGTTTCGCTGATTGATTTTCGAGCACCGCTAGGGACTACGAAATTGGACACTTCGGCTACCGCCTGTGCTGCGTGTGGGTTGTTGGAGATTGCCGATCAGTTGACTGGTATGGAAGCCGAGTATTATCGCCAAGCTGCAGAAAAAATGATACAGGCGCTATTGGCGGAACACTGTGATTGGGATCCGACAACAGACGGTATCTTGCAGCATTCCAGCCATTCTTATCATCAGGAGAAAGAAACAGAGATTCATCTGGTTTATGGGGACTATTTCTTGATTGAAGGCCTGTTGCGTTTGATCAAAAAAGATTGCCATTTATGGTAAAAGGAGAGTAACACATGTCAATTACAAATCGAATTGGATTCTATCAAAATCGTCAGCAGCTGGAAAGTTGTTTACAAGCACCTCAGTTTACTGAAAGTTGGCAAGAAAAGCTGCGACTGGCAGATGCACTTTTGCAAGATACGATTTTCTATGATCAAGAGTGGGACATGGAGCGGGAGTTTCGACCGGTAACGTTTGAAGACGGTCGTTTCGACTGGAACCACGAGCCTTTTGGGGATCCTGAATGGACGTATATGCTCAATCGCCATCGTTTCTTTGTGTTGTTGATGGAAGTCTATCTTTTTACTGGCGACCGCCGCTATGTCGATAAGCTGCTGGCTCTGTGGGAAGACTGGATTCAGCGGGAAACGTTGATAGAAGACCACTTGTGGACTGGTTGGCGAACCATTGAAACAGGTATTCGCTTGAAAAACTGGGTCAAGACGTTAAACCTGTTGGAGCTGTGTCCGGAAATTGAGCTTTCAGAGGCTTTGACCCAACAGATTGCAATATCCATGAATCAGCAGACTGACTACTTGTGCCAGGAAAAATTGATCAATATGTCCATGATTTCTAATTGGAAAGTCTTGGAACAAAACGGGGTTTGGCTAGCCTGTGCTCTTTATCCTGAATGGATTGAAAACGTGGAAGAAAAACTGGCCATCGCTGAAAATGTCCTGACTGTTTCAGCAGAGCTGCAGGTTGTACCAGACGGATTTCATTGGGAGCAGTCCTTTATGTACCACCACGAAGTCTGGATTGGCTTGGCGGAGATGCAACAAATTGCACAGCGTAATCAACTGCTGGTACCGCCGGCAATCACGGATGCACTGGTCCGCATGACGAGTGCCTCGGTGGCTATGACTCGTCCAGATCGCAGCCAATCTCCTTATGGGGACAGTGATGTAGAAGACATGCGGCCAATTTTGCAGTGGATGGCATTGGTAACCGGTGACCCGCAAGCCAACTGGGTGGCAGGCCGCGAATTGTTTTTGAGCACGCTTTTTGATTATGGAGAAAGTGCCATTGACCGTTTGCCTCAATTGGATGCTTTGCGACCACTCGCGTTAGATCAGAACTTTGAAGACAGTGGCTTGTTGTTCATGCGGGACTCGTGGGATAAGGAGGCGAGCTGGACGTTGATTAAAAATGGTTCACAAGGCGGAGGTCACGGCCACAGCGACAATCTGCATTTTGAAGTGTTCCACCGGGAATCGCTTTTGTGTGATAACGGTCGCTTTACCTATGTGGAAGGCAGTCCTGACCGCAAAGCCTTCAAGAATGCTTCTGCTCACAACACAATTCTGGTAGACGGCGAAGAATTCACCAAACAATCCGGCTCTTGGGGATACGAAGGAACAGCACCAGCGCTGCCAAATTACCTGCGCAGCAAAAACGGATATGCGTATGCGGAATGCAGCCACACCGGCTATTTTCGTTATGGAAAAAATGTCCTGCTCACCCGTAAAATCTTGCACATAAAACCAGGAATCTGGATTGTAGCAGACGAGGCGATCACAAATGAAGACCATGAATACACCCAGTTCTTTAATTTTCCTAAAGCGGGGCGCTTAACAGCTACTGAAGATCATGGAGTCTATGAAGGAGATGAGAGTCGCCTGCATATCTATCCGTTAAGCGGACAGAAATTGACTGTTACTAATAGCGAGTATTCTCCCCACTACAATGAGCGATTGACCAGTGAAAAAATTCAGTTGACTACTCAGGGCAAAGGCCGCAGTGTGATGATAACCGTTCTGGCATTGGAACAAACAGCAATCACACGAGTGACGGTTTCTTCTTCTGGAAAAGAGTTGCCACAAGAAGATGCGACGGCTTTGAAACTGGAAAATCAGCAAGGCAGCTACACCATCTTGTTTAATCACTTTGAAGATGCGACAATCATGAGCCGTAAAGCGGATAAATTAGACGGTCAGTTTGTTTATGGCCGAGTTGTAGTAGTGGAAAACCAGCAAGTGACACTGTTACGAAATTAAGAGAGTCACAACAGTTCAATCACTATTTTCCAAAGCAAACACTACCAAAGATGAGATCCAAGCAAAAGCCAAGTCACTTCCATTGAAAAACAGTGGAAGTGGCTTTTTTCATGGTTAAAAATTTCAAAGACTGGTGAACCTTTATTGGCAGGAGCAGCCATTCAAATTGCTAAAAATGTGGTCTTTAGTAGAGGAACTATAAGAAAAACAGCGTGTTGAAGGCGTTTGCATATCCGTGTTACTTTTACACATTGTGGATTTTTGTCGGGTATTTTACAGTGGAAGAGTAGACAATACGGACAGATAATTTTGCTTTTTGATGGGCGGATTTTTCAGTGAGCATCCGCAGAAAGTAAAATAGTTTGGCAGGGTGAAATCAAAGGAGACGACTATGAAGATTCAAACACGCGAGGATCTAAACACGTATTTTCATCAGCTATATGATCCGGTAAAAAAATACCGGCAGATGGGCAATGGGCGCTTAAATCTAGGGACCTCGGTCACTCATTATTCAAAAGATCAAGCCCAGACCGAGGGTTTTTTGCGCATGTTATGGGCAGTAGGACCGATGGCAGGTAGCGCAAGCCTTGATTTGGAGGAGTTTAAGTACTTTATGGAGGGAATCTGCCACAGTACCGACCCTGGTGATCCCGCTTTTTGGGGAGAAGTCCATGATCTGGATCAGATGATTGTGGAGATGGCGGCATTGGCGGTAACGTTGATCGAGACAAAAGCAATCTTTTGGGAGCAATTGTCAACTGCTGAACAAAAAAGAGTATATACCTGGTTGGATCAAATCAACCACGTAGCTGTCCATCACAATAATTGGCGCTTTTTCCGCATTCTGGTAAATGTTGCTTTTTGCCGTTTGGGACAACCCTTTTCTAAAAAGCAACTGACTGAGGATCTGGCGGTAATCGAATCTTTTTATGTAGGTGAAGGCTGGTATGTTGATGGTAATCCCCGTCAGCAAGATTACTACATTGCTTGGGCATTTCATTATTACGGATTGTTGTACGCCCATTACATGAAAACTGAAGATCCTGAGACTTGTGAGAAATTCATTGAGCGAGCCAAAAAATTCGCTGAAGACTTTGTTTATTGGTTCTCTCATGAAGGGGGCGCAGTGGCTTTTGGGCGCAGTCTGACCTATCGTTTTGCGCAAGGGGCATTCTGGGCAGCCGCTGCTTTTACAGGTATCGAAGTGTTGCCGATGGCGCAGGTTAAGTATTTATTGTTGCAGCACTTTGATTATTGGTCAAAACAAGCAATTCAAAAAAGTGATGGCATCTTGAGTATCGGGTACGGGTATGAAAACTTTTATATGTCGGAACGTTACAATGGACCGGGATCGCCATACTGGTGTTTCAAATCATTTATTGTGTTGGGGCTGGAGGCGACAGCTGATTTTTGGCAGTTAGTTCCCCAATCGCCTGAGCGAACATCTCGCAGATTCATCCCAGCGGCTAACATGTTGGTGACCAATACCGCAAACAAAAATGTTCAACTCTACCCCACTGGCCAATGGGCAATGTTGGGGCATGCTGCTGAAAAATACAGTAAACTAGTCTATTCCGAAAAATTTGGTTACAGCGTTTCTCGAGGAAATCGGGGATTAGCAGAAGGCGCCTTTGATAATTGTTTGGCAGTAGCAGAAAAAAATGATCCTCATTTTATCAGTAAAGAGGAAACATTATCTAGTGTAGTCACTGAAAAAATGACGAAACAAAGCTGGTCACCGCTGCCAAAAACTAAAATCGTGACCACAGTTGTTCCCTTTGGAGAATGGCATGTGCGGATTCATGAGATTACTACGGAACGAGAGCTGGAAGTAGCCGATGGTGGGTTTTCCAATCTGACTTTCAACAGCCATCCCAAAGATTATGTGATTGACTCGCTAACCTCAGGCAAAGCGTTTACCAGTGAAATCGGAACGACGGCAACTGTGATGTTGGCAGGGTATCGCGGGGTCGAGGCAGTTTTTGCCGAACCTAATACCAATCTGTTGTTTCCCAACTCCCTATTTCTGACCGCTCGCCAGACAGTAACAGCAGGTACACATTTACTGATTAGTGGGCACTATGGGGGAGAAACTGCTCCTAATGAACTGCCACTTCTCTCATCAGAGGAAACAGGACAGCTGATAATTCGTTGCGGAAACCAACACTATCGACACCAGTTTGAAAAAGATAAGATAAAAGTTTAAAAGTCCCGCAGCGTTAATGAATATTCTTTAAAGCAATTCTGAATTAAAAAACCTGCAAATAAAGTCCGCTGTTGTCATGTTGACAAGAAAGACGACTTTATTTGCAGGTTTTTTTGCGATTATGATCAAGAGACTTAGAAAGGATTACTCTTTGCTTTGTGCCAAGTTGTTCTTTTCAATCTTGCGCATGGCTTGTAAAGAAAACCAGCTGATAGGAAAGAGAAACAGTGGAATCAGTGCTACCAAAATCAAGACGGGAAAGAAAGTCGATAACGCCGTCACAAGCACGATACCAATCACCATTGCCAATGTTTCTACAAAGCTTGAGATGACGATAAAAAAGGATTGTTTAAAGTAGTTAACGGTTTTCAACTCGTAACGTAAAAATGCTGGAAATAAGAACAAGCCCACCAGCAGTGCAAAAACGAAAAAGAGTAGCAGTGCCAAATGAGCAACTTGATTTTTCAGCAGTTGACCGGCTACCCGTACGTCAATCCATAAGACAGCCAGCACCGCGCTTTCAATGTAGCCGAGAATGTTTGTTTGTTTGAAGTTGCGGTTGAATTGCTGATTAAACCAAGGAAACAGCCGTGGTGGCAGCTCATTTTTTTCAAAGAGTAAAAAGAAAGCTTGAATCACCGTTGCAGTCGCCGGGAAAAGGCCAAAAATCAGACCGCCTTTCAACGTGCCAAAGAGCCAGAAAAATTGGAGCTTGATCAGATTTATCAAAAATTCACCAAAAGAATACGTGACTTTTACCATGCCGTTTTGTTTTTTCTCCATTAAAAGAACCTCCATCAATTTGTAATGTTTCATGGAATCGATAGTTGAATGATAACACTTACAATTGTGAAATTCTAGCGGTCTACGGATACTACACACCGGTATTTAATTTCACACATAGGAGTATATAAATAGCCATATATTAACGATTTTAATAGCTGAATGTGCAAAAATACCGAATTTTAGTATCCGCTTACACAGGGGCGGTATTTCTACATATTGTGAACCGAAGAAAGAAAATTTAAAGTGAAGATACGAAATACGAAAGGGGTTACATACAAATGACTGTTATTCGCGGTGATATCGAGACGGCAAAAAATGTCGATATCATAGATGAAACCAGCTACCCTGAAACCGAGATGCTAAAAGAGCGTCTGGAATGGTTTCAAGATCTGAAACTGGGTGTGATCTTCCACTATGGGCTATATGCCGAAGCGGGGATCGTTGAGTCTTGGCAACTGTCTGAAAAAGACGAGTGGGCTCGAGAAGGACGTTCTTGGCGGGAGGATATCAAAGATCTGAAATTGGACTATTGGAATCTGATTTCTAAATTTAATCCAACCCAACTGGATACCAAAAAATGGGCACAAATCTGTAAAGATGCCGGCTTCAAATATTGCATCTTCACCACTAAGCATCATGACGGCTTCAATATGTACAATACGATGGAGTCGGAATACAAAGTCAATGGTAAACTCAGCCCTTGCAAAACAGATATTTTAAAAGAAGTATTTGATGCTTTCCGGGAAGCAGGACTAGCAACTGGGGCTTATTATTCGAAAGCTGACTGGTACTCACCATTTTATTGGTTGGATGACGAGACCGTCAAAGGACGGGGAGCCAGCTACGACACGGCAGAACATCCCGAAATCTGGGAGCGCTACAAACAGTTTGTTCACAATCAAATTTACGAAATTACTCACAATTATGGCAATGTTGATCTGCTTTGGCTGGATGCAGGTTGGTGTGGGCAAGGACGAGAAGATCTGGATATGGACCGTTTGGCAGAAATCGCTCGTGAAGAAAACCCTGAGCTAATTGTAGTTGATCGAATGATGGGGGGGCGGCACGAGAACTATGTCACTCCTGAACGGAAGATTCCTGAGCTGCACGAAATTCCTAAAAAACCGTGGGAATCTAATATTCCTATTGGGAATGACTGGGGCTACGTGCCGACAGACACTTTCAAGAGTAGTCAAGAACTGCTGGAGACATTTGTCGATGTGGTGTCCAAAGGCGGTAACTTGATTCTGGGCGTCGGGCCAACACCAGAAGGAACTTTCACAGAAGAGGAGACAGCAATTTTGTCGGATATCGGCAGCTGGCTTCAAGTTTATGGTGAGGGGATTTACGAAACACGAGCGCAGGCCAAAGAACGAAATGCCGGTTGGAAACTGACCTTCAATAAAGATGGCAACACCCACTATGCGTTTCGCTCCATCCAGAGTCGTGAAGAAGTGGTGTACTTGCAGGACATCGAAGCAAAAATAACAGATGAACTGACAGATATGGCTACTGGCAGACGGCTAAAAGTACACGAATCAGAAGCAGGAAACTATGTGAAAATGGCTGATTTGTCCCTGCCAAACGTTGGTATGATAGGAATTAAGGTTATCACACATCAATAAAGAATCACACATTGCAGAGAAAACGGATACATGACATGATAGTGCATGTGAGGTATGCGCTTTCAAAAGAAAACATGAAGGAGGAATAAAAATGGAATTGTCATCTAAAACAGTCCATTCCGGGACACGCCCGAAAACACGTTGGGAAAAGACAAAGATTAAAATTTTCCGTGGACGTCAGTTATATCTTTTCGTACTACCAGCATTACTTGTAACTTTAATCTTCTCATACATTCCAATGTATGGAGTAATCATTGCGTTTAAGGACTTTATTCCATCGTTAGGCATCTGGGGCAGCCCTTGGGTCGGCTTCAAACATTTTCAACGCTTCTTTGATTCTTATTATTTTTGGGACCTGATCAAAAATACTCTAGGAATTAGTATTTACTCGCTGATCGTTGGTTTTCCGTTGCCAATCATTTTGGCTCTGGCGTTAAATGAGTTGAAAGATGGTCGTTTCAAAAAATTCACGCAAACTGTGACTTATGCACCAAACTTCATTTCTGTTGTAGTTGTCTGCGGGATGGTCATCGCGTTTTTGACACCTTCTACCGGTATTATCAACCACTTGCTTGATTTCCTCGGCTTTGAACGCATTGCCTTTATGACAGATCCGAAATGGTTCAAGACCGTGTATGTTCTTTCCGGTGTTTGGCAAGGAACAGGTTGGGGCTCAGTTATCTACTTGGCAGCCTTGTCTGGTGTCGATACCCAGTTGCATGAAGCAGCTACTGTTGATGGGGCCACTCGCCTGCAACGAATCTGGTACATCAATATCCCGACAATCATTCCAACGATGGTCATTTTGTTGATCATGAACGTGGGTAGCTTGATGTCCATGGGTTATGAAAAGATTCTCTTGATGCAAAATGCACTGAATATGGATTCTTCCAATGTGATTGCTACCTTTGTTTATAAGCAGGGTCTCTTGGATGCACAATACAGCTATGCTTCTGCGGTAGGACTCTTTAATGCTGCGATCAATGCCTTCTTGTTGATTGCCGTTAATAAGATTTCCCGTAAAGTCAGCGAAACCAGTTTATGGTAAGAAAGGAGACGAACCGAAAATGAACGTAAAAACAATCAAACCATCAAAAACCGATCGGATCTTTATGGGCTTTGTCTACCTTTTTGTCGCATTGGCTCTGATCTTGGTTTTATATCCGTTGATCTATGTGATCAGCGCATCAATTTCCAGTCCGACTGCCGTAAACTCCGGTGAGATGTGGCTGTTGCCAAAAGATGTTACTTGGGAAGGCTACAAGACAATCCTGGGATATGATACGATTTGGCAGGGTTACCGCAATACAATCTTCTATACAGCTTTAGGAACCTTCATCAATTTGGCTTTCACGTTGCCTTGTGCGTATGCGATGGGGCGTCCAGAATTTTTTGGTCGCAACGTGTTTATGAAATTCTTGATGGTACCAATGTTTATCGGTGGCGGATTGATTCCCAGCTACTTGTTAATCAAAAACCTGGGTATGATTGATACTGTTTGGGCGATTACAATTCCAGGCGCTGTTTCTGTCTATAACATCGCCATCACACGGACATTCTTCCAAAGTACGATTCCACGGGAAATGGAAGAAGCCGCCCTTATTGATGGATGTACCGATATTCAAATGTTCTTTAAAATCATCTTGCCATTGTCGATGCCGATCATTGCCGTCATGGGCCTGTTCTGCGGTGTCGGTCACTGGAATAGCTACTTCAGTGCATTGATCTACTTTACTGATAAATCCATGTATCCATTGCAATTGGTTTTGCGGGAAATCTTGGTCAATTCCGATATGGCAAAAGGTGGCACGGAAATGAGTGCCGCGGCAGCAGAAGTTGCCTACAGCAAACAGCAGTTGGCAGCTGTTATCAAATATGGTGTCATGATCGTGTCCACCTTGCCGATCATCATCGTATATCCATTCTTACAGCGTTACTTTGTTAAAGGCGTTATGGTTGGTTCTTTGAAGGGCTGATCAAGAAAATATTTATTACACGAAAGAGAGAGGGAAAAGAATGAAAAAGAAATATGTAGCGATTGCATCACTTTTGTTGGCAACATCCTTACTGACTGCTTGTGGTGGCGATACTGGCAAAGCAGACACCAAATCTGATGTCAAAGTTGAAAAGACTGGCATGCCGATTGTCAAAGACACCATCAAAATGACCATGATGGCACCAGGTCTCGGTAAAACCGAATGGGATGATTTGGCTTCTGCTAAAGCATTGGAAGAATTGACCAACATTGATTTTGACTACATCACACCTCCTGATAGTGATTTCCAAACCAAATTAAACTTGGCTTTTGCTTCCGATGAATTGCCAGATGTGATTTTTGGTGCCGGTAGCAAATTGAGTAACTCACAACAAGCAGACTACGGTTCACAAGGCCGTCTGATTGCCTTAGAAGATCTGATTGACGAATACGCACCAAATCTGAAAGCTATTTTAGACGAACACCCAGAATTCAGAAAATCAATCACTGCACCAGATGGACATATCTACTCACTGCCTCGTCTGTACCCAGAAGAAACTTCCAGCCCGCTGTACATCTCACCACTTTGGTATAACGGCGACTGGATGGAAAAATTGGGCGTGAAGGAATTGCCTAAAACAACTGATGAACTATATGATTTGTTAGTTCGTTTCAAAAATGAAGATCCAAACGGCAACGGCAAGCAAGACGAAATTCCATTGTCTGATGGGAATAAATTATTGATTATCCGTACTTGGTTGATGCCGGCATTTGGTATGAAGTCTCAAGGAATTGAAGAAGTTGACGGTAAAGTACGCTTTGCAGCTGCATCTGACAACTACAAAGAATACCTGGAATTCCTGCACAAATGTTACGAAGAAGGTCTCTTGGATAAGGAAGTCTTCTCTCAATCTTCTGACCAATATCAAGGGAACACAGAAACAAATAAAGTCGGCTTGTTCGGCGCTTATGCTTCCTACATGTCAACTGGTAAAAACCCTGAAGATGCTTTGACTGATCCAATGTTCATGCAATTGACATCTGATGTTCAAGAAACACCTTTGGCACCAGGACATCCACGTGTTACCACTGGTGTATTTGCCATCACTAACAAGTGTGCCTCTCCAGAAGCTGCAATGCGTTGGGCAGACTACTTGTACACTGAAGAAGGCAATGCCCTTATGAGCCAAGGTCCTGAAGGCGCATGGTGGGAATATGCTGAAAACTCTGAAGGCGAAAAAGTCCGCGTCTACAAAGGCGAAGACAAACAAAAAATGGAAGAAGACCGCGGGAAAGTCGGTATGGACTACGGCTTAGTAACACCAGGGATTTCCGTTGATAACACAGATGATCCAGTTCGTGCCAATGCAGACGATCCAACAATCAGCGTTTGGAACGAATTCCAATCAAAAGAAAAAGATGAAAAAGTAATGCCTTATACTGAAGTACCATTCCCAATCGTTTATATGACTAAAGATGAAGTAGATAAGATTGCTGAAAACTCTACAGATATCTTAACTTATGTTGAACAAATGGAAGCGAAATTCATCACTGGCGTTGAAAGCTTGGATAAATATGATGACTACGTGAAAACATTGAAGGGCATGGGCTTGGACGACTACGTGAAAGTTTACCAAGGTGCTTATGATCGCTGGGCTTCAGCTGAATAAGCTTACTAAGCACAACCACGTTTAACAAAAAGCAGATATTCATTATCTGGCTGCATCACGGAGACAATAAAACAGGAGGAACCCACCGATTTGCTCGGGGGCTCCTCCTGTTTTTTTGTTTTTGTGATATAAAAGCAAAAGGACAAGTGTCGCGTCTAATTGCCAAACTGTAAATCGCTGACTTTCAGAAACTGGCGGGCGGTACTGGCAATGCCGCCAATCAAGACAGCCTGCTCTGCCAGCCGAGTATTGCGGATTTTTACTTGCTGGGCAAACCGGCTGTTGATTCCTTGTTGGACCTCAGCTATCAGCCAAGGCAATTTGCGGTACACAGAGCTGTTAATTACCACCAACTCTGGATCTTGCAGCATCACCAAATTATTGATCCCAATAGCCAGTAAACGGGCTTTTTCCTTTAATAAAGGAGCGAGAAGCTCGGGGTGTTGCTGCCAAGCTGCGGCTAGTTGCTCTGAATTGTTGATCTCGCCAGCGACTAAAGCCGTGGCTTCCCGATAGATTACTGTATTGGAGACATATTGTTCCAAGCAGCCATGGTTGCCGCAGGGACAAGGGGTTCCGCCGGGGTAAAGAATCGTGTGTCCAATTTCTCCAATCTGACCATGGGCACCGGTATCTAGCTGACCATTGACTACGACGCCGGCACCGACACCGCTGTGGACGCTGATACTGATTAGGTTATCCGAGGCTGAAGCATAGGTGTATTCTCCTAAGGCGGCTAAATTGGCTTCATTTTGTAAAATCACTGGAAAGCCTAACTGCTCTTCCAGCAGGGGTGCAAGAGGCAGCCGCGTCAAATCGTAATAAGGTGCAAAGCCAATCTGCTGCTCATGAACCAAACCATGGACGGCCACTGTCATACCCACGATGCCATGGCGAGTCTGGGGCAGGTGTTGTTTCACTTCAGCAACGATAGCTAAAATCAAAGGGACCGCATTTTCGCTGGTTACCTTCTGGCGTTTTCTTTCCACTGTGGCGATGACCTCGCCGTCCGGATAGCTGAGAAGACCTTCTGCATAGTTTGCTCCTAGATCGACAGCAATTACCACCCCGCAATGAGGAGCAAAGGTCAAAAGAATCGGTTTGCGCCCGCCAGCTTGAGAGGCGTCTCCGATTCCGGTTTCCGTAATCAGTCCATCATCCAGCAACTGCTTAGTAATGGCGGAAACTGAAGCTTTATTCAGGCCGACACGATTTGCCAGATCCGCACGAGAAATTTGTTTCTTGGTAATAATTTCTTGCAGAATACGTGCTTCATTATGTTCACGAATTGTGTATTTAGTAGAGATCACAGGATCCAACTCCTTTTTTGACAATAGTCAAGCAGCTTTATTCTACCCGAAAAGAAAGAGTTTTGCCGCCAAATCGACTGTTGCTGTTAGAAAAAAAATATTTTTTTGAAACCGCTTGACATTCATCGGGATTCTTCGTAAGATTGTCTTGTAAGTTAGTTTATCGTACAAACGAACTAAAAGCAATCAAAATCTGCGCAAGAAAAAAAGGCGCTTTTTAAAACAAGGAGGATCCACCATGACCACTTATTTTCCAAATGTTGACAAGATCCAATACGAAGGCAAGCTGACAGCCAATCCATTTGCCTTCCGCCATTACAATGCTGACGAAATCGTAATGGGCAAATCTATGAAGGAGCATCTGCGCTTTGCAGTAGCTTACTGGCATACCATGACACAAGACGGCTCCGATCCTTTCGGCAACCCGACCAACATCCGTACTTGGGAAGCGGAGACGCCAATGGCAACTGCGAAAAATCGGGTGGAAGCTTTCTTTGAAATTCTGACCAAACTAGGTGTTGAATACTTCTGCTTCCACGACATTGATATCGCGCCAGAAGGGGATTCGTTGGAGGAGTTTTTTGCCAATATCGATGAAATCACAGATCTGATTAAAGAAAAGATGGATGCAACCGGCATCAAATTGTTGTGGAATACTGCCAATATGTTCTCTGATCCACGTTTCAACAATGGGGCGGCTTCCTCTAATAACGCGGAAGTTTTTGCCTATGCAGCCGCTCAAGTCAAAAAAGGATTGGATGTTTCTAAAAAGCTCGGCGGTCAAAACTATGTTTTCTGGGGCGGTCGTGAAGGCTATGAGTCTCTGTTGAATACGGATATGAAATTCGAACAAGACAACATCGCTCGCCTCTTCAAAATGGCGATTGCCTATGGTGAAAAGATTGGTCACAAACCACAATTCCTCATTGAGCCTAAACCAAAAGAGCCTTCTAAACATCAATACGATTTCGATGCGGCAACTACAATGGCTTTCATTCAAAAATACGGTTTAGAAGGCGATTTCAAATTGAACTTGGAAGCCAACCATGCGACTTTGGCGGGTCATACATTTGAACACGAATTGAACGTTGCTCGTTGCTACGATGCCCTGGGTTCCATTGACGCTAACCAAGGGGATACGCTTTTGGGCTGGGACACGGATGAATTTCCAACCAATATCTATGACACGACATTGGCGATGTACGAAATCTTGGAAAACGGCGGCATCGCTCCAGGCGGGATCAACTTTGATTCAAAAGTTCGTCGTTCTTCTTTTGAAATGGACGATCTGCTGCTGGCTCATATCGCCGGAATGGACACCTTTGCCCGGGGCTTGAAAGCTGCTGCGGCTCTGAAAGAAGAGCGGTTCTTCGATGAGTTGAAGGAAAAACGTTACGCTACCTATCAAGAAGGAATCGGCGCCAAAATTGTTGCCGACAAAGAAGATTTGGAAACATTGACAGACTATGCCTTGCAGCATGACGATGTCAAATTGGAATCTAGTCATCTGGAAATGGTGAAATCTCGTCTGAACGATTACTTGGTGTAAAATTTTAAGTCAAGCATACAAGTGAAGCCGGTGCTTAGTTGCGCCGGCTTTTGTAAATTTATCAGCGGCAAAGAAAGCCAGTGCAGCCTGATTGCTGCTAATCACAATGGAGGAAAAAAGATGAGTTATGTATTGGGAATTGATCTGGGCACCAGTTCGCTGAAAGGGCTGCTCATGAATAAAGCCGGTGAAGTAATTGGGCAGGCCAGCAGTGATTACCCATTGCTGCATCCGGCGCCGGGTTTTTCTGAGCAGAATCCGCAGGAATGGCTGACAGCTTGTGAAGGAGTTTTTGCTCAGCTGAAAGAACAGGTGGCAGATTTCACTACAAAACTAGCCGGAATCAGTATCTCCGGTCAGATGCATAGTCTGGTTTTGCTGGATGAAAGAGACGATGTCTTGCGTCCGGCAATCTTGTGGAACGATGTTCGAACCACCAGCCAATGTCGTGAAATTATGTCGCGTTTTGGCGATGAACTGCTGCAAGTGACGAAAAATATCGCTTTGGAAGGCTTCACACTGCCAAAAATTTTATGGGTTCAGGAAGAAGAACCAGAAATCTGGCAACAGGTAAAAAAAATCTTATTACCTAAGGACTATCTGGGATTTTGGCTCACAGGCACTAAACACATGGATTATTCCGATGCGGCAGGAACCCTGATGTTGGATATAGCAGCTGGTCAATGGGCCCAGCCGATATTGGATGAGTTTGCAATTCCTGCGACATACCTGCCGGAATTGATTGATTCTACCGGCGAAATCGGGGAAATACGAAAAGAACTGGCAGAGGCGTTTGGATTTGTTGGCCCAGTGAAAATTTTTGCCGGTGCTGCAGACAATGCCTGTGGAGCAGTGGGTGCCGGAATTTTAGATGACAGCGTGGGTATGGCCAGCATTGGGACTTCCGGGGTCTTTTTGTCATTGGAAAACGCGGCAGATAACGAATATGGCGGCAAACTTCATCTTTTCAACCACGCCGCAGCCGGTAAGTATTATGCAATGGGCGTGACCTTAGCAGCCGGCCACAGCTTCAGTTGGTTCAAAGATACTTTTGCACCAACGCAAGATTTTTCCGAACTGCTGACAGGTGTCGGAGAAATTGCGGCAGGTTCTGGCGGATTGCTGTTTACCCCTTATATCGTGGGGGAACGGACACCTCACGTGGACAGCCAAATCCGAGGCAGCTTTATCGGCATGGATACGACGCATACGCTGACTCATTTTGCACGGGCTGTCTTGGAGGGAATCACTTTTTCCCTGAAGGACTCGCAGGTGTTGATGGAAGACGTGGCGCAAAAGCGTTTCAAGAAGATCGTCTCGATAGGCGGCGGTGCGAAAAATCCTGATTGGTTGCAGATTCAGGCGGATATTTTTGATGCGGAAATTGTTACACTGACAGCCGAACAAGGGCCTGGTTTGGGAGCTGCTATGTTGGCAGCCGTGGGACTGGGCTGGTTTTCTGATCTTCAAAGCGCCAGTGAGGTATTTGTGTCTTACCAAAAAGGGGCCGTGCCGAAATCGGAGAATGTGGCGAAGTATGCAAAATTGTACCGCAGCTATCGAAAAGTCTATCCCGCAACGAAAGAACTCTGCCATGAGCTGGCGGAATTTCGCTGAGTGAAGGCTAAAACCGTCAGTTGTCGATTACAATTTGAAAGCAATGCTCGCTTTGTCGAAATGAACAACTCATTAGTTTTTGTGGTATTTTGCGAAAAAGCGCGAATGTGCTATAATAGTTGATACGCGAAAGATATTATTATTCACAGAAATGTCGAAGTCACTTTTTATGAAATTTGATCCAACTGGCGCAGCTTAAGGGCTGCAAGGGCGTGTTAGAGGTTATGGGAACACGCTGTTTAAATGAGAAATACTTGAAGTTTCAGTAATAGTCTGATCCAACTTAAAAAATAAGAATATTGAGTAGTTAGATGGCCTTCTTCCTTTTGGGAGAGGGCCATCGTCAATTTAAGGTGTACTACGCTATTTGCAGATAAAAAAGACTCCTTCACCCACATCCAAATGAAAACAATTAAAGAAACAAATGAACCGGTTCAAAAATATTGCAAAAACTATTGCATTTCTTGAAATCGTTTGCTATTATCCTTTTGAACCGGTTCAAAAAATATGGAAATGAGGAGCAATACTATGAAATTCGTAGACAAACTGTCTGAGAAATTATTGCCAATTGTGTCAAAAATCAACAATCAACGACATCTGCTGGCAATCCGTGATGCCTTTATCATCACGATGCCTCTGGTAATGGCGGCATCATTTATGGTCTTATTGAATGCTTTAATTTTTTCCAACGCGGCTGTTCAAAAAATCGTTGACTTGAGCTTTTTGTCAGAATTAGCAGTAATTGTCAACAACGGAACAATGAGTATCTTGGCGATCATCGTCTGCTACAACATTGGTGTCAATTTGGCTAATCACTACATCAAGTCAAAAGCCATTGATGACCCGGCGTTCAATGCAGTTCATGCCGGTGTCTTAAGTTTGGCGACCATGTTTATTTTGATGCCGGCAAACACCTCTGTGACTTTGGCAGACGGTACGTTGGCAGAAGTTAGTGGTGTTTTTCCGCAAGCCTTGACTTCCAGTTCGGGTCTGGCAACTGCAATGATCTGTGCCTTGTTGAGTACAGAGCTGTTTGTCCGTTTGGCGAAGTTTAAAAAATTGAAGATCAAAATGCCTGACGGAGTGCCGCCGGCTGTTGCGACTTCTTTTAACTCGTTGGTACCAGAAGTGTTGGTAATTTTAGTATTTGGGATTTTCGTCTTTGTATTGAACAAAACTACCGGACTGAATGTACCGGATTTGATCAATTTGGCGATTCAAACACCGTTGAAAGGTTTTGTCTTGTCGGTACCGGGGATGCTGTTTATCCAATTTTTCTCAGATTTTTTGTGGGTTTTCGGGATGCATGGTTCCAGCATTTTGGCACCAATCAAGCAAGCACCAATGCTGCAATCCATTGAAGAAAATATGACGGCTTTCCAAAATCACCAAGCGATTCCCAACATCATCACCGAACCTTTTGCTAATGCTTTTGGTTTGATCGGTGGCGGGGGCTGTATCTTGCCGCTGGTCATTGCCATTTTGTGGGTGTCGCGCCGCCGTGACCAACGACAGATTGCTAAAATGGGGCTGACGACCTGTTTGTTTAACATTACTGAACCCGTGATGTTTGGGCTGCCAGTAGTGATGAACCCGATCTTTATGATTCCTTGTGCCATCATTCCTTCCATCAATTTAATCATTGCCTATTTTGCAACAAGTGTCGGACTGGTGGGCAAAACCGTGGCAGCTGCACCGTGGATCACACCGCCAGTGATTCAATCTATAATCGCCACCGGTGGGAACCTGATGGCGGGAGTTCTGACGATTTTACTGATTGTTTTAGATGTCTTTTTATTCTTACCTTTTGTGATGGCTTCAAATAAAGCAGCCCAGCTGAGAGGAGACGATTTGATTGGCTGATTACCCTTATCAAAATTCTGACTTAACGATCCGCCAACGGGTCTCAGACTTGTTGAGCCGCATGACCGTGGCCGAAAAAGTCGGTCAGGTAAACCAGCATCTCTATGGCTGGGAGTGTTATGAAAAACAGGCTGACGGCAGTGTTCAGCTGACTGAAAAATTCAAAGAACATGTCAGCTGGGGTGGTGGCCTGGGTGCACTTTACGGGTTGTTTCGTGCCGATCCCTGGTCAAAAGTCGGATTTGATAACGGGATCGCCCCGGAAGCTAGTTGGCAGCTAGTAAATCAGGTTCAAGCCTATGTAATGAGTCAGTCTCGTTGGCAAATTCCGGCACTGATTGTTGAAGAATGTCCTCATGGGCACCAAGGGCTGGGGGGCGTTTCTTATCCGACAAATCTCGGGCGCGGCAATACCTTCAACACGGAATTGATTGAGGCTTCCAGTCGTTTGATGGCACGGGAACTTGCGGCTAAAGGCGTCCATTTAGCGCTAGTCTCGACGCTGGATTTGGCAAAAGATCCCAGATGGGGACGCTCAGAAGAATGTTTTGGAGAAGACCCGATTTTGGCTGCCAAGATGAGCGAAGCGGTGGTTGCCGGATTTCAGGGACAACTGATTAATGAAACCAAGCCGTTTCTAGATCAGACGACAAAAGAAATTGCGAAAACACCTGAACAGATGGGTGTTGTGCTAAAACATTGTATCGCTCAAGGCGAGGCACTTGGGGGGCACAATTCCGGGACAGTGACAATCAGTGGCCGTGAATTTAATGACGTTTATCTGCCGCTTTTAAAGAGCACTCGCAATGCGGTGGGTGTGATGGCTGCTTACAATGATGTTGACGGCGTTCCTTGTCATATTAACGGCGAACTTTTCCGAAAGACGATGCGGGAACAGCTGGGATACCAAGGTTTAGTCATGGCTGACGGGGTAGCGCTGGATCGGTTGGGAGATGTTTTTTCTACAAAGATTGAAGGTGCGAGTGCCGCATTAAAAGCTGGTATCGACTTGAGTTTGTGGGACCAGACTTACCTGGAAATTGCGGATAGTATCACAGCCGGTATCGCTTCTGAAGCTGACCTGGATGAAGCCTGTGGACGCGTTTTGGCGACTAAATTTCTGCTGGGGCTGTTTGAGCAGCCTTTTGTGACAGACCCTAAAGACCGTTTTGCTGAATTGCTTTTAGAATCACAAGAGCTGAATCTGCAAGTGGCAGAAGAATCGTTGACACTGGTGAAAAATGACGGGATTTTACCACTTTCCAAAGCAAAGAAAAAGATTGCAGTTATCGGACCTAGTGGGGATAGTCTGTACCAGCTTTTGGGAGATTACACTGCCCCCCAAGAAGCGACAATGAATGACAAGACGATTTATCGACAGCTGAAGTCAGTGTTCTCCGATTCAGAAGTGGTTTATGCAGAAGGCTGTGAAGTGCGTAACCCAGAAGGTCAGGAAGAAAAAATCAGTGCAGCCGTCGCTTTGGCTGCAACTGCCGATGTGATCGTATTGGTACTAGGCGGCTCTAGCGCTCGCAATTTCGATATGGAATTTTTGAGCAACGGGGCAGTTTCTTCCAAAGGCATCAATATGGATTCTGGCGAAAACGTCGATGTTGCTTCTTTAACACTGGGAGGCAAGCAATTGGATCTGCTTGCAGCTCTCGCCCAACTGGACAAGCCGATTGTTTCAGTCATTATCCAAGGGCGGCCCTATGATCTACGCGAAGTACATGCTGCATCACGAGCTGTTTTAATCGGTTGGTTCCCAGGCCAACAAGGTGGAGCGGCTATTGCAAGAACCCTGGCAGGAAGCAATAATCCCAGTGGTCGTCTAGGAGTAAGCTATCCGCTGAATTCCCAACAATTGCCGGTTTATTATTATCAAAGGGCAGCTTCAAAACAAGACGATTACTATGACGAATCCGGTGCGCCACTGCATGAATTCGGTTATGGGCTGAGCTATACGGAATTTACGTACGACAACTTGCAAGTTACGGCAGATTCTGACACAATAACAGTGAGTGTGACAGTGAGAAATAATGGCCGCTGTGCTGGTAAAGAAAGTGTCTTGTTGTTTGTCCGCCTTCTAGGTGGCTCAGTGATTCAACGACACAAGCTGTTGAAAGATTTTGTCAAAGTTCAGCTGGAACCGGGGCAAGAACAGGAAATCACGCTGCTTTTGACTACAGAGCAGCTAAGCTTCACTGATCTTGATCGGGCAGTCAAAGCGGCGGCTGGTTGCAAGGTAATGGTGGGAAATCTGTCACAAGAGATCTATTTCAAAAAATAATAATCCCTTGCGATATGGCGGTCGGCAGTTTGTCGGCCGCCTTGTCGAGGCTTAAGAGCGGGTGCTGATGCTTGTTTTGAGCCGCAGAAGAAAGGAACCTACGTTATGTCATCCATCCGTGAAGTTGCCAAATTGGCAGGCGTCTCAGTGGGCAGTGTTTCGCGTTATCTCAATGGGCAGCAGTTAAAGGCTGCAAACATGGAGAAAATTGCTGCTGCTATCGAAGCGCTGGACTATAAGGAAAATATCATCGCCAAAGGGCTGAAAAATAATCGCAGTTTTTCGGTGGGGCTCTTGATGAATAGCATCTCCAGTCAGTTTGGTGCAGAGACAGTCAGCGCAATTGAAGGCGTCATGGAAGAAAACGGCTACTCCATTCTTTTGAGCGGGTTCAAAGGCGATGTTTCCATGGTAGATAAAAAGTTGGACTACTTGATGCAGCATGCTGTGGATGGGTTAATCGTATTTATGTCAGAACAGGATTGGGATGGCATGGAGCGCTTGGCGGAGTTGGATATTCCAGTTTTGATGATCAATAGTCCAGCACAAATCGCCGGCGTGGATCGTATCCAGGTAGAAGATTATAAGAGTGTTGAAACAGTAGTGGCCCACTTTGCTATTGCTGGACACCGTCGAATTGGTATCTTAGCCGCACCGCAAAATGATTTCGTGGCTCGAGAACGTCTGGCCGGTGCCGAAGATGCGGCTGCCGCCTATCCGCAAGTTCAGCTAGTGACAGCTATTGGGGATTACTCCCGTTCCAGCGGATATAACGGGGCAAAAGAACTTTTGTCACAAGGAATTACGGCCTTGTTGGTGACCAACTACAATATGGCAATGGGCGCTTTGGAGTACTTGCAGGCTAGCGGTGATCCGCGGGGGAGCCAGTTGTTGTTGGCGCACTATGACTATACTAGTGAGATGGCAGAACTCAGAAATGACCGAATCATCATCAAAGCACCTACCAAAAAGATTGGCCAATTGTCTGCTGAACGGTTGCTGCTGCGCATGAATGACACGTCTTTAACAGAGTCGGCGAGCCTTTCAGTGGCAAATGATATTTTTGGTATCCCTGATAAATAAGTTGCAGCTTGGGAAGCAAAGGACGCTTTTGTTTATCGGTATGGTCGAGTTTTATAACAAGCAGTAAAAACATATTCGATCTTGGGAAACGGGCTGTCAAAAAACGAAAATTAATAGTAAAATGGCAATGTAAACCGTATCCGTAAAATTTTTCACGAAGCGTCGACAGCCGGTTAAAAAAACAGGTTCGCTAAGATATTTGCAAAAGACCTGTTTTGTTGCAAGAAGCACCGGATATGGAAGAAGCGCAGCAATATCATATGCGAGGTCGTCGGCAAGATTCGTTGCAGGACATTATCTAAGGAGGAACAGACATGTATCAATTTCCAAAAGGTTTCTTGTGGGGAGCAGCAACTAGTGCCCCTCAATCAGAAGGCGCAGCAGCTAAAGACGGCAAAAGCCCTTCAACGTGGGATAAATGGTTCGAAATGGAGCCGGAACTCTTCTACGATCAAGTAGGACCGGAAAATACCTCTAACGTTTACGAAATGTATAAAGAAGAAGTTGCCAACATGAAGGCAATGAACTTGAATTCTTACCGGACATCAATTGCCTGGACGCGTCTTTTGCCAGATGGTAAAACATTGAATCCTAAAGCGGTTGCTTTTTATCGCTCTTACTTTCAAGAAATGGTCGACAATGGTGTTGAGCCTATTATCAACTTGTTCCATTTCGATATGCCTTGGTGGCTGATGGAAAAAGGCGGCTGGGAAGCACGGGAATCTGTGGATGCTTTTGCTTATTATGCAAGTGTGGCATTTGAGCAGTTTGGTGATATCGTTAAAAAATGGGCGACATTCAATGAGCCACTGGTTCATATCGAATGCGGTTATTACGGAGACGCTCACTGGCCAAAAGTTCACGATTTCAAACGGGCGTTGCAAGTCGGCTACCATACCATGTTGGCCCATGCCAAAGCAGTAGCTGAATTCCGTAAATCAAAATACAACGACGGCAAGATTTCTATCATTTTGAACTTGTCGCCAGTTTATCCTAAGAGTGATTCACCTGAAGATCTGGAAGCAGCGAAATGGGCAGATCATATCTATATCCGCAGCTTCTTGGATTGCGCGGTGAACGGGGCTTTCTCTGATGAATTTGTCAACATGTTGAAAGAAGCTGACTTGGCACCTGTGACAGAAGCTGGGGATAAAGAAATTTTCTTGAACAATACCGTTGACTTTGTGGGTTGCAATTACTATCAACCACTGCGAGTTCAAGCTGTACCGGCAGACCAAAAAGTATGGCCAATCAGCGAACCTCGGGATCTCTTTAGAGGCTACGACTGGCCGGAAAAACGCATCAATCCTCACCGTGGCTGGGAAATCTATCCACGAGGCATCTATGATATCGCAATGCGCCTAAAAGACAGCTACAAAGATATTCCATGGTATATTTCTGAAAACGGCATGGGTGTTTCTGAAGAAGAGCGCTTTGAAAATGGTGACGGGATTATTGAAGATGACTATCGTATCGAATTTATCGAAGATCATCTGGAAGAGTTGCACCGGGCAATTGAAGAAGGTTCCCCTTGCTTTGGCTACCACCTGTGGACCTTTGCTGACTGCTGGAGCTGGCTGAATGCTTATAAAAACCGTTATGGCTACTATCGAGTAGATCTGAAGGATAACTTCAAGCGGACACCGAAAAAATCCAGCTTCTGGATGGCTGATGTCATTGAGCATAATGGTTTTGATCGGGAACATGTATAACCTTTTTGCAGCTTGGCAAAAAGAACAGATTTGAAAATTGGACACTGTTTCGAAAACGAGGCCTGGCTGCAAGGGTCTGTTTTCGAAACGGTGTTTTTTTGAGGCGTTGTAGCGGGCTGAAGGAAAAAGCATAGGGGATGCGCCGGCTGCCAGCAGTGACAAAAGTAAAAAAACAAAGAGCAGTCAAAAGTTACACATCCCCGGAAGGCTAGCCACTATTGAAAGCGTTTGATAAATAAACTATTATACAGAGGTCTTTTTAAAAGATGGATGGAAAGGAGCAGGAAATCATGAAACATATTCAAATTTTGATCAAGCCGGCTTCTTCTTTATGCAATTTGCGTTGCAGTTATTGTTTTTATGCGGATATCAGCTCCATGCGGCAAGTACGTTCTTTTGGACGGATGAAGCCAGAGGTCACGGGGAAACTGATTGAGAATGTTTTTGCAGATTTGGAAGACGGAGACCGCTTGACCATCGGCTTTCAAGGGGGAGAACCTACCTTGGCCGGCTTGAAGTATTTTAAAAATTTTACTAGCTTGGTGAAAGCACAGTCTAAAAAAGTAATCGTATCCTATGCAATCCAAACCAATGGAACCAAGATCGATGAAGAATGGTGCCGCTTTTTAAAAGAAGAGGATTTTCTAGTGGGGCTTTCGATCGACGGCGGGCTTGAGTTTCATGATCGTCATCGTCCAGATGCTGCCGGCAGAGGGACCTATGGGCGGGTTTTGGCTGCCAAAAAGCTGTTTGATCGTTACGAGATCGAATACAACATACTCTGTGTACTGACGCAGGAGATGACAGAAAATGCTCCTTTGGTTTGGGAGTTTATCCAACAAGAGGCGATTTCCTTTATCCAATTTATTCCTTGTTTGGCAGAACTAGGAGAAGAGGAAAATGAATTTGCGGTAACACCAAGAGGGTTTGCTGCTTTTTATGGTGAACTTTTCACTCTCTGGCAGCAAGGAATGCAGCAGGGACAGTGCGTTTCTGTGAAACTCTTTGACGATATTACAAATCTGCTGGTAAATGGTGTTGTAGGTTCCTGTGGAATGCTGGGCCGCTGCCAGATGCAGTATGTAATCGAAGCCAATGGAAATGTGTATCCTTGTGATTTTTATGTGCTGGATGAGATGTGCGTCGGCAATATCACTCAACAGACGTTGCGGGAGTTGTTTGAACAGCCTTTGACGCAGCGTTTTATCTGTGACAAACGAGACTATCGGACTTGTGCGGGGTGCGAATTTTACAAGATGTGTCGTGGCGGCTGCAAACGTATGAAAGATGCCTGCTATGTCGGAGCTGAAGATGATGGCTATTGCGGCTATCGGGAAGTTTTGAAACAAGTCTTGCAGCCATTATTAGCGATGGCAGCCCCTCCTGTCCATTAATGTGTGAACCGTTTTTAAAGGGGTACCCCTGAAAAATAATGAATGATTGAGAGAAAGAAGGAAATAATGATGAAACTGCAGTATTTTGGGACCGCCGCCGCAGAAGGCGTACCGGCGCTGTACTGTGAATGTCCCCTGTGTCAAAAGGCAAAAGCAAACGGTGGTAAAGATATTCGGACACGTTCCCAATCCCTCGTGGATGATCGCTTATTGATTGATCTGCCAGGAGATACCTATGCCCATTATTTGAAGTACGGGTTTGATTTGTCCAACATTGGTCATCTGTTGGTCACTCACAGCCATTCAGATCATTTTTATGCTGAAGAGCTGGTTTTGCGCCTGAGCGGCTATGTACCACAAGTCCCGCAGACATTGAATGTTTACGGCAATCAACGGGTTTATGATTTCATGAAGCGGGTGTTTGACTTAGAAGGCTACTGGGAGAAAGACCGCATTGATTTTCATCTGGTGACACCGTTTGAGTCCTTCCCTGTGTTGGATTATGAAGTGACACCGCTGGCGGCAGATCATGATCAGCGAGAAACCTGTCTGATGTATGACATCACGGATGGCAATCGTCGCCTGCTTTACGCCCACGATACCGGAGAGTTTCCACAAGAAACATGGGACTATCTGGAAACTGAGCGGCCCTTTTATCATTACGTGTCCATCGACTGTAACCATCAAGCTGACAACAGCGTTCGCAATCACCAGGGCTTTCCCAATAATTTAAAAACACGGGAGCGGTTGTTGGCTTTGGGAATTGTCGATGAAAAAACCGAGTTTGTCTGCAACCACTTTTCTCACAATAGTAAACTGACTCATCAGGAGATGCTGGATCTGGTTACCCCTCATGGATTCGATGTCGCTTATGATGGTCTGATCAAGGAGTTTTAATGGATGACTAATCTGCAAAAATTTATCAGAAAAGAAGGCCCGGCATTGGCAAAAGTCACGTTGGGAACGGCATTGTTGGGGTTTGCCTATGCACAATGGATGAAGCCCAATGCCATCATCAACGGCGGGGTTACCAGCTTGTCGATGATTGCCAATGAATTCACTGGCTGGTCGTTGCTGTGGTTCACCAATGGCATCACTTTACTATTGTTGATTTTGAGCGGCATTTTTTTAGGGCGGGGCAACTTGCTGCGCTCGGTGTATTCCAGTATCTGCTACAACATCTTTTTCAGTTTGTTTTACTTGGCGCCGATTACAGCTCAATTCAATCTGCCGCTGGATTTTCTTTTCGCCAGTTTGTTTATCGCTGCCGGCTATGCCTTGTGTCTGTCTTCAGATACCTCCACAGTCGGACTAGATGTGGTGGCGCTAATTGTTCATAAGTACCGCCCACGATTGGGTGTATCCGTAGTTTTAAAATGGCTGAATTGGAGTGTTCTGGTCTTGGGACTGTTTGCTTATAATTGGCAGGCAGTTGTGATTGGCGTCTTGTTCAGTTACGTGAATAGCTTGCTGTTAGGTCTATTCTTGCGAGAAGCAGACAATCCATTGGAACGTTGGTGGGGTCGTTTTCAATCAGGCGCTTTTCACCTAAGCAATAATAAATAATTTATTTCCCACATATTTGGCAAACAGATTACTGGGACAAAATGAGTTGGAGGAAAAGTCATGCAAATCAACACTATAAAAGCCGGCAATCGGACATTGGCGTGTGCCAAAGCGTTCAATCGGATTTGGCAGCGTTTTTACGACGAGGAACTACTCGTCTCTTCTGAAAAAGGGGAACTGCAGCTGTCAATTGCTCCTGAGTCTCCTAAAAGCAGCATCGAGGTGTTGGCAGACGGCACTGTCAAAATTACCGCTCCCGATGAAAAAGAATTGTTTAAGAGCAGCATGATTTTTCTACAAGAAGATGTTAGCGACAAGCTGCAAATCGGCAAAACCGAGATTGCTACCAGTACACAGGAAAAACTGTTGATGGTAGATATCGGACGCAAATACTTTTCATTGGCAGCTTTGAAAGAACTGGTTGATCTGTTGGCACTCTTTAATTTCGATCAGCTGCAGCTGCATTTTTCAGAGAATGAAGGGTTTCGGATTGAATCTGAGCAATACCCGTGGCTGGCTTCCAAGGAACACTTGAGTAAAGGGGAGGTACGGGAGCTGATCCAGTATGCCCATGCCAAATATATTGAAATTATTCCCGACCTCGATACGCCAGGTCATCTGATGCATGCCTTGGCGGACAAGCCTGAATGGCGTCTGGACAAGCGCATGGCAGATGGCAGTATCCAAAAAGATCCCAAGGCATTGGATATTTTAAATCCGGAAGCAGTTGCTTTTATTCATTCCCTTTACCGAGAATACGGCGAGCTATTTTGTGATTGTCGTTATTTCCATATTGGGGCTGACGAATTCATTCCTTTTGACCAGCTTCACGATTACCCTACTTTGGAAAAATATGCGGCTGAAAAATATGGTTCAGCAGCTAGCGGGATTGAGGTCTTTATCGAATACGTCAATGAGACTATCGAATATGTGCGACAGTTGGGTTTTGTGCCACTGGTTTGGAATGACGGCTTTTATCGAGTGAATCGAACAGAAGGACTGCATCTTTCAAAAGACTGCGTGGTCAGCTACTGGACACGTTGGGATCGTAATATGGCACCGGTGGAAATTTTCTTGGAGCAAGGCTATACAGTAATCAATCACAATGACAATTATTTCTATTATGTTTTGGGGGAACACGCTTCTTATGATTATCCGACTTATGAAAAAATCATGGCGGATTGGCGCCCAGTGAATTTCCCGCAAAAACAAGTAATTCAACCGCAGCAGCTGAAACAATCAGCCGCCAATGCGATTGCGATTTGGAGTAACGTTGCCGCAGCCAAGAGTGAAAAAGAAGTCAACGAAGATATCTTCTACATTGCGGCAGCTTTGATGCAAAAAGCCGACGAGCGTACTCTTGGTGACAAAGAGACAATCACTAAGCTTTATGATAAATTTTTCAACTGACAATCTGATACAGAAGGAAGCTGACAATCGATATGAAGAAAAACGTTCTGTTTTTGCTGGCAGATGACCAGCGTTTTGATACAATCCACGCGCTGGGAAATGACGAAATCCAAACACCAAACCTGGATCGTTTAGTCGAAAACGGGGTAGCATTTGAGAATGCCTATATCCCCGGCGGAACCTCGGGAGCGGTTTGCATGCCTTCACGAGCGATGATGCACACCTCCAAGCACTTGTTTGAGCTGCAAGATTTAGGAGCGGTGATTCCAGATGAGCATGCCATTTTAGGAGAAGAGCTACAAAAAAATGATTATCAAACTGTCGGCATCGGCAAATGGCACAATGGTATCAAAGGGTACGGCCGGGCTTTTACCGATGGCGGAGAGATCTTTTTTGGCGGGATGTGGGACCACTGGAATGTACCGGTGAATGAATTTGATATTCATAAAGAATACCAAGATTGGAAAACCTTCACGCAAGATCCGTTTTCCACCAACCACACGATTCAAATGCCTGCCGATCACGTAACGATGGGCAAGCATTCCACGGATCTATTTGCCGATAAAATTATCGAAAAAATTCATGAAACAGCTGCTAATGATAAACCTTTCTTCATGTTCGGGGCTTTTTTGGCACCTCATGATCCAAGAACAATGCCTAAAGAATATCAAAACATGTATGATGCTGAAAACATCACTTTGCCGGAAAACTTCCTGCCAGAACATCCTTTTGAATTTGACGTGAAGCGAGAGCGAGACGAAAGCTTGGAAGTCTACCCGCGGCCGGCCGCAAAAGTCAAACAACATATCGCTGACTATTATGCCATGATTAGCCACATTGATGCGCGCATCGGCACGATTTTAGATGCACTGGAAGCCACCGGACAATTAGAGGATACCTTGATTATCTTCAGTGGGGACAATGGTCTTTCTATTGGGCAACACGGGCTAATGGGCAAACAAAATCTGTATGAACACAGTATTCATGTGCCCCTGATTATGTCTGGGCCTGGTTTGCCAAAAGGAAAACGAATCACTGAGCGGGCACTGCTATTGGACATCATGCCGACGATCTTGGAATATACAGAAACACCAATTCCTGAAGGGCTATTTGGTCATAGCCTGTTGCCGGTTATTACGGAAAATGCCGGCGGGCGAGACACTATTTTCCTCAGCTTTACAGAAAAAATCCGTGGCCTGCTGCAAGGAAACTACAAACTGATTGAGTATGCGACTGATTTTGGACGCTACACGCAGCTGTTTGATTTGAAAACAGATCCTAAAGAAATGGATAATTTGGCTGAAAAACCAGAGTACGCTGAAAAATTGGCGGATATGCGGGCAGCCCTACTGGAACAAGCAGGCCAATTAGGGGACTTCGAATTTTCTCAAGGAAAAGCATACTGGCAAAAACGAGAGGAGTTAGAGGCAAAATGACCAAGCAACCAAATATTCTTTTCATTCTGACTGATCAGCAGCGAAAAGACACGTTATCAGCTTACGGGAATTTGCCCGTTGAAACACCAAATCTCGATGCGCTGGCTGACAGCAGTTTGACCTTTGACAATGCCTATGCTGTTTGTCCAATCTGCACACCGGCCCGAGCTTCAATGCAGACGGGACTGTATCCGATGCATCACGGCATGTTGACGAATTCTTACAACTACGGCACGATGGTTCAAGAATTGCCGGACACACCGGAGCTTTTGAGTCGCCGCTTGCAAACGGCAGGGTATCAGATTGGCTACACCGGCAAGTGGCATTTGGGTACCGGTGCCGAGGCTGTTCGTAACGATGGGTATATCCAGCAATACATGGGGGATATCCATTTTGCCGAATTGGCATTAGATGCCCGTTCGGTTCCTACGACAGTTGGCTACCAGGGGGATGATTTTCCTGGACATGGTTTTGGCGGCTATATCTATGATGAGTTGAAGGAATATGTTGCCAGTTTGGGCAAAGAAACCAAGATTGAACACATCATTTCCGGCAACTATACGTCCCATCAAGCAGGAGAGATTACTTCGGGCTTGGATACGACCATTGAGCATTTTTTGGTGGAACGCACGAAAAAATGGCTGACAGAGTTCAAGGAGCAGGAGGAGCCCTGGTATTTCCAATTGAATTTCTGGGGGCCACATGAGCCTTACTATGCACCGACGGAGTTTTTGGACCGTTACCGTGACATGCCAATTGAACCGTGGTCAAATTACGCCGGCGACAGCGACAATAAGCCGCGAATCCACGACGTCAAACGAGCCAACAACACGGATTGGGAAGAATTTGTTCCTTACATCCGGCATTATTATGCCAATATGAGCCACATTGATTATCAAATTGGTCGTTTGATCGAATTTTTGAAAGAACAAGATTTGTATGATAATACCCTCATCATTTTCAGCTCAGATCACGGGGAATCGCTAGGCATCCACAATGGTTTGTGTGACAAGGCAATCTTTATGTATGAAGAAATCACCAGTGTGCCGCTATTGCTTAAATTACCGGCGCCAGAAACTGCAGGAACCGCTGAACATCAGCAACCGCAACGGATTGCTGAGTTTGTTCAGACTTGTGATTTGTATTCTACGATTTTGAATGCCGCTGGACTACCGGAAGAAACGGTTTCCCGCGACGGGCGTTCACTGCTGCCGCTGATTAAAGAAGGAGCAGTAGCTACCAAGTGGCGGGACTGTGTCGTAACGGAATGTTCCGGGATTGGCGCGGTCTTATTCTCGCAACGAGCTTTACGCTGGCAAAATTGGAAATACGTCTTCAATGCCGGCGATATTGACGAATTGTACGATTTGGCGGCAGACCCTGGAGAATTGCAAAATTTGATTGATGACATTGATCAAAAAGATACATTGGAAGCATTGCGCCAAAAGTTGGAAGATTGGATGGAAGACCATCGTGACAATCTGATTTTTGAGTATCGCTACCTGCGTCGCCGTTGATTAGTAAACCGTTGCCGGAAATTGGGCAACGGTTTTTACTTGGCGAGAAGTAGGAGTTTGCGGTAGTCTGGAAATAAGGTCAGTAAAGCAGGAGGTAGGGAATGGACCAGCAGATCAGCAGCTTTTTTGATGGGATCTTCAAGGAGATCGTGGCGAATATTAAAGATCCTTCTGAATTTACTGGAAAACTAGCAATGACGTTGATCTTGGCAGTTTTCTGGTTTATCTGCGAGAGGTTGGTCAGTCATCTGGCACTTAAGCAGATGAAAGATATCAAAGCACTAAATGTATTTTTTAGCATTAGTCGCTTTTTGTTGCGACTACTGTTTGTTATAGGAGTCACTTGGATTTGGCTGAATGCACTGGATGCTTTGCTGATTTTGGTGCTGGTGGGGGCAATTTTTCTTGGCTTGTCGGTCAAAGGTTTGATTAGCAATATCGTCGGTTGGCTTTTAATCATAAATCGACACCATTTTCGGGTCTATGACCGCATTGAAATCGACGACCTGAAAGGAGAAGTCTTATCGGTAAATCCGCTTTTTTTTACTCTAATGGAGTTGGGGAACTGGTATACTGCCGAAGCCCCCACTGGGCGTACCGTTAAATTTCCAAACAATATCATTTTGTCGAAAAAAGTGACCAATTATAATGAGCTGACCCCTTTTGTCTGGAAAGAGATTGGCTATCTTGTCACCTTTACCAGCGATTGGCAAAAGGCACATCAAATCATGTTACAAGTGACCGAAGAATATTATGAGGAGTTTCAGCGAACTTATTTCGCCGATCCACGTCAACGAGAAAAGTTTGAGATACAATTCCAACTGTTTGACGGTGAGCCAAGTCCGCAAAAAATCATCGATGTTCAGGAACAAGGAGTGGCATTGAAGATTCGCTATCCTGTTTGCTACACAGAGGGAACCAAAGTTGCCACCCAGCTCCATGAAAAAATTTTGACGGCTTTTGCTGCTGAACGTGATATTGAAATGGCCGGTAACCGCCTATATATCTCAAGTGAAGACTAATTATGGTTTCTACCTCCTCATCGCAGGAGGTTTTTTTGTTTTAAAAGAACGGTTTTGGGGTCTGATTTTTTGGTACATGATAATTATTTCGAGAAAAAGATTAGATAATAAAGAAAATATGACTAGTGTTCTACGTGATTTATATTGCAAGGTATCGTATATTTATTTTGAAGAGATAAAGCGTTTTCTCTTCTTCTAATAAACTATTTGAAGCCGCTGAAGCTAGGAAGGTTTTTTGAAATAGTTATTTAATTATAGAATGTTTGTTTTTTTAATTCCCTGTTTCAGCAATAGATGTGGAGGTGGATAGTAAATAAGTTAGTTTCAAAAGGACCAAGGAAAGATACATCGTAACAAGGTGCGGGGACAGCACTGAAAAAAACACAAGGAGTGAAGTTATGGCAACAATCGATTTGGACAAACTGACGACAGAACGCAGAAATGAAGCCACGTTTGGATTGGATGAAATGTCAGTGGCAGAAGCCTGCCGCAAAATGAACTGGGAAGATCAACGAGTAGCGCTAGCGGTCAATGAAGCGCTGCCAGCTATTCAATGGGTCATTGAAGAAACAATCAAGGCCTTTAATAAAGGCGGCCGCTTAATCTATATGGGTGCAGGAACTAGCGGACGTTTAGGCGTGTTAGATGCTGCTGAATGTGTACCGACTTTTGGTGTCGAACCAGAAATGGTAGTGGGGTTAATTGCCGGTGGAAAATCTGCAATGACTGTGGCTGTTGAAGGGGCTGAAGACTCCTACGAATTGGGACAACAAGACTTAAAAGATCTGCAGCTGAATGCCAATGATTTGGTGGTGGGCATCGCTGCTAGCGGCAGAACGCCGTATGTAATCGGGGGACTGAATTATGCCAATCAAATAGGCGCAGCGACAGCGACAATTTCCTGTAATACAGATGCTGAAATTTCCAAACACGCGCATTTTCCTATCGAAGTTGATTGTGGCGCTGAATTTTTGACAGGTTCAACTCGGCTGAAATCTGGTTCGGCGCAAAAGCTGATTTTGAACATGATCTCAACTATTTCGATGATTGGGATTGGCAAAGTTTACAACAATTTGATGGTAGATGTAAAAGCTACCAATGAGAAGCTGGTGGAACGCAGCAAGCGGATCATCATGCAAGCAACAGAGGCAGACTATGAAACCGCAGCCCGCTATTTTGAAGCAGCAGATCAAAATGTGAAATTGGCGATTGTGATGCTGCTGACAAATTGTGAAAAAGAAACGGCAGCAGCTAAACTGACAGCAGCAGGCGGATTCGTGAAAAAAACCTTAGTAGGCGACTCGATTACAGAAGCAATCATATAAGAGGAGTGAAAGCATGGCGAAAAACGAACTAACAATCGAACAGCTGGCTCAAGAAATCTACCAAGGAGCTGGCGGCATGGCAAACGTGGAGTCGGTAAACCATTGCATGACTCGTGTACGGATGTCCATTAAAAATCATGAGAAGGTCAATAAAGAATATTTGCAAAAAATTCCCGGTGTTTTAGGAGTTGTCGATGACCAGCAGCTGCAGGTGATTATCGGTCCTGGAAAAGTAAATAAGGTTGCTAAAGCAATGGCAGCCCAAGCCGGAGTCGCTTTGGGAGAAGCCATTGTTGTCGGTGATAGTGCTAGCGGCAAAGAAGCGCTGAATGCTAAAGCTGCTGAAATGAAGGCCGCTCAAAAAGCCAAACAAAAACAGTCACCGCTAAAAGCATTGCTAAAAGACATCTCTAATATTTTTGTACCGATGATTCCAGCCTTTGTTGGGGCGGGGCTAGTAGCGGGGATTGGCTCGATTATTGCCAATAATATCACGGCCGGTAATTTAGATGCAGCAACGTGGCAGCAATTTGTGGACTTATCGAATATTTTGAAAAATGGAATGTTCTCCTTTTTAGTGATTTATACTGGAGTGAACGCAGCGCAAGTCTTTGGAGCCACTCCGACATTAGGGGGAGTAATTGGGGGTGTCGTGACCTTGACCGGTATGCGTCCGGATGCGCCACTGACCAACTTATTCACAGGACAACCACTGGCAGCGCAACAAGGTGGAATCCTCGGTGTCATCTTTGCAGTTTGGCTGTTGGCGCAGATTGAGAAACGACTGCATGAAGTGGTGCCAGAAGCGGTGGACATCATTGTGACGCCGACATTGTGTCTGTTAGCAGTGGGACTAGCTGAGATCTTCTTCATTATGCCCCTTGCAGGATTTATCTCCAACGCACTAGTGGGTTCAATCAATTGGGTATTGGGAGTTGGCGGTGCCTTTGCCGGCTTTGTTCTGGGCGCAAGTTTCTTGCCGATGGTGATGTTCGGCTTGCATCAAATTTTAACGCCAATCCATGCGCAGATGATCGAAGCGACGGGTTCTACCCAACTGTTACCGATTTTAGCAATGGCTGGTGCCGGACAAGTGGGTGCCGCATTCGCATTGTGGATTCGTCTGCGTAAAAATAAAGAGTTGACCGAGATGATTAAAGGGGCATTACCGGTAGGAATCTTGGGAATCGGTGAACCATTAATCTATGGTGTGACACTGCCGCTGGGACGTCCCTTCATCACTGCCTGTATCGGTGGCGGGATTGGCGGTGCAATCATTGGCGGATTGGGCAATGTTGGGGCAACGGCTATTGGGCCTTCCGGTGTAGCATTAATTCCGCTGATTGGTGGCGGCCAATGGTGGGGTTACGTGTTGGGTCTTTTAGGTGCCTATGCCGGCGGGTTTGCGGCAACGCTGGCTTTTGGAATTCCAAAAGAATCGCTGGAAGCAGAACAGCAAGAACAAGCAGTAGTGACAACCGCTATTTCCGGTACAGCCGCATTTCATAGTGTGGCTAACGGAATCATCAAACCAGTCACCGAGTGCAGCGATCAGGTATTTGCTGACAAGATGATGGGAGACGGTTACCTGATAATCCCAGAAGACGGGCGAATCTATGCGCCGGTGCGGGGCGTTGTTTCTAACATTTTCCCGACAAAGCATGCAATCGGAATCACCACAGAGAATGGGTTGGAAGTTCTGTTGCATATGGGACTCGATACAGTGGAATTAGCAGGAGAGCCCTTTGACCTGCAAGTAGCACAAGGACAAAGCGTCACCCCCGATACCTTGCTTGCCAAAGTTGATTTGGAGCTGATCCGCTCCAAGGGGAAAGCCACTGATATTTTGGTGCTGGTGACCAATATGGAAAAAGCCAGTCACAAAGGTTTGCACCGCAGCGGTCGTCACGATGCGAAGCAACCGGTGATGGTGTTTGAGACAGAATAAAATAAAAACCGCACCAAACTTCCGCTTTTTTGACGGAGGTTCGGTGCGGTTTTACTGTGTGTAGCTTCGAGCTCGAAGCTTATCACGGTAAGTTTACTGCCATTATTCAGCGATTTTGTTGTAAGAAATTACGATACCAGTGAAAGCTGTCTTTTTTATAGCGAGCGTAAGAGCCATTTCCGACATTATCAGCATCTACATAAATAACACCATAGCGTTTATCCATTTCACAGCTGCCGGCGGATACGATGTCGATGATTCCCCAAGCCATGTACGCGCGCAGGTCGACACCTTCTGCCGCAGCTTGCTTGATAGCAGCGAAATGCTTGGCAAAATAGTCGATACGGTAGTCATCATGGATTTTTCCATCAGCAGTCAGCTGGTCGTGGGCGCCAAAACCATTTTCCGAAATAATCACCGGTTTGTTATAACGATCATAGACTTTATGCAGGGTGGTCTGTAACCCGGTTGGATCAATCTGCCAGCCCCAATCACTAGCTTTCAGGTAAGGATTTTTGTGAGTCGCTACCAAGTTGCCTGCTTGTTGCTGCCCACTTTCCTCTGTAGTTACAATGCTAGAAGAATAATAAGAAAAAGAAACGAAATCACAAGTGTAGGCCGCTAATAGTTCCAAATCTTCCGCCGTTTCAGCCAGATCAACTTGATGTTGAGCAAAAAAACGTTTCATATAATAAGGGTAGTAGCCTTTTGACAAGACATCCATGCAGAACCATTGATTGATCTGCTCGTCCAAAACCAACTTCAGATTATCCTCTGGCTTAGGTGTCAATGGATAGTAACAGAAACAGGCGATCATACTGCCAAATTGTCCTTTGATGCCCAATTGGCGCCCTAGTTGGATTGTCTTTGCGCTGGCGACAAACTGGTGATGGAGGGCGCGGAAAATCTGGTTATAATCGTAACTGCCATCTTCTTTTCGCAACACCCCTAACCCATTGAAGGGGCTGAAATAACCGGCGTTGATTTCATTGAAAGGTAACCAATAATCCACTAGATCACCCCAGTGCTCCAGTACTGTACGGGCAAAACGTAAGTAGTGCAGGATGGTTTTTCGATTTGTCCATCCACCTTGAGACAAGACCAACTCGACTGGCAGTGCGTAGTGATTCATCGTCACAAAAATTTTGATTCCTGCACGGTTCAGGCGGCGAAAAATATGGTCATAATAGGCAATGCCTTCAGGATCCGGTGTTTCTTCGGTGCCAGTTGGAAAGAGGCGGCTCCAACTGATAGATAACCGGTAAATCTGTAATCCCAGTTCTTCCAATAAGTCCAAGTCTTCATCGGTGTGTTCGATTCCTTGGGCGCCTCGACGAAACGGATAGTTACTGTCGTTATCTGGTGTCAAAGCAGATAACACGTTGTCTCTTGTCAATAAACGAGTGGCAGTGGTTGCCACGCTGGTTCGTGGCAAGTAAGGACGCACATCTTGTGTATCCAAGCCTTTACGAGTCCCCCAGCCTTCATATTGACTGGCTGAGGTGGCCCCGCCCCATAAGATATTCTGCATGATTGTTCCCCTCTCTTTTTAAGTATCAATGTTGGCAATATCTTCAAGCCGTAAAAAAGTTTCACTATTACGTGGCGCAGCCTGAAATAAAAAGAGACTGCTGATTCGGTAAGGTATCCCCTTTATATGTATCAATTATAGAGTTATAGAAATAAAAAATCAATTTTATATTTTTACTATTGAAATTTCATTTCATGAAAGCTATAATAGCACTGTAAATGAAAGCGAACCCAAAAAGGGGCGCCTTCGTACAAATCAAACCGGTCAAATTTGTTATCGATAGGGCCGGTCCAACCAAGAGGAGGAAGAAACATGATTAAAAAGATAACGGATTTCGTGGAGCTGCATCTTGCAGGGCCTATGGAAAAACTTGGGAGACAACGTCACTTACGAGCGATCCGAGATGGGATCGTTGCTACTTTGCCATTGATTATTGTCAGTTCATTCTTTATGATCGTTGCATTCCCGCCAATCCCACAAGACTGGGGTTTGTATAAGTTTTTGTCGGCCAATGCTACGACAATCTTGTTGCCTTATCGCATGACCATGTACATCATGAGTCTGTATGCGGCCTTTGGTATCGGTCACAGCTTGGCCCGCTCTTATAAACTGGATGCACTTTCTGGTGGGATCTTAGCTACGATTGCCTTTTTGCTGACGTTTACTCCCGTAAATATCCCAGCAGAAGCAGCGGATGCCGCAGGTGTTTCAGGATTTGTTCTGCCGATGACTTACCTTGGCGGTGGTGGGATGTTTGTTTGTATCATCACTGCGATTTTAGCGGTAGAAATTTTCCGTTTGACAGACAAATCCAAGTTTAAAATCACAATGCCAGAACAGGTTCCACCGTCAGTTGCCCGTTCCTTTGAAGCCCTAACACCAACAATCGTCGTAATCTTAGGTATGGCGACCATCACTTATTTCTTGAAATTTGACTGGCATACCTTTATTGCCAAACTGATTTCTCCAGTAGTCACTGCTGCTGACTCACTGCCTTCTGTCTTGTTGCTGGTATTCTTGATTACCTTCTTCTGGAGCTTCGGGATCCACGGTGTGTCCATTATCGGCTCGATTGCTCGTCCCTTGTGGTTGCAGTTATTAGAAGGCAACACTACCGCTTTGGCAGATGGCAAGGCATTACCAAATATTGCCGCTGAGCCTTTCTTCCAATGGTTTATCTGGGTTGGAGGATCAGGTTGTACGATTGGTTTAGCAATTTTACTGGCGTTTTACTGTAAATCACAATATGCTTCTAAGCTGGGCAAGACTGCATTGGTTCCGTCAATCTTTAATATCAATGAACCTATCATCTTCGGTACACCGATTGTATTGAATCCGGTTTTGATTATTCCATTTATTGTGGCACCAATGATTTCAGCAACGATTGCTTGGTTCTGTACGCAAGCGGGCTTAGTCAATAAAGTAACGGTAACTGCACCTTGGACATTGCCTGGGCCGATTGGTGCATACCTGGCTTGTGGAGGTGACTGGCGAGCAGCTGTTCTGAATGTATTGCTGATCATCTTATCAGTCATCATTTACTTCCCATTTGTGGTAATGTATGACAAAGAGCAATTAGAAAAAGAAAAAGGCGAGATCCCGGCTTAAAAGGTGATCCGTAGCAGCCGGAGACAGCGAGTGCTGTTTTCCGGCTTTTTTTAAAGAAAGAGGTATGTCATGGAACTATTGCTGAAATTCGCATTTGTATTTGCCGGTCTGGCAGTCATCTTGGCCGCCTATTTTGCTGTAGATAAATTCGCTAAAACCGTATTTGCTCGCTGGCATTGGCGGTGGGCACTGGTGGCGCTGTTGGTAATTTTTATTCCTTATGCAATCCCGGGGACGCCTTTTTGGGCACTTTGGCTTAGCTATGGATTGTGCCTGTTTTTTGGGGTGGTCTTTTTTGAACAAAATCGCCGTAAAAAGCAGCAGCGGGAACAAAGAACGACGCAGTCCACTAATGGAGGTTCCAAATGACGGCTTTTATTTTAAGTGGCGATTGCGGCGGGACCAAGTCTACTTTTGTTACTTTGGATGAAGAGACAGGTAGCCTTAGAAAAACGGTGACACTGGGACCAGCTAATGTAATTGCTGATCCTGTTGGGAGCATCGAAGTTATCAAGTCAGGGGTATTGAGGTTGCTGGCAGAAGAAAACCAGCCTTGTGCCGGTATCGTCCTGGGAATTGCCGGTCTGGCAACTGCGGGGATTCAAGAGGCACTAAGCCGAGAATTAGCGGTAGTTGATGGGCCGATTTACCTAATTGATGATGCCTTGTTAGCATTGTATGGCAAACTGGCGGGAAAAGACGGTGTTCTCTTGATCGCAGGAACTGGTTCGATTGCCTACGCCCGCTATCAAGGAAGTTTTACTCGGGCAGGCGGCTTTGGACATCTTTTAGGGGATGAAGGCAGCGGTTATTGGATTGGAAAGCAGGGCTTTTTGCAGGTCTGTAAAGCTGCCGATTCTCCACATAAATTCTTTGGGTTGGCAAATGAGCTGATGGTAAAAGAAAATAGTGCAGACCCTTATGAGGTAATCCGTAAGTTTTACACCTTGAGTAAAGCAGAAATTGCGGCCTACGCTCCTCTTGTAGCAAATTCAGCCACTGCAGAAGCAGAGGCGATTTTGCGCCAAGCAGCAGAATACTTGGTGCAGCTGGTTTTAAATTTGCAAGAAAAGGCGGGTCTTCCAGAGGGATTGCCGTTGGTGTTTTCAGGTTCGGTGTTAACAAAAAATCCCGTTGTGAGACAAAGAGTGGCAGAATTATTAGGTACAACTTTTGATACGTTACCAGTCACAGAAGAGGGTATCTTGCAAGGGGCGTTTCATTATTTTAATGAACAGAAGCTAAAAAAGACGGACTCTGGCAAAAAGGATTTGAAATAGTTTTTGTAAAAACATCGATAAAGATGGAAAGGAAGTCATAGGATGGTATTGGCAGTAGGAATCATGAGTGGCACATCGTTAGACGGGATTGACACCGCATTGGTAGAGATTGACGGCGTTTTGGAAAATATGACAGTAACATTGGTGGATTTTGCTACCATGGATTATCCAGAAGGACTGTTACAAGAGATAAGACGCGGCTTGGAGTCGCAACAGTTGTCTATGCAGCAGGTTTCAAATCTGAATTTTCGCTTGGCTGAGGCCTATAAGGAAGCTGTTTGCCAACTCTGTCAGAAAAACGGAGTAGTACCTGCTGACTTAGCCTATGTTGCTTCTCATGGACAAACGATGTTTCATCAACCAGTGACAGAAGGCGTGTATGGGCCTTCGACACTGCAACTAGGGGATGCAGCGATATTGGCACAGGGCTTAGGCTGCCGGGTTGTCTCAAATTTTCGTGAAGCGGATTTGGCTGTGGGTGGACAAGGGGCACCGATTGTTCCTTTTGCTGATTTTTATTGCTACAGATCTGCCGATAAAGATCGCATCTTGCAAAATATCGGTGGCATTGGCAATTTGACTTGGATCAAAAAAGGCGGAAAGCTGTCTGATTTAGTCGCTTTTGATACTGGTCCCGGCAATATGGTCATCAACGAGCTGACTCGTCATTTTTACAATGAAGCCTACGATCACAATGGCGCCCATGCAGCTCGTGGTCAGGTGAAAGTATCGTTGGTAGAGAAATGGTTGAAACTGCCGTATTTTAGCCTACCCTATCCTAAAACGACTGGTCGAGAGCTTTTTGGAAAGCCGTTTGTGGATCAAATTCTACAAGAAACAGCTGATATTTCCCCAGAAGATGTGATTGCTTCTGCTACGATGCTGACAGCACAATCAATCACAAAAGCAGCTGCCCAGTTGACAAAAAATTCCTGTGAACTAATCGTAGCCGGCGGAGGGGCCTACAATCCGGTTTTGATGGAGATGATCCGGCAAACCGCTTCGAAAAATATGAATGTGTTGACTCAAGAGGAGTTAGGCTTTTCATCAGATGCCAAAGAAGCTGTGGCAATGGTCATCTTGGCCCAACATACCCTGCACCGATTGCCAAACAATGTTCCGAGTGCTACCGGTGCCACCAGAGAAGTAATTTTGGGACGCATCACAGAAATTTGATGACAGAGGTCAGTTGTACGAAAAAATACCAAACGCCAACTATCCCGCCCAGTATTCTCAGCTGAAAGAAGCTGAGGGTGAGTAGCTAGTTTTCGTTTGGTATTCAGCAGTAGTGCAAGATGGAAGCAGCCGACAAAATTTTTAAGTAATTAAAATGTTTGGGCCAATTCACGAGCATTGGCAGAAGCCGCAGACAGGATCATTTCCGCTTGTTCGGGATGATGATCGATGCCTTCGATGAACAGTTGATCCACTTCTTCAATGCCGACAAACTGCAACACTTGTTTGACATACTGAGAAGAAAAGTCTTTGCCGTTGAAGGTTCCGCCGTTGGACTGGATGTGGAGGGCTTTTTTACCCAATGCCATACCTACAGAACCATTTTCGGTGTAACGGAAGGTTTTTCCTGCTACACAGATGGTATCAAACCAGGATTTCAGCCGGCTAGGGATATTCAAGTTCCAAAGCGCATTGGTGATTACGACTTTATCGGCAGCCAAAAATTGTTGCGTCGCCTGATCAAAAGCTGTCAATTTTTCTTGTTGGCTTTCTGACAAGGATTGGAAAGCATCACCTTGTCGCAGTTGCTGCCAGGCCAGCAAAATTTCACCGTCGATTTCAGGAATAGTCTGTTCATAAAGATCGACGCAAGTTATCGTATCTTGGGGATTTGCCCGTTGATAATCTTCCAAAAATTCTTCAAAAATACGGACAGAACGGGAAGATTCTCTGGTCATTGGGTGGGCTTTGATTGCTAAGAGTTGGCTCATGTTCAGTCTCCTTTATGGTTACATATGAATCTGGCAATCATCTTAAAATAACTACTTAAATATGACAAGATTTGTGCTTGTCTACTTTTTCACTTGTTTGTGAAATGTAAATTCATATAAAAGTTTAAAATAAAGAAATTTCGTTGCGAAGAAGTTGCTTTTTTTGTATCATAAATTAAGAAGCTGAAAAAAGCAGAGACTGCGATGAATAATAGGAGGTCCACGATGAAAGCAATCGACTTGGACAAATTAACCACTGAAAGACGCAACAATGACACCTTTGATTTGGATCAAATGACTGTCGCTGAAGCATTGGGAAAAATGAATCGAGAAGACCATAAAGTAGCAGAAGCTGTAAAAAAACAACTACCTGCTATTCAGCCGGTGATTGAAGCCGCTGTTGCTGCCTTTGAAAAAGGAGGACGCCTTATTTATATAGGAGCTGGAACCAGTGGGCGGCTGGGTGTATTGGATGCCGCCGAATGTGTGCCAACATTTGGTGTTGATCCAGGACTAGTCATTGGCTTGATTGCTGGTGGACAAGAAGCGATGACAGTTGCCGTTGAAGGGGCAGAAGATGATCCCGACTTAGGCAAAACTGACCTGCAGAAACTCGCGTTGACTGCAAAAGATCTGGTAATCGGAATTGCTGCCAGCGGTCGAACACCGTATGTCATCGGTGGTTTGGATTATGCCACTCAAATCGGCGCGACCACTGCGTCAATCGCTTGCAATCCAGAAGCTGAGATTTCACAGCACGCCACTTTTCCTGTGGAGGTAGACTGTGGGCCGGAATTTCTTACCGGATCGACACGACTGAAGGCTGGCAGTGCACAAAAGATGATCCTGAACATGATCTCTACAATCGCTATGATTGGAATTGGAAAAGTATACAATAATTTGATGGTAGACGTGCGACCAACGAATGAAAAACTAGTCGAACGCAGCAAGCGAATCATCATGGAAGCTACTGATGCAGACTACGACACAGCGGCTATTTATTTTGAAGCAGCTGATAAAAACGTCAAACTGGCTATCGTTATGCTTTTGACGGGAGCACCAAAAGCAGAAGCAAAACGCCGCCTGCAAGCAGCAAAAGGTTTTGTGCGCAAAGCGACGGAAAACGAGGAAGGGTAGGCAAAAAGCTGCCCAGTAAGTAAGTAAAAAAGCCGCGGCAACCGATTTTACGAGTTGCTGTGGCTTTTTTATTGAAACTATTTTTCATGGGGTGAATTCTACAAGTACGTTTCTCGATAGTCCTGCACACTTTGATAAGAGCGGTGGATCCGTTGGGCATTTTTTTGATCTTTGCCGATGTAGATATAAAACAATAAATCAATGGCCAAAAGATGAGCAATGATTGAGTTGGTGGCGGCACTGCGCAAATCGGATTCCTTGCCGCGGGAAACTTGCAGCGAGACGTCACCTAATTTACTAAGCGGATTGTGACCCAAGCGAGTCAGGGTGATGACTGGGATGCCCAGTTTCTTTGCAGTTTCCCCCAAATGTAAGATTTCGGGAGTAACACCAGTGTTGGAAATCAACCAGAGTAAGGAGTTGTCGCCGGCATTTACCAACTGGGGCAAAAGAGCGTTGTAGTCGTTTTCCACCGTCACGGGCTTTCCTAATCGACTCCACTTCTGGCGGATATCGACAGCCACCAACTCGGAAGCACCGACGCCGGCTACAAATAAGCGTTCTTTGCTGCGTATCAGCTGAATTGCCGCTAGTAATTCTTCTTCTTGCAGGATGTCAGATGTTTCCTTCACGGTAACCTGGGCATTGCGGGAAAACAATCGTTTCAGCTCATCAACAGAAGCTTCTGGATCCAAATCGGCGTAGCCTTTCCCGAGAGCGGGTTGTTGGTTGTCGACTGAAAGCTGCATTTTGAAGTCGGCCAAGCTTTGAAAACCAACTTTTTTCGCAAAACGAACCACGGTGGGGGCACTAATCTTAGCTGCTTGTCCCAACTGTTCAGCAGTCATTGAAGGAACTTTGTCTGCGTGGGTTTTGATGTATGCAAACAGACTAGCCTCTGCCGTGGAAAGTTCACCTCGCATGCTTTCAATGCGACTCAAGACACTCATGTATGTTCTCCCTTTCAAAAACAAGAAATTTTTAAGAAATCCGATCCCTTTGCTGCCAATCCTTTGGGCAACAAGATCACCTACAGTATAACATATTCAAAGCTTTTTCCACCGCCGCTAAATGCCCTGATTCTATTGAAAAACACTTGCCTTTTCGGTAGGTTTCCGGTAAAGTATTAGCTGTGTGCAGAACACACCAACTGCTGCTTGGTTTGACGATTCACCAACGTGATACTCAGCTGCAGGGGACAAACAGAGAAAGAGGTGAAAAAAATGGCAATTTCAAAAGAACGCAAAAACGAAATCATCAAACAATTCGCACGTTCTGAAGGAGATACTGGTTCTCCAGAAGTTCAAATCGCTGTTTTGACTGAAGAGATCAACGAACTGAATGCGCATATCCGTGTTCACAAGAAAGATCACCACTCACAACGTGGTTTGATGAAGAAAGTCGGTCACCGTCGTAACTTGTTGGCATACTTGCGTAACAAAGACGTGGCTCGCTACCGCGAATTGATCCAAGCTTTGGGATTACGTCGTTAATTATGAGAAGAGCGGGGTTCACATTGAATCTCGCTCTTCTTTGTATGGTTTAACAGGCCAAAAGCAGTAAGGTGAAGCTGCAAACGGCCACATCACAGCCTGTGACAGGCGGTGTATTCAACTACTAACCAAAGAAAAGCAGTCAATCCCTGCGAGAGACAAAAAACTCCGGGAACAAGGGCTGAGATTCGCTGTTTTTCTTTGTTTAGTAGCGAAGGCCCGCTAGTCACAGAGAAACGGAGCATAAGATGACGAAACAAGTATTTGAAACGACCTGGGGCGGACGCCCGCTGAAAGTTGAAATCGGCCAAATGGCAAAACAAGCCAATGGCGCAGTTTTGGTTCGTTACGGCGACACTGTCGTATTGAGTGCGGCAGTCGCCTCAAAAGAAGCCAAAGACTTTGACTTCTTCCCTTTGACGATCAACTATGAAGAAAAAATGTATGCTGTCGGTAAGATTCCTGGTGGCTTCATCAAACGAGAAGGCCGTCCATCCACTGATGCGACATTGACTGCTCGTCTGATTGACCGCCCAATCCGCCCAATGTTTGCGGAAGGTTTCCGTAATGAAGTCCAAGTCACTAACATTGTTATGAGCGTGGAACAAGATTGTTCACCAGCGATGGCAGCAATGTTGGGTTCTTCATTGGCATTGTCGATTTCTGACATTCCATTTGACGGGCCAATTGCAGGTGTCGAAGTGGGTCGGGTCAATGGCGAATACGTCTTGAACCCAACTGTTGCCCAAAGTGAAGAAACAGATATCGACTTGACAGTAGCTGGAACCAAACACGCCATCAACATGGTGGAATCCGGCGCGAAAGAAGTTTCTGAAGATGATATGCTAGGCGCATTGCTCTTTGGTTTTGATGCGATCAAAGAACTGGTTGCCTTCCAAGAAGAAATCGTTGCTGCTGTTGGCAAACCCAAGATGGAAATCAAGTTGTTGCAAGTCGATGCAGACTTGAAAAAAGACGTCTATGACCAATATTACTCTGTTATGAAAACAGCCGTCATGACTGAAGAAAAACTTGCTCGTGAAGACGAGATTGAAAAGGTTAAAGAGATTGTTAAAGAGGTTTACGGCGAAAAATTTGCTGAAGATGAAAACAGTGACCAGATTGCCAAAGAGCTGAAACAAATTGCTGAAGATCTGGAAAAAGATGTGGTTCGGGAACTGATCACTATCGACAAAATCCGCCCTGATGGCCGTAAATTGGATGAAATCCGTCCGTTGGCTTCAGAAGTTGGCTTACTGCCACGGGTACACGGTTCCGGCTTGTTCACACGGGGACAAACACAGGCTTTGTCAGCTTGTACATTGGCGCCTTTGGGTGAACACCAGATTATTGACGGGTTGGGTGTGGAAGATTCCAAACGATTCATCCACCACTACAACTTCCCACAATTTTCTGTTGGGTCTACCGGTCGTGCCGGCTCTCCCGGACGTCGTGAAATCGGGCATGGTGCCTTGGGTGAACGGGCATTGTTCCAAGTCATCCCGGATGAAACTGAATTTCCTTACACCATTCGTCTGGTAGCAGAAGTCTTGGAATCAAATGGTTCTTCTTCACAAGCGTCAATCTGTGCTGGTACGTTAGCATTGATGGATGCCGGTGTACCAATCAAAGCGCCAGTCGCCGGGATTGCGATGGGCCTGGTTTCTGATGGGGAAAACTACACCATCTTGACAGATATCCAAGGGCTGGAAGATCACTTGGGCGACATGGACTTTAAAGTAGCTGGTACCCGCGATGGGATCACTGCGTTGCAAATGGACATCAAGATTCAAGGAATCACTGAACAGATTTTGACAGAAGCTTTGGCACAAGCTAAAAAAGCTCGTTTTGAAATCTTGGAACAGTTGCAATCTACATTGGCAGAACCTCGTAAAGAGTTGAGCCCTTACGCACCGAAGATTGAAATGATCCAAATCGACCCTGAGAAGATCAAAGTCGTGATCGGTAAAGGCGGCGAAACTATCAATGGAATCATTGATGAAACTGGCGTGAAGATTGACATCGATCAAGAGGGTAAAGTTTCCATCGCTTCATCTGATGCTGAAGCAATTCAAAAAGCAATCAAGATCATCGAAGAACTCACAAAAGAAATCAAAGTCGGCGAAGTTTACTTAGGTAAAGTTGTCCGGATTGAAAAATTTGGCGCCTTTGTCAACTTGACCAAAGGCAAAGATGGCTTGGTTCATATTTCCCAATTGGCCAACGAACGGGTTAACAAAGTCGAAGATGTTGTAAAATTGGGCGATGAAGTCTTGGTGAAAGTGACTGAGATTGATCGTCAAGGTCGAATCAACTTGTCACGCAAAGTCTTGTTGAAAGATGACACACAAGAAGCACCGAAAGCTTAAATGAGAAACGAGACTGGGACAATCCTCCAGTCGCCGGCCTCCAAAGCTTACACTACCCAATATGAGCCTCAAAAAGCCAAGTCACTTCCATTAAAAATAGTGGAAGCGACTTGGCTTTTTATTGTTCGGCCAAGATAGGCGCTTTTCTCGTGCTACGAATCGGTATTATCCCCCTTTGCTTTTAGGGTAAAAAGGTTTTGGGGAAAACGATTGCTGCGAAATAGAGTACATTTTCAGTGAGGTGAAGAAAATGTATGAACTGCTTTTGGAAAAGGAAGAGAGATTGTTTTTTGCATTGTATCAACAGTTGAAACGGCAGAACTACAGCAACATAGATGACCTTTGCCTACATTTAGGCGTGACGGCGCCGACACTTTTACAAGGTGTGCGCAATTTTCAAATCAAGGGCTATCATTTGAAGTTGGGCATGGATATCGTCAAAGACGGCCGACGCTTATATTTACTGACTCGAAGGGAGTTTAGTGAACGGCGGCTGTTCACCTGCCTATTAGAAAAGAGTATCGGACTGGAATTGTTGCTGGAAATGTGGCGTCATCCCAGCTGCAGCGCTCCAGAACTGGCGAAAAAGACCTACCATAGCTGCCAGACTGTCCGACGGCGGTTACGAGGGCTGGAGGCGTTGTTAGCGTGTTATAATCTGCGCATCGTTTTAGAAAAACGCCCCATGTTGCAAGGTGCCGAGGCTCAGATTCGCTTTTTTTACCTGCATGTACATATTTTGTTAGAAGAACCCCTTTATCGCAGCGAGGTAAGCGAAGTTTGGGGGCGAATTGTTTCATTATCAGAAGAGCGACTCGCACGGCGATTTCGAGTGAAGAAGGCCTGGTTCAATCGCCAATACGTCAATAAAACGTTAGGCTTGGCGGATTATTGTCTGAATGAGCGAGGGTATCGCTTTTTGTGGCAACAGCTATTAGGGTTGGAGCCTATCTGGCTAAAGGAACCATTTTGTGAAGTACTCAGTCAGTATTTCAAATTTGATGATAAGCTGGCTAAAAAGCAAGCGGGGATCAGTAGGGATCTCTATCGTTTGCATTTGATGGCACATCTTTTTCATGGTGATCTAACCGTTTCCTTTACCCGCGAGCAGGTCTTGGATACAGCGGCAAAACGATTGGAGCGATTGTTTCGTGACAAACTCCCGGGTTATCCACAATTGTTGGCTAAGCATCCGGAGCTGCCGCTATGTTATGAGATGATCTTACGACGGTACCGATTGGAAGAAGCGGAGTCTCCGCTGACGATTGTGATTTAAGAATAAGCAAAAAGCCACAGAGCTGTGTCGAATCGTGGGCATCTTGCACAGCTCTTTTTATTTGCAGTAACAGAAAATAACTACTGGTTGTTCAAGACTTTTTTTGGCAGGTAAGGTAGAATAATAAGTATAACAAGTGACAGTCTAAGTGTAACCGTTACCAAAGGAGGGAGTGCCATGGGATTGTTCCAACGGCTGTTCGGTAAAAAGAACACGATGCCGGAAATTTCAGAAGAACAGCCTTCAGTTCTCAAGCAACCAGTGATTGAAGAGGAATTGTCTGGTTGGGTGGAAGTTCCATTTTATGTGGATGCCCCCGACGTGGAAAAAGAGCTGGTGACAGTGATCGCTACAGCGATTGCTGCCGGCGATCAATCGACTAGTGAATTTCGAGTGAAAAAGATTCAAGCAAAGAATCCGGAGGCGCAACTGGTCAGTCTGATTGCTGCGGGAATTGCTGCCGGAGACCAACCGGAAACAAGATTAGCTGTGAAAAAAATTTATAAACGACCGTAGATGGGGGAGACACATATGTTACGAAAATTTAAAATCACGATTGATGGAAAAGAATACCTGGTTGAGATGGAAGAAATCGGTGGCGTACCACAACCTACAGCACCGGCACCCGCAACAGCACCTGTAGCGCCGGCACAACCGGCCCCTGCTGCTGAAGCAACACCCGCGCCGACGCCCGCGCCAGCTGCTGGTGGGACGGATGATGCCATGGGAGCACCGATGCCAGGAACGCTGTTGAAGATTTTGGTAAATGTAGGGGACAGTGTCAAAGAAAATCAGCCGGTGATGATTTTGGAAGCAATGAAGATGGAAAACGAAATCGTTGCCCCACATGATGGCACCGTGACTGGCATTCATGTCAGCCAGGGAGATATAGTCAATCCCGGACAGCCACTGCTGACTATTTCATAGAAAAGGGGCACTCGCGATGACAAAAACGATACGATTTATGGAGACAGTCTTACGAGACGGCCAGCAGAGTCAGATCGCTACTCGGATGCCCACCAGTGACATGCTGCCGATTTTGAAGACGATGGATGAAGCAGGCTTTTATGCGCTGGAAATGTGGGGGGGCGCCACCTTTGATTCCTGCCTGCGCTTTTTGAATGAGGACCCGTGGGAACGTCTACGCAAGATTCGTTCTGAAATCAAAAATGCCAAGCTGCAAATGCTGCTGCGAGGCCAGAATTTATTGGGTTACAAAAATTATGCTGATGATGTGGTACGGGAATTTGTGACTAAATCAATCGCAAACGGCATTGATGTGGTTCGAGTCTTTGATGCATTGAACGACACGCGTAATTTGCGGACTTCCGTTGAAGCCTGTAAGGAAGCGGGAGGCCATTGCCAGACCGCAATTTGTTACACCACCAGTGATTTTCACACAGTGGATTATTTCGTAAAATTGACCAAGGAGATGGCTGCGTTAGGTGCAGATTCTATCTGTATCAAAGACATGGCTGGCGTGCTGACCCCAGAAACGGGATTTGAGTTAGTGAGCCGCATCAAAGAGGCAGTGGATCTGCCACTACAGGTGCATACCCATGCCACTGCCGGAATCAGCGAAATGACCTATCTGAAATGTGTCGAAGCCGGTGCGGACATCATTGATACCTGTATCTCTTCTTTTTCCGGTGGAACCAGTCAGCCGGCAACAGAGTCGGTGGCTATCGCATTGGAGGGAATGGGGTTTGTTACTGGATTAAAGCAAGACAAGCTGGAGACGATTGCAGATCATTTCGACCCAGTACGGGATCGTTTTCGAAAAGAAGGACTGTTGAATCCTAAAGTCAAAGACACGGAGCCAAAGTCTTTGGTGTATCAAGTGCCTGGCGGTATGTTGTCCAATCTCTTGAGCCAGCTGACAGAACAAGGCAATGCTGACAAATATGAACAAGTTTTAAAAGAAGTGCCGAAAGTTCGGGCGGATCTAGGCTATCCGCCACTGGTCACCCCCTTGTCGCAAATGGTAGGGACTCAGGCACTGATGAATGTGTTGTCTGGTGAGCGCTATAAATTGATACCAAAAGAAATCAAAGACTACGTGAAAGGCTTGTACGGCAAACCACCGGTAGCCATTGCGCCGGAGATGGTCAAAAAGATTATCGGGGATGAGCCTGTCCAAACTCTGCGTCCTGCTGATCTTCTACCGCCTGAAATGCCAGGCTTTGAAGCGGCGATAAAAAAATACGCCCGCTCCACTGAAGATGTTTTGAGCTATGCGGTATTCCCACAACAAGCCAAAGACTTTCTTGGCCGTCGGGAAGATCCATTTTACGATGTGCCAGTGCAACAGGTGGCTGTCCATTTAGAAATCTGAAAGCCAAAGAGAATGTGACATAAGTAATTTCCAAGTGCTAAACAGCGGCTGTTTAACCACAATTAATAAAAAGTATACGGATGAGGAAAAAATTGTGACGATCTTGATGTCTTAGTCCGTAGAGAGAACATTACCATACGTGTCAAGAGAAAAAAGTGAATTAGGCTGACTTCCCTTGATGAAATCAAGGGAAGTCAGCCTTTGAAATTTTTAGCAATGAAAAGCCGATTATCTTCCAATGATTCTAATGGAAGATAATCGGCTTTTGCTTGCGGCTCACGTTTGGTAGTATTCGGTTCGTAGGACGGTGGCTCAACTATTGCCACATTTCCTTTTGGATAGTCCGCTTCAACAGATTAATTGGTTTCACTTGGTAGTAAGATTGTTTGCCGGCTACCATCATCATAGGCATAGACTTCTTTGGGAAGATCGGCAGAATAAGGGAATGGCAAATCTATAGCCATTTCTACTTCACTGTCTTCTTGAGAAAAGTGCATCGTGACCTGACCGTTATTGTCAATCAAATCAAAGGTAATCAAATTATTCAATGGGATCACACCTTTTAGATCCAGATCAATAATCACCCAGATACTGTCGATGAGTTCACCCGGCATACTGGAGACGATGCCCACGGAGGCATAACGGCTACGGTGACTGTCAAAAACTTCGTACATAAAAAAAACCTCCCGGATATGATGAAGAGCTGAACGTGGCGCAGGCCCTTTCTCGCTCTTGCAACATCTTTAAATTCACACTTATTAAAAGAAAGCAGGGTTTCTACCAATATGATACTTGAAACCTGCTAAAATGGGAAAGAAATTGTCTTGTTGTTTAAAAATGTACAAAATCATCGCAGGACAAAGCTTTAGCTAGGCTACTTTCCGTCTTCTGATAAATGCTTACGACAATACAGATAAAAAAGCAGGCCAACGACTGTTCCTGATAACTGAAGGGCAGCCACTCCATCAAAACGCCGCTCCACGATTAGACGATAACCCAGCAACAATAAAAAAGCGACTATTAAAATTAAACTAATGCTGATCCAAAAATTCCAAAACTTTTTCATAAAAGCTCCTCCTCAACCTAAGAAACGACACCTGCCAGAAACTTTTCTTTATTTAAGTGTAACCTGTCAGTATGTATCTACAAAGAGATAAATATCGTTATGATTGAAGGCTTTCCTCTCAGCGACGACGTTTTTTTAGGGGACCTTTGATAGGAAAAAATGGGCTTTTCTTGGAAGGATGATTAAATTGGCGACAAGCCAAAATAGGCGACCAGCTTGAGAATTTTCTCAAAAAAGTATCTTCGTAAAAAAAGCCTGCGTCGAAAGGGATTCGACGCAGGACCTGTTTATTGATTTAATTGGTTGCAGAAAAGTTATTCGGTTTCTTTTTCACCGATTACTTCTGGTTGTGGACTTTCACCGGCTTCATCATCTGCTGGTTCTTCAGCTTGTGGTTCCATAATGGCAACGATTTGTTCTTCACCGTCTGTTACGATGGTGTAGTCGGCAGCTTTTGGCAGATCAGCTACTGTCAATGAGTCACCAATTTCCAAATTGGTGATGTCTACTTCTACCCGTTCAGGCAGTTTGTCTGGTGTAGCGGATACCACGACGCTGTACAGGTTTTGGGCAACGACACCGCCGGATTTGGCACCGACAGATTCACCCACCAGCAGAACTTCTGCTTCTACTTCGGTTTCTTCTGTCATGTTTACAGACAAGAATTCTACGTGAGTCAACGCACGAGTAAAGGTATCTGCTTGGGTTTGTTTGATCAGTGTATTGACTTTTTTACCGTCAACATTCATAGTGATTACGGTATTGGCACCATGTTCCCGCAGGATTTTTTCCAAATCAGCTGCTGAAACGGCTATTGGTGTACTTTCTACTTGGTAGCCATTGATAATGGCAGGAACTTTTCCTTCATGACGCAATTGATTGCGTAGGAAACGGGGACGTACGGGTCTCTTTTCAACTGTTAATGATACTGACATAACTAAATTCCTCCTAAATTTGTTTGCCACAGGGGCATTCATTTTTAAAAGCAAATCTCGTTACTCTGCACATCTCAGTGGTGCGTACAAAAAGTACACAAAAAAGGTAGTTGAGGACACAACTACCCAGCTTAAAGTCAAGTTCAACTTCGCCACCAGGCATAACACTGTGTGAGCAAGATGTATTTACTTTACTAATTAACCTTAGGACGATTTTTCAATTAAGTCAAGGAAAGTGCTGTCGGCGCTTTTCAATAATCAAAAATATCAGTGCTTTTTTTCGCAGAGAAAAGCTCTGTCAGCGTGGTCAGCACAGGCTGCAATCCAGATAAGAAGAGGGGAAAAAAATGCGTTTGGACAAATTGATCGAAGCGGAACTGAAAACCAGCCGCAAGACATTAAAGCGACTTTTTTTAACTGGACAAGTGCGAATTGATGGTCAACGAGAACTTCAAGAAAACCGCAACGTGGATTCTCGACTTCATGAGATTGAGGTTGCCGGTCGTCAATTAGTGACCAATGATGTCTATTTTTTGATGAACAAACCGGCAGGAGTCGTCACTGCCAACCGCGATGGCGAACATCAGACAGTGGTGGATTTATTGAATGCTGCTGATCGCCTGGCAGGAATTTATGCTGTTGGTCGGCTGGATCGTGATACCGAAGGACTGTTATTGCTGACCAATAATGGCCAGCTGGGTTTTGAGCTACTGCATCCTTCGCGGAAGGTGAGTAAAACTTACGAAGCAGTCGTGAACGCAAAAGTGACTGAAACCGATGTAGCAGCCTTTGCCAAAGGGATTGTCTTTGACGGTGGTGAAGTCTGCAAGCCGGCGGAACTGAAACCGCTGTGCTATGATGAGAAAAGAGGCTGCAGCCGTGTCCAGCTGACTATCACCGAGGGCAAATTTCATCAAGTGAAGAAGATGTTTTTAGCTTGCGGTAAAAAAGTCATCTATTTACAGCGAAGGAACATGGGGCCGTTGCAGCTGCCCAAAGAGTTGCAAACAGGCAGCTACCGCGAACTTTCTGAAGCAGAACTTCAAAAGTTAAAGCCTTATTTTAGATAAGAAGAGAGTGAACAAGATGAATTATCGTAATCTGCTGTTTGACGTGGACGATACCCTGTTGGATTTTAAAGCAGCGGAAGACCAGGCATTGAAGCAGCTTTTCGCAGAGACGGGAGTTGATTGGTCTCAAGATTTAAAAGAACGTTACCAGGCAGTGAATCATCAACTGTGGCAGGAATTTGAACAAGGACAGCTTTCTCGAGACGAGGTGACCGGCGGACGTTTTGGGCGCTTTTTTGCCACCCTCGACCGAGAAGTAGACAGTCAGGCAATGGATCGCCAGTACCGCTACTATTTAGCTCAAGGCAGCCAACTGTTGGAAAATAGTAAGGAAATCGTTGCTGACTTAGCAAAAAAAGCGGATTTGTACGTAGTAACCAACGGTGTCTCTGAGACACAGTATAGCCGTTTGCGGGCAGCTGGACTCTTGCCTTATTTTAAAGATATTTTTGTTTCTGAAGATACTGGCTATCAAAAACCGATGCGGGAGTATTTTGACTTTGTTTTTAAACGAATCCCTAATTTTGAAAAGCAACAGACTTTGATTATCGGTGATTCATTGACCTCTGATATCAAAGGCGGACAGACGTCGGGCATTGATACTGTGTGGCTCAATCCACACGCACAGCCGTTATTGCCGATGATTCGACCAACCTATGAGATTCGCCACTTGCAGGAACTTTATCAAATCTTATCTTGATTGCTTGCTGCAGGCCCTTGTTGACGACGTTTTCTTGTAAAAGTTCTGTTTCTTTCATGGAAAAACATAGCTTTTTCCCGGCTTTTTATTATAATGTTACGTAGCCTATAATTAAAAAGGAGAAACCACATGCCAGAAACCAAACCCATCCTAATCGGGGTCACCGGCGGCTCCGGGAGCGGTAAGACCAGCGTCAGCCGAGCAATCTTCAACAACTTTCCTGATCATTCCATCATGATGCTTGAACAGGATTCTTATTACAAAGACCAATCAGAGCTCAGTTTTGAGGAGCGGCTGAACACGAACTACGACCATCCTTTTGCCTTTGACACCGATCTGTTGATCGCCCATATTGAAAAACTGATGAGTTATGAAGCGATTGAAAAGCCGGTTTACGATTATGTGGCTCATACCCGTTCGACGGCGACAATCTTGCAAGAGCCCAAAGAAGTCATTATCTTAGAAGGGATTTTGATTTTGGAAGACGAGCGCCTGCGAGATTTGATGGATATTAAGATCTACGTCGATACTGACGATGATATTCGGATTATTCGTCGTATCAAACGAGACATGGAGGAACGAGGCCGCACACTGGATTCGGTCATTGACCAATACTTGTCAGTAGTCAAACCCATGTACCACCAGTTCATCGAGCCGACTAAGCGCTACGCCGATATCATCGTACCGGAAGGCGGCGAAAATCACGTCGCCATTGATCTAATCGCGACAAAGGTTGGAACTTTTTTGAATCATGACTAATCAAGATTAAATTCAGGCGTTGTAAGGAGTTGAAACACTCTTTACAACGCTTTTTTGTAAAATTTCGAAAGCGTTTTTAAAATTTGTTGATAGTATATACCGAATAGTATATACTGAATTTCAAAAGATGAACAAGGAAGGTAACTATGGATAAAGGTGTAGGGCGCAAGTTGTTGGTGGCGCTAGCGTATAGTGTGATCTCGTCAGTGGGCTTGAATATGTTCTGGCTGCCGGGAAACATCTACGCAAATGGGATTACTGGCTTGTCACAACTCTTGGTTCAAGTGCTGGAAGATCAGCTGGGGATTCAATTGACGATTCCGGCGCTGGTATTGGTGTTCAATTTGCCATTATTAGCTATCGCCTGGCAAAAAATTGATCGGAAGTTTACCTTGTACACGGTTTTTGCTGTAGTGGTGACGTCCTTTGTAATGAAGCTGGTACCGGTAATTTCTTTGACTACTGATCCGGTAATTTGTGCGGTATTTGGCGGGGTGCTCCACGGATTTTCAGTGGGGCTGACTTTGAACAGCGACTTTTCTACTGGCGGTTTGGACATTATTGGTATTTTGGTGAAAAAGGCAACGGGTCGAAGTATCGGCAGTTTTTTTATTGCCTTTAACGTGACCTTGCAGTTTTTTGCAGGATTGCTGTATGGGTGGCAATTTGCCTTTTACAGTGCTGCCGCCGTTTTTATCAGCGGACGGGTGGTAGATTATGTGAATGCCAAGCAAAAACGGGTCCAGCTGATGATCGTAACAGAGCATTCCCAGCAGGTAGCCGGCTCGTTGCAAGCGAGCTTGACGCGGGGAATTACGATTATCAATGATGTGGAGGGTGCCTTCGATCATCAAGAGAAAAAGTTGTTGATGATGGTGGTTTCACAGCGGGAGCTCAAAAAAGTCAAAGAGACGATCCATCAGGCAGACCAGCAGGCGTTTATTTCAGTGGCTTCTGGGGTGAGCACGAATCGGGTCTTTTATGAGTGGTAAATGGATACAAAAAAGAAAGGGTGAGGCAAATGAAGAAGTTAACAGCCTTTCAACAAGTAGCGGCAGAATTGCGAGAGAAAATCAATAGCGGAAAGTACCAGCCGGGGCAAAAGCTGCCGTCAGAATACGAATTGGCGGAAATCTTTCAAGTGAGTCGTTTGACAGTACGCAAAGCAGTAGCGGCTTTGATTGATGAGCATCTATTGGCAAAAGAACCCGGTAGAGGCACCTACGTGATGCGGCCAAGTAAGATTTCCAGTGGCTCAGGGGGCTTGCAAGGGTTTACTGAAAAGGCATTAGAAGAAGGTCGTGAGCCCCGGACAAAAGTTTTGAGCTGCGAGTTGGCAACAAGGATTCCTGAAAAGGTGACTGCTTTTTTTGGTGAAGAAAGAGCCAACAATCACTTGGAACCGCTGCTGCATCTCAGCCGTCTTCGATTTTTAGAAAATGAACCGATGACAGTGGAAGATTTATACTTGCCACAGCGCTATTTACCAGTTGTGTCTGATGAATTATTAGAAGGTTCTTTGTTTCGTGAGTTGGAAAAACAAGTGGAGATTGGCTACTCTCATCAAGAGGTAGAAGCAGTTTTGGCAGATGAGCAGTTGGCCCAGTTGCTGCATTTGCCTGAGGGGGCGCCACTGTTGTTGGTTCATTCCCTCACGTATTCACCAGACGGACGACCAATTTTGTATGATACGTCGTTTTATCGTGCAGACAAATATACCTTTCGAAATACATTGCAGAGGAAGCGGTACCGATGAGAAATTATAAAGAACTGACAGAAAAAAATTGGCCGGAATTTCTCGGTGTTTTAAAACAAATGATGCAGATTGCCAGCGTGAAAGGTGAGCCAGCACCGGGAGCACCTTTTGGCAAAGAGCCTCGTCGGGGAATGGACCTGGCAATGGCATTAGGGCAGAGCTGGGGCTTTGAAACTGGAGTTGTAAACAACGCGGTAGGCTATGTCCAATGGTCGGGAAAAAACTCGGCTGACAGGCATCAGAAAAAAGCGGTAGCAGCCAACGACGAACTAGATAGAGAATATATTGGAATCGTTGGGCATCTGGATGTGGTGCCGGCAGGGGAAGATTGGCATTTTCCACCCTTTGATCTGACGGAAAGCGACGAGGTACTTTATGGTCGTGGCATTCTTGACAATAAAGGGCCGATCATGAGCTGCTTTTACGGAATGAAGGTACTTAAAGACGACGGTTTTGTGCCGGATAAAACACTGCGGATTTTATTTGGTACCGACGAAGAGAGTGGAATGTCAGACATTCCTTTGTATCTGGAGCAAGAAGCACCGCCAGTATTTGGCTTCACCCCCGACTGCAAATACCCAGTCGTCTATGGGGAGCGGGGCGTGGTAGGAGTGACGATTACCACAGATTTTGAAGCAGCCGAATTGGCCGAATTGTCAGAAGTAGTAGGGGAGCAAAACCGGGCCAGCGTACCTGATCAACTATCAGTGACATTGACCGGTACTGGAGAAACAATCCAAGTCAATGGCAAGTGCTCCCCCAGCAATGCACCGGAACTAGGTGAAAATGCAATTACCCTTTTGGCAGGCAAGCTATCGACGTGTGAAGCATTGTCCACTCGGTTACGGGCTTACTTTAGTTGGTTGTACGATAGTTTTCATGAAAAACATTACGGTGAAGGGATCAATCTGGCGTTGGCAGATGCAGATTCTGGAAAGCTGATTTTGACACCGGTCACTTTTCAAAAGCTCAATGACACGCAATTGGCATTGTCCCTGTCCTTTCGTTATCCGGTGACGGTAACGGAAGCAGAAGTGATAAGCGGTATGCAACAGGCACTGTTTGAGGGGGCGCATTTAGCAGTGACTCGCAGTATGCCGGGGATCATGAAGGACAAAGAAGGGCCGGAAATTCGCAAGTTGACAGCCATCTATGAAGCAGCAACCGGTGCAGATGGCACGCCAGTAACGACTACCGGTGGGACCTATGCCCGCAAGATGCCCAATATCATTGCCTTTGGTCCATCATTTCCGGGGCAAAAAGGAATCGCCCACAACAAAGATGAATACATGGCAGTGGCGGATCTCAAAAAAAATATGGAAATTTACATGGCAGCAATCGAAGCTTTGACCAGAAACGACTAATCTGTGCCAGAAAGCTACAGTAAGAAATGGGTGCTGATTGTCAAAATTAGAGGTTTTGGCGGCTATGGAGAAATCATCAGATAAGCAAATAGATACTTTAAATCGAACAGAAACGAGGAAACAATCATGTGGGGAATTATTGCAACGTGGCGGATGGCTCACGACGGTGTTTTGGCAGCAAAAAAAATGCTGGAGGCGGAGGCTTTTGCCGGAGATGCGATGGAAACGGCCATCAAATCAGTCGAGGATTATCCGTTTTATAAATCAGTCGGCTATGGCGGACTGCCAAATGAAAACGGCGTATTGGAAATGGATGCAGCCTATATGGACGGCGACACGTTTGCTATCGGTGCTGTAGCGGGAATTACAGACGTAGCCAATCCTATTTCAGTAGCACGAAAATTGAGCCATGACAAATTTAACAGCTTTCGCGTCGGTGACGGAGCTACTCAATATGCGATGTTGGAAGGCTTTGAGCGAAAAAACATGTTAACGGAGCGGGCCAAAAAAATCTGGGAAAAGCGCTGTGAAGAAATCGCTAAGACCAATCTGAGTCCTTATGACGGCCACGATACAGTGGGAATGGTCTGTTTGGACAAGCAGGCACGAATGACGGCGGGAACTTCCAGTTCGGGCTTGTTCATGAAGAAAAAAGGACGAGTTGGAGATTCGCCGTTGTCGGGTTCGGGATTTTATGTGGATGCCGAAGTAGGTGGCGCGGCGGCTACCGGTTTGGGAGAAGACTTGATGAAGGGCTGTCTTTCTTATGAAATCGTCCGCTTGATGGCGGCGGGCCTGACGCCACAGCAAGCGTGTGACAAAGCGGTCTACGAGTTTGCGGATACTTTGACTAGACGCTATGGTAAGGCGGGGGCTTTTTCGCTGGTGGCAATGAACAATGAAGGAGCCTGGGGAGTAGCAACCAATGTAGAATTCACCTTCAGCGTGGCAGTAAAAGACGGAACCTGTGGTATATTTATGGCCAATCCGGGACCAGATCATACCACTTTGATCCAACCAATCACACAGGAGTGGCTGGATGCTTATGAAAAACGGATCAAAGCGCCGGTATAATCTTTTAAAGCGGCTAAAAACAACTGACTCATTGCTAAAGGAGCCCATACAGTAGCTTTTTGGTGAGAAGCAAGGATTGCCAGAATTAATTCGTGAAAAGATTGACAACTGCTGATTTCCTGTTATGATAAACAACATGCGATGAGCCGAAAAGTCGGCTTGATGCCGACGATTCAACCATAGCCGCAATGAGGTTCGCACCTCACCTGCCGGATTTGCAGGGTGGCTGAAGTGAAGGTAGTGGACGACCGACACTTCTATCACCGTTATGGTGGTATTGGACAAAGCGAGCAGCCTTTGGGTTGCTCGCTTTTTTTGACTTCTGTTCGGGACGGTCTCTTTGCTCTTTGATGGAAGGCCCTGTTATACTGAAAAAAACTGAGCTGCTGTTTTATGAAAGTCAGAGCAGTTGGTAAATTTCACGGAGGTGATCCAGATGATCCGTTACGGCATCATCAGTACTGCACAAGTCGTCCCTCGTTTTGTCGCCGGGGTCAAAGAAAGTCAAACAGGGACGGTGGTAGCCATCGCTTCCAGAGGTATTGAAAAAGCGCAGCAAGCCGCAGAAAAACTAGGGATTCCCCAAGCCTATGGCAGTTATGAAGAGCTGTATGCTGACCCTGCTGTTGATATCGTCTATATTGCGACTTACAACAAGGGCCATTATGACGCTGCCAAACAAGCCCTCATCGCCGGTAAGCCGGTGTTGTTGGAAAAGCCCTTCACTTTGAGTGCCGCAGAAGCAAAAGAGCTTTTTGAGTTGGCACAACAGCGGGGACTATTTCTGATGGAAGCCCAAAAGTCCCTATTTTTGCCAGTGACACAGGCGGTTCGACAAGCTCTTCGCGAAGGGCGCATTGGCGCAGTAAAGAAAGTGGCTTCGGTTACGTCTTATCCGCATATCGACCACATCACCTGGTTCCATGATCTTTCAGCCGGTGGCGGGGCACTCCATAGTTCTGGCAGCTATCCGCTACAGTATATGCAATACATCACTGATCGGAAAATTTCCGCAATCAGTGGCAATGCCATTTTGCCGGCAGGTGAAAGTGATCTGCAGACAGAGCTTTCACTAAAGCTGGCGCAAGATGTGCTGGCGGATATTTTTTTGACAGTGGAATTGGATCTGCCTAGCGGGATGACAGTGTACGGGACGAAAGGCGAGATTCATATTCCCAATTTTTGGAAGACCGATACCGCAACAATTCATACGGCCGCCGGAGAAGAAGTCTTATCTTTCCCTTATCAAAGTGAGTTTGTCTATGAAATCACTCATGTGAATGAGTGCCTAGAAAAAGGATTGATTGAAAGTCCGGTAATGACTCATCAGCTGACGCTTGATACGGTAGAAAAAGTAGCCCGTCTCTATCAGCAGTGGCAACAATAAATTGACTATGCTGGAACAAAAAAACGTCTAGTCATCGTCCCCAGAAGCAAACAATAGCAAACGTGAGACTTCAAAAGCCAAGTCGCCTCCACTAAAAAACAGTGGAAGCGCCTTGGCTTTTCCTTTTTCTCTTATTTCGTAGGGAAATGCGCCTGCTACGAACTCTGGCACAACTCCTTTTAGGAATTAGTGACAAAGTGGTCTTTTTGATTGCCGGCAAAAGCTATTTGATTGGCAATTTGATACGGAAGCTCACTCCTTGGGGCTGCCAATCGTGAACGGTGATTTTTCCTTTATGAGCGGTAACAATCTGTTTAGCAATCGCCAGACCCAGACCGTAGCCGCCGGTTTCTTTGCCGCGGGCTGGATCGGTTCGGTGAAAACGTTCGAAGATTTGCTTTTTCTCATCATCCGGGATTGAAGGGCCGGAATTTTTGACTTCCAAAAGCCAGTTATCACCACCAGAGATTTCAGATTGCAAGACGATTCTATCACCGGCCACCGTGTATTTTAGGGCATTGTCCAATAAGATCACCAGCAGTTGATGGATCTTGCCTTCATCGGCTGTTACTGGGACTTTGGCAAAATTTTCCACCAGTAAGTGTTTGTCTTCCAGTTGGGCAATTTCTTCAAAGGGTTTGATTAATTCATGAATGAAAGTTTCCGGCGAGAAAGACTGTTTATCCAGTGTTTCCTCATTGGCATCGCTGCGGGCAATGGTCAAAAGGTCGGTGGTCAAGCCGTTCAGTCGGCGGGTTTCGTTCAGCGCTTGGGCGATGCTTTCAGATTCTTCCAAAATGGTGCGATTTGGCTTGGTGAATAAGCGCTGTAGGGAGTTCTGAATGATGGTCAAGGGTGTTCGCAGCTCATGGGAGGCATTTTCGACGAATTCTTGCTGCTTTTGCCAAGCAGCCAAAACGGGTTTCATGTTCTGTTTGGAGATGAAATAACTGATGGCAATAGACAATAACCAAAAGACCACCATACATAAAATCAGGATTGTGCGAAAAGTACTCATCGATTCGGCGATTTGATCGGTATTTTCCAGAAACTGAACATAAGCCACATCGTCGTGGTCGGCATCTGGTAAGGAAATTGTTATTGAGTGGAAAGTCAACTTGGCCCCAGAGTTCTCGTTGCTGGCAACCTTGATTTCAGTGACAGCATTCAATTTTTCAGTATCCAATTTCAGATTTTGCAGCTCATTGAAGCGGGCACCTAAAACGTCTTTATTCAATACTTTGCCGTCTGCAGACCACAAGACAACTTGAGAGTTGAAACGGTTGTTGGGGCCATTCCCCGATTGAGATTGGGGTGGTCGGGGCATGGTGGTGCCGGGATCTAAAAAAGGGTTGTCTTCTTGATACCGGTCAATTTCAATTTTGATTCGATCAGCATTTTCCGCCATTTGCTTTAAAGATTCATCTGTCTGTCGATAAGCAGAGCTTTGCAGAAGCTGCAAGATGATAAAACCTAATGCCAAGAAGATCGCCGCAAATGCTGCAACATTCAGTAAAAAGAAGTGCAACCGTTGTTTTCGTGACAGTTCATTAGTCAAAAGTGTTCCTCCTCTGATAGGTAGGCTGCAACAAGGACCGAAGGGAAAATTTCATCAAGACACGCGAGTTCGCTGTTACGTGAGACTTTCTAAAATATAGCCGACATTGCGCAGTGTTTTGAACTGCTTGTCCACTCCGCTGGGCTTTAAGTGCTTGCGCAGATGGCTCATATAGACTTCGACAACAGTCAGCGTGGTCTCGGAATCAAAGCCCCAGATTCGGTCAAAAATCTGTTCTTTGGTGATGATGACATCTTTGTTTTGAATGAAGTAGACCAAAAGCTCAAATTCCTTTCCCTGAATGGGCAGTGGTTCATTTTGCCAGGTCACTTCGTTTTTGGATAAATTGCAGGTGAGGGGACCAAAGGCTAAGGTGTTTTCTTCGTACAAGCCCAATGAACGTTTCAGTAAAGCTTTGACTCGCAACGTCAATTCTTCTCGATAAAAGGGTTTGGTGAGATAGTCATCGGCCCCTTTTTGAAAGCCGGTCACCTTGTCTTCCAGTCCATCTTTGGCAGTCAGGATCAAAACAGGTGTCTGGATATTTTGCCCCCGCAGTTCTGCCAAAACTTGGTAGCCATTTTTTTCCGGCAGCATCAAATCTAACAAAATCAGATCATATACACCGGTTTCCGCCTCATATAAACCTTCCTCACCGTCATAAGCTTGGGTGATTTCACCGATGGGAGCCAAGATTTCCTTGATGTCCTCAGAAAGGGTTCGCTCATCTTCCACTACTAATAGTTTGATCATCCTTTTCACCTCGTTTTGCGGTCCCAGAGATCGCCGCTTCTGTTCTGAATCCATTTTACCATTGTTGCCATAAGAACAGCTTAAATGGCTGTTGGCATATTTTTTTGAAGTTAAGTGACGCTTAAGAAAGGCTTATTAAAGTCGTCGGTATCAAAGAGACGCAGGTTTGTGTTAGCTGATGTTATCTTGATGGCTGTTAACAGCAACAGGATGGCTTAAAAAATTTTTTTATGATTTAAGCTAGGCTTAAGTCGCAGAAAATAAAATGATGCTACTAAAGTCAGATAGCGGTGTCACTAAGCGGGGATGTCGACTTGACTGTAAAGGAGAAATGATTATGAACTTTATCAAACGGGCTTTGCAGAGCTTATGGGCCAAAAAAGGCCGCAGCCTGATCTTAATTGGTGTTTTTTCGGCAATTTTGATCTTTGTTTTAGCAGGGTTGACCATCCGCAGTGCGGCTGATTCTGCGACTGATAATGCCAAAAAGAGCGTTGGTGCGACAGTCACCTTGAGCGCCAATCGACAAAATATGTTCAATCGCGACCAAGACAGTGACAGTAGTGAAGATTCGCGGCCAGATCCCAGCAGTTTTCAGATGACGCCGGTAAATCTTGCAGATGCTGAGAAGATTGCCGCACTATCAGGTGTGAAATCTTATTCTTTTGAAGTCAGCACGTCTGCTTCCAAAGGTGACGACATCGAGCCTATCTCCAGTGAAGATGAAGACGACAGTACCGAAGCCTCTGACGATTCCCAAGAAAGCCAACAAATGGGCGGCTTTGGCGGCATGGGGATGGGTGGCGGCAATATGGGGGGCATGGAGATGGGAGACTTCCAAATCACCGGTGTCTCTTCCAGTGCCGACTACAGCTCGTTTTCTGGTGGCACAGCCAAAATGACCGATGGGGAAGCGTTGACCGCAGAAGATGAAGGAACCGATAACGTGTTAGTGGAATCAGCGTTGGCAGAAGCCAATGACTTGTCAGTCGGCGATACGTTCACTTTGAAAGATGCAGATGACAAAGACGTCAAAGTAACCATCAAAGGAATTTATGAAACATCTGATGCCGGGACATCAATGGGAATGATGTTCAACTTTATGAATCCTGCCAATACGATTTTCTCTTCTTACACATTGGCAAATACGTTGAAAGGCGAGGACGCTGATACTGAAACGATTGATTCCGCAGTGTACAACCTGTCAGACCCCAATAAAATGGATTCTTTTGTAGCAGCTGCCGAAAAATTGATTGATACCGATTCCTTCAGCTTGCAAACCAATGACCAAATGTATCAACAAATGTTGTCACCTTTGAACAATGTATCCAGCTTTGCTAAAAATATCATCATCTTAGTGGCGGCTGCCGGAGTTATTATTTTGACATTGATCGTCATGATGTTAATCCGTGAGCGGAAATATGAAATTGGCGTGCTCTTGTCTCTTGGGGAGGCGCGCAGCAAAGTCGTTTTACAATTTTTCACTGAAGTGGTAGTCTGCATGATTTTTGCCCTGGGAATTGCCTCCGCTAGTGGGAACTTAGTAGGGAATGCTGTGGGTCAGCAATTGCTGGATCAACAGACGGAGACTACTACTGCTGATGCCGCCCAACAAGGACCTGGCGGTGGCGAAATGCCAAGTGACGGAGAACGTCCAGCAGGTGGCATGGGTATGGCTGGAGGCAGAGGCGGGGGCATGAACTTTGCCAATGCCTTTAGCCAGACAGAAGAAATCAAAGACTTGGATATTACCGTTTCAGCACAGCAAATTGCCGCTTTGGCGGGAATCGGTATCGGCATCAGCCTAATCTCCATCTTGCTGTCCTCAGCGGGGATCTTACGGTTGAATCCGAAGAAAATCCTGATTTCCTGAGTTTCTGGTTCCCATTGTTGCGTTGACACTGATTCTAAAAAGGAAATGAGGAAGTAACATGACATTAACCACCAAAAATTTGGGCTATTGGTACGGGCCAGAAGCGCCTTTGTTCCAACATATCAATCTGACTTTTGAGCCCGGAAAAATTTATGCCATTTTGGGGTCCAGCGGTTCGGGAAAAACGACTTTTCTGTCTTTGATCGCCGGGCTGGATACGCCAAAAGAAGGAGACATCGAGTATAACGACGCTTCCTTGAAAAAAATCGGGTTACGGGAATATCGCCGCAAAGATGTGTCAATCGTTTTTCAGGCCTACAACTTGCTGCCGTATATGTCGGCACTGGACAATGTCATTTGTGCGATGAAAATTGCCGGTACCCAACAAGCGGATCCTAAAGCTTATGCCTTGGGAAATCTAGAAAAATTAGGGCTCACAGCAGACCTGGCTAAAAAGAAAGTCACTCAGCTTTCCGGTGGACAGCAACAAAGGGTCGCCATCGCTCGGGCCCTGTGCTGTGATCACGAGTTGATTGTAGCGGATGAACCTACTGGAAATCTGGATACAGCGACTTCCGCAGACATCGTGAAGCTGTTTCAAGAAATCGCTCATGAACAGAAAAAATGCATTATCTTGGTCACTCACGAACAAGATGTTGCTGATGCCTGTGACGTAGTTTATGAATTGAAAGATAAAGATTTCCAGATTCGTGCTTCTTGAGAGAGCAAGACCAGGGAAAAGCGGTGAAAATCGCTAGTTAAATCACAAAACCGGTTTGAACAGAGCTTACTAAACAGGCGCTGTTCAAACCGATTTTTTTGGCTTGAAAGAAAGTATCTGACTTGAGAGACAAGCAGGTTGTGCAACTCGCAGCAGTTCTAGCGGCAATTGCTATTTAGACTGGGGCTTACCAGTGAGGCCTTTTTTTAAGTAGAAACAGAAAGCAGAGTGGAAATGTCCGGCTGCAGATTTTTCTGCTAAAATAAAAGACAGCAATTACTTAAAGACAGAATGGGGAAAAACTATGCGATTTATTATCGACGGGGATGGTTCACCGGTGAAAAATGAGGTCATCCAACTGGCGCAAAAATTCCAACTGCCAGTGGTGATCGTCACCAGTGTCGATCATTTCACCAATAAAGAGTATCCGCCTCACGTCAGTTTTATCTACGTGGACAAAGGAGCAGATCGGGCAGATTACCGCATTGTTAAAGAAATCCAACGCGAAGATTGGGTAATTACGCAAGATTACGGACTGGCTTCTTTGGTACTGGGTAAGCAGGCGCGGGTTTTTCACCACAGCGGGAAAGAATATACCGCCGCCAATATAGATGAGCTGCTGACCCAACGATTTATGGGAGCCCAGCTGCGAAAAGCCGGGAAACGCACCAAAGGACCCAAACCTTTTACCCTCCAGGATCGGGTACATTTTACTGAAGTGATGACTGAAAATTTGAAAAAAGCAAAAGCAAATAACTAGCAATCAACGCTGTAACGAGTCTTTTTCAAGTAGATGAAAGTGAAGGACATGGGCTTTTCTCGATACAATCACGAGTAGTCAGCAATTGAAAATTTTGAATTTGAAAAGACGACTACCTGCCATTAAAATGACTGGCAGATAGTCGTTTTTTGGTGTCTCACGTTTGGTATTGTTCGCTTCACAGGACAGTGAACTCAACCATTGTCATCGCCCCTTTTGGTGTCTGAGGTTTAGTATTATTTGCTTTGAAAGGATGACACGCCACTGTCACCGTCGTTTTTTAAGCAGTTACGGCGGTTTTTTTCATGACTTTTACGATACAATCTTGGGGACAGACGGCGATACATTCGCCACAATCGGTGCATTTAGCAAAATCAATGACGGCGACATTGTTCTCAATCGTGATAGCATCAGTGGGACAGGCTTTGACACAGCGGTTGCAAGTGATACAGCCAACTTCGCAAATCTTCCGAACGCTACCTCCTCTATCAAGGTTGAGACAAGCAACTGCTGGTGCACCGGTGATCGGCTTCATGCTGATTAGCTGTTTGGGACAAACGGCAATACATTGCAGACAGCCGACACATTTCAAGGGATCAACTTCAGCCACGCCGTCTACCACATGGATCGCATCATAGGCGCAGGCTGTCACACAATCACCAAAGCCCATACAGCCGTATTGACAGGATTGCTGTCCACCAAAGATTTGATTGGCCGCATAACAAGTGGCAGCTCCTTGATAAGTCATTTTCTGGCTTGTCAGACCGCACCGACCATTACAGGCAACAAAGGCAGCGGTGGGACGCAGTTCTGCTGCTTCGACGCCCAAAAGGCTGCTGATCTGCTGTCGCACCTCAGCTCCTCCGGGGGCACACAGATTGGCCTCCGCTGTGCCGGCTGCAAGTGCCTTGGCATAGCCATCACAACCTGAAAAACCGCAGGCGCCGCAATTGATTCCGGGAAGAAGATTGCGAACCGCAGCTTCTTTTTCATTAACCGGGACTTGAAAAATAATGGTAGCAATCGATAAACCGACACCGGCAATCAGTCCCAGACCGGAGACGATGGCAACGGGAATCAGGATACTTTCAAACATGCTTCAAGCTCCTTTCTATTTGAACAAGCCTTCTGCCAAGCCGGCGAAGCCCAGAAACGACATGGAAACGATAGCAGCGGCGATAAGGGTGATCGGCATTCCTTGCAGGGCTTCGGGAATATCGGCAGTTTCTAAGCGCTGGCGCACGCCGGCAAAGAGAACCATTGCCAATAAAAAGCCCAGACCAGCTGCTAAGGCATTGATGAGACTTTGTCCGTAGCTGTAATCCTTGGTGAAGTTCAAAATGGTCACTCCGAGAACAGCACAGTTGGTGGTGATTAGCGGCAGATAGATTCCTAAAGCATTGTATAAGGGTGGCAGGTATTTTTTGATGATGACTTCTACTAATTGAACCAAAGCGGCAATTGTCAAGATGAAGACGATGGTCTGCAGATAGTCTAAGCCCAGCGGAACCAAAACCCAGGCGTACAGTGGATAGGTCACCAATGTCGCCAAGAACATGACGAAAGTCACAGCCACCGACATTCCCACAGCGGTGTCCAGTTTTTTAGAAACCCCGAGAAATGGGCAGATTCCTAAAAATTGTGACAAGACAAAGTTATCGGTCAAAATTCCGGCAACTAAAATGGTAATCATCATTTGCATGGTGCGTCACCCTCCTTTTTGGCGGCCGGTTCTTCGATTAGCCCGCAAGCATCCGCGATGGGACAAGCACTGCAATCAGGTTCAGCTGCTGGACGATTACTGAGGCGATTGACCAGCATCACCAACATTCCAAAGACGAAAAAGCCGCCAGGAGGCAGTAAAAAGATGGTCATTGGCGTCACGAAATTGGGAGTGATGCTAAAGCCTAGAAAAGTTCCGGCACCGAGGAGTTCCCGAATGCCGCCCATGCACAAAAGAGCTAACGTAAAACCAATGCCCATGCCCAAACCGTCAGCGGCTGAACGCAGCACGGGATTGTCTTTGGCAAAAGCTTCGGCTCGCCCGAGGATGATACAGTTGACCACAATCAAAGGTAAGTAGATTCCCAAAGTAGCATCGAGAGCCGGCGCTTTGGCTTTGATAATCAGTTGAACCACGGTTACAAAGCCGGCAATAATCGTGATAAAGGCGGGAATTCGAACCTTATCGGGAATGATATTGCGCAAGGCAGAGATGACGATGTTGGACCCAATTAAAACGACTGTCGCAGCGATTCCCATACCTAATCCATTCATGGCACTGGTGGTGACAGCCAGTGTCGGACAAGTTCCCAGCATCAGCCGCAGCACTGGATTTTCTTTGATAATTCCTTTTGAAAAAACCGTAGAAAGTTTTTCTTTTTCCATGGTCACTTATCCTCCTTTGCAAAAGCGTCGTACAGTGCCAATGCTTTAGTCACCGCAGCTGCTACAGCATTGGAAGATCTGGTGGCACCAGTCACGGCCTGAATTTCATCAGCTGCGGTCGGTGTATTTTTTGTGACGGCCGGTGCAGCAGTAATCTCCCGAAATTGTTCCGTAAAGTCTTTGCGGGTGACATTTTGACCAAGTCCCGGTGTTTCTTGTGAGGCATCTAAAATCTCGATACCCGCCACCTGACCAGTAGCGGTGATTGCCGTCATCACAGAAACATCGCTACCGTAGCCGTAAGCTGCCGTGACAGCGATATAGCCAGTTACTTTTTGAGCAGTCAGTGCTTGATAAAACTGCCCTTGTTCATCATTTTCTTTTGTCAGCAGTTGATAATCCTCGGCTTTCAACAGTTTGGACATAGTCTTTCGCTGCTGTTCTTGTTCTTGCTGGAGGATTTCATCAGAAAAGGCATAGCGGGTTCCTGCCACAGCACCGGTCACTACCAGACAGATGACTACCAGACACAAGGTGGCACTCAAGATACTTTTGATAGTCTTCATGAGTGACTCACCTCCTTTTTGGTTCCGAAAGCTTTGGGAATCGTGTAGCGATCTATCAGGGGCGTGATGATGTTCATCAATAAGATGGCATAAGAAACGCCCTCTGGTAAGGCCGCGTAAAAGCGAATCAAAACAGTAATCAATCCGCAACCAAACGCATAGATTGCCTGACCGACAGCAGTGGTAGGGGACGTGGTGTAATCAGTGGCCATAAAGACTGCCCCTAAGAGCAGCCCACCGGACATCATTTGAGACAGAGGGTCACCTCCTAAAAATAAGGAAAGAACGCCAACTGTTCCAATAAAAATCAGCGGAATGGTCGGTGTAATGATACGGCGATACAACAGGTAACCAGAGCCCAAAAGCAGCGCCAGTGCTGAAGTTTCCCCTAGACTGCCAGAACGCATCCCAAGAAACATATCCAATAATGATGGCAGTGGGCCGCCAGTTTGCAGCGCTTGAAAATAGCTGGCAGAGGTTACGACATCTTCGCCATGATGCAAATAATAAAAGGGAGAATTCCAGACGCTCATCGCAGAAGAAAAAGACATCAGCAATACGATGCGAGCCGTAATAGCAGGGTTGACGAAGTTTTGTCCAAGCCCGCCAAAGCATTCTTTAACGATGACGATAGCGACGAATCCGCCAATCGCAGCCATCCATAGGGGAATCGATACGGGCAGATTCAATGCCAAAAGAACCCCGGTAATCACTGCAGTCAGATCATAAATGGAATAAGTGCGTTTCAAAAATCGTCGGAATAAGAATTCACTCAGCACACAGCTGGTCACACAGGTCAAAATTACTAACAGCGAACGAGGACCAAAGATTACAGTGGCCGCGAGTACTGCCGGGACTAATGCCAAAAGCACATCTCTCATGATGGTGACACTAGAAGCACCGCTGTGAAGATGAGGAGATGAGGTGACGATAAGTTTTTCTTCGGTCATTTTTCGGCCTCCTTGACGATGACTTTGCCTTCTCGCATGTATTGCACGAGGCGGCGATTGGAGGGGCAAACGAAGGAACAACAACCACATTCCATACATGCAGTTACTTGAAGTTTTTGCAATGATTCGCTGTCCTGATTTTTAAGAGAGCGCTCGATTTCCAATGGCAAAAGATTCATCGGACAGGCACGGGAACAACGACCACAACGGATACAGGCCATTTCTTGCGGTTGTGTGGCCGAGGCTGCGGATAGACAGGTGATCGCATTGGTCTGCTTAGTAATTGGCAACCCCAGATCGAACTGGGCAATTCCCATCATGGGTCCACCCAAAATCAGTTTGGCGTTAGTTTCTTCTTTTAATCCGCCACAAAAGGCCAAGACGTCACTAATTGGCGTTCCCACCGGCACGAGCAGATTTTGCGGCTGGCGGATATTGTCACCTGAGACAGTGACCCGTTTGGTAATCAGGGGGAGCCCGGTATTCAAATAATGTTGAAGCAGTGAAACCGTCGAAATGTTCAAGATCAAACAGCCCACTGCTGCGGGTAAAGCGCCGGGTGGAACTTTACGGCCGGTGCAACCGTAGACCAACATCTTTTCTGCTCCTTGAGGATAACGAGAAGGCAGCGTCATAACTTGAATTTTCTGGGCAATTTCGGGGTCGGGATGCCGCTTGAGAGCCTCAGCCAATGCAGTAATTGCCTGGGGTTTATTGTCTTCTATGCCAATGATGCCCTTGGAAATTGCCAGTTGCGTCATAATAGTTAGCATTCCGGCGATGATCCGATCGGTGGCTTCCATGGCTTCACGGTAATCGGAGGTGATGTAGGGTTCACATTCGGCACCGTTAATTACTAAGGTATCCAGCGGCTCTTTAGCAGCCAATTTGACATGAAGCGGAAAGCCGGCACCACCGATTCCCACCAAACCACTGGCACGAGCAGCTTGCAATAAGTCGTTTTTACTTTGGATGAGAATCGGAGCGGGCTCTTGAAACAAAGTGAATTCCCCATCATTTTCAAGATGCAGTGCGTCAATCATCTGCCCGTTTGCCAAAAGAATGGGTTTAATGCTCTTTATTTTTCCAGAGACCGGCGCATGAAGCGGGGCAGACACGTAAGCATCGGCGTCTGCTAGTAGCTGACCAACTTTTACTGTCTCTTTGGCTTTGACTACCGGTCGCAAAGGGGCACCGATATGCTGTTGCAAAGGCAAAATCAGCAGCTTAGGAGCAGGCAGGGGTATCGTTGCTGATTCAGCGGTAGTTTTTTGATGCGGCACTAGAACACCGCCACAAAATTTTGCGATAGCTTGGGCTAACATAGGTTGTCGTCCCTTCATAAAAATGTATTTTAAAGCGCTGTCTTTATTATAGCTTTCCCATTTGTCAGGAACAACGAGCTTTGTGATGAAAAACGTGTGACTACCCCTTTACGATAGCGTACTAATAGTGATTTTACTGATAATTGAGAATCGTATTCAGTTGCCTTAAGAAACGGATTTTTTCACAGAGTGGAAACGAGATGTAAAAAAACAACCCTTTCCAGGCTGGGAAGGGTTGTTTTTAATCAGTTATTTTATTTTGAAAAAGCAAAGAGTGATTCAGGCTATTTTTTGCGCCATTGTCGCCATAAGTGTCGTGCCACGATTAACAGGATGACGGCTAAGGCGACGATATATCCGAAAATCCCCAAACTGTCGGCGAAAACTGCTCCCCGAGCCGGCTCGGCGCTGACCAGTAGCGAAGAGCCGATAATCACAGCTGCCAAGATGAGACCAACCATCAACCGATTGACCATTGCTTCAATCCGACCCAGCAGATGCTCTTGTTCTTTGAAGCTCAAAGTCAAATGGGTCTTGCCGCGAGTGAAGGTCTCCAATGCCTGCAGTGAACGGTCCGGTAATTTAGGCAGACTTTTCCCGCTTTTAATCAGATCAAGGCCCAATCGTTTGGCGGTTTCTGTCACATCAATCTGTTGTAAATAATATTTTTGCGCATAGGGCTGAGTGACTTCCATTAAAGAAAGCTCTGGATCCAACTCCTCAATGACCCCTTCTAACGTGCTGAAGGCTTTAATCAGCATGGTAATCTCGTGAACCATCTGCAGATTATTTTGGTGGCAAATCTGGATGACTTCCCCCAAAACTCGTTGCAAGTCGATATCTTTGATGGCTAAATTGTAGTAGCGATCCAAAAAAACACCTAACTCAGCATAAAAGCGTTCCTCATCAAAAGGGCCTTCCACTTTGCAAAGCCGGAGGACCGCATCCCCCAACTGCTGGGCGTCTTGTGTGTACAAAGCCAATAAGGCGTCGATTAACCGAGAACGTAGCTGATCTGGCAACTCTCCCATCATCCCAAAATCCAGATAGATAATCTGAAAAGGCGGCAGAGAAGTTGGATCCTGCCATTTCAAATGATAATCCACTCCCGCAAAGACGCCGGCGCGCTCTTTGTTGCGAAAAGCCGGTGCCTGAGTCGTAGTTTTTGCCGGAACATGATGAAAAAAGACATTGCCTGGATGCGGGTCGGCGTGGAAAAAGCCATCTTCAAATACTTGTTTCATAAAACTTTCCACCAGCAGCATACCCAGTTCTTTTTTCAACTCTTTAACACTCGTATCGCCAAAAGCAATCTGCTGCGGGTCAGCCTCCAATAGATAGCGCAAACTGCGACCTTCCATAAATTCTAAAATAAGCACCCGGCTCGTACAATATTCTGCATAAACCTTTGGCACCTTCACTTGCTGCCAACCGTTATTCAGCTGATAGAAGCGTTTGGCATAGGCTGCTTCTTTGGTGAAATCAGTTTCGTCATCCAACGAACGACGGACTTCTGCCAAAACACTTTTGACATCTACCACGTTAGATTCCGGAACATAGCGGATCAGGGGAATCGCCTTTTCAAAAAGGGCAAGATCGACATGGATGTCCGCCACGATTCCCGGATGTTGAACTTTAACTACAACTTTTTGTCCCCCCTTGAGGATGGCTAAATGTGCTTGACCGATAGAAGCCGAGGCAAAGGCCGTCTCCTGAAATTCCTCGAAGATTACATCAAGGGGCAACTCCCATTCTTGCTCCAATAATACTTTTACTTTGCTGAAATCATCAGACTTTACATTGTCTTGCAGTGATTTAAAGGCTTGAATATACTCCGGTGATAAAATATCTGTACGTACGGATAAAAGCTGCCCGATTTTGATGAAGGTGGGGCCCAATTCTTCAAAAGCGTCCCGGACCGCCTGAGGATTCGTCTGCTTGGATAGATTTTGCAGGACCTTGTATTTATGAAAGACTGCGATAATCTCTTTTAAACGTTGTGGTTTGGTTTTTGTTTGATCGGTTCCTGTCATAAGACTTCCTCATTTCTTGGTGGGGAGTGAGTCGCCAATCCAGACCAGATGCTCCTGGATCAACCGGCGCTTAGAAGACTGCCAACGCTTCACGGCTTGTTACTTCAATAGTAGAAGATATCGCTGATAATAACAAGTAATCCCTATCTGACGCGGGTTTTGCCACCTCATAAATTAATTTGTCGCTCTTTAGGCTTTATGCTAAAATGTGGAAGAGTTAAAAGATGGGACTTCACAAAGATTGACAGCAGCAGTGGCTTTCACTGAGCTGACCAACTTTGAGCATAAGCCGAAATGAAATGCGGTGTAGCACAGGGCTTACATCAGCCTTCAGATCGACTGAAATGGGAGGAATATTTTTTGAAAATCGTATTGCTATACGGAGGGCGCAGCGCGGAACATGACGTTTCTATTTTGTCGGCGTATTCCGTCCTACAAGCAGTGTATTATCACTATTATCAAGTGCAATTGCTGTATATCACAAGAAGCGGCGACTGGATCAAAGGACCGCTACTGACGGAAGCACCAAAATCAGAAGAAGTCTTGCATCTGAGCTGGGGGGCAGACGTAAAAGATCCTACGGGGGAACAGATTCAGCCTTCTGCTATCAAAGAAGATGACGCGATTGTTTTTCCGCTTTTGCACGGACCAAATGGGGAAGACGGCACTATTCAGGGCTTTTTGGAAACCATTGATATGCCTTACGTGGGCACCGGTGTATTGACTAGTGCATGTGGCATGGACAAGATTATGACGAAGTATGTCCTGCAAGCAGGCGGCATCCCGCAAGTGCCTTATGTCCCAGTGTTGAAAAATCAATGGAAAGAAAATCCTAAACAGATTTTTGAACAGTGCGAAGGAACCTTGTTGTACCCAATGTTTGTGAAACCTGCCAACATGGGCTCCAGCGTAGGAATTTCCAAAGCTGAGAACCGCGAAGAACTACAAAATGCGCTGCATGAAGCGTATAAATATGACACCCGTGCTATCGTAGAACAAGGAATCGAAGCCCGTGAGATCGAAGTAGCAATCTTAGGTAATGAAGACGTTCGGACGACTGTTCCCGGGGAGATTGTCAAAGATGTGGCATTTTATGATTACAATTCTAAATATATCGACAACAAAATTGTGATGCAGATTCCAGCAGAGATTCCAGAAGATGTGCAACTAAAAGCGCAAGAATATGCCAAAAATGCGTATACAATGTTAGGCGGCAGCGGATTGTCTCGTTGTGATTTCTTCCTGACTAATAAAAATGAGCTTTTCTTAAATGAATTGAACACGATGCCAGGCTTTACTCAATTTTCGATGTATCCTTCTCTGTGGGACAAAATGGGTCTGAAATATGGTGATCTAATCGAAGAATTGATTCAACTTGGTCTAAACCGCTATGCACAGCGCCACGAGTTTTTGACAGAAGTTAATTGAAATAACGGATAAGATCCAAGAACACAAGACAAAGCAACACAACAGCGATCACTTCTAAGGGATAACTGGCGAAATTTTCAATAGATGAACAAGAAAATGGCTGTTAGCAAATAGTCGCAACAGGCCAATGAAAAAAAGTCACTTCCGCTGGTTTTTAATGGAAGTGACTTTTTTGTTTGTGGCTCATCCTTGCTGTGGCTTGCTTTGGAGGAGGGGACTAGACAATTGTCGCAACTCCTTTTAATATACCCGCTTTCCAGAAACAGGATGATAAAGTGCTGTGTGGTGAGCAGCGATTTTCCTGCTGGATAGAAAATCAACTGAATCTATGGTACTATTCAGAAAAAATGATCAGGTTATCAAAGAAATACCTGTCGCTGGTCAGAAAGGAGGAAACGGATGCCTACGATGAATGACGTTGCCAAATTGGCAGGTGTATCACGAGGAACAGTCTCAAACTATATCAATGGCGTCAAAATCAAGGAAGAATCTCAAGTGAAGATTCAAAATGCAATCAATCAACTGAATTATATCCCGAACACAAATGCGCGTCAGTTAAAAACCAGTCGATCAGATATCGTGGTGTTTATCTTACCCACCACTAGAACGCCTTTTTTTGGAGAATTGACTTACGAAATGCAACAAGCCTTACAAAGAGCAGAATATAAAATGATTCTCTGCAATTCAAATAATGATATTCAGCAAGAAATCGAATATATTCACATGGGACAGATGCAAAAGGTGGCGGGAATTATCACCATGTCTTACAGTGATTTGTCGCAACAGCACTTGGAAAACCTGCCGATTGTTTCGATTGAAAATAAGATTTCCAAGCGTATTCCTTGTGTTTCTTCAGACAATTATCAAGGGGGAGTGTTGGCAGCAGAAAAGCTCATTTCTTCAGGAGCGAAGAACTTGTTATTAATCACTAGAACTACGACTCATACCGAAGCCAGCTATGGGCAGCGCAGCAGGGGCTTTATTGATTGTTGTCGAAAACACGGACTGGAATGTGAAGTTTTTTGGGGTGAGCATCATGAGGAGACGTTTTATCCAGCCTTGGCAACGTACTTGAAGGAATCTGGGGAAGTCGAGACAGTTGACGGAATTTTTGCGGTGGCGGATCAGTACGCGGATTTTGCTATGGAGTTATTAACAAAGGCCGGGCGTCGCGTGCCAAAAGATCTCCAGATTATCGGTTTCGACGGGAGTAAGATGTATCCCGAGCAAGAAGAATTTATCTCCACAATTCGTCAGCCGGTGGCACTAATGGCAGAAACTTGTGTCAGCATTCTAGAAGAGCTGTTGAATAAAGAAGGGCCCGCACCTGCTGAAGAAATCGTATTGCCGGTAAAATTTATTCCCGGTGGGACGAGCATATGAAACCGTTTAAAAAAATACTTGTCATAGTGGACAGGATGAGTTATACTCTACTCAACACTTGGTTGGAACGTTCCAAATCAGGAGCGTTCTTTTTTTAAACTATATTTGGAACGTTCCAAAAAGGAGGAGTTACGTTGAAAAAATTTGTTATCGCCTCTCATGGCAAGATGGCAAAGGGAATTAAAAGCACCTTGGAGTTGTTTGTAGGAACCGAGATAGATGTGACTTATATGTCAGCCTATATGGAGGATGAGCCGGCAATTGAAGAGCAGATCAGTGAGTTCTTTTCAAGGTTAGAGTCAGTAGATCAAGCGGTAATCTTTACGGATTTATTTGGAGGCAGCGTCAATCAAAAGTTGACATTAGCTGCTGCGGATAGAAAAAATGTGTTCCTGATTGCCGGATTCAACTTGCCGCTTATTATTGAAATTATTTTTGGTGCAGAGGTTTATACCAAAGAAAACCTCGAAGGCTTCATTACCGGGGCCAGACAAGCAATGCAGTTGGTAGAAAATCTAAGCACGGTGGATCAAGAAGAAGGTAATCAGCTGGCAGCAGAGGACAGAGAAGCACAAGCAGCAAGTGATGAGAGCATTAAAAATAGTTCCGGAATGAAAGCGGTACAAACTGAAAATGTACCCACATTGTCACACACTGAACTGGCTCCTTTAGAAACAACTTTGCGGGTAGATGAACGATTGATCCATGGCCAAATTGCTATGGTATGGTCTCGAGCACTGAATCTGCATGGAATTATTGTTGCCAACGATGAAGCAGCAGCAGATCAAACCCAACAGATGGCCTTAAAAATGGCTGTTCCCTCGGGGGTAAAAGTGCTGATTCGCTCACTAGACAACGTTGCTGAAATCCTGCAAGATCCTAGAATCCATCAAACTCGTGTGCTGGTCTTAGTTAAAACGGTCACCGATGCGTTGAGACTCGCAGAAAAAGTACCTAACCTGAAGTACTTAAATATCGGCAATGTGGGGAAATTAGTGACAGAAGAAAAGCAAACGCTGACACAGTTTGTTATGCTGTCAGCTAAAGAAATGGCTAGTTTGAAAAAGCTGGCTACCCTCTATCCTGAAGCAGCGTTGCAAAACCTGCCTTCGGATAAAAAAGTGTTGGCAACAGAGTTTCTTTGATTCATACCATGTTGGGTTTGACGTAGAGAGAAAAGCGCGCAGCTGACAAATTTATTTTTGCTGCGAAAGCTTGTGAGGAGGAAAAAGAATGTTTTATGAAGCACTTGTTACAGCCTTAGTGGTCTTTTTCACAGTAGGGGGACAGGAATTATTAGGCTTTACCATGATTGGTCGGCCCATCGTCATAGGTCCCTTGCTCGGTCTTTTGCTAGGAGATATACAGACCGGACTTTTAATTGGTGCGGCACTGGAAACCGTCTTTATGGGAGTCATCAATATTGGGGGTGCCAGTTCGGCAGAGCCTGGTTTGGCAACAGCCCTGGCGACGGTTTTTGCCATCAATATGGGTGCCGGTGTTGAAGTAGCCATTCCTATTGCCATTCCTTTGGGGGTCATTGGCTTACAAATCAAAACATTATTGTATGTTGGTGTAGTAGGACCATTTGCGGCAACCTTTGATCGCTACGCAGAAGAAGGCAGAGAAAAGGGAATCAGACGACTTCATTTTGGCTTGTGGGGACTGCAGTGGGCGCTGTATTCATTGATTCCTTTCTTTGCAGTTTTGGTAGGGTCAAAGGCCACACAACGCGTCTTGGAAATGATTCCGGAAAACTTGCTTAACGGGCTCAGTATTGCTGGTAATCTACTGCCGGCAGTGGGGATGGCCATGCTGTTAAAAATGATGTGGGAAAATAAAATTGCTGTGTATTTCTTCTTAGGATTTTTACTGGTAGCGTACTTGAAGATTCCTTTGATTGCTGTGGCGGCCTTTGCGGTCATTATTGCACTGGTGATTGTAAGTCGTGACTTGGATATTCGGCACCTGAAGGAAACCTTCAAACACACTTCTAAGCAGCAGTCGATTAGCGAAAGTACCTCTGTTGACCCTGAACTAGACGATTTTTTGAAATAGGAGGCTGACATGGAAAAGACAGCGAACAACTTATCAGGAAAAGAAAAGAAATTATTGCGGCAGCTCTATTGGCGTTCCTTTACGCTTTATTCTGCGGTAACGCCATCTAAACAAGGTGCGTCTGGGGTTTCTTATGCGATGCAACCGTTCTTGGATGAATTTTACCCCGTAGCAGAAGAACGTTGTCAAGCGATGGTGAGACAGATGGCCTACTTCAATACGAACGTGGCGATGTACCCTTTTATTTTGGGAATTACGGCATCGATGGAAAAAGAAAATCATTTGAAGACAGATTTCAATGTCGATTCAATCAATGCGGTAAAAACGAGTTTAATGGGGCCACTGGCAGGCATTGGTGATTCAGTTTTTTGGGGAGTTTTGCGAACCATTGCAGCAGGAGTCGCAGTGAGTCTTGCGCAATCTGGTAATGTCTTAGCACCGATTGTCTTTTTACTGCTTTTCAACATACCGGTGCAGTTTCTGCGTTGGCAAGGGGGAAAGTTGGGCTACACACTGGGATCTACTTACATTTCCAGTCTCTATGAAAACGGCATGATCAATATTCTGACAAAGGCAGCAGGTGTTGTCGGTTTGATGATGGTCGGGGCGATGAGTTCTCAGATGGTGAAGCTGGATATCAAATGGAACATGATGATGGATGGCGAAGTTGTAATGAAGACGCAAGAAATGCTGGATCAAATCTTTGTCGGCATTTTGCCTCTAAGTGTTACCTTAGTTTGCTTCTATCTCTTGAAAAAGAAAAATGTCTCAATCAATGTGCTGATTGTGGGGCTAATTTTGCTGGGGATTTTGTTATCTGTAACAGGGATTGCTTGAGAAAGTTTGTTTTAGAACAATGTAAACTCGGATATTACGGGAAGGATGTACAGTATGCGCAACGAATGGTGGAAAGATGCCGTTATTTATCAAATCTATCCAAAAAGTTTCAAGGATGCCAATGGTGACGGGATTGGGGACTTGGCAGGGATCCAAGAAAAATTGCCTTATCTTAAAGAGCTGGGAGTAGATGCTCTTTGGTTGAGTCCGGTTTATCTGTCACCTCAAGTCGATAATGGTTATGACATCAGTGATTATTATCAGATTGATCCAATGTTTGGCACCAATGAAGATATGGTACAGCTCATTCGTGAGGCACATAAATTAGACCTGAAAATTATCATGGATTTTGTGGCCAATCATACGTCAGATCAATGCCAGTGGTTTCAAGAAAGCCGTAAATCAAAGGAAAATCCTTATAGTGATTTTTATATTTGGCAAGACGGAAAAGCAGATGGGTCAGAACCGAATAATTGGGGATCAAGTTTTGGCGGATCTGCTTGGACCTGGGATGATTCTCGACAGCAGTACTATCTTCACTATTATGCCAAAGAGCAGCCGGATCTAAATTGGGAAAATCCGCGAGTTCGACAGGCCATTTATGACATGATGATTTATTGGAAAAACCTGGGCGTCGATGGTTGGCGCTTGGATGTCATTACTTCAATCTCAAAGGACTGGGACTTTCCTGATAATCCCCGCCCCTTTGCAAAAAATAATCAGCACAACGGGCCCCGGATGCATGAATTTATTCACGAGATGAATCAAAAGGTGTTAACCCCATTTGATATGATGAGTGTGGGGGAAGCGCCAGCCTCTGGAGCAGAAGATGCCCATCTGCTGGTCGATCCCAAACGACAAGAATTGGACATGGTTTTTACCTTCCAACACATGCACATCGATCGTAAAAAAGGAGACGTCAATGATCGTTGGGCATTACAAGCACCTGATTTTATCCAATTAAAACAGATCATGAGTCAGTGGCAAAAAGAACTCGAAGGAAGAGGCTGGAATGCCCTCTACTTTGAAAATCACGACCGTGCGCGAATCGTTTCCAGATGGGGCGATGATGACGTTTATCGTTATGAGTCAGCTACTGCTTTTGCTACAATCCTCCACGGAATGAAAGGAACACCCTTTGTCTATCAAGGAGAAGAAATCGGGATGACAAATCCGAAATTTCCCCTTGCTGATTATATCGATGTGGAATTGAAAGGAAATTTCCAACATTATGTTGAACAACAACAGACTTTGACAGCCGAGGAATTTTTGGCAGCTGTCCATAAGGTGAGTCGCGACAATGCCCGCACGCCGATGCCTTGGAACGATTCAGCCAATGGCGGCTTTTCCACGGGGGCTCCTTGGTTTCAACTCAATCCAAATTATCCGGATATTAATGTTTTGGCCGATCAAAAAGCTCAAAAATCAGTTTTCCATTATTACCAAAAATTGATTCGTCTTCGTCATGAAGAAGCAATTTTGAAAGAAGGCAGCTACCGTCTGTTACTGCCGGAACATCCGACGATTTTTGCTTATGAGCGCAGCCTTCAAGGAAAAAAATGGTTGGTGGTGGCAAATTTATCCGATTCACCGCAAGAGTTACAGGCTCTTTTGCCGTTAGCTGCGGGGGAAATCCGACTCAGTAATTATCAAGATTCGTTAGCTCAAAGTCGATTGAGACCTTATGAAAGCTTCATCTATGAGAGTGGTACCAAGACTGAGAAACTCTAATTTTGTACAGGTTGAAAAGACACTCCCGCAAGAGATGACATTTTTCGCAACAGCTCGTCTCCGTAAGTTATGGGAGGGTTAGAAAAGAATTCAAAAATAAATAATTGTGACCACAATTCCACCAAACGCATGAAGGAACGAGCAATCGTTAAATTCATGCGTTTTTTGTAAATAGCGTTAGTTAGTTGGGACTCTCGGTGGAACCACAGTTTTCAAAACGAAAAGTGCAGTTCCGATACCCAAAATCCCCATCAAAGCTGGAGTAGCATGACTGAATAAATAGAGTTGACCACCGAGAAGCGGTCCAGCGACTCGCGCCAGTGCTTGGATGCTTTGTGCGCCGCCTAGTAGTTGCCCTTGTTGCGCTTGGTTTGCGGATTTGGACAAAAGACCGTTGTAAGCAGGACCGAAAACAGCATCGCCAAAACTGAACAAAATCATGCCGACAATATAAAGCAGTGGGGATTTACCAGAAATAGAGAGCAGCAGCAACAGATAGCCGCTGATCTCTGACAGCATACCGAGTTTGGTAATCTGTTTGTCGTTAAGCACTCGGAGCAAAGATGGCATGACGAAGGTCTGAACGAGAATGTCCATGATTCCAATCATGGCAAACATCAGACCGATGACTGCCGGTTGCCAAGAAAAGCTATCCAAAGAAAGCTGTGCGAAAATTGCTTGTAGCGAACCATTGGGAAGCCAAAGGAGAAAACCCGCCAGTAATAATCTTTTGACATTCGGCAGTAAAAAAAGACCATGTAATTGGCTAAACGGATTCAAGTGGCTTAGGCGGATTGCAAAAGAGCGCTTAGCGGGTTCTAACGTCTCCGGCATAAAGAAGAAACCATAGACAGCGTTTAATAGACTGATGGCAGCACCGACAAAAAAAGGAACGCTATTGCCAAATGCTGCCAAAAATCCACCAATCACCGGCCCTAAAGCAGTACCGATTCCAACGACGGCACTGATCCAACCAAAGTAGCGGGTTCGCTGCTGGGGAGGTGTGATATCAGCAAAATAGGCAAAAAGAGCAGCGATTTCGCCACCAGTCAAGCCATCAATGACGCGGCCGATAAAAAGCAGCCAGAGGGAGCCGCCGATGCCGAAAATCACATAACCGACAGCTGCCCCCACTAAGCTAAGCAGCAGTACCGGTTTGCGTCCAAAACGGTCGCTGAGGGCACCTAAAACTGGTGCGGCCACAAACAGCGCTGCCGCATATGCCGCGGCCAGTAAAGTGACCACAGTAGCTTGGTGAGAAGTTGAAACGTAGGGGGCTACCATAAAAGGCAAGACTGGAGTAACGATGGTCAAACCCAGTCCCGTTAGAAAAACGGAAATGAAGCCGAAGATTACAGCGTGAGGATTAAGTGTTGCTTTATTCATGAAAAGACTCCTTTATTTGCGAAGATTATTTGAAAACGAGAAGACAAGTGTTCAGCTGGTTAGCTCTGGACGGAATTTTATTTTTGTTTCCTGGTTAACAAAATGGAGTCTACACTGTTTTTGTTTCTTCGTCAACAAAAACAATATATAAAAAAACCTCCAAAAATGGAGGCTGCCAAAGTGAGGTGTCACGAATCTTTCAACATGTGTTTCAAATGTTCCCGATAGCGGCCAATAAAACGAAAAACCGTATCGAACTCTTCATCTGTCATATTTGCAAAGGCCGCAGCGTCGCGTTGGGCGAATTCTTCATGCAGTTTTTGATGGCGGCGATTGAGGGTATCCCCAGCTGCGGTCAGGCGAAAGTAAATTTCCTTCTTGTTTTCCGGCGATTGATAATTTTCAATCAACCCTTTTTCGATCATCTTTTTAGTGAGCTTGCTGATGGCGCCACGAGTCATATAGCTGGCAGCTGCTAGTTTGGTAACGTTAGGATTAGGAATCCGTGCAATTTTTTCAATCAGATCGATCTCATTGAGCTTATAGCCTTGCAGCTCCTTTTCCATAGCCGGACGATTGATCCAGACCAGCTCGTTTGTCAAATCTGTCAATTGTGCCATCAGTTGTTGCTGACGTTTCATAGTAGCTCGCTCCTTAAAATCGCTATCGTTTTTCCAGAAAGTATCTTCAATGACACCAGTATAGCATTTTTTGCTTTCCAATCAACAACATGGGCACAAGGAGAAGTGGCGGACAGGCATGGTTGTGGTACAATCGAAAATGAAAAAGACAGCAAGTTTGAGAGGTTAAACTTATGAAATTAACGATTAAAGAAGTGGCAGCGCTGTTCGGTGCTGATCATATTACTGATGAAACAGTCATCAATCAAGTCGAATTTGACAGTCGCAAAGTACAGGCAGGAGATTTGTTCGTTCCCTTGGCTGGGGTGCGAGATGGCCATGATTTTATTGATGCCGCTGCTAAAAATGGGGCAGTGGCAGCTTTTTGGAGTCGCGATAGCCAAGAGCTGCCCGCAGGTGTCACAAAGATTCCGGTGGCAGATCCGCTTGCGGCAATGCAGCAGCTGGCAGTTTACTACAAGAAAAAATTGGCGCCAAAGACGGTTGCCATCACCGGTAGCAACGGCAAAACCACGACTAAAGATTTGACAGCAGCCGTTTTGTCACAACAATTCATTACGTATAAAACCCAAGGCAACTACAACAACAATATTGGCATGCCCTACACAATTTTGCATATGCCGGATGATTGCCAGCTGTTGGTATTGGAGATGGGGATGGATCATGCCGGTGAACTCACTGAATTGTCGGTAATGGGACAGCCGGATGCAGCGGCCATCACTATTATCGGAGAGGCTCATATCGAAAACTTGGGCTCGCGGGCTGGAATCGCAGCGGCAAAAATGGAAATCGTACAGGGACTAGCAACAAAAGGACTACTGCTGGTGCCAGCAGATGAGCCGTTATTGTTGCCGCTACTGGCAGGATTGTCTCAACAGGTGACAACATTTGGTATTCAACAAGGAGACATTTCAGCAACCGTGATTGCAGAAAGTAAAGAACGGACAGTGTTTGAAGTTGCTGGCAAGACCTTCGAAATTCCAGTGATCGGTGCGTATAATGTTAAAAATGCTCTGATTGCCTATGGATTTGGCAAGCATTTTGGATTGAGTGATAGCCAGATTGCCCAAGGATTGGCGACAGTTCAGCTGACCAAAAATCGGACGCAATGGCTGACCGCTAAAAACGGCGCCCAAGTTTTGAGCGATGTCTACAATGCCAACCCAACCGCGATGGCATTGGTTTTAGATACTTTCGGTAAACTACAGACCTCCGACGGCCGCAAGCTGGCTGTGCTGGCTGATATGCTGGAACTGGGTCCGGACTCTCGCCAAATGCACGCCGCCATGGCAGCGCATATTGATGATAGCTACGATACTGTCTTTTTATACGGGACTGAGATGACAGCTCTTTTAAATGCGCTGACTGAAAAAGATGCCGATTTGACTGTGTATCACTTCGACAAGCCCAATAAAAGCGCCTTGATTCAAATGATAAAAGCGGAGTTAGGCCCTGCTGACAGTATTCTTTTGAAAGGAAGCAATGGCATGGGGCTGTCCGAAGTCGTCGAGGCATTGACAGAAGAGTAGTCAGCAGCCTTGAATCACAATTTTCAAGAGCTGAAAACAGTCGCAACTTCATTCACGGAAAGCTGCGACTGTTATTGTGTTGTGAGGTGGGGACTTGTTGAAGTGTGACAAGTCCTTTTAGCTGTGGAAAAGAAAGCCTTGGGAGGTGGCTAGATGCGAATTGATATCTGTGGGTCAGTGGGCAGCGGCAAAACGACGCTGGCCCGGAAATTATCAGAAGAGTATCAGATTCCTTTGTGTGAAAAAGACGAGATTGTTTGGAGACGAGAAGCTGATGGGGACCACAAACGGGCACCAAAAGAACGGGATCAGCTATTTAATGAATTTTTGACACAACGCCACTGGATCACAGAAGGCACACCGCGAAAGATTTTGAGAGAGAGCTTTCAGCAGGCAGACCTGATTATTTTCCTCGAAACGCCGGTAGCTATCCGTCTAAAACGACTCTTCTTGCGATGGTATCAACAGCGCCGGGAAAAGAAAACTTTGGGACAAGCGCCAACTTGGAAGATGTTATGGGCTTATCTCAAATGGACCCGCAATTATCCAAGAGATCGGCGAATATTACTGGAGTGGCTGGCACAACAAGGATTGCAAGAGCGCATCGTCATGGTGAAAAACAGCCAAGCAGCCCAACAACTGATCGAAAAAAAACTTCTTTGAAACGCCGCTTTTGTGAAAGCGGGAAATCAAGGAAGGTTTTTTTATAGCGATTAATAAGGCGGAATTGAAAAACTAACTTGGAAAGTATATAGGCGTTTGTGAACTTCTAAGTCCTTTCTCAAACGCGGTTGTTTGTCATTGCTACTGCCTCTGTTTGATAAAAACGGACCGTGAAAGAAGCGCCACCTTTTTGGACATTTTTAGCGGTAAGACTACCATTTTGTTGACTGATGATCATTCTAGAAAGTGCGAGACCAATTCCGAAGCTAGCGTCATGATGCCGTTTTCCTTGATAAAATCGATCAAACAGAAAAGGAAGATCTTCTTGGGAAATTCCAGGACCGCTGTCAGTAATTGTAATCTCTGAATAAATTGGATTTTTTTGACAGGTGATGGCTATCTGTCCTTTTTCAGGGGTATGCTCTAAAGCGTTTTTTAACAGGTTACTCAGCGCTTCCACCGTCCAAGTGGGATCTACTAAAAGGGTATCTTCTAAGTTACCGTGAATTGCCAGAGAAATATCTGCTAATTCCAGTGGGATTGCAAAGGCTTCAACTGTTAGATGAATCAGCTGTCCCGCTGTTAACTGTACCGGATGATAGACGACCGAACCAGCCTCTAGCTTGGCGATTTTCAATAGTTCAGTAACGAGAATGTCAACTCGTTTTAAAAGCTGTTCTTGTTCTCGAATGATGTGGCGATATTCAGCGTCTGCTAATTCAGGAGTTCGCAGCTGTTCTGTGAGTAAAAAGAGGGTTGTCAATGGTGTTCGGACTTGATGTGCGACGTCTGTCAATGAATTTGCCAGATGATTTTTTTCTTTTTCCAAAGAGGCGGATTGCTCACGTAAGCGATTGGTCATTTTTTCAATTTGATTAGTAAGTATGGCCAATTCTCCTTCTTCTTGAGCCACTACTAAGGATTCTTCTCCATGAAGAATACGGTCGACTTTTTCAGTGACAACTGCAATCTGGTGGTATTGTTGAAATTGAGAAAAGGCAGCACACCCACCAATCAATACGCCTCCACACAAAAATCCTAAAGCCCCAGCTAAAGAAAAAAGGCTAATCAAGATTCCTCCTGTAAGTAGGATTAAGCCCATTGAAAACAGGTTCTGACGAAAAAGTCGATTTCGCAAAAAGAGCATGATTTAGACCTCCAGACGATAACCTAGTCCGCGTATTGTTTTAATTTTTGTAGGGTGTTGTGGGTCTTTTTCGATTTTCTCTCGGAGACGCTTAATATAGACTGTTAATGTATTGTCATTGACGAAATCCCCGGCAACATCCCAAATTTCCTGAAAGAGACGCTCTCTAGTGAGTACTTGACCTGCGTGATTTAAAAATACCAATAGCAGTCGATACTCCAGTGCAGATAAGAAGACCTCATTTCCATCGCGAGTGACCAGACCTTTTACTGTGTCAATGCTAAGATCCTCGATGATATACGTAGCTTGTGCTTCTCCTCGACGACGCAACACATTTTTGATGCGGGACAAGAGTTCTAATGGGCGAAAAGGTTTAACAATATAGTCATCGCCACCTAGATCAAAGCCGGTGACGATACTCGCTTCATCATCCATTGCTGTTAAAAAAATGAAGGGGATATCCAATGCTTTTGCCTGGGAGCTGATTCCATATCCCGATCCATCCGGAAGATTGAGGTCAATCAACAGCAGGTTTGGGTAGATGCTAGAAGGCTTTAGTCTATTTAGGGCATCTTTTCGAGTATGGACTGTTTCACATTCAAATCCATGCTGTAACAGTAATAGCTGCAGCTTTTCAGCGATAGCTTTCTCGTCTTCAATAATTAGGATTCTGGTCATAAGCAGTCCTCATTTCTAGCGGGATGATTACGGTCATTATACGTTAGACCACAAATGATAGCAAAGAGAGTAATATGCTAAATTATGTGAAAATCAGCGGGAGTAGGACATATTTTGAAAAGACATCAGAAAAACTCGTAGAACTTATCCACGAGTTTTATCTGGCAAAGGGATTATTTTTATTGGCTTCGTAAACCGGCGATGATGTTTTTCTTTTGGAGCTTGTGTACAGCATAAATCATAGTGACAAATACGATGATGAAAACGAGGAGAATGCTAATGGCAATTGCCTGCCAGGGTACCAGAAAGGCTTGCTCCACTCCGGAAGTCATAAATTTATAGATGATGAAATTTATAACCATAGCGACTGGTAGACCCCATAGCAAGGCTTTGGTGCCATATAAGAGACATTCAAAGCACATCATTTTATAGATTGCTCGTGGTCCCATGCCGACAGATTCCAGCATAGCAAGCTCTCTTTTTCTGAGATTGATGTTCGTAGCAATTGTATTGAAAACATTTGCGACAGCAATTAGTGCAATGATACTAATAAAACTGTAAACAAAAATTTTAGTAGCAGTCAGCATATTGCGATTTGTTCGGTCTCTTTGAACATTGTTGACGACATTTCCGTCTATACTAGGATAGGCTTGCAATATCCTACGCATCGAACGTTCAACTGTGGTCGAATCATCACTCAGGATCTTATAGTTGAAAATTGTCGTATCGTTGCCAGAATGGAAGGCTTCAGGAATACTCTCCTTTAATCTTTCAAATTGGGAAAAAGGTAGATAGACGTACAGTTCATTTTTATTTGGTGTGTGAAACATCGCGGGTTCTTTTTCAGTGTAGGTACTTAGTTGTAAGTGTGTATTCAAAACAGTACGCTTTTCATCAATGAAACCTGTCAAAGCCAATGTTAGCGGAGTTGTACTTTTCAACAAGTCATAGCTGACAATCTTTTTTTGATCAGACTCATAATATGAAAGATGTGAGTTTGCGATGCCGACAAAAGAATCATTCTGGTAAAAATCAGCAGTAGGTACGCCGAGTTGCTGGCTCCATGAGTTAAATGTAGTATCATCCAGTCCTAAAATGGCTATCATTTGCATTGGATTCTTCTGTGATTTTTCATCAGTAGAATCATTTTTTTCGCGAAGGCTTCTTTCAGATAGCGAGCCTTCAGGAAATTCTGCCATGACATAGCTACTTGCTTGCCAACCTTGGCTTTTGATCTGGGGAATCTGATCAAATTCTTTGAAAATTTCCAAAATACTCTGGGAATCTCCACGAAAAGCAGTAAAACTCAAATCGGATTCTTCAATAGGAGAAGCAGTTTGAATACTATTTTCGACATACATCACCAGTGAAGAGGTACCGATGAATAAAACAATCGAAACAAAGAGCGAGATGATAGTGGAGCGGTATGCTTTGCGATTGCGTTTGAAATTTTTGATTGCTAATACACTTGAAAAGCCAAAAATCTTTGTTGTTAACCAACTTGTTCTAATCTTCTTGCTCTCAAAGTGTATCTGATCATTCTGACGAATAACTGTGATTGCTGAAGCGCGTAACGCCCTTCTTGCGGGTAGCCAAGCCGATAACAAAATGGTAATAAAGCCTACAATTGCCGCCACTATCAGCACTTGCCAACTAGTAACAATCGGCAGCTTGCTTACGACCGCTAATAATTCTGGTTCATTCATTTGTCTCAAGAGAATCAAAAAGCCGGAACGACCAATGTAGACTAGCGACAAACCGCTAATGAGACCAAGGGGGATTGCAATTCCCCCTATCACTAAGCCTTCAAATAAAACTGAATAGCACAGTTGTTTTTTTGTAGCTCCTACTGAAGACAAGATACCGAATTGCTGCAGACGTTCATTAATCGACATGGAAAAAGCATTGTGAATCAATAAGACAGAACCCAGCGAAATCAATAGGATGAAAACTGCTGCAGTACCTGTCAGCATCAAATTAGTATAATTGTTCTGAGTTTCAGCACCGTTTCCTTGTAGTTGCGAGACAGTTGAGTTTAATTGAACAACGACATCCTCCAGCTCTTTTCCAGAATGCTGTTTTTTGAATTCCTGCCATTGACCGGGATCTTTTAAGCGTAGATATAGAGAACTGGGATGGCTATATTTGAGGGGTTCCGCAGTGGTATAAAATTTGTAAACACGGCCCCAAGTCTCTGTGTCTTGTGACGGCTGATAAATTCCTGAGATACGATAATTGGCTTCAAGAGTTGGTTTGAATTCAGCCAAATATTCTTCTATGGAAGAGTCAGAATGGTATGTTTCGAAATTAGTAACAAGAGGCAGGCTTAGTTGGCTGCCAATTTTCAACTTTTTGCCGGTTTGTTCTATGAAATCGGTGGAAACTAATAATTCATGGTCATTCACAGGTAAGTTGCCCTCCAATTTTCCGAAGGGCAGTTTTTTGAACCCTAAAGATTCTACTCCGATAAGTTGGCCGAATGAAGGAACATCCGAGTTATCCATATACTGCTTAGGTAGTGTAGTCAAGGCAAATATATCTGTGAGATAGGACTCGGCCACTTGTTTGTCATTGCGGATCTCTTGCTCTTTTTTTTCCTCTGTTCTGGTTTTGAACTGATAAACCAGTGTGTAGTCTCCGTCAGCTGCAATTGCATCGTTTAACAGTAGTTGGTGAAAAGATGCCGCTAACGTAGTAACCAAAGTAACGAGTGCAACAGACAAAACAACTCCGATAATGGTTACCAACGTACGGGTTTTATTTTTCTTCAGATAGGCAAAAGATACCCTGTTCAAAATGTTCATGGGCGCAGTACCTCATCTCTTATGAGGCGACCGTCCTCGATTTGCAGAATTCGATCTGCCTGTAAGGAGATATTTTCATCGTGGGTGATTACCAACATGGTTTGGTTGTATTCTTTATTTGAACGTCGCAGAAGAGACATGATTTCTTGAGAGTTGGTACTATCGAGGTTACCAGTAGGTTCGTCTGCCAATAAAAGAGCGGGGGCATTCATCAAAGCGCGACCAATGGAAACCCGCTGTTGCTGTCCGCCAGAAAGTTGATTAGGGAGATGACTCTGTCTACTTTCCAAACCTAGTATGCTAAGGAGCTGGGAAAGTCGTTTTTGATTCACTTTCCGGCTGTCGAGCAAGACAGGCAGTGTAATATTTTCTACTACAGATAATACTGGTATTAGATTGAAAAATTGATAAATCAGCCCAACTTCTCTTCGGCGAAAAATCGCTAACTGCTCGAGATTTTGGGAATAGACGTCTGTATCTCCTACATAGACTTTGCCGGAAGAGGGAGTATCAACTCCTCCGATAATATGCATCAATGTAGATTTACCAGAACCCGAGGGACCAATAATCGCTACAAATTCACCTTTTTCAATGGTAAATGAAACATCCGTTAGGGCATTTATCATATTTTCTCCTGTTCCATATTGTTTACTGAGGTTTTCTACCTTCAGGATAGCCATCGTGACCACTCCTTTTATTGTTTGTTTTATCATAACGTAATTTGTGCTTTGGAAAATGACTGCTGTGTGACAGATGTGTCATTTTCCAATCATGTCTGATCTGCCGTATCATTTCCCACCTCGTCTAAATTCCTTTACTATAGAAGAAAACAGTGAACGGAGGTACGAAATTATGCATTGGGCCTATGAAGCAGCCACAAAATTGATGGAAAAACATCCCGAGCAAGTCATTACCTGTGCGTCAGGAGTTAGTCCGTCCGGTTATGTTCATGTGGGAAATTTTCGCGAGATTGCCACCACGTATTTTGTCACCAAAGCATTAAAGGATCTAGGAGGGGATGCACGATTTATTTTGTCATGGGACGATTATGATCGTTTACGCAAGATTCCCGCAAATGTAGCCGGTGTGTCAGAGCATGAAATCGGACTGCCCTATACCAAAGTGCCGGGACCTGAAAAAGCTGAAGCTGGGGTATCTTATGGTGCCTATTTTGAGGGATTGTTCATTGAAGATTTGGCTAAGTTGGGAATAAAACCGGAATATATTTATGAAACGCACCAATATGAAAGTGGGGCTTACGATCAGCAGCTGAAAAAAGCACTGTCTCACCGCCATGAAATTTATGACATCCTAGCCCGTTTTCGTACCGAAGCGGCGGATGAAAAAGAGCGGGAAAACTATTATCCTATCTCTTTATACTGCGATACTTGCGGCCATGACAGTACCAGTATCACGGATTACGACGAAACGACCGGGACCCTTAGCTATACTTGCAAATTTGGACATCAGGGACAACAACAGATTGGTGCCGGTCAAAAAGTCAAATTGCATTGGAAAATAGATTGGCCGATGCGTTGGCAGTATGAACAAGTTGCCTTTGAACCTGGAGGCAAAGACCATTCTTCCAAAAATGGTAGTTTTGATGTGGCTTCGGCTGTTGTACGAGAAATTTTTGGTGGGCAGCCGCCGCTTTATGAGCCCTATGATTTTGTAAATATCAAAGGGCAAACAAAAAAGATGTCCTCTTCTGCCGGCAATATCATCACGCTATCTGAACTTTTGCAGATCTACACGCCGGAATTAGTCTTCTATTTATATGCCAAATACCTGCCAAAAGCTCAGTTTGATCTGGGACTGGATGAAGATGTGTTAAGAAATTATGCTGAGTTTGAACGGAAGGTAAGTGGCATAAAAGAAAAAACCGAAACCGATGAAACGATTCTTCAGATGGTGAAGCTGACTGGTGCCGATTTGCAGGAATGCTATCCGGCATTTGGTCATGTGGTCAGCATTCTTTCACTTACCGGCAATGATCAAGAGCTGACAGCAAAACTGTTGCGAAAAGAGCAGGAGTATTCAGATGAGGCTTTGCAGCATATCTTACCTCGGGCCGCTTACTGGATCGAAAATGATGCCCAAAGCCGATTGTTGAAAGTCCGAGAGACGCCGGATGCAACTGTTTATGGACAATTGGCGCCGGTGGTCAAAGAACAGGTGGCGCGTTTACGAAAATTACTGTTGGAGCAGCCGCAGTTAAAAGATCAGGAATTGATGCAGGCCGTTTATGATTTGACTCCGGCGGTCGCTAAAGCAGAAAAACGGCAGGAACAGCGGGAACTTTTCAAAGGAATCTATCAATTGACGATTGGACAAGACAGCGGACCCCGAATTCCACTGCTGGTAGAAGTAGTGGGACGAGAACAAATGGCGGCTTTATTGGATTTTTGATAATTGAAATTGCCTTTTTACACTGAGGAGAAAAGTAGAAAATTGGTGAGTTTCAATTTAGAATTGAAAACTTGCTGAAAATTTCATTCTGTGGTACAATACTCAAATGCCGAAAAGAAGAACCAGTTGGAAGAAATCTCATCCACGAAATTGACTTGTAGTCTGGCCCCAGGAAATTTTACCTGTTGAGCCTTTTACGTAGAGACTGGGAGACAAGTGCAAGACTGACTTGAAGCCCAGTCTTTTTGCGGATAAAAAGCGACCAAAGGGCTTTGCTGTCCTTTGGTTGAACTTTTTCTAAATGCCTTCGTGAAGCGGTTTTCGGCGACAAAGCAGAAAAGAGAAATGACAGGGACCATTTCTTTTTGACTGTGGGAGAAAACGTGCATCTGAGGTCAGCCTGTTGTTACCGGCACGATCTCAAAGCCAAACCAACGCTTCAATCAACAAGAACGTCGTGCCGGGAAACTCGGCGAAGAAACGACGAATAGGAGGATACTTTTTGAAATTCAACGAACTAAACTTATCACCAGAACTGTTAAAAGCAGTGGAACGCTCAGGCTTTGAAGAAGCAACCCCAATCCAAGCAGAAACAATCCCGTTGGCACTGGAAGGCCGCGATGTGATTGGCCAAGCACAAACCGGTACTGGCAAAACAGCTGCTTTCGGACTGCCAATGTTGGAAAAAATCGACACCAGCCGTCATGAATTGCAAGGGCTGGTTATTGCACCAACTCGTGAATTGGCAATCCAAACACAAGAAGAATTGTACCGTTTGGGTCGTGACAAACGAATCAAAGTTCAAGCTGTTTATGGTGGAGCTGACATTGGCCGCCAAATCCGTGGCTTGAAAGATCGTCCCCACATTGTAGTTGGGACTCCTGGCCGGATGTTGGACCATATCAACCGCCACACCTTGAAACTCGGTACCGTTGGGACATTGGTCTTGGACGAAGCCGACGAAATGCTGAACATGGGCTTTTTGGAAGACATTGAAACCATTATTGCCCAAGTCCCTGATACTCGCCAAACATTATTGTTTTCAGCAACGATGCCACCAGCGATTAAAAATATCGGCGTCAAATTTATGAAAAATCCAGAACATGTACAGATCAAAGCGAAAGAAATGACAGCAGATTTGATCGATCAATACTATGTACGTGCGAAAGATTTCGAAAAATTCGATATCATGACTCGCCTGTTGGATGTCCAAACACCGGAATTGGCTATCGTCTTCGGTCGGACCAAACGCCGTGTTGATGAATTGTCACGAGGCCTGGAATTGCGAGGCTACAAAGCAGAAGGAATCCATGGCGACTTGTCACAGCAAAAACGGATGAGCGTGTTGAAATCCTTTAAAGAAGGTCGCTTGGACATCTTGGTAGCCACTGACGTTGCGGCGCGGGGCTTGGATATTTCCGGCGTGACCCACGTTTACAACTATGATATCCCACAAGATCCTGAAAGCTATGTTCACCGTATCGGCCGTACGGGTCGGGCGGGCAAAGGCGGCATGTCGGTAACCTTTGTTACACCAAATGAGATGAGTTACCTGCACGTCATCGAAAACCTCACCAAAAAACGCATGACAGCATTGCGTCCGCCAACCGAAAAAGAAGCCTTCAAAGGTGCTTTAGGTGCGGCAGTAGAGCAGATCGAAGCTGGTTTGCAGGAAAACGGTTTGGAAAAATATGCCCAAACAGCGGAACAACTTTTGGAAGGCTACGAACCAGAAACGCTGGTTGCTTTATTGCTGAAGACGATGGCAAAAGATCCGGCTGATCAAGTACCAGTTAAAATCACGCCAGAACGTCCGTTGCCATCCGGTAAAAAAGGTGGCGGCTACAATAAGAACAATCGTCGTGGCAACGGTGGCGGCAATAACCGCAATCGTAAAGACGGTGGCAGTTACCGTGGCGGCAAGAGCAAAGGCAGCTACAACAAGGATAAAAACTACAGCGGCGACCGTCGAAAAAACGACCGTCGTGACAATGACCACAACTCAGGCGGTAAAAAACGCGGATTTGTGATTCGTACAAACAACGACTAATAGTTTTAGCTACGAGCAGCAGACTTCGGTTTGCTGCTCGTTTTTATTTAAACAAATCAGCTATCCGGGATTCAGATTGGTGAAACGTCGATGCGCTCTTTTTTTAATTGGCAGAGAGAATGTTTCAAACAATCAGTATGCCTCAGCTGTTTTTTTGCTAAACTATCACTGGGCAAACCAATAGTCAGGACCGGAGTTGTTTTTTTTCTCGTGACAAAACTGTTAGGCAAGTGTTGTAACGATTGATTCTATAAAAGCTTCGTTATTTACTAGCGAGTTTCTTTAAAGTAGATTACTGAAATAGCAAGATTAGTGAATCCTCTGCTTTTCAATTGATGAAGTATTCTTGTAATAAATGTTCAAAAAAGGAGTAAGATTTTATTTAAAAAAAGTGTGCTTTTTCAGGTAGTCGATGTTTTTTTATGGTTTTTGCAGTGTTTTTTGGTAGAATAAGACTAACTCGGAGGCTGTGGCTGACTGCAGATAAGGTAGAAGGATACAGTTATCTGAAAGGACGATATTTTTTATTGAGTCCTCAGATTTGCAAGCAACGGATTTATCTTTAAGGAGAGGGGCGGAAAAAGCCAACATGATCAGAGGAATCGGGATTGATGCAGTTGATCTGGAACGGGTTAAAGAAATCATCGCCAAGAAACCACGGTTTGCTCAGCGAGTCCTGACCTTAAAGGAATTAACGTTATTTGAAAATCTGCCTTTAAAACGGCAGATAGAGTTTTTAGCGGGTCGCTATGCTTGTAAAGAAGCTTTTTCCAAAGCGTGGGGGACTGGGATTGGTAAAGTCACTTTTCAGGACTTAGAAATTTTGACAGATAAATTGGGTGCACCCTATTTCAGTCTTTCGCCTCATAAGGGAAAGACCTTCGTCAGTATTACCCATACAGATACCCTTGCATTTGCACAAGTATTACTGGAAGAATAAGTTGTTTTCAAATTGAGAGATTGTAGCGGGCGTGGTATACTTAAACGTCGTGCTTCGGTTGACAATGGCTGTTTAGCAGTTATCGTCAGTCATTACTCTCAGCATTTTAGTGAAAGAAGGAACGACCGTGGTTGAATCGCTTCATCGTCCGACCCGGATCATCGTACATAATGATGCCATCCGACAAAATATCAAACAAGAAATCGATCGTATGCCAGCAGGCCGAGAATTATTCGCAGTGGTTAAGGCGAATGGCTATGGTCATGGGGCTGTGGCAACTGCAAAAGCAGCGTTGACAGGAGGTGCTCACGGATTTTGCGTAGCGACTGTCGACGAAGGAATCGAATTGCGTGAAGCCGGCTTCACTGAACCAATCTTGATTTTAGGTGTGGTGGATGTGGTGGACCTGCCTTTAGTAGCAGAGCTGCAGCTGGCCTTTCCGGTAGCTAGCCAACAGTGGTTGCAAAAGGCGCGGGCGTACCTGTCAGAAGTTCAAGTAGCGACACCGCTTTTGGTTCATCTTAAAGTAGATAGCGGCATGGGTAGAATTGGCTTTCGCAGCAGTGAAGCAGTCTTGGCGGCATTAGCAGAAATCAACGAGGAACCCCAGATGGTTTTTGAAGGGATATTCACTCATTTTGCGACTGCTGATGAAGTAGACACGGGGTATTATGATGAACAAAATCGCCGTTTCAATAAAATCTTGCAACAACTACCTTGTCAACCGCGGTATGTTCATGTATCCAATAGTGCCACCGCTTTGTGGCATGACCAACCGGTAGGCAATATGATTCGTTTTGGTGTGGCAATGTATGGTTTGAATCCTTCTGGGCATACCTTGCCGGGAGCTTATCCGTTACGGCCCGCTTTGGAATTGGTTTCTCGTCTGGTACAGGTCAAGCATTTGGCAGCTGGTGAAGGAATCGGTTATGGGGAAACGTATATCACAGAAACGGATGAATGGATCGGTACAGTTCCTATCGGTTACGCGGATGGTTGGATCCGCAAGATGCAAGGGTTTAAAGTTCTGGTAGAAGGACAATTTTGTGAAATCGTCGGCCGGGTTTGCATGGATCAAATCATGATTCGGCTGCCCAAGGAATTTTCAGAAGGAACTACAGTCACGCTGATTGGTAAAAACGGTAGTCAAGAGATTACATTGCAGGATGTGGCAGACCAACAGGAGACAATTCATTATGAAGTGGCCTGTTTGTTGAGTGGCCGCATTCCAAGAGAATATACAGATTAGGAAGAGGTAAACTATGGTGAAACGCGGAGATATTTATTTCGCTGATCTTTCGCCGGTGATCGGATCTGAACAAGGCGGCGTGCGGCCGGTCTTGGTGATTCAAAATGATCGCGGCAATCATTTTTCCCCCACAGTGATTATTGCAGCAATCACAGCCAAGATGGCAAAGCCTAAATTGCCAACCCATGTGGGAATCAAAGCTTCCGAGACCGGAATCTCCCGAGATTCCGTGATCTTGTTGGAACAGATCCGGACAATCGACAAAAGTCGCCTGAAAGAAAAGGTCTGCCATTTGGAAAGCAAAAAGATGGGTCAAGTGGATCGTGCCTTACGGATTAGTGTTGGGGTAGTAGATCTGGCCGAAACGGTGGGAGTCAGCTGAAAAAGCTAGTTACATACAATGATAAGAGTTCGATCTTTGTGAATCGTCTGTGAGGCGATCTGCTGATCGGGCTCTTTTTGGTTTTGCGAGTATGTTTTTCCGGATAAAGATCGCTAACATGCGCGCTTTGACTTTCTTAGAAAAAATAAGAGCTGAAAAACGCTATTCGCTGCGGCGCAAGGGCAGGTTGGACTTTTTTACGAGGGATCATTCTTAAAAAAACGGACTTTTTCTTGCGAGACGTCCTTTTGGCTGGTATTAAATCAAGTAAAAAATACCCTTGACGAAGTTTTCACAATTCGCTATTTTTAATTTGAGAACACCTGCTATTTGAAAAAATAGTTGCTAAAAAAATGGTGCAAGTCTGATGAGTTTTCTCGTAATTGTGTTAAAATCATATTAGTGATATTAAAAGGCGGTGAGAATATGCGGCATTTGCTGAGTAAAACTGTTTTACGACGTCTGACGCTGATTGAGGCATTGGCACGGTTGAACACTTGGGTACCAGTGGAACAACTGGTGCAATTGCTGAACTGTACGGATAAAACCCTGATGAAAGATGTTGAGACGATCAATGACGAATGGGAAGAGTACCTGCAGCTTGATTTTTCCAAGCGACGCGGGTTGTCGGTACGAGCTGGCTTGACCAATAAGATTAAAAATGTCTATCAAATCGTGTTACAGGAATCGAGTGAGTTTCAGTTTCTGGAGCGCATCTTTTTTGAGCCGGACAAAGACGCTGACTATTGGATCAATGAATTGTTTATCAGTGAAACCTCTTTTTATCGAATGGTCCGTCAAATCACCCGCTCTTTGAAGACTTACGGATTGAAATTGGAGCGCAAGCCCTTTTGTGTAACAGCAGAAGATGAACGCTGGGTGCGATTGTTTTATCAAAGCTATTTTGAAGAAGCGTATGGCGGGAGTCTTTGGCCGTTTACCATTTCAGAAAAGGACTTGTACTGCTATGTGATGCGCAGCTCGACAGACTTTGATGTGGTGCAAGATGACCGAGAGTTGATTCAGCATGCCTGTCTATTGATGATTACTTGTATCCGGGCCAACCAGGGCTTTATTTTGGATCGCAAAATCTATGACGAGCCCGATGATGTCATTGATCAAGTGATTCAGATGTCTGAAGCATACATGACTTCATTATTGAAGAAAACGGAATACGGACTGACGGATAGCTGGTATCGGGAGATTAGTCGCGGGGTGTTTTATGAGTTTTATAATTGGGACAACCCACAGCAAGAAGTCAGGATTCAAACGGCTGTCGATAAATTTTTGGATAAGTTGGTCAGTGGTGTCAACTATCGTTTGCCAGAAGAAGATCGCAAAAAGATCAGTCAGCGGATGATGCACTGGTATCTGTCTTATGCGATTTATCCCTATGATCGCGTGGTCTTACGAAATGAAAGCGAATCCTCGGCTCGTAATATTCGCCGATTGTATCCGATTTTCAGTAAACTGGTGGAAGTCAATCTTAAAGAAATCGAGAACGATTGCAATTTTCCATGGGCTCAAATCAGAGAAGATGATATTTTATGTCTATTGTTGAAGGATTGGTCCAGTCTACCGCAACAATTGGAAAGTCTCAGACGACAAGTCACTGTATTAATCATCAGTGACCGTGGCCTCAAGCACAGTCACATGCTTAGAGAAATCATCAAAGGCCAGATGCTGGATAAAGTTGTCGTGGATATTTTCAAGAGCTCGGTCTTATTTATCACCCCGACAGAATTGGAATGTTTTCATGATTATGATATAGTGGTGGCAAATAATCCGATACCCGATTATCAAGATGAAAATCTATTGTTGGTGGATAATTTCATGTCAGAAGGAGACTGGAATTTACTGCACCAACGGGTCATTCGTAAGCAAAAGCAAATTTCTGACGACTATATTCATGACTTGGATATTAACCGATTGAAAAGTGGCCGCGAAATCTATCCACAACGAAAAAAAGCTGCGAATTTTGCGACCTTTGTCATGGAAGAAGACCAGCCGACAGAAGGCTTTTTCGATATGTGAGTTGTTTGCGAATAAATGGGTAGCGACAGAAAAGAGGCAATATCATGACCAATGACCAATGGCAGTTGATTAAGGACAATTTTTCCGACCAGCGAGAATATATCGACGGCTACTATTATCGATTGCGGCACTTAGCAGACCAACAATACGAGTTGGCTTTGATCCATGGCGGCGTTTGTGGGGAAAATATTTATCATCCCCGCTTGAAACTGCGAGAAGACGACGGGATGTTAGTTCCAATCAGCCTGTTTGATAATTACAATCATCCGGTGACAAACTTGGAGTATCAGGATGCACCGGAAAAGTTGACGGACAGTATGCAAAACTTGATTCAACAGTTTCTGCAGGCCAAAGAACTGAGTTAATACCAAGCGATGCGGTGAGCTGAAAGGCACACCGCATTTTTTGCAGTGCTGACGAATTGACAACACGACGATTGCTAAGGGTGAATGGCGGATGGCATTTTTCAGAGCGGGTCTTCATTTTTTACCAAGAGATGTTGGAGCAAAACTGTAAGAGAAAGGATAAGACTAAATGTTGAAAATGATTGTATTTGATATGGATGGCTTGTTAGTGGATAGTGAGGCGCTTTATAAAGCCGGCTGGCTAAAAGTGGCTGCCGCTCATAATATACCGCTAACTGCGGCAGACTTGGCAGGTTGGAGCGGTCAAAGCTTACAGGTGACAACCGAAAAATTGATTGCGCTGATGGGATCAGCCCAAGTGGTGGAACAGCTGCGCAAAGAACGAGAAATTTTTATCAGCCAACAACTAGCAGCAGGCAAGGTTCAGCTAAAGCCTTATGGGAAAGAAGTTCTGACAGCTGCCCGCCAACAGGGATTGATTTTGGCGTTGGCGACGTCCACATTTAGAAAACGAGGGGAAGCCTTTTTACAGGCATTGGGGATAGCTGATTTTTTTGATTACGTGACCTTTGGAGATCAGGTGACACGGATGAAGCCAGATCCGGAAATCTATTTGACTTCGTTGGCAAAAGCGGGGCTGCGAGCTGAGGAAGCTATCGCAGCAGAAGATTCCATCGCGGGTGCCACTGCTGCTACCAAAGCCGGACTCCCAGTCGTCTTAGTGCCGGATCAGTCAGTCGACAGTCACTATACAGCTGCAGAAAAAGCTGACTTGAATATTTTACTAACAGGCACGAGTTTGAAGGTGCTGTTGGATTATTTGCAAAAAGATGCTGAAGGTAAGGAAGATTAGGCGGTGCGAGGTATCCTGGCAATCTTCACCAGAAATACTGCCAATCTCGTAGAAAGCGGCAGTGAAAGAAGCCGGCTGGTTTTTAGGAAAAACACCTGAATCTGCCTGCCTGTGATTGAAAGTACTTTGATCAATTTAGGCAGTCTTATCATTATCTTTTGAAGATTTTTCATGATAAATTTAAAGCAGAGATTAAGAAATTCGTTACTGGTCAGAAACGACTGTGAAAAGAGAACGCTTGCAAGCGTGACAGATTGTCATAAATGTCTAAAACCGCGAACCTTCACAGTTTCTTCCGTAGCCGGGAAACGTGTTTCATGCTAAAGTTTCTTAATGAAAAAAATGATGATGAAATTTGCGGGAACTGTTTACAGAGGAGACTCGCAACGACATATCGCTTAAAGGATGATCAGGATGCAGCATATTAAAAATGTTTTTCACTTATACAAATTGGACTGGAAGCGGATCTTTAAGAGCCCAATGGCGGCTTTTCTGATTGTGGCGCTGATGATTTTGCCGTCACTTTACGCTTGGTTTAATATCAAGGCGTTGTGGGATCCATACGGGAATACTGGAGAGTTGCCGATTGCCATTTATTCTGATGATGCTGGGGCTAAGTTCCAGGATACAAAGGTAGAGATTGGCGACCAGGTCCTAGACACACTCCATGACAACAAGCAGCTGGGATGGCGCTTTGTGGATTCAAAAAAGGAAGTGACAGAAGGGGTCAAGTCGGGTAAGTATTACGCGGGAATCTACTTACCAAAGGATTTTTCAGAAAATCTGCTGAGCTTTGCTTCTGGCACGATTAAAAAACCGAAAATCGAATATTACATCAATGAAAAAATCAATGCTATTGCTCCTAAAATCACTGACAAAGGGGCGAGTAGTCTGCAAGAGCAGATTTCGCAGAATTTCATCAAGACAGCTAGCGATACAGTTTTAAAAGTCATGAACGAGGTGGGCTATGACATTGATGCCAATCTGGTGAGTATCAACAAGGTCAAGACGCTGATCTTAGAGACAGATGAAAATGCCGATACTATCGAAAAATATGCCCAACAAATCGTGGAACTCAACGGCAAAATGCCGGAGATCAAGGAAAAGATTGCTAAAGCCGAGTCCTTCAGTGATTACTTGCCTCAAGTAGATGAAATGGGTAAAAAATTAGTGGCACTCAATGACCGAATGCCGGAGTTGGAAAAACAAGCCGCCGTGATTTTGACATTGCAGGAAAAGATTCCTGAGATTCAAAATGCCGGCAAGCAGTTGGCGCAAGTTGATGCGGATTTCGATACGATTGAAGAAACCATGAACAATGGGATTATCGAAGCCAAACAAGGTTTAGAAATCCTCAAGCAGGTTCAAGAAATTCTTCCGGATGTGAAGTCAATGGCAGCCAATGCCGATGACTTTGCCGGTCAGCTAAAAAATGCGGCGGGCAAATTGGAGGACACCTTGCCGACCGTTGCCCAAAACGCCAGCAGTATTTTGAGTGATCTGGTGTTGATTAACACTGAAGTCAGTGATCTGGCAAGTAAGATTGACACGGCTATCGCTGACAACCAGCTGACTCCTGAAGAAAAGACAGCTTTGTCTAATGTGCTGCAGGGAATGTCGGATCGCTTGAGTCAGCGGTTGAGCAACATCGATGCGCTGCAGCAATTTATTCAAGCCTTGCCCAACTATGCCAACAGTAGTTTGTTGCAAGATATCAACAACAAGCTGGAAAATGCCAAACCATTGATCAGTGGACTCAAAGAACGTGTTGATAATTTGAATACGGCCGTCAAGACCGGTTCTGTCGCAGATGTTCAACAAGCACTGGCAGCTGTTCAAGACGTCGCCAATAAATTGAACGGCATTTTAGGAACAATTGATGTCGACCAGATTGAGACAGAACTTGAGTCAGGACTGAGTAAAGTAATTGCAGTGATGACAGATGCCCAGAATGCAATCGGCAAAGCCCAACAGATTGACTTTGACAGTTTGTTGGCGGGAACTTCCAAGACGGTGGCTAATGCAATCACATTGCTGGAGAAATATCAGAAGGAACTACCGGCAATCAAGCAGGAAGTTCACGATGCTAACGAATTGTTGAATGGCCACATGAATGAAATTGTCGCCGGCATCAATGAAGGGGCAGACTTGTACAACAATGAACTGCCGCAACTGAAGGAAAAGCTCGCCTTAGCTGCTGATTTTGTGCAAAATGACTGGCCAACCATCGAAAAAGAAATCAAGAGTACCATGACGATGGTGGATGAAAAACTGCCAGAAGTGGAATCGGCATTAAAGATGGCCACCAATTTGATTGAAAACAATTGGCCAACATTAAAAGCGGGACTGCACAAAGCGGCTGAAGCCATCCGTAAAGGTGAAGAAAACGTCGATCTCGGGGAAATCATCAAGCTACTGAAATCTGACGCCAATGCGGAAAGCGACTTTTTGACTTCACCGGTGGAATTAGTTACTAACCAAATGTATCCTATCGCAAATAACGGCTCTGCCAGCACGCCTTTTTATACAGCGTTGTGTTTGTGGGTAGGTGCGCTGTTGCTTTCTAGTGTTGCGACTACGTCCTATCACTTGGAAGACGAAGACAAGAAAAAATTCAGCAAGCGAGAAACTTTTGTTGCACGGATGCTGACCTTCTTGACTGAAGGTGTCTTCCAAGCACTGGTGGTTGCATTAGGGAATATCTTCTTACTGAAAGTGGATGTGAAAGAGCCGGTTTATGCGGTGTTCTTTACGCTATTGGTAGGCTTGGCCTTTATGATGATCGTCTATGTGCTTTCGGCTCTCTTTGGCAATATCGGTAAAGGGATTGCCATCATCATTCTGGTGCTATCAATATCCGGCGGGGGTGGGAACTATCCGATTCAGGTCTCGGGCAAGTTCTTTCAAATGATCAACCCGCTACTGCCTTTCACTCATGCTGTGGATTTGTTGCGGGAAGCCGCCGGTGGAATCTACTGGCCAAATGCGATCCCGAATATTTGGATCATGGCGCTGCTTTTCGTAGGCTTTGGCGTAATTGGCGTGTTGGTTTATCCGAAGTTAGAAAAAATGACCAGTAAGCTGGATGGAATTTCAAAAGAAAGCCACTTCTTCCATTGATAAAATGGTAGGGGCTGTGACAATCCTTGAGTCACCGTCCTGTGAAGCGAACAACAATACCAAACGTGAGTACCCAAAAGCCAAGTCCCTTCCACTGTTTTTTAATGGAGGGGGCTTGGCTTTTCATTGTTAAAAATTTCAAACGCAGACTTTCCTTATATTATGGTGAACGGATTTTGACACAGAGAATGTCGCAACTGTTTTCTAACACAGACTGTCTTGTTTATACGATGAAACCTTCACTAGTTACCATTTAAAAATGCTTTTCGTCTAACGCCACTTTTTCTACAGGCGCTACTTCTTAGCTGCCAAAGCAAATCTGCTATACTGGTTTTAAGAAGATTTTTGGCGGAAACGTTGTGGGAGGTGTGCTGTGGAGACGTATGTTGCAAAGTTCAGAGGCGGGGGTACGAGCTGCCAAATTAGTGATAATAACGGTGAAATAGTCGCTATTTTCAAAAGAAAACCGGCGGCGTTGGTTTTAAATCGCGTGCTGCGAATCTTTGGTCGCCTGCCCAATACCAGCCGAATCACTTACTTGGACTCAAGGTTGGCTGGACAGCCCGCTACTTATCTGAAGCAGCAAGCTAGTGGCCCTTTCAGCCTTCAGCGCGGGACAACTGGCAGGGGACATCCGCCAGATTCCTGAGAGTCTCACTTTTCATTTGGAAGTCAGCTGGTTGCAGCGGCGCTTGACTGTTACTTGTGATCAAGACGCTGCGGAGTTTACTGTAAAAGAGGACAGAAAACAGGTGGCGAGCTTCGTTGTTCAATCTGGAAGCTGGGAGCCGGTATATGCGCTTTTTTGTTTTGAAGCAGAGCTGCTGCCGGCTATTTTGAGTATCTTGGTGGCTTGTCAGATGATTTTATACGGCTGAGGGTAACTTGCACCCCTTGTGTGATTGTTGGTGGCAAGTCTGACAGCTGGCAAGGGCAAGCCGTCTTTTTGCAGCGATTTTACATCATTGGTATGATAGGGGCAGCTGAGTAAACGAGCAGAAAATCGTTGACGAGCTGCTGAAGTTTTTAGCGAAAGGAAGAAAGAACATGACAACATCGGATATCCGTCTAATCATCAGTGATATCGACGGCACGATTTTAAATTCCCAACACCAGGTCTCAAAAAAATTGCAGGCGCTGATGCCATTGTTGCAAAAGCGAAAGATTCCCTTTGTCCTAACGTCGGCCCGCTCGCCGAAAGGAATGACTGCCATTGCCGATGAACTGACTCTCACGGCACCGCTAGCGGCTTATAACGGCGCCTATATTGTAGAGCAGACTAAAAAAGGCAGCTTCACCGAACTATTCAGCCGCCCTTTAGATTTTACCGAGGCCAATAAGGTAATTCAGCTGGCAGTTCATAGCTTTCCCGAGGTGGCGGTCAATATCTATTCAGCTGCCGAGTGGTTCGTCCCAACTATAAATAAATGGGTTCAACAAGAAGAAGCTATCACAGAAATGACGGCAAAAGAGGTCATTTTGCCAGATTTCTTGTCGAATCAACCGCCAATCCACAAGCTGCTGTTTATCGGCTCAGATGAAGACATCGCCGCATTGGACGCGGCTATCGGTCGCTTGGTTTTGATGGAATCTACCAAATATCGCTCTAAAAGCAATTACTTGGAATTCACTGATAAAACGGTGTCGAAGGAATTGGCATTGCGGGAGCTGGCAGATTATTATCAGGTGGCACCAAATGAAGTCATGGCTATTGGTGATCATGACAACGACCTCAGCATGATCGCGGCTGCCGGCTTTGGCGTCGCAATGGGCAATGCCAGTGAAGCTTGTAAGGAAAAGGCCAATCTGATTACAGTAGACAATGATCATGACGGAGCTGCGGAGGCAATTAGTGACGCATTACAGCTAGAGCTTTGATGCTTGCTGTTGTCTTAATGAAAGGGTAATCGATAGCCGTACTTTTTTGCGGCAATGAACAGTGTGAACTTTTCAGAGACATTGGCGAATAGTCAGAGTCAGCCGACTTTTTGGAGAAATAGAAATCACCGAGTGTACAGATTGTTACAGTTTGGTTGTGGCAATAAAAAATCATTGACTTTTAAGGTGGGTAAGCGTAGCATACTGTTTTGTTTGCAGAGATTTTTCAGAAAACAATTGATGCATAATTTGTTGAAATTGCGATCATCAGTATCGATAAATGAAATGCTGGTCGTTCGCACACATATTGGTGAAAAGGCAGAGGGATAAAAATTGAATTATTTAAAACGTTTGTTAGTGGGCCGTCCTTTGAAGTCGGCTGAAAATGATGAGCAGAAACTGAGCCGGTTTGCTGCATTGGCGCTGCTGTCTTCGGATGCGTTGTCTTCCATCGCATACGGGACCGAGCAGATCGTCGTGGTGCTGGTCACACTGTCGGCAGCTGCGATCTGGTATTCATTGCCAATCGCTGCGTTTGTCATCATTTTATTAGTGTCGTTGACGTTGTCTTATCGACAGATCATCCACGCCTATCCTCATGGGGGCGGGGCTTATGTCGTATCCAGTGAGAATCTCGGCAAGAATGCGGGCTTGATTGCCGGTGGGTCATTGTTGATTGATTATATGCTGACTGTCGCCGTTTCTGTATCGGCCGGCGCCGAGGCCATTACCTCAGCGATTCCGGCATTATTTGGCCATCAAGTGGCGATTAGTGTAGTGATTGTGCTTTTAATCATGATGATGAATCTACGAGGACTGCGGGAATCGGCGGGCTTTTTGATGGTTCCAGTTTACACGTTTGTTGCCGTCATCACGATTTTGATTGGTTACGGACTGTTTCAGATTGCCACCGGAGCGGCACCTTTTCATGCGACATCTGCGGTTGGGGCGGCGGTGCCGGGAATCAGTATCGCATTGATTCTGCGGGCGTTTTCTTCCGGTTCTTCTTCTTTGACCGGGGTGGAAGCTATCAGTAACGCTGTGCCGTTTTTCAAAAAGCCACGAGCTAAAAATGCCGCGTCGACATTGGCAATTATGGCAGCAATCTTAGGCTTCTTCTTTGTTGGAATTACCTTTTTGAACTATTGGTACGGAATTGTGCCGCAAACTGAAGTTACCGTTTTGTCTCAAATCGGGAAAGCCGTTTTCGGCCATGGCGTTATGTTTTATGTATTGCAATTTGCTACGGCTTTGATTTTGGCTGTGGCTGCCAACACAGGTTTCTCTGCCTTTCCAGTTTTGGCTTACAATCTGGCCAAAGATAAATTTATGCCCCATATGTATCAAGACCGCGGCGATCGCTTAGGCTACTCAAATGGGATCATCACTTTGGCTGCAGGTTCCATTATCCTGCTGTTCATTTTCCAAGGATCAACGGAACGTTTGATCCCACTGTATTCCATTGGCGTGTTTATTCCTTTTGCTTTGTCACAAACCGGGATGGTCATCCATTGGCGTAAGCGGGGCAAAGGCTGGTTGACAAAATCTATTGCCAATATTGTGGGAGCAGTTATCTCTTATGCCATCATCGCAATCTTGTTTGCTTTTCGTCTGGCAGATATCTGGCCTTTTTTCATCATCATGCCAGTCCTTTTGTACGTTTTTTATCAGATTCACAAGCATTACCAAAACGTAGCCGAACAACTGCGCTTAGAAGACGAAGTTGCTTTGCATACCTATGACGGCAACACTGTTATCGTCTTGGTGGGTAATGTCACGCGGGTAAATGTCGGTGCATTGAATTACGCGCAATCAATTGGTGATTATGTGGTAGCCATGCACGTCTCTACGGATGAGGATGTCGATAAAGAAAAAGAAATCGAAGCAGAATTTAAAGCGAATTTCCCCGATGTGCGCTTCTCGGTGGTTCATTCCAGTTACCGTTCGATTGAAAATCCCATCATTCGTTATGTAGATTTAGTGAGCAAAAATGCGCGGAAGCATAACTATACGACGACGGTAATCATTCCTCAGTTCGTGCCGAAGCATCGTTGGCAGAACATCCTTCACAACCAGACCAGTCTGCGTTTGCGGATGCGCTTGTCTTGGCGGGAAAAGATTGTTGTTGGGACCTACAGCTATCATCTGAAAAAATAGCACTTGTAAGGCGCTCTATCTGCGGAAACAATGTAAAAAAACGCTCGTCGATAACGGCTAAAAGCTGTTGTCGACGAGCGTTTTTGCTATACCTTAGTCTGAAGTTTTAGTGGCTGGATCTAGCTTGCGTTCAATGATTCCCAGTCCCCAGTCAGTGATGATAGCCATCAATGCAGTAGGTAACGCCCCTGCTAAAATGATGGAAGCACCGTCTGTGGCGTTGGTTCCGCGGATGATGATATCCCCGAGACCACCGGCACCGACAAAGGCTCCGATAGCGGTGATTCCGATGGCGACCACCAGTGCATTACGAATACCGGCCATAATGACCGAAACAGAAAGCGGCAGCTCAATCATGTACAGTCGCTGCCAAGCGGTCATGCCCATTCCTTTGCCGACATCAAGAATATTTTTGTCGACTTGATTCATGCCGGTGTAGGTGTTTTTGATGATTGGTAAAAGAGAATACAAGAACACCGTTACGATAACGACATTTACCCCTAACCCTAATCCAATCATCAAAATCGAAATCATTGCCAATGAAGGCACTGTCTGAATGATATTTGCCAGACGAATGACCCAGTCAGCGATTTTGTGGTGACGGCTGATCCAGATCCCTAAAGGAATCGCCACAATGGCCGCAAACAGCACTCCATAGATGGAAATTAGAAAATGTCGCAGGAACTGGCTGAAGACATAGCTGCCGTTTTCCTTGAAATAATAGAAGAACTGTTCGACCAAGTTCATATTTTGCAAGTCCATGTCCTCACTTCCCTTCCTCGAAATAGTTGTGTTTCGCCAAAAACTCTTGTGCTACCACTGTGGGTTCCACCAAGTTGTTGTCGGCTTCATAATTGAGTTTTTGCATCTCTTCAGTATCAATGGTTCCGGCTAATTTGGCGATGGCTTCTTTAACTTTGGGATCTTCTTTGGCTAGTTTGTCATCGATGATCGCCGCAGCATCGTAAGGCGGGAAGAAGTGCTTGTCGTCTTCCAGCATCACTAAATCATAACTGGCAATGCGGCCATCGGTGGAATAGCCCAATACGATATCCATTTTACCAGCAGAGACGGCGTCATAGACTAAGCCAATCTGCATCGGTAAGATTTTTTCAAAAGCAAAACCATATTCTTTTTTGAATCCGTCGTAACCGTCACCTTCTCTGGTAATCCAAGCAGTATCCACACCGGCTGTCAGTTCGCCAGCATGTTTTTGCAGGTCGCTAACGGTTTTTAAGCCATATTTTTCAGCTGTATCTTTACGAACCAGAAAAACATAGGTGTTGTCAAAGCCGTAAGAAGCCATGTAGGTCTGTTTGAAGCGGCTCTTGAATTCCTTTTTGACAATATCAAAGGCTTGCTTGGGATCTTTGACAGGATCCATGCCCAAAGTGGTGGTCAAGTCAGTACCGGTGTAGCGGGCGGCTGAAACTTGGGCGTCACCGTTCATCATCGCTTGATGGTTGATGGTGGTGGTCGCCAAGTTGTTGATGACTGTCGTATCTTTGTCTGTGTAATGTTCAATCATACCCGCCACCAGTGCCGCCAAAATCTGGGACTCTGAGGTGATGCCGCCGGTGATGGCTACGGTGTTGTCTGAAGAAGCACTGGCTAATCCCGGCAGTGAACAGCCGGCCAATGTCAAAAGTGAGACCAGTGTCAGCAATGCGGTATGGAATTTTCGTCTCATCATTTATTCAGCCTCCCTTACTGCTCGCGGGGTCAATTTGTTTTCCAGTTTGCCTAAAAGAAAATCAGCCAATAGTGCCAAGATCGTTACCGGAATGGTCCCGGCGAAAATCAACGGTGGCTGGTAGTTGTTCAAACCAGAGAAAATCAAATCTCCCAGGCCGCCAGCGCCAATATAAGAAGCCAATGTTGCCCAGGCGATGACGTAGACAGCCGCCAACCGAATCCCCGCCATGATTGTAGGCATCGCCAGTGGGAGTTCCACCATCCGAATAGATTCAAAATTCGTCATGCCCATTCCTTTGGCAACATCGCGATAGTTGGGATCTACGCCTTTCATACCGATAAAAGTGTTGCGCAAAATGGGTAAAAGCGAATAGATAAACAGGGCGATGACTGCCGGCAATTTCCCGACGCCGAAAAAGGGAATCATCAGTGCCAGCAATGCTAGTGACGGGACAGTTTGCAAAGCACTAGTAATAGAAATCACGATGCTGGCAGCTTTGGGTGTGCGGGTCAAAAGAATGCCTAACGGAACTGCAATCACAATGCCAAGTAATAGTGCAATTGCAGAGATATAGATGTGCTCAATTGATTTTGACAGAATCTGACTGCCGTATTCATTGAAAAAGTTCGTCATGAAACTCACGCCTCCTCTTTCGCAGATTCCACAGCCTCGCTAATGGTAGCTTCATCGCCCCAGAGTACGTCATATACGATGTCTACCAGGGATGCTCGAGTCAGAATACCAACGACTCGATTGCGATCATCTACCACAGGAACGTATTTTAGTCCGCGCTTTAAAATCCGCTGTAAGACATTGCGCAGTTGGGTTTTCTGATTAACATAAAAGACATTGGGATTCAAAATGTCGCCAACACTGGATGCTTTGCCGCGCATTTTATCCATTGTTTCCACGTCGATAAAACCTTTAAGAACATCATTGTCGTCAGTGACCAACAAGGTATCTACCCGTTTTTCCCGCATCAGTTTGATAGCATCTCGCAATGATTTGCCTGGGGTGATGGTGACCGCTTTATTCAACATAACTTCTCCCACGGTTGTGGTGTCAGGTTTAGCCTGCAACAGCCGTTCTTCCCCAATCAATTCTTCGACAAATTCATTGGCAGGATGATGGAGAATATTTTCTGGTGTATCAAATTGAATCACTTTGCCTTTGCTCATGATTACAATGCGGTTGGCCAGCTTTAAGGCTTCATCCATGTCATGAGTGACAAATACGATGGTCTTGCCCAAACGTTCTTGCAGATCTTTCACTAAATCTTGCAGTGAGTCACGAGTGATGGGATCCAAGGCTCCAAAAGGTTCGTCCATCAAAATGATGTCTTGATCTGCTGCCAAAGCTCGAACAACGCCAATCCGTTGCTGCTGTCCGCCAGAAAGTTCACTAGGATAACGATCTAACATTTCTCGGGGCAACTCCACGAGGTCAATCATCTTTTCCGCTGTTTCATTGCGGGTTTCTTCGTCGACTTTCAATAAACGCTGAACCAATGTGATATTTTCTCGGATGGTCATATGAGGAATCAGGCCGATATTTTGGATCACGTAACCAATTTTGCGGCGCAACTCAACCGGATTAAACTCCTGAATATCCTTGTCGTTGATTAAGATTTTGCCCTTTGTTGGTTCATTCATCCGGTTAATCATACGCATACAGGTAGTTTTTCCGGAGCCAGATGTTCCGATAAAGCAAATAAACTCCCCTTTATCAAAGGAAAGATTGACGTCTTCCACGGCAGTTTTGCCGCCTTTGTAGATTTTTGTGACGTGTTGAAATTCAATCATACTTTTTCACCCTCTATTTTCATTTTTTTCCTCGCAAAGCTACCGTCGTGATTTTCGACGGATAATGTACAGTTATGGACCGCCATTCTCGTTTTCACGTGGACCAGCAGGATGCAGGCGAGAATGTCGGTTCAAGTCAGGTTTCTTCCATAAAATGACAGCGGATTGTCTAAATTACGGCCGCTGTTTCTGCGAAGGGTCTCCCTTAAGTCTGGCAAAGTTCTGCAAAAAATTCAAACATCTTGATTTTATGTGAAAATGGCTTCTCATGAAAACTGGAAAAATTGTGCTTGCTATAACGGGATGGTTGATTTTTTCACAAACTTAAAAGTGAGACAAGACGAAGCTTGCGGGAAACTCGCCAACTAGACCGAGGAGGAAAGATAACAAGGGGTGCACATTAAAAAAAACTGAGAAGAACCTTTGATAAGGATTCTTCTCAGCTTGGAATGCTGATAAAAAATGAGGAAGTAACACCTTTTTAGCTTTAGTAGATAAAAATTTGACGCTTAAGACAGGCCACGAACTACAACAGCGGACAATGCCCATTGTCGTGATTTGTACAGGCAATCATCCCTCCTGTGGGTAGAGGTTTGCTTCGATTTCAGCCCGTTGATCTGCTAAAAACGGTGGCAAAGCAAAACTTTCACCCAATGATTCCAAAGGTTCATCAATAGTAAAACCTGGCGCCATTGTGGCAAATTCCATCCGATTGCCGCCAGGTTCTCGGATATACAGACTCTTGAAATAACCGCGGGAGATCATTTTCTCGATATTCCAACCTTGCGCTTTCGCTTTTTGGTGGAGGGCAGTCAGTGCCTCATCGTCGGAGACCGCAAAAGCGATATGATCGGCAGAGCCGCGACCCATGTGCATTTCTTCTGCAGTATCAGTCGGGAGGATATCCACAAAGTCGGTTTCGTTGAAATGAATGCGTCCTTGATCATCTGTCTGCCAGTCTAAAAGTTTTTCAAAAAATGCTGCTGTAGCTTGTGGATCTTTTACGTGGATTTCCGACGAATTCAAACCGAGGATCTGGTACCTACCGGGAATATCGTTTTTCGCCCAACGCGCTTGCGGCAAAGGACCATCAGAGACTTCTGTCAGAATCACTGTCACGTCATCAGGATCATTGAAGCGAATCTGTTTATCTGTGAGCTCCAGTTGTACGCCAACTTCTTGTAATCGGTCTTTCCAGAAGGTGAAACTGCCGGCAGGAATTTTTAATCCAATCGTAGCAATAAAGTGATCGTTGTCATAACGATGACCTAAATGAGGCACGACAAAAAAAGTCACTACAGTTCCGGGACTGCCGGTGTAATCCCCGTAATAATAGTGGAGCATACGATGATTTTCCTGGTTAACGGTATTTTTAACAAAGCGCAAGCCCAATGTTTTTGTATAAAAGGCGGCATTTTGCTGGCCGTCTTTTGTCAGCAATGAGATATGGTGAAAAGGTGTCATCATGAGAAGTCCTCCAATTGGTCAAATTTACTTACTAATGATAAGTATAAAGAGTTTCCACAGATTGTGCCAGAAAACTGCTTGCAGTCGAAACCCACGGCAAAACATGCTAAAATAGCCAAGACGAATCGTGGGGAAATGAGCACTTTTTTAGTTTCCCAATGAAAATAGAAGAAAAGAGTGAACTACATGAAGTTAACCACTGAAGATTTTGATTTTGAATTGCCAGAAGAGCTGATTGCCCAGACACCATTGAAAGATCGTTCGGCTTCCCGGTTGTTGGTGCTAGATCACAAGACTGGAAAAATTGAAGACCAGCACTTCCATGATATCATCCATCAGCTGAATCCCGGCGATGCGCTGGTCATGAATGACACCCGGGTGCTGCCAGCGCGTTTGTACGGCGAAAAACCGGAGACTGGCGGCCATCTAGAAGTGCTTTTGCTGAACAATATTGAAGGAGACACTTGGGAGACCTTGATCAAACCGGCAAAACGCGCAAAAGTCGGTACTGAAATCAGCTTTGGCGATGGCCGTTTGACAGCGGTAGTCAAAGAAGAACTGGAGCATGGTGGCCGGATTATTGATTTTCACTATGAAGGCATTTTCTTGGAAACTTTAGAATCTTTGGGAGAAATGCCGCTACCACCATACATCAAAGAACGCTTGGAAGATCCCGAACGCTATCAAACGGTTTACGCGAAAGAAAATGGTTCAGCTGCAGCTCCGACTGCAGGCCTCCACTTTACCAAAGAGCTGTTGGATGAGATTGCAGCAAAAGGTGTGAAGCTGGTCTATTTGACACTTCATGTGGGGTTAGGAACTTTTCGCCCAGTGAGTGTCGAGAATATTGCTGAACACCACATGCACAGTGAATTTTACCGCTTGACTCAAGAGGCAGCCGATCAGTTGAATGCGGTCAAAGCTGCTGGGGGTCGAATTGTTGCAGTGGGTACGACCTCGATTCGTACATTGGAGACCATCGGCACGAAATTCGCGGGGGAAATCAAAGCCGATAGCGGTTGGACGGATATTTTTATCACGCCAGGTTATCAGTTTAAAGTGGTGGATGCCTTTTCGACCAACTTCCATTTGCCAAAATCGACATTGGTGATGCTAGTCAGTGCCTTTGCCGGTCGGGAACAAGTCTTGGCAGCTTATCACCATGCAGTAAAAGAGAAGTACCGCTTCTTTTCTTTCGGTGATGCCATGTTCGTCAAGTGATTGCCAGACAATGTAAAAAAGATCAGAAAGAGCTACTGTAGTGAGTAGGCCCTTTCTGATCTTTTTCATAAGCATTATCGTTTTGAGACCAAAAAGTACGGCTTTTAGGACAAAAAGAGACCGGGCTCTCGAGGGCCCGGCCTTTATTTGATGGAAGGATTTGTCGGAAAGAGTTAGTTTGCAATTTATACATGCAAAGTAATAAATCTCTTGTCATAAACAAAAAACTTTGTTTTCACTACATTTTCTACGCTAAAATCATGTGGAACTATTTTGTTGTGTTAAATGTGTTACTGTTTGTTACGTATCTCTATTACTCTGATGTTGTACAAATGTGACAACCTGATGATACGCATTCACTATTTGTAAGTTTACCTCGCACATATAAATCTAGGTGAATCTTGTACTTCTAACAACTTTTTTACCTGTTTACTTTTACGCGATGCTTCTTCGAGATCTCCTTTCCGATAAATTCATCCCTTCCTTACACTCATAATATAGCATGCAATGTAATCGTTTACAAGTGATTTGCTTTAGTTTTTTGTACCTTTATTTCGAGTAGACCAATTTTATCGTAGCTTGCCGGTATCTAAAGGGTTTCAGAAGGGAAAACTGTGAAATAAAAGGTCTGTTGAAAAACTGCTGTGGAAAGTGGAGAGGAAAAAAGAGCAAGCAGCAGAAAATGGGCGGATAAACAATCATCAAATAGGAATAATTTGTGAAAAAATGGCAGATGCTTTGTAATAATAAAAAATATCATGTTATAGTAGAAAGGAAAAGGCAGCACTGGAATAATATAAGGAGGTATGTGCATGGAGTATTATAAAAAAACAATCCATGAAACAGAAGAGTTGATTTCTTCACAAATTGAAGTAGGATTATCGGCAATTGAGGCCAACAAACGCTTAGAAAAAAATGGCCCCAATCGCTTCGATGAGGAGAAGAAGGAGCCTTTAGCCAAAAAGGTTCTCCACAGCTTGACGGACTTTACCACTATCGTTTTATTGGTGGCAGCGGCCATCTCCTTTTATACTGCAGTCGCTACAGATCACGGTGATTATTTTGAAGGGCTGTTGATTATTGCAATCGTGATTATCAATTCGGTCTTAGCTATTGTTCAAGAAGGCAATGCTGAAAAAGCGCTCTCCGCTTTACAAGATATGAATAAGCAGACGGCGCTGGTGATTCGTGATGGCAAGCAAATAGAAGTCGATGCCGAAAAGCTGGTGGTGGGAGATCTGCTGGTTTTGGAAAACGGGTCGATGGTTACAGCCGATGCTCGGCTAACGCAAACTTCGCAAATGCGTGTTGAGGAGTCCGCGTTAACTGGGGAAAGTGAGCCGGTAGAAAAAGCGGCCGATTTTGTAGCCGACCAAAAGCTGCCTCTTGGGGATCAGGCAAACATGATCTTTAAAGGTTGCACGGTAGTTAACGGGCGTGGACGCGGTATTATAACTGCGACTGGGATGCAGACTGAGATGGGGAAGATTGCCGGATTATTGGGAGAAGGCGGTAGTCAAACTACACCATTACAAAAGCGCTTGGATCAACTGGGCAAGCGCATCAGCATTTTAGCTTTGGCAGCCGCAGCGGTGGTCTTTTTGCTAGGATATCTGCAAAATGAAGATATTTTGGAAATGTTTTTAACTTCAGTTTCCTTGGCGGTTGCTGCGGTGCCGGAAACCTTGACGGTGATTGTGACTTTGACATTGGCTTACGGCGTCCAGAAGATGGCCAAAAAGAATGCCATCATCCGACGTTTGCCAGCTGTTGAAACACTGGGGACGGCCAGTGTCATTTGTTCTGATAAGACAGGAACCTTGACTCAAAATAAGATGCGGGTACGGCGGGTCTGGACTCACGGAGACGTGGTGACAGATGTGGAAGACCAAATGACAGATGAAGCAATGGAAGTCCTGAAAATCGCGACATTGTGTACAGATGTGTTAGTGGATATTAACGAAGATGGAGAAAATGACTACAGCGGCAACCCTACAGAGGTGGCGATTGTACGAGCTTTTGAAGAAAATTACCATACTAAAAAAGAACTGGATGAGGAATATGTCCGTATCGGGGAATTACCTTTTGATTCCCAGCGTAAGATGATGACTACCCTCCATAAAAAAGGGAAAAAATACCTCTCTGTCACTAAGGGAGCTTTCGATGTATTGTTACCTCGCTTTCGTTTTGGAGATGTTGATCAGGCGGCAATCGTCAATGATCGTTTTGGTAAAAAAGCGCTGCGGGTTATCGCTGTCGGCTATCGCGTCTTTGATGAAGAACCCAGTGAGATGACTTCGGAGTTTTTAGAAAAAGACTTGCAGCTAATGGGTCTGATTGGAATGATTGATCCGCCACGACCGGAAAGTAAGGGCGCTATCGCGAAAGCCAAAAAAGCCGGTATCAAAACAGTAATGATTACCGGCGATCACGTCGTTACCGCCAGTGCCATCGCGAAAGAACTGGGGATTTTAAGCAATAAAAAGCAGGCCATCAGCGGCACCCAACTGCAGCAATTGACAGACGAGGAGTTAGATGGCAAAGTCAAAGATCTGCGAGTTTACGCTCGAGTGACCCCAGAAGATAAGATTCGCATCGTCAAAGCTTGGCAGCGAACAGGAGCAGTAGTAGCTATGACAGGAGACGGCGTCAATGATGCGCCGGCTTTGAATGCCAGCGATGTTGGGTGTGCTATGGGAATTACCGGGACGGATGTCGCCAAGGGTGCGGCGGATATTATTTTGACAGATGATAATTTTGCGACTATCGTGGATGCTGTCGCTCAAGGTCGAACGGTTTATCAAAACATTCGCAAGGCAATCAATTTTCTACTGAGTTGCAATGTCTCAGAAATCTTTATTGTTTTGATTGCCATGTTACTAGGCTGGGGAGCGCCATTCACGGCTGTCCAGCTGCTATTTGTCAATGTCGTGGCAGATGGACTTCCGGGCTTTGCCCTTGGTCGCGAGCCGGCAGAAGCAGGAATTATGGATCAGGAGCCAATTCCTTCAAATGAAGGCGTCTTTGCTAGAGGTCTGTGGCAGAAAATTGCTATTAATGCAACGAGCTTCACAGTTGTCGCCTTGTTTGGTTATTATATCGGTCGTTTTGTCGATAGCATCAGCCACTGGGTGCCTGCTTCTCCAGAAGTTGGACAAACGGTTGCTTTTCTAGTTTTGGCCTACTCGTCTATTTTACACGTCTTTAATGTCCGTAGTAGCCGCTCGATTTTCCAAGTAAAACTTGCCAGCAACAAGTCATTGTTTGAGATGGCAGTGCTGGCGGTAGTGATTACGACGGCAATCGCCTTGATTCCAACGACACAAGCCTTATTCAATCTGGTACACATCAGCCTGAATCATTGGATGCTGGTTGGAATCTTGTCCATTGTACCGATTTTCGTTAATGAGATGATTAAATTTCATTTTTCTGCAGATGAAGAAGAACCAAAAGAAGCGTAATAATCAAAAAGGATGGCGACAATCGTTGAATCATCCTCTAGAGTACACCTCATCAAACGTGAGCTAATAAAAGACAAGCCTCTTCCACCGTTTTTAGGGAAAGTGGCTTGTCTTTTCGTTAGTTATCACTGGAAAGGAGTGATGGGACAGCTTAATAACTATCTGCTTCGTTAGGCAGAGCATTGTAAAAGGCTGCCATTGTCGCTTTGTAATAGGGAATGAACCATAGCATACCGATAACAGTGATGCTGGCTAAAATGCCCCAACCGATAAAGCTTAGCTGCAAGACGAAGAGTTTCCATTTGTAGCCTTTCATCAAGTTGCGACTAGCCGTGATGCATTCCAACGCACCGGGTTTTTCACCAGTTCCTTCATAAATATCGTAGTAAACAAAATAGCTTTGAGAATAAGCAAATGATTTGATTACACCAGGAATGATAAAGAGGAGGGTCCATAGATAGCTGAAAATCGAGATCAACAGCATCGTTGCGATTAATCCCCAGATATAAGGGGAACGGAAACAGCGAAAGGCATCGATAACTTGATAAGGTTCATTTTTGCGGCCTCGGATAGCATCAAGAAACGTAAAATTCGTTCCAGAATCCAGCACTACCTGAAGTAGCCCAGCTAACAGTGAGATCAAAAATGTCTTGCCAAACTGTGCCGAAAGTGCCAAGACAAAGGCAGTATCAAGAGTATCGCTTTGAACGACAGAGTCCAGATAGTCAGAAGATAGCAGCGTACCCACCGTCACGGGGACGGTTAATATCATAATGATTGCGATGATGATCAGACCGGGTACCAGCGTCATTAGAATTGCGCCGCCCCAACGTCCAGCCAAGGCATTTTTAGCTTCTTGTTTCAATTCTTTTCGAGATTTTAATTGGTCATTCATAAAGTTTTCCCTCCCTAACACATTGCTGGCGACTGTTTGTAAGTCGCTAGATTGAGTATAGCAAATCCCAGTGCTTTTGACACTTGTATCGGAATTCGAATAACCTTAGTGATGATCCTTCTAAAAAAACAAGCACGCAGACTGTTGGAAATCAATTTCATATTTAAGACTGGGTTAGTCAAAGAAAACGAAAAGAGCCTGACAGGAAACACCTGCCAGGCTTTTTTAACGAAGTCAATCTAAGATGACTTCGTTGGGAAGATTGTTGTAGAAGGCGGCTTTTGTAGCTGAGATATATGGATTCAGCCACAGGTAGCCTAAGAAGAAAGGAATGGCTGCCAAGATGTACCAACCAATGAAACTTAGATCCAGTAAAAATAGTTCCATCTTGTGACCATCCATCAGCTTGCGACTGTAGGTGATACAGTCTAAAGCACGGGGCTGTTGGCCAGTTCGTTCCACGATATCATAATAGACATAGGTGGCTTGTGAGTAAGAATAGTATTTGACAAACATTGGAATCACAAGTAAAAGGGCCCACAGGCTTAGGAAGATTGCTGATAACAAAGTGATCAATAAGATACCTACAAAGAATTTGCCAGAAAAGGCTCGCAAGGCATTAGGCAAAGGTTCAATATCGTTGCGTTGCCCCCGCAAGAGTTCCAGATAGGTCCAATTAATCCCACTGGCAAATAATGCACCGATAATAGATCCGACGAGGCTACCACCGCTACTGCCAGTATTGCCGGATTGATCGGAAAGCGCATCACCCATTTGATTAGCAAAATTAGGCCAATCAAATTTTGAGGCAACGATAAAAACAGGAATTAATAATATCAGCAAGACGGCAATCTGAATAAGTGTCGGAATTAAGTTAAGTAGTACAGCTTTGCTCCAACGTCCAGCCAAAATAGATTTGGCTTCGTTTTTCAGTTCAGCTCTGGTTTTCATATGATTTGCTCCTTTCTAGTTTAAGTTAATTAATGTATGGACAAATATCTCCATACTGTATTATCAGTATAGCAGATTTGTCGAAAATTCCTGTTGCCGGGGCTTGAATGATAAATATTCATGAAAACTCGCGAAAATGCCAGCTTTCACAGGATTTATTAAGAAAACTTTTGTGCTATTTACTTTTTGTCAGTGAATCAGTATGATAGGTGAGTTGAAGAGCACTCACCGACAACAGTGTGGTCTGTTCGGTGGAAGACATATATGAAAGTAGGGTAAAAAATGCCGCAACCAGCCATTTCTTATCGTTTGATAAAAAAAGAAAAACATACCGGAGCACGTTTGGGAGAAATCATTACGCCTCATGGAACATTCCCGACACCGATGTTCATGCCGGTAGGAACGCTGGCAACAGTGAAGACTATGTCGCCGGAAGAACTTAAGGAGATGGGAGCAGGGATCATTCTCAGCAACACCTATCATCTGTGGTTGCGACCAGGAGAAGATCTGGTTGCCGAAGCCGGTGGACTGCACAAGTTCATGAACTGGGACCAGCCAATTTTAACCGATTCTGGCGGTTTCCAGGTCTTCTCGTTGGCAGACATGCGCAACATTGAAGAAGAGGGTGTCCACTTTAAAAATCACTTGAATGGTGCACCGTTGTTCTTGTCTCCGGAAAAGGCTATCGACATTCAAAATAAATTAGGCTCGGATATTATGATGAGCTTTGATGAGTGCCCGCCCTTTGATGAAAGCTACGACTATGTTAAAAAGTCAGTTGAGCGTACCAGTCGTTGGGCAGAACGAGGCTTGAAAGCTCACGCTAATCCGGATCGTCAAGGATTGTTTGGCATCATCCAGGGGGCAGGTTTCGAAGATCTTCGTAAACAAAGTGCCCGGGACTTAGTAGGCATGGATTTTCCTGGGTATTCTATCGGTGGGTTATCCGTAGGTGAGCCAAAATCCGAAATGAATCGGGTCTTGGAATTTACTACGCCGTTGATTCCAGAAAACAAACCCCGCTATCTGATGGGTGTAGGGGCAGCGGATTCATTGATTGACGGTGTCATTCGCGGTGTCGATATGTTCGACTGCGTATTGCCAACACGAATTGCTAGAAACGGGACCTGTATGACTTCACAAGGACGTTTAGTAGTAAAAAATGCGAAGTATGCCCATGATTTCCGGCCAATTGATGAAAAATGCGACTGCTATACTTGCCGTAATTACAGCCGCGCCTATATTCGTCATCTGATTAAATGTGATGAAACCTTTGGAATCCGTTTGACTTCTTATCATAACTTGTACTTTTTGTTGAATTTGATGAAGCAAGTGCGTCAAGCAATTATGGATGATAATCTTTTGGAATTCCGCCAAGCCTTCTTTGAAGAATACGGATTCAATAAAGAAAACGCCAAAAGTTTCTAAACTTCACACAAAAATCATAGTGAAAATGGCGAATCTTTGTTATAGTGTTTTTTGTACACTACAGCGGGAACCGGTTTCTTTAATACGGTTGGCTGTACTATGTAAACAATCAAAATTGAGGTGAAATATTTTATGGAATTACTGATCCCTATCGTCTTAGTGGGTGTGATGTGGTTTTTCATGTCACGTTCAACTAAGAAACAACAACAGGAACGTCAAAACACATTGAACGCAATGAAAGCCGGTGATGACGTGATTACGATTGGCGGACTGCACGGCGTGTTGTCAGAAGTCAACGACAAAACAGTTGTCTTGGACTGCGAAGGCATCTACCTGGAATTTGAGAAATCCGCTGTCAAAACAGTTAAACCCGGAACAACTGCTGTAACGGACACTGTTCAAACAGAAATCGTACCTGAAGCAACTGTTGAAAAGACAGAAGCTGCAGAAGAAGATATCACCGAAAACGACAAAGACTAATCCTGCCTTGTGCAGGATTTTTCTTTTAACTTTTAACTTTTAACTTTGAAGAGGAGTGTACAGATGCGACTGACAGACAGGTGGTATTTCGGCGGTGTTTTGAAGCGGAAAGCTATTGAATTCCACAAATCAGGCTATCCCCAAGTAACAACAGAAGAACTGTGGGCATACTGTCAGGAGTATCTCTGGCCAAAAAGACAAGCACTAACTCACAAGACGCAAAAAAGACTGCTGGCATTGATCACACCCCATGATTTTTTTGATTATCAACAGATTAAGATTCGGACTCATCAAAATAGTTTATCTGAATTAGGAGACCTTTCAGATCTATTTTGAGAAAACATGCGCAATCTTTTATAACGTAAAAAAAGTTAAAAAAAAAGCATTTACGCCGAAAAAGAGGTGTAAATGCTTTCTTTGTTTATCTGACAACCTTTTGAATTCCTTGATATAACGCCAAATTTCTGGTTTTTAAAAAAACTGTGAAAAAGTTCACACAAAACTATTTACAAGTCAGATTCTTTCGTGTATTATTCGGTGTGTGAAATAGTTAACAAAGAAAACACGGTCCACAATATAGGAGGATGACAATGGCTAAGACATTGGAAAAAGACGTAAAGACTGTAGATGTAGATACAGTAATCGACGAACTGGCGGCCAAAGCAAATGCAGCTGCAAAACAAATGGAAAACTTCACGCAAGAGCAAGTTGACCATATTGTTCACGAAATGGCAATGGCTGCGTTAGATCAACACATGCCTTTGGCGAAAATGGCAGTTGAAGAAACTGGTCGTGGAATCTACGAAGACAAAGCAATCAAAAACATGTACGCGTCTGAATATATCTGGAACTCTATCAAGCACGATAAAACAATCGGCGTAATCAACGAAGACAAACAAAAAGGTTTGATCGAAGTTGCTGGCCCTGTCGGTACTGTCTGTGCAGTAGTTCCTACTACTAACCCGACTTCTACCACAATCTTCAAAGCGATGATCTCACTGAAAACAGCAAACTCAGTAATCTTCTCTTTCCACCCATCAGCACAAGCTTGTTCTGTTGAAGCAGCTCGTATCGTTCGCGATGCAGCCATTGCAGCAGGGGCGCCTGAAAACTGTATTCAATGGATTGAAAAAGAAAATGCATCAATTGAAGCGACACAAAAATTGATGAACCACCCAGGTGTGGCAATCGTTTTGGCAACTGGTGGTCCTGGCATGGTAAAATCTGCTTACTCAACTGGTAAACCAGCGTTGGGTGTAGGTGCTGGTAACGTGCCGGCTTATATCGAAAAAACAGCAAAAATCAAACGTGCAGTCAACGACGTAATCGTTTCAAAAACTTTTGACAACGGTATGATTTGTGCTTCTGAACAAGGGGTTATCGTTGACCAAGAAATCTACGATGAAGTAAAAGCAGAATTCGAAGCACACCAATGTTATGTAGTGAAGAAATCTGAACTGCAAAAATTGGAAGATGCGGTAATGAACGAAGGCAAATACGCAGTTAATCCTGCAATCGTTGGTCATCCGGCAGTTGAAATTGCAAAATTGGCAGGCATCAAAGTTCCAGCAGGGACTAAAATGCTGATTGCTGAATTGGAAGGCGTGGGTGCTGATTACCCATTGTCTCGCGAAAAATTGTCTCCAGTCTTGGCAATGATGAAAGCTGAAAACCACGAACACGGTTTTGAATTGGCTCAAGGCATGCTGGAACTGGGCGGTTTGGGACATACAGCAGTAATCCACACAGAAGACGAAGACCTGCAATTGCAATACGGTTTGAAGATGAAAGCTTGTCGTGTATTGGTCAACACTCCTTCAGCTGAAGGTGGTATCGGGAATATCTACAACGAAATGATTCCTTCATTGACACTGGGCTGTGGGTCATACGGCCGCAACTCCGTATCGAAGAACGTATCAGCTATTAACCTGATCAATGTGAAGACTATCGCGAAACGGAGAAATAATATGCAATGGTTCAAATTACCTTCAAAAATTTACTTTGAAAAGAACTCTCTGTTGTACTTGGAAAAAATGGAAAATGTTGAACGGGTAATGATCGTTTGTGACCCGGGCATGGTGCAATTCGGTTATGCGGATACTGTACGTGAAGTTTTGGCTCGCCGCAAAAACGACGTGAAGATTGAAATCTTCTCAGATGTTGAACCAAACCCTTCAACTAACACTGTTTACGCTGGTACAAAAGTTATGGTTGATTTCCAACCAGATACAATCATCGCATTGGGTGGCGGTTCTGCAATGGATGCTGCCAAAGGGATGTGGATGTTCTATGAGCACCCAGATACTTCTTTCTTCGGCGCAAAACAAAAATTCTTGGATATCCGCAAACGGACTTACAAGATTGAAAAAGCAGTGAAAACACAATTTGTATGTATCCCTACAACGTCTGGTACCGGTTCTGAAGTAACACCGTTTGCCGTTATCACTGACAGCGAAACACATGTGAAATACCCATTGGCTGACTACGCCTTGACCCCAGATGTTGCCATCGTGGACCCTCAATTCGTATTGTCAGTACCGGCTTCTGTAACAGCAGACACTGGGATGGACGTCTTGACTCATGCTATCGAATCTTATGTATCTGTTATGGCCTCTGATTACACTCGTGGCCTGAGCCTGCAAGCAATCAAGCTGGTCTTCGACTACTTGGAAAAATCCGTGAAAGTCGGCGACATGGAATCTCGTGAAAAAATGCATAATGCATCAACAATGGCTGGGATGGCCTTTGCCAATGCTTTCTTGGGTATTTGTCACTCTATCGCTCACAAAATCGGTGGGGAATATGGTATCCCTCACGGACGGACCAATGCAATCTTGTTGCCGCATATCATCCGTTACAATGCGAAAGATCCTCAAAAACATGCGATGTTCCCTAAATATGACTTCTTCCGCGCAGACACTGACTACGCTGACATTGCGAAATTCTTGGGTCTGAAAGGTGAAACAACTGAAGAGTTGGTTGAAGCTTTGGCGACTGCTGTCTACGAATTGGGTAAAAAAGTTGGCATCGAAATGAGCATCAAAGCGCAAGGCGTAACGAAAGCAACATTGGATGCAACGGTAGATCGTATGGCTGAATTGGCTTACGAAGACCAATGTACAGGTGCCAATCCAAAAGAACCATTGATCTCTGAATTGAAAGGGATCATCATCGAAGCTTACAACGTGAAAGCGTAAGTTTCCTCTACAAAACTGAAATACGGTACTTCCAACCACCCCGCAGCTTCTTAGCAGCTGTGGGGTGGTTTTTTGCGTGTGACTGAAGAAATCTCGGCCTGAGAGTAAATACAAGTTTTAAAATGTGTGAATTATTATAAAATAGTGAGTTTAAAAATAGGTATTGTTCATTTTATCTGTTAAACTATGCTTGAGAAGCTGTGGAGGTGACGGAAAATGAAGGGCAAATGGCGTTGGCAGACTGGAGAGAGGCTAGCTGTATTTTTTACAGTCATTTTCTCATTATTAGTCCTGCCTTATATCAGTCAGCTGATGGATGCACCAACAGCTGTGGAGCATAAAATCGAAGGGACCCGAGCCCAGATTATGGTGACTAATGAAGCTTTGGCAGTTTTGCAATCTGACGGGGCTCCTGAATATGTCACAGAACGCTTAGAAAACGAGAAGCAACTATTGGAAAATCTGAAAAAGCAGCTGGAACATGGCTGGCATCGCTCAGCTGTGATGGAGGAAGCAGCCCTAGCTCAAAGTCATCTAATTGGACTGCGGACCACAAATCCTCACTCGCCAATGATTCAACAACAAGAGCTAAAAGTTGCGGAATTGGAGTATTTCGTTGAACACACAGGGACAAAGCGGATTGATATTACCTATGCAGATCGCTTGCCGCTGTTGAATTATTTAGCTAATATTTTCAATAAAATTCCTGGTGGCGTGTTCTTCTTAAGCTGTGGCTTGTTTATGGCCAACTGCTTTACCAAGGGACAGTTTAACGGGCAGTGGCGCCAATGGGAAAAACGGCAATTGTCACAGTGGGAGGGGAGTCTTCAGCGACGCCGCTTTAAAATGATCTTGATTTTGTGTTTGACGGTGATCGCCGCCGCATTTATGGCAGTCAGTTTGTTTGTTGTCATCAATGACGGTTTGGGTGCTTGGCAGTATCCACTGTTTTACCGAGACCATCAAGAAAAGATTCAGCAAATGAGTGTGTCAGCCTATCTGGGGCGATCAGGATTGTCGATTGTGATGGGGATTTTCTTTTTAGGGGCAGTTTCCAGTGTGTTGGTGCGCTTTACCCGTAACTTTTTGCTTCAGAGCGTGATCCTTTGTGGGCTTTTGCTACCGTCACTATTTCCGGAACTTCATGGGCTTTTAGATGTTCGCATTGCACAATTTCTGCCCATGAGCTACCTTGATTTGCCAAAGCTGATCCTGATGGAAAATCCGTGGAATAGCTCACTTGTCAGTTGGGAAAAAGGATTATTGGTATTTTTTGTATTGCTGGTTTTATTGCTGTTGTTGGCTAATTTTAAAGATCGACAGGAACAGCTTGTCTTTGCTCCTGCAAAAGAAAAGTTTAATCGTAAAACACTGCAATGAAAATAGCGTAAAAGACCTTTAGCGGTAAAAAATCAGTTTTGAGCAAGTTTAGAGAAATTTTACCCTGTGAAAAGGTTTTCGAAAAAAATGCTGCTGATGTGTTATGATAAGAACAGGAAAATTCAGAATGACCAAAGCAGCCGAAAAATTTATTGAAGACAGCTGTTTGGGTACGTATACAGGAGGTCATATCGTTGTCAGAATTAGCAGAAGCTATAGCGAGTTTGCACCAATCACAGGAAATTTTGAACCGTCTTGCTCGAGGCCTGGAAAAGGACCCGGTCTACGGACAGCTGGAATATCAAGAAAAGATAAATGATCTGCGGGATTATTCCAATGGGTTGTCCGTATGTACTTACTTGGAAGAACCTACGAATATAACGATTTTTGGTGATATCAGTTCGGCAGCGTTATTGCGAGAGCAAGTGGGCTTAATTGGCGCTGTGATTGCCCAGCTGAGTTCTGACGAAGGGAAAAAGACCGCTGCTGAAGCATATGGCTTAAACAATGCCGATATTCGGCGCATCACCATGAGCCTCCAGGGAATGATTGAGTTAAATAACTTATTGCGTCAAGAAGAAGATCTGGTGTTGGATGCTTCCAAAGTGACTGAAGCGCCAACAGCGCCAACGACAGCACCTGCCGAAGAGAAAAAAGGCTTTTTCAAAAAGTTGTTTGGTCGTTAGAACGAATAGAAAATACCCCTCTGCAATGAGCCTGTGCGCTCAAATTACTGAGGGGTCTTTTTTTATTCAGACTAGCTGTTGAAGCATGAAAATGTCCTCAGCGAAGACTGTACTTGCGGATGTCGATGTTGCGGTTGTGGCACCACTGCAATAGATTGCCAGAAAAAGTCACAGGAACATGCCGCAAGTCTTTGAGGTCTTTTTGGCCAGTGAGAGTCATTAACAGACGCAACTGTGCTTTCCACGCTTCGACTTGCTGAATACCCGCTTCAACGCCTTTTTTGCTGACAGTATGGAGAATCGTACCGGAGACTCCGCAAGCTCGGGCACCCAGAACCAGTGACTTATAAATATCATAGGCGTTGCGAATACCACCAGAAGCCAACAAATCGAAAATTTGGGGGACTTCTAAGGCTTCTACCAAAGATTCTGGCGTAGATTGGCCAAAGTCAGTCAGATAATCCAATTCATGTTCGTGGCGACGGGCATTTTCGATGCGAGTGAAGCTGGTGCCGCCACGACCGCTGACGTCAATGGCTGTGACGCCAATATTCACCAACTGTTGGATTGTCTCCCGGGTCATTCCAAAGCCGACTTCTTTCACGATTACCGGGACTTCGATGTGATTGACAATATCCTCTATATTGGTGAGCCAGCCACGAAAGTCCCGATCTCCTTCTGGCATTACCAACTCTTGAGGCACGTTGACGTGGACTTGCAGCGCATTCGCATCAAAGAGAGCCACGGCCCGCTGTGCATCGGGAACGCTGACACCGGCACCGATATTTGCCAGTAGATAGCCATCAGGGTAAGTTTCGCGCACAATCGTGAAGCTGTCGGCAGTGGCGGGGTCCTTTAAAGCAGCGCTGACAGAACCGGTAGCCATCATCAGGTCGCAGGCTTTGGCAACTTCGGCCAGCTTGCGGTTCAACTCGCGGGTTTTTTCGCTGCCACCGGTCATCGCATTAATGTAAAAAGGGGTGCTCAAGGTAGTATCCAAGACGTCGACGGTCAGATCGGTCTCTGCCACCGCCATTTCTGGAAAGCCGGTGTGTAATAGGCGGATCAAATCAAAGTCGTTGGGGCCGTCTTGGTAAAAGGCATTGGCCAAAGCGGCGTGTTGATCTTTGCGGTTCATAAGGCGGGACCTCCAGTCAGAATATTGTCTCACAAGTGAGACAGTGGGCGGGCTAAACGGAAGAAGCTGTCCGTCTTAGCGCCGGTATTGATTTGGGAGCAGTCCTGCTTTGAAACAAGTGCCAACAAATCAAAACTGAGCGGCTTTTTAATTCGACGGTGTGGTTGTGGTAGCCTGGAATTTTAGTATTGTGGATAGCTGTAAACGTGAAGCGGCAGCGGTGTAATTTCAGATGTCTCCCATGCGCTCATCAGAGGAAGAATCCCTGTTTTCTGGTCGACAATCACAATGCCGCAATCGCCGCCACCAGCACCAGAGGATTTGGCAGCTCCTTGGTAATGCTCTGCTAAGTCACACATGGTTTTCAGAGCGGGCGTCTCAATTACAACACCGGTGATCTTTGTCAGTTGGTTCAAAAGCGCCCGATTTTCAGTAATCTTTTCTTTGATCAAGGGCACCTTTTCTTCTTGAAAAGCGCGAATCAAGTCTTCAACACAGGTTCGACTGTCTGTTAGAAACTGCTGATAACGCTCAGCGCGATGTTCTTTTGACTCATGAACACGATCCACCAAATCGCTGGTGGAAGCCGGGCTGCCGGTCCAACCGATTAAAAGCCGCAGATTTTTGGGGACGGTCAAAGGTTTGATCATCAATGCTGGCCAATCCGCTTCCAAGAGGGCCGTCATGGTGAGATGGTCTTGGGCGGTTTTGACCCAGTTGGGATCAAAGGTGGAAAAGGCAATCCAACCACCGTAACAGCTTGCGGCGATATCTCCGCAAGAACCATTGCCCTGGACTTCCAGGTGAGCCAAAGCGGAGAGTTTAAAAATGGTCATGCGGTCCATCTCCAACTGATAAAAAGCATTCAGTGCTTTAACAGTGGCGACAGTCACTGCCCCACTGGAACCCAGACCGTACTTGCGGCCATTGGAGTTATCCAGTTCGCTAGTGACTTTCAAATCATAAAATGACAGGGAACGGCCCTGTTCTTGAGCATATTTTTCGGTTAAATGAATGGCAGCTAAAATGTAGTGGAACGGGTTTTCCCGCACATCCAGCACCAACTGATCATGACGACGCGTCCATTTGATAGGCAGCTCGCTGTATTGTTGGGATTGGATACTGCCACTGCCCGTCGCAGCTTTGACAGTGACTGTGATGAATTGATCCACCGCGACAATCACGGCTGGATGGCCGGGTTCAACGACGGCGTATTCACCAGCAATGAATAATTTTCCCGGTACTGAGATCTCAATCATGAAAAGAACTCCTTAGTTGTGAATTTGGCTGAAGTGAAGAAACCACGAACTGTTCCCAAACTGCGCGGGTTTAATCGAGTGCCCTTTTGATAAATGAAGTGGCAGCAAAGAGTCAACAGCATTGGTTTTAATCGTCGCCTACATAAGTGCTAGGAAACTAGCGCAGGCGTAGTTTTAAAAATATTGGATGCCAGGACCAGCGTGGGCCAAAATCAGTCGCTCTGGTGTAAAGATTTCGGCAAAAGCCGCTTTGATGAAAGCCTCGTCTTGGCGGCGACATAAAACTTTAACATTGGGACCGGCATCCATCGTGAAATAGCATTCGCTGCCGCGAGCCCGCAAACTGCGCACTAGATCCATAGCTACCAGACTTTGTGGTGACCAGTAAGTAAATGGTGGAACAGCTGCTAAAGTAGTAGCGTGCATCTTTAGGCCGTTAGCTTCAGTCGTCTCACCCAGAGTAGTGAAATCTTTTTGGGCGATGGCTGCTTTTAAAGTTGCCAAATCTTGGGGCGCACTTTGCAGCCAACCGGGATAAAAAGCGGAGGTCGCTACTGTTCGACGCATCCCGTCGCGGCTGGAGACATCTTTTTGCTTGTCATTAATCAAGACAAAAAGCATAGCCAAGTCGTCTTCGAAAGAATCAGAAGCGACAGGGTGCGCCAAGCTGGTTTGGTCATCTTCCCCTTGTTCCCACTCTACAAAGCCGCCGAAAATACTGCGGCAAGCTGAGCCGGAGCCCCGTCGAGCTAGGCGTGAGAGATCGCTGTCAGAAAGTTCTAAACCTAGTGCTGCGTTAGTGGCAGCTGCAAGCGCGGCCATACCACTAGCCGAAGAAGCTAGACCAGCTGCAGTGGGGACAAAATTGGTGCTTTTTACGGTTGCTCGCAGTTGTGTCCCCGCAGCTTCACGGGCGAGGTCTAGAAAGCGGCTGACTTTGGCAGTCGCCGCAGATTCTTGCAATTTGCCATCCAACACAAAAGTGTCAGCTTGCAGCTGGCTGCTGAAGCTGACGGAAGTTTCGGTGTAAAAGGCATCTAGTGTCAATGAGAGACTGTTGTTCATGGGTAAAATCAATTCTTCATTTTTCTTGCCCCAGTATTTGATCAGAGCAATATTGGTGTAAGCTCTGGCTTGTCCTTCGTGCATGGGTTTTGACTCCTCGTAAAATAATGTGGTAGCGGTACTTTAAAGAGAGACAGGAACCGCTGGTGTGTAACCAAGACGCTGAATCCAGGTGGCAGCTGCCCCGGCATTTTTCAGTTGATTGGCAATGATGGCGGCGTTGTGGGCATCTGTGGCTAAGGCAATCATACAACCGCCGCGGCCGCCGCCAGTCAGTTTGGCACCCAAGGCGTTGTTGCGGCGCGCCACCTGCACCAGTTGATCCAGCGTAGGATCACTGACAGAGAGACTTTGCAACAGAGTATGGGCTTCGTTCATCAATAGACCCAAATAACGGGCTTGGTTGGCTGAGATAGCTTCTTTGGCTTGGCGAGTGAGGTCACCCAATTGCTGAATCGCACGTTGCGCTTGCTGGGGATTTGTTGTCATCAAACTAGCAACATCTCGTACGGTATCCCGAGTCTTGCCTTTAACACCAGTATCGGCGACAATTAGACAGCCGTCCAGCTTTAATGGAAATGCATGGAAGGGTTTATCCCTTTCAAAGAGGATTGGCTCAGTGCCGCTGGTAGCCGCTGCATCAATGCCGCTGGGGTTACCGTGGGCGATTTTTTCAGATTGGTTCACGTAATGCAGCAGTCCCGCCGGCGTTTCTTCTACTTGTTGCCAGGCCAAAAAGGCTCGTGTCACCGCTACTGCCACAGCAGCGCTAGAGCCCATGCCTCGTTCGGCAGGGATTGTGCTGGTGATGGTACACAAAAGCGGTGGAGCAGCAAAGTCCTGCCGCAGCATATAAATTAGTTCTTTTAAATTATTCAGGCTCTGGGGGACTTGTGTCAAAGGCCCAGTGAAATAGGCAGAGTCCAAAAAATCCTCCTGTGAACGGCGGATTACTGCGGTTACCTGAGTAGCTGAAAAGGGCATTGCAATCGCCGGTTCTCCGTAAACGACCGCATGCTCTCCCATCAATATGATCTTGCCGCTTGCTTGACCAGTAGCGATCTCCTTCACGTTGGGCACCTCAATCATGATTATTTGCGGGAGGGTTACTCCCCAAGTCTGCTCGTCTTTTTGGAAACATGACAAAACTGTCATTTTCCTCGCTTCCCCATTCTACTAAATATTCCCTGATTCGTTAATAGTTTCAGAAAAAATGCTGAGATTTCCATTGTTTTCTTAAACAATTTTTGGGAAAGAGTGTTGCTTTTTGCTGATTTTGCCCCTTTAAAATGGATTATTTAGAGAGAATCTGTTACGAAAAAGCAGCCTATTCTTTGAGTTGACCATAAAAGCTTTTCTGCGTTATAGTGGTCCAAGTGACTTTTGCAAAGGGCACAATAAACAAAAGAATGAGAGTTGGAGGACGATGGCTGTGATCGTATTAGCAGGGACGATAGGTGCAGGCAAATCAAGTTTGACAGAGATGATCGCCAATCATCTGGACAGTGAAGCATTTTACGAATCGGTAGACAACAATGAGGTGCTGCCGCTATTTTATGCGGATCCCAACAAATATGCTTTTTTGCTGCAGATCTATTTTTTAAATAAACGTTTTGACAGTATTAAACAAGCCCTACAAAATGAAGACAACGTGTTGGATCGCTCAATTTATGAAGACTCTTTGTTGTTTCATCTGAATGCTGATTTGGGACGAGCAACTGAAACTGAGGTCAAAGTTTACGACGAGTTGTTGAGTAATATGTTGGAAGAGCTGCCTTATGCGGCTCATAAAAAGCACCCGGATCTTTTGGTGCACATCAAAGTTTCTTTTGAAACGATGCTTGCTCGTATTCAAAAGCGCAATCGGCCGTATGAGCAGCTGGATTATGATCCAACGTTGTACGATTACTATAAAGAATTGAACAGCCGTTATGATAACTGGTATCAAGCTTACGATCAGAGCCCGAAGATCCAGATTGACGGTGACGAGCTGAATTTCGTAGAAGATCCGGCTGCTGCCAAAGTGGTCCTGCAATTGATTGATGACAAGCTGGCAGAAGTGCGTAACTTGCATCCGGTGGGATAAAAAGTTGACCATTGTCTGAAAAAGGCAGTGGTCTTTTTTTGGTAGTAAAACTCAGGACTGTTATAATAAAATGAGATGCAGCAAAAGACCGCTTCTGTGGCTGGCTGCGATGTTTGCAGGAGGGGCAAGGAATGGAAAAAATCCGCAGTTTCAATGATGGAATTTCTAGTTGGGTGCAAGTAGACGGCCATGATGTCGCTTCAATTCGCCTGGTACAAGAACGCTATCAGATCTCTGATGAGATGCTGACTTACTCATTAGATAAAAACGAACGGGCTCGTGTGGAGTACGATACCGAGACAAAGGCATTTTTATTGATCTTCAATGTGCCTCATCGGGAGAAAGTTGAAAATCATTACGAAGCCAGTCCTATGACCTTCATCATCAAAGAAGGTCGGCTGTTCACATTTACGACGGCTCGGACGCAATATGTCCATGAGTTGATGGAAAGTCTGCTCCACAAAAATTCTCGCCAAAGTGAGTACAGCTTGTTGTTTCATACTTTATTTGTAATTAGTGATGCCTTCTTCCCACTGATTGAAGAGGTGAATAGCCAACGCAGCCGTTTAAATCAACGCCTGCGGGAGAAAACCACCAATAAAAATCTGATTGCCATGAGTGACTTGGAAATTGGGCTGGTCTATCTGGTGTCGGCTACTAAGCAAAATGCCGTTTTATTGCATCAGATCCAAGCGCAAAGTATTTATCATCGGCTGCAGGAAAATGAAAAAGAACAGTTGGAGGACGCACTGATTGAAGCCAAACAAGCAGTGGAGATGACACAACTGGCTTCTCAAGTGTTGGAACAGCTTTCCGGTGCCTACAACAATCTGTTGAACAACAACCTAAACGACACTATGAAATTTTTGACAGTCTGGTCATTATTATTAACCGTACCGACTATCGTCACCGGCTTTTTCGGGATGAATGTCCCACTTCCTTTTTCCAACTCAGTCTTTGGCTGGGCAATCGCCATGTTGATCAGCCTCATTTTAGCAGTGTGGATGCTAGTCGCAATGTGGCGGCGGATACGATGAACGATAAAAAAACAGTAGTTGACGCAAAGTTAGCTGCTGTTTTTTTGAATGCAGATAAAAGGCTGTTCTGTTGGTAACAAGAGTCTTTTTGTTGGCAACAAAACCTGCTGGGTAGTTGTGATGGCTACTAGTGTATTGTTCTGCTGTCAAGCGGTCCTGGCCTGCGGTGGCTAGTCTATAATCAATCCCAGCCCAGCAGCGATGATCAGTGCTTGTGTGGGTTCTACCGTCAAGCCGCGCAACTGATCGGCGGAAATACCGATTCGTTCAAAACGATTACTAACAAAGCTTAGCCCCTTGAGCTGTGTTCGCAGCCAACCGGTATCATGAAGGTCGTTTTCTGTCAGTTGCAGATTTTGCCAATCAATATCGTAAAATTCGGCGAAGCGCAGCCGATTGTTGGTAAATGCGACACTTTTCAGGTTGGTAGTTGCAAAAGATGCATAGTCCAAAAGACAATCGTCAAAGCGGACATCCCGCAGCCAGCTTTCAGAAAAGTTGGTACCGATGAGGCGGCATTGACGAAACTCCGCCTGATGGATGCTGGCGCCGAGGAGTTCGCTGTTGGAAAGATCACATTTTTCGAAAATAACGTTGGCTGCTTCAAAGCGCTCCAGGCGACTATTGGTCATTGTAATCTTCTCTAGACTAGATTGGCGGATAATCAGATTCTTAACGATGGATCGGCTTCGATTAGTCTCGAGAAATTTAAGATTTTCAAAAGTTTCTTCGTCTTGGGGCTGAAAATCTGCAAGTTCTGTTTCTTGAATTTGTGGTGGCAGAATCCGGGAGTTTTTCTTCATTTTAGACTGCTCCTTACCGTGAAATTTGTGAAAATACCTGTTGGAACCAGTCTATCATGAAAAGTCGCAAAGAGCCGAAGAAGTCCGACGACTCCTGATAAAAAGGTGTCTTTGTGTATTGGTTGAATGGTTAACCTGTATCAGTCTAGTTGTTCGTTTTTTCACTATCAAGAAAACAAGAATCACGCCCCGGTGACATGTTGTCTTGTGAAAGTAAATGGATGCCGGCCTTTCAAGGTTGTTGATAAATCCTGTAAGAATAGTGGTTTATAAAGAAACGCCGTTTATTTGATTTCTCGTCAGATTCACAAGCAAATTTGTCGCCTTTTGCACAATTCCTCGTTAGAATGAGAGCGAATTCAAATCTAAGGAGATGTATTACAATGACTAAAACTGTTATTATCGGTGCCAACCATGCTGGGATTGCGGCAGCCAATACCTTGTTAGACAATTTCAAAGATCAAGAAGTGGTGCTGATTGATCGCAACACCAACCTCAGCTATTTAGGCTGTGGCACAGCGCTGTGGGTTGGCCGCCAAATCGATGGGTACGAAGGCCTGTTTTATACGAATAAAGAAGCTTTTGAAGCAAAAGGCGCTAAGATTTTGATGGAAACTTCTGTGGATCGAGTGGACTTTGAAGGTAAAAAAGTTTATGGCGTTACCAAAGATGGTGAAAAAGTCGAAGAATCTTACGACAAGCTGGTTTTGGCGACTGGTTCTCGACCAATTTCCCCAAATGTCCCTGGACGTGATTTGGAAGGCATTCACTTTTTGAAACTTTTCCAAGAAGGCCAAGCCGTTGACCGTGAAATCTCAAAAGACAGTGTCAAAACGGTGGCAGTTATCGGTGCCGGATATATCGGTGTGGAAATCGCTGAAGCGGCAAAACGCCGCGGCAAAAACGTCTTGTTGTTTGATGCAGCTGGCCGCTCGCTGCCAAGCTACTACGATACCTGGTTTACCGACGACATGGACAAGAATTTGGCAGATCATGGAATCGACCTGCATTTCGGTGAATTGGTTCGTGAATACAAAGGAACTAATCGTGTAGAAGCGGTTGTTTCAGATGCCGGTGAGTATCCAGTAGACATGGTAATCAATGCTATCGGTTTTGGTCCAAATGCTGAACTGGGCAAAGACCACCTGGAGTTGTTTGCTAATGGTGCTTATCTGGTGGATCGGCACCAGCAAACCAGCGATCCAGCTGTCTACGCAGTAGGTGATTGTGCCACAATTTACTCCAACGCACTGCAAAAAACGACCTATATCGCTTTGGCTTCCAATGCTGTTCGTACTGGGATCGTCGCTGGCTACAACATCGGTGGCACACCAGTCGAATCAGAAGGTGTCCAAGGCTCAAATGGGATTTCAATCTTTGGCTTGAATTTGGTATCTACTGGTTTGTCAGTGGAAGCTGCCGAAAAAAATGGCCTAAAAGTGAAGTACACGGATCATGAAGCACTGCAACGCCCAGCCTTTATGGAAGACAATGCCAAAGTGAAGATTCGAATCGTCTATGAAGAAGACAGCCGCCGGATTGTAGGTGCGCAATTGTCCTCTACTGAAGACATTTCAATGGGGATTCACATGTTCTCATTGGCTATTGCTAAAGGGGTAACTATCGACGAATTGAAACTGTTGGATCTGTTCTTCTTACCGCATTTCAACGAACCTTACAACTACATTACAATGGCTGCTTTGAAGGCAGAATAACCAGTTTGAAACATATTTCAAGACAACGAGAATAAAACGAAGAGGAGACAAAATCTCTTCTAAATACTAAAAGGATTTCACACAGCATTCATTAGGAGGGGTGTGTGAAATCCTTTTTTGCCTTCAGGGAAAAGTGTCCCGTTCTTTTTTGATGTTGAAAACTGCTTTACTTGGGTTTAATTTAGGGGGAAATAAAGGTGTCTTTTGAAGGTATATCGTTGTGCGAGTGTCTTATGCAAATTGTCCAGGACCAAAGAGCTGCTTGAATTCGCATTTTTCAAAGGGCAGAGATTCGTTTCAGTAGTGGGTTAGCCATTGTTGTACAGAGCCGGTTTTTGTGAAATTGGCGAAATGAAAGATGTGCACAGTTTTTCGTAGTTTGCTGTTTTTAATGAAGCGGGGATTTTCAACAGAAGAAATTTAAAAAAGCGAAAACCCCGGTTGGTAAAACAGCAAGAACGCTTTTGGAACCTTACCTCCCTAAACATGGGCAAAAAATGACAAGTACATTCCAATCAAAGTATTTTTTTGTGGAATATTCAGAAAATTTAGAGAAAAGTGTTGACATTGCTTCCTGAGTCCGGTATTTTTGAACTATTAACTGACATAGGTGATGAAAAATGACAACATTCAAACAAACATTCGAATTGTTATTATTATAGCTGCGGACTCTTTCTGGTATAATTTTAGAAGAGTCCTATTCGCATTGCATAAAGGAGTAAACCTTTGTGGAGTGCTTTTTTTATACTTTTTTTCATCTAAATTCACAAATGATAAGTTAAAGGCTCATCTAAAATGAAATCTGTTGCGGGCTGTCGAAACTTTAGTATTTTTAAGACAAGGCGTCCATAACAATCAATCGCTAGGATCCATACAACAAAGTTTCAAATCGTTTTTCTTTGAAACTAGACAATGCCAACCACCACTGTAATCACCGAAAAAATATAAGGAGGATTCACACATGCGCAAAATTCAATTTTTTGATACGACGTTGCGAGACGGGGAACAGACTCCGGGTGTCAATTTCAATACGAAAGAAAAGGTTCAGATCGCTTTGCAATTGGAAAAATGGGGGATTGATACCATTGAAGCCGGCTTTCCTATTTCATCAGAGGGAGATTTCGAGGCTGTCCAAGCAATTGCCGGAGCTGCCAGTCGTATGACTGTTGCAGGGTTGGCACGTTGTCAGAAAAAAGACATTGATCGAGCATATGAAGCTTTGAAAGAGGCGAAATTTCCTCAGATTCATGTGTTTTTGGCAACGAGTGATGTGCATATGGAGTACAAGCTGAAAATGACCCCAGAAGAGGTATTAACCTCTATTAAAGAACACGTAACCTATGCTCGCGAACGTTTTGAAAAAGTCCAGTTTTCACCAGAAGATGCGACTCGAACCCGCAAAGAATTTTTGCTGAAAGCAGTGCAAACCGCGATTGATGCCGGTGCGACGATTATCAATATTCCTGACACGGTGGGCTATACCAACCCTACTGAATACGGACAACTATTTGCCTATCTTATCGAAAATATCAAAACAGAACAGGAAATTACCTTCTCTTCTCATTGTCATGATGATCTGGGAATGGCAACTGCCAATGCTTTGGCGGCTATCGAAAATGGCGCCAATCGCGTGGAAGGAACGGTCAATGGCATCGGCGAGCGAGCCGGGAATACAGCGCTGGAGGAAGTCGCAGTGGCACTGCATATTCGCCAAGATTACTATCAGGCAACCTCAGGGATATCTTTGAACGAGACAAAGCGAACTTCTGATATCGTTGCACGTCTATCCGGTGTGGCAGTTCCCCGCAACAAAGCGGTCATCGGGGCCAATGCTTTTGCACATGAATCGGGTATTCATCAAGACGGAGTTCTGAAAAATCCGGAAACTTATGAGATTATCACGCCACAGTTGGTGGGAGTCAAAAATAATTCACTGCCCTTGGGGAAACTTTCCGGACGCCACGCTTTTGTTACCAAGCTGGAAGAATTGGGGTATCAGCTTTCAGAAGAAGAAATCAAACCTGCTTTCAAACGGTTTAAAGATTTGGCGGATAAGAAAAAACAGATTACTGATCAGGATTTGATTGCATTGATGGCCGATGAGACTCGGGCAGAAGCTGATACTGCGCGCTTGACTGGTTTGCAGGTGCAGTATGTATCCGGTGGAAGGCAAGGAGCTATTGTATCCGTTGAGCAGCAAGGAGAATCCGGCGTCGCTTCGGCAATTGGTTCCGGATCGATTCAAGCCATCTATAATTCCATCGACCAGATTTTTGAACAACAGCCAAAATTGGTGAACTACGAGATTATGGCTTTGACAGCTGGCGAAGATGCTCAGGCGGAAGTTCACGTTTCCGTTGAGTGTCCCCAGACCCACAAACGGATCAATGGTATCGGGGTGGACTTTGATGTGTTAGAAGCTTCAGCAAAAGCTTATGTACAGGCGAGTTCGATTTTGAAAAAGGAGACTGAGGGATAAATGAAAAAGAAAATCACAGTATTGGCCGGTGACGGGATTGGCCCGGAGATTATGGCCGCAGGGATCGCTGTTTTGCAAGCTGCAGCTGAAAACAGCGAAACAGCGTTTGAATTTGTTGAAAAGCCATTTGGTGGTGCGGGAATTGAAGCCGCCGGGGTTGGTTTGCCGGAAGATACGCTGGCTGCTTGCCGCAACGCAGATGCAATCCTTTTGGGGGCAATCGGCGGACCGGCGGGATCTCCTTGGGAAAAAGCCAAGCAAACGCCAGAACAGGGCTTATTAGCGCTGCGGAAAGAATTAAATCTGTTTGCCAATATTCGCCCCATTGCCGTGCCGGATGCTTTGTTGCCCTTGTCGCCGGTCAAAGAGAGCATCGTGAAAGGAACAGACTTTATTGTTGTCCGAGAGTTGACCAGCGGGATTTATTTCGGAAAGCCGCGGGAATTACTGGCAACCGAAGCATACGATACCTGTCGTTACACGGAACCAGAGATTGAGCGAATTGCTCGTAAAGCGTTTGATATTGCCATGACTCGCCGCAAACAAGTGACATCTGTGGACAAAGCCAATGTCTTAGCTTCCAGTAAGCTGTGGCGTAAAACTGTGGAAAAAGTTGCTCTTGATTATCCGGAGGTTCAGCTGACCCATCAGTTAGTGGATTCTTGTGCAATGCGAATCGTGCAGCAGCCGACTGAATTTGATGTGATTGTAACAGAAAATCTTTTTGGGGATATTTTGAGTGATGAGGCTTCGGTTTTGCCGGGAACGTTAGGTGTTTTGCCCAGTGCCAGTCATTCAGAAGGCGGCGTTTCCTTGTATGAACCGATTCATGGATCAGCACCGGACATTGCCGGCAAAGATATTGCCAATCCGGCATCTATGATTTTGTCGGTGGTACTGATGCTGCGCCAAAGTTTTGGACTGGAGGAAATGGCTGATCGCATCGAAGCAGCAGTTTTTGACGTGATGAATGAAGGAATCGTGACCAGTGATTTAGGTGGAACAGCCACTACGACAGCCTTTACAGCAGCAGTGGTTGCCAAATTGAAATAGCAAAACAATCGCAAATACCGACACTGCAACATGAAAACCGACGAATAACTTAAAAAAAGGACCAGAATACGGGGGGATAAATGATGGGGAAGACGCTTTTTGATAAAGTCTGGGATCGCCATGTGATTAAGGGGAAAGAAGGAGATGCTCAGCTGCTTTATATCGATTTGATGCTGATTCATGAAGTGACCTCACCACAGGCTTTTGAAGGCTTGCGACAAGCAGGGCGCAAAGTTCGCCAGCCAGAAAAAATCTTTGGCACGATGGATCACAATGTACCAACTGTCGATATCCACAATATTTCAGATGTCATCGCTAAAAAACAAATCGACACGCTGCGAACCAACTGTGAAGAATTTGGCATCGAATTGTGTGATAACGGCTCAGAAGGGCAGGGAATCGTTCATATGGTGGGGCCGGAGATGGGTCTCAGCCAACCGGGTAAAACCATTGTTTGTGGCGATTCTCATACGGCGACACACGGAGCATTTGGTGCCTTGGCTTTTGGTATCGGAACAAGTGAGGTGGAACACGTTTTTGCCACGCAAACCATCTGGCAACGCAAACCAAAACGCATGGGCATCCAGATTAGTGGCGCTTTGCAACCGGGAGTTTATGCCAAAGATGTCATCTTGGCATTGATTGCTAATTATGGAACTGATTTTGGTGTCGGCTACGGTGTAGAATTTTTCGGCGATACCATCAGGGACATGTCTATGGATGAGCGCATGACGATCTGTAATATGGCTATTGAAGGTGGAGCCAAGATGGGGATGATTGCTCCGGATGAGAAGACGTTTGCCTATGTCACAGGCCGGCGTTTTGCTCCAACTGATATGGCAGCTGCAATGGCTGATTGGCGTACACTTTATACCGATGAAGATGCCGAATTTGACAAGATTTTGACATTGGATACCTCTAGTCTGGCACCTTTTGTGACTTGGGGGACAAATCCCGAGATGGGTGTTTCAGTTGAAGAAGGCTTCCCGGAGATTCAAGATCATAACGATGTGCTGGCTTATGAATACATGGACCTAAAACCAGGACAAAAACCAACGGAAATCCCAGTAGAATATGTATTCATCGGCTCTTGTACCAATGGTCGTCTTTCCGATTTGGAAGAAGCGGCGAAAATCATCGCCGGTAAACAAATTAAAGCGGGAGTGACAGGAATCGTCGTGCCAGGCTCGCGACCGGTAAAGCGGGCAGCCGAAGCAAAAGGCTTGGACGCTATCTTCAAAGCAGCTGGTTTTGAATGGCGGGAGCCGGGATGTTCCATGTGTCTCGGAATGAATCCTGATCGAGTACCGGAATACGTTCACTGTGCCTCGACTTCCAATCGGAACTTTGTGGGTCGCCAAGGGAAAAATGCTCGGACACACCTGTGTTCACCGGCTATGGCCGCCGCCGCCGCCCTGAATGGCACTTTTGTGGATGTTCGTAAAATCGTAAAGGAGGGTGTGTGATTATGGAGGCATTTACAGTTTACACTGGGACTACGGTGCCCTTTATGAATGATAATGTAGATACTGATCAGATTATCCCTAAAAGTTATCTGAAACGAGTGGATAAAAAAGGCTTTGGGGAATTTCTCTTCGATGATTGGCGCTACTTGGATGATCGCAGACCTAATCCAGAATTTGTCCTGAATTTTCCACAATATGAACAGGCGACCATCCTGATCTCTGGGGACAACTTTGGTTCAGGCTCATCTCGGGAACACGCAGCCTGGGCGCTGATGGATTACGGATTTAAAGCAGTTATCGCAGGCAGTTTCAGTGATATTTTCTATATGAATGCAACTAAAAACGGCTTGTTGCCAATTCAATTGCCGCAAGACGCTCGTAAGCAGCTGGCAGCGTTGCCGGCGGATGCAACGATTACCATCGATTTGCCAGCCCAAGAAGTACGTGCAGGGGCAACAACGTGGCCATTTGCTATTGATGCCAACTGGAAAAACAAATTGGTAAACGGCTTGGACGAAATTGGAATCACTTTGCAAGACCAAGCACTGATTACAGCCTATGAAGAAAAACAAGTACCGACATACTGGCGCTAAAGAATAATCAAAAAAACGGGCCTAAGGTGATGTACTTCGAAAAAATCTCATTTTTTTGGAGGCTTGCCTAAGCCTGTTTTTTTGCGCAGACTGAAATATTGGCGGGATTTTGTCAGCGGCAAAAATTACGGCTTGTAAAATCAAGGGCATTTAAAAGGGCAGATGTAGCTGTTTATTCTGATAGCAGACGTGATAAAATGGGGGAAATGTAAAGGAGGCTGAAGTGATGGAAATCCGTTTATTGACAGTCAAAGATGGCGCAGCAGTAAAGATACCCAATGAAGCTTTTGAATTATTCGGTCGGTTGATAGTGAGTCGCACAAACGACACTTGGACTCATCGAGAAGTGGTGTTTGACGAAACGACCCAGCAGACTTTTCCCGAAGAAAATTATCAAATTGAAGAATTATTGAGTAAAGGCTTTGTGGTGGGGGCTTTTGACGAAACGAGCTGTGTCGGCGTAGCTATTTTTGAAGACGATTGGCTAAAGTATGCGTATCTGTCTGATTTGAAAGTAGCGGCTAGTTATCGAGGCAAAGACATTGCTGGGCAGTTAATTGATTTTGGCTTGCAGGAAGCAAAGAAAAAAGGCTATCAGGGCATCTGGACCATCGGACAAGACAACAATCTGGGGGCATGCCGCTTCTATCTGAAAAGCGGGTTTGTCATCGGCGGACTGGATACTCAAATTTACAAGCATACAGCGCAAGAAGGCAAGGCGAATATTCATTTCTATTTGGAATAAGAAATGAGTCTGTGACGGGAACCTTAGTCCTCTGTTCCAAGGTTAGTCAGCATGTGAGAATTAACAACTAAAAAACAAGCTGCTTCCCTTTTTTAGTGAAAGCTGCTTGTTTTTTTTAACGCTTCGTATTTGTGGTAGGGTCAGCTTTGGTGGAGAGTGACACGACGATGGCGACCCGCCTGCTTTGCGGACATCCAGATACAGGCAGTTGAATTCGTAAGACTTACAGAAGGTGTTTTTCTAGCCAGTCGGCGACACCTTCTTGATCATTTGAAAGTGTCACCTGATCTGCTGCAGCTAAAGCAGCAGGGATTGCGTTGGCAACAGCAACCCCAGTGCCGGCCCATTCCAGTAAAGCCACATCATTTTGATCGTCGCCAAAAAAGACGATGTCAGCAGGCGTGATTACCAACATTTGTAGCAAACGAGTCATTCCGTGAAATTTGGAGGCATTGGCCGACAGAATACTAATGAAGTCCTCCCCAAAATAAGTAAAAACCCGTAGCCGTTTATCAGTCGCAAAGTGTGCCTGGTAGCCGGCAGGATCAGAGGTACGCAGCGTAAGCGTCAGAACAGGCGCGTTTAGATGTTCTTTCCAGCTGGCGGGCAACGGATCGTTTTTCAATTCACTCCAAAGATAATCCTTAATGCCACCGATGGAGCGAAGATGCAGCTCTTTTTGTAGCTGAGTTTCAGCCAATATTTCAAGTGTCAGCTGCAAAGGGAGGGCCTCGGTCCATAGAACATTGCGAGTGCTGCCTTCAAAAATTCCCGCACCATTACTACAAAGCAGATAATCCGCTGGCAAATCTTTCAAAAAAGGAGCAACATTCAAATAATGACGAGCTGAAGCAAAAACAATGGGGATTCCCTGCTTTTGGACAGCTTGCAATGTGCGAATTGTTCTGGGGCTCAGCTCTTTGCGACTATTTAGCAGCGTACGATCCAAATCGGCAACTACCAGTTTGATGGTCATAGGTTTTCCTCCGGGAATTATTTTCTTCATCATAGCAAAGGAGAGGAAGCTTCACAATGAAAGACAAAGACAGCTTTGCTTGGCTAGGAAGCGATATCGTTTTGGAGAGAGGAAAACTAGCACTTTGTTAGCCTCTGTAAATTTCCATGAAAAAAGCTTGACTTCTCTTTGCAAACCCCGTATACTGTAAAAGTTGAGAAATGAAGCAGAAGCACCCGCTTCTCGCCTGAGTGAGAACTCTCGCTGGGCAGATAGTTTCAGACTGACCTATTATGGTTTAGTGTGACAGGGGTGCGGGTTCGATTTTCGAACTCGTCTTTTTTTGTTTCAGAGCTCACGAATATACCTGGAGGTGAATGACCATAGCAAAGGATATGATGGTAAACGACGGCATTCGTGCACGTGAGTTGCGTTTGATCGACCAAAACGGTGAACAGCTGGGAGTAAAATCGAAAGCTGAAGCATTGGCAATCGCAGAACGTTCCAATTTGGATGTAGTTCTGGTAGCTCCTAATGCAAAACCACCTGTTGCGCGGATCATGGATTACGGGAAATACCGCTTCGAACAACAAAAGAAAGACCGGGAAGCCCGCAAAAAGCAAAAAGTCATCAACATCAAGGAAGTCCGCTTGAGCCCAACGATCGATGTCAATGATTTCAATACGAAATTGAAGAATGCACGTAAATTCCTTGAAAAAGGCGATAAAGTCAAAGCTTCTATCCGCTTCAAGGGTCGTGCCATTACCCATAAAGAGATTGGTCAGAAAGTTCTCGATCGCTTGGCAGAAGAAACTGCGGACCTGGCGACAGTCGAACAAAAACCGAAAATGGACGGCCGGAGCATGTTCTTGGTATTGGCACCTAAAGCTGATAGCAAATAACATCTGAAGCTGTACTTGCTGCACTTATATTTTGAGGATGCTGGCTCTGAGCAGGCAACTGCACAGACTGTATACGTGTTGAATGTAACGAAAACGAGTAATCGTCTTCGAAAGATTCGGCGCACTAACCAATAGTAGGAGGAAATCACAATGCCAAAACAAAAAACACACCGCGGTTTAGCAAAACGCGTAAAACGTACCGGTAAAGGCGGTTTGAAACGCTTCCGTGCGTTTACAAGTCACCGTTTCCACGGCAAGACCAAAAAACAACGTCGTCAACTGCGTAAAGCAAGCATGGTGTCAAAAGGCGATTACAAACGTATCCGTCAACAATTGTCACAAATGCGTTAAAATCGCATAACCCGTTAACACTAAATAATCGAACTATTCTAGGAGGAATACATCATGGCACGTGTCAAAGGTGGAACTGTAACTCGTAAACGTCGTAAAAAAGTCCTGAAACTGGCTAAAGGCTACTACGGTTCTAAACATACATTATTCAAAACAGCTAAAGAACAAGTAATGAATTCATACAACTACGCATACCGCGATCGTCGTCAGAAAAAACGCGACTTCCGCAAATTGTGGATTGCTCGTATCAACGCAGCAGCTCGTATGAATGGCTTGAGCTACTCAAAATTGATGCACGGCTTGAAATTGGCTGAAATCGACATCAACCGCAAAATGTTAGCTGACTTGGCAGTAAACGATGCTGCAGCATTTACAACATTGGCTGACCAAGCTAAAGATGCTTTGGCTAAATAAGCTTTGATTGATCAAAAACGTCTTGACTCATCACTGAGTTGAGACGTTTTTTTTATTTTTACATTTGAAAAACACCTGAAAAGCGGCGTAGCTGAATAAACCTGCAAATTCTCAATAAAATTTTTTAATCCTCTAAAAAAATACGCTATACTAGACTTATTAAGTGAAAAAATAGTGGGGTGTTGGGATGAAAGAGTATCATTACGTGTTATCGCTGTATCAAAAACATGAAAGGCAAAAATTCCACTTGGCAGGGATTGGACTTTTACTGCTGGTGGCGGCGGCTTTCTTGACATCATTGGATCTGGTAAGAATCAGTCCCATGATCTATTTTCTAGTGGCGCTGGGAGTCATGCTGGTTTATATCCGGCGTCATCGAATCGTCAGCAGTGACTATGAGCAGCTCCAGCAGTTTTTGACTCGGGAGCGGCCACAGCTTGCTAAAGACCCGGTCATGGTCTTTTTTATCGATTATCAGTTGAAAACATACTTTGAGACGGAGTCAGAAAATCTGTTGAGACGCCTGCGAAACAAAAACAAGGCTGATGATCAGCAGGCAGAAGAAGACTTGTTGCGGGTTATTGACGAGGTGGTTGCATATCGTGAGTATTTAACTGCCCATGATGACCTGGCAGAAGATTTGGAGTTGTCGCTGTCATGGTATCGAGCAACTGTTGAAAAACGCAAACAAGATCTGATTTAGGGGGGAAGAATGTGAAGGGGAAAATGAATAAGAAACTATTAGGAATTGTCTTGACCTTTGTCACCGCGGGGCTGGTTGCAACCGGGATGGACAGCAATGCTTACGATGAGGTTTACGCTCAGCAGGATCGACAAGAAACTGCCGTTCAAAAACTGCTAAAATCAGAGTTTGTGTCTGCAACCGATCAAAAGGAATTACAGCAGGCAGTCAAAGCAGTCAATCAAGCAGAAAAAAGCGCGAACCGTCGGACATTGCAAAAAAAGATTACGGCTGAACAAAACCTGCTGAAACAAGTGAAGACCAATGCGCAAAAAGCTGAGCAAAAAGCGGCTTCAAAAGAGTGGCAGCAGTTGGAACAAAGCCTAGGAACTATCGAAAAAAAGGGCACCAATCCTTTTACAGAACAAGCAGACATTGTTTCGTTGGATCAACTGCAGTCACAGCTGCAGACTCTTCAATCTTCTACTAAAGTTGCTCCAATTCGCAAGCTGTCAAAAAAAGTGGAACAACTTGCTTCGACGATGGCGGACAATCAGCAGCAAATGAAGATGCTGGCAGATGACCTTACCCAGACAAATGAAACGATTCAAAGCTTGTTGAAAAAGAAATACCTGTTGGCCGCAGATAAATCAGCATTAACATCAGAAGCACAGGCTAATCAGGAGTCATTGAAAAAAACCAATGATCTGCAGCTGCTTAGGGATCGTAAAACACAGAGCTTGGAGATGACAGCTTCAGTTTCTAAGCGAATTTCTGCTAGTGAGGCTGATTTCAAGGATCACCAAGGGGCAGCGGATAAATTATTGGCGGCTGTGTCGAAGTTATTGTCTGACGAACAGCTGGAAAAAGCTGAAAAGACCGGGCTTGTGGAAAAAGAGCAGCAATTGTCGGGCTTTTTGCAACTGAAAAGCTATCAGCCGGGGGATCTCAAAATAGGTCACCAACAATTACAGGAGGAATACGATACAATCCTCAAAGCTGTAAACAAGCGTAAAGCCGCAGCGGCCAAAGCAGCAGAAGAAAAGGCGGCAGCGGAAAAAGCAGCAGCAGAAAAAGCGGCCAAAGAAGCCGCTGCAGCCGAACAAAAAGCTCGTGAACAAGCTGCTGCACAAGAAGCTGCGGCTCAGCAAGCGGAAGCAGCAGAAAGTTCATCCACGCCGACCCCAAGTGTTTCCGGAGGCTGGTACCAAGCGCCGGCTGGGTTCAAATATTTGAAAGTAGAAAGCGGCAAAACCTATGGGCAGGTCAAAAATCCTGATAATTTTGTGTTAATCACGGCAGCAGAAGCCGCAAATTACACTCCCGGGCATGGCAACGGATCAGCAAAACAATAAAGTAGGAACTGTGACAAACTGCTACAATGCAAAAGCCGGTTATCTTCCACTAAAAGACTTGGAGGATAACCGCTTTTTATTTCTACTAATTTCACAGGAGCTAACTTGGTTTTATCAAGTAAAGAAAGTGCTGCTACTGTTCACTTTCGAAATGATTTGCAAGGGTGTTTTCTTTTCCTTAGAAAGTTTCTCGTGGCACAGTGCAGCTTATCTTCTTGCAATGTAGGTGCTTTTTAAAGAATAGTCTGCGAAAAAGCCGGTGGACTGTGAAAAGAAAAATCAGCGGAAAGAATGCAGGAAAACAACTTGTGCCCCTCGGAGATTTCCGCTATCATTTACATATCTGTAAAATGGTCCAGTCACAAAAAAGAATGATCAAATCCTTGATTCATAAACTGTTGTTGCTGGCTTCTAATTGATTAAAAGCAGGTGGTTTCAGAGCTGGTCTGCATAGGAAAATAGAAAAAGAATGGAAGACGATAATGGTTATCAAAAAGATAGATAAGACGTGGTGGATTCGGATTGGTCAGCTGGCGATGGTGGCAGTGATTGTGATTTGTGGAATCATCAGCATGCAGCCGGTAAAAGACGAAAAAAATACGACGGTTACTTTGGATCAGGGCAGGTTGAAATACACTGGGGATCTGGTCGAACGGCGTTTTAGTGGGCAGGGGATTTTGACTTTCCAGGATGGCAGTGTGTATACCGGCAGCTTCAAAGACGGCTATTTCAACGGCAAAGGAGATTTTAAAGCCAAAGACGGCTGGCATTATGTTGGGGATTTTAAGAAGGGAAAAGCCGAGGGTCAGGGAACTTTGACATTGGAGACGGGTTTGATTTATAAAGGGAAATTTGAAGATGGGGAGTATCAAGGAAAATGAGAATCAAGTGGTTTAGCGGTATTCGAGTAGCAGGTTTGATTATGGTGTTGCTGTATCATTTTTACATCACTCAGTTTTCCGGCGGTTTTGTAGGGGTTGATGTATTTTTCACATTTTCCGGCTTTTTAATCACGTCATTATTCATTGATGAATTGCAAAAAAAGGGCAGTTTAGATCTCATCGGGTTTTACAGTCGCCGTCTGGTGCGCATCTTTCCGCCACTTTTGCTGGCAGTATTGGTGACAATCCCGTTTACGTTTTTGGTGAGCTCTGATTACGTTGCTGATATTGGGCGCCAAATCGCAGCTGCCCTGGGATTTACAACTAATTATTTTGAGATTGCCAATGGCGGCAGTTACGAGACCTCCTTTTTCCCCCATCTGTTTTTGCATACCTGGTCGTTGGCTGTGGAGATGCATTTTTATCTGATTTGGGGTGCGTTGGTCTGGCTCATGAGCCGCAGCATTAGCCGCTCAAAAATTGATGAGCGACTGAAGGTGGTCCGCTTTAGGGCACTGATTTCTATGCTGTCGTTGGTGTTCTTTTTGATTAGCTTTTTGACGATGGCACTGCGCTCGCTGGGAATGACTGAATTTTCACCGATTTATTTTTCTAGTGTTTCCCACAGTTTTCCTTTTTTCATTGGGACTTTTTTAGCGACAGTGAGTGGTGTCAAAACGGTGCCGAAAAAATTCACGAATACTGTGTCTGCATGGTCTTTAAGAAAAACACTGATGGTCTTTTTCGGAGCGTTAGCCGTTTTACTCTTGTTGGGTCGCTTCTTGGATTTTAGTCAACGGATCACGTATCTGGTGGGCTTTTTGGCAGCTAGCTTGGTAACGGCGGTGATGATTTATGCCGCTCGTATTTTGCATGAGCAGACACCAAATATTGAGGAGCCGAAAGTTCTGACTTTTTTTGCCGATATCAGTTATGGCATTTATCTGTTTCACTGGCCGCTGTATACGATTTTCAACAATCGGATGGGCAACCACCTGGCCGTTTTGCTGACTGTGATTTGTTCAACTTTCTTTGCGGCAATTTCTTATTACATTTTTGAACCGCTGGTGGTAGGAAAGACACCGAAGTTTTTCCAACGAGAGATCAAGATCAACTGGCATCTGGTAGCTGTTCCGTTGGCGGCACTTTCCCTTTTGTTGGTAGGTTTGACGACAACGGTCGCAGCAACTGCTCCTCAGATGACGTCGTTGGAGAAAAATCTGTGGGCCAGCCACTTGCAACAAGATGAAGATGCCTTGCGAGATATGCGGGAAATGGTAGATCAGCAGGAAGCCACTGAATATCAGGTGAAAAAAGGGGTCAGCGTCATCGGAGACTCCGTCACCTTGGGGGTTCGTCAGGCAATCTTGGATCAGATCGGTGACAGTCGTGTCGATGCAGAAGGTGGACGGCGGATGGAGCAGGCCAATGAGGTCATGAAAAAACAGCAGCAGAAAAAACTGCTGCGAGAATACGTGATTATTGCCTGTGGAACCAACACCTTTGATGATTATGAAAAACGAACAGAAGAGCTGATTGCCGCACTGGAGCCCGGTCATAAATTGATCTTTGTCACGCCGTATGACGGACGAGCCGACGAGACCTGGGACTCTCAAAAGCTGGCAGAATACGAGCGAACATTGCCGGAAAAATATCCTTTTGTGATGATTGCCGACTGGAATAAACTAGCGCCACAGCACAAAGAAATTTTTGCTGAGTCAGATACCACCCATTTTGCCGGTAATCCTGAGGGAGAAAAAATCTATCTGGAGATGTTGCAAAAAGCCTTGACAGAAGCCAAGGATAAGCCGGCTAAAACGAATAAGGAATGAAAAAAACCTCTAGCGGCGTGTGAGCTGCTAGAGGCTTTTTTAAAGGAAGAAAACAGTTGGCGACAGTTGTTTAGCGGGCTGGAGCCGGAATTTTTAACAGTATCACTAATTAAAAAGCCCTCCAACGTCAAAGCGCTGAAGGGCGAGAATCGGGAAGACCGGATTTGAACCGACGACCCCTTACTCCCGAAGCAAGTGCTCTACCAAGCTGAGCTACTTCCCGAGGTCAATCACATTAGTAATATAGGACTAACTTTATTTTTTTTCAACTAAAAAGTTTCGGAAAATTTTCCTTTGAGCAATCTACTTTGGCGTCAGCTGCAAATCCACTAAAATGAAGGCAGATGACCTGTCCTGTGCAGGTTTGACTATACCAGGGCTCACAGAAAGGAACGTGGATGCCATGACCATTCATTTCACTGGCAGTATTGACGAAGACAAGACGGTTATCCAATTAGAAGAAAATCAAGGGCAGCTAACTTTACTGAAACCGGCGGCCGCCGCTCGAGAACAGCCGGCACGCACATCGATTTATCTCTATTTGAAGGAACGTCAGCCGCAGCTTGCAGCATTGGCACCTCTCAATAGCAAGACGATCAATGAAAATAAGGTTGACCAGACGTTGATTGTGACGCCCCCTTGGGAAATTGAAGGAGAAACGCTGTTGGCGGCTATGCTTGCAGCCTGGGCTGAAAATGGGCTGAAAGTTGCGACGATTACTGAGACTCCAGGCAAAGTACCTGCCAACCAACAAAATGTAGTCAATGATTTTCAGGGAAACGTCTTTCAATTGTTGGAAAATTTTGGCTATCCGATGGGAAAAGTCAAAAAGAAACCCGCTAAGGCACAACACCGCTGGAATAAACAAGTCTCCGAAATTCCCTTTTACATTAATTACAGTGATGCCACCGGGGAAGCAATCTGGCAGAAGCGCAATGAATTACTCCTAAAAAAAGGGGCGAAGCTCAAGATGGAAGTTCCTTTGAACAAAGATGGGTCCGTGGGCTATTCTGCACGATTTACCGAAAAGCTGCGAGATGATTATGCCGATAAAATCAATGGTGATACGACGACGGAAGATATTATCTTCAAGAGTGTCAACGAGTTAGGAATTTTTTTGTATTATGCTGGAACCAATGGCTGGCTAGTACTCAAAGACCAAAATGGCAAGACCATCGACGAATACACTGTGGTAAAATGAAAAGGATCACTTGTTGCAGGTTTTCATTTACCAATAAGAAAAGGATGATTCGATGGATTTTGCCAAACAAGATTTTGATTATTATGAGCGGACTGTGGGAAATATGTACCGCAGTTATTATACGAAACGGCTGGCATCTGCGGCAGTCGCACTGGCAATCATCGCCGGCTACAGTTGGCTTTCCCAAGACAATCTGCTATTAAATGGCATATTGGCGGCAGTTTTGATTGTTCTGATTGTTTATTTGCTAATGCAGCGGCAAAAATTTTCCGAAGTCTATCAGCAATGGCTAGAAAACAATCTGCCTCAAGCAGTCATCGTTGATGTGCAAGAAGATGAATATAGCTACAATATTTATCGCGAGGGTGAAAAAATCGCCCGAATCAATAAAAAGGCTGTGCGAAATTTACCCTCTGCCAATAAGCAGTACACGTTACTGGCAGGCTTTGATAAGAAATTTTTCTCGGCACAGCCGCTGGAGCTGTATTACTACGATATGCTGGAGCTGACCTATGAAGAAAAATTTCGTTTGAGCCGCGGGGGTTATAGCTCGATGCCGCGATTTTTGCGGCGCTTCACTTGGAGCAACCTGAAGGCTACCGGGGGCAATGCTTTGAGTTTCGTCTTAGGAAATCTCTTCTTCTTGTTTATTTTGTTCCGCTTGATTCGTTATGTCATCGCGCTGATTCGAATGGTGTTTTAAGCTGTCTATGTGAAAAAAGCAGCGACAGCAATCATTGCTAAGTGCTGGTAGTGAATAATTCGATAGATAGGGACAAAAAGAGGCCTATCAGAAAGCAGCTTTGACAATTGTCATTGCATTTTTTTGATGAATCAAGGGCAGCCAGTGTTTGCATTTTTAACAACAAAAAACAAGCAGCTTCCACAATTTTTAATGGAAGCTGCTTGTTTTGTCATGTCGTTGCCTCAGAATTTAGCTGCAAGTAGCTTGCTAAAGCTTTTTTCATAGAACGAAAAGCTATTTTCCAGTCGCATATTTTGCCGATTGCTCACCTGCTTGGCGACCGAAAATGATGATGTCGGCTACGGCATTTCCGCCGATACGGTTGTTTCCGTGAATCCCACCAGTGACTTCACCAGCAGCATACAAGGCCTTGATTGCTTTGTCGTCTTTACCGATGACTTGGGTTTCAGTATTGATTTTGACACCGCCCATTGTGTGGTGGATCCCAGGGGCAATAGCGATAGCGTAGTAAGGGGCTTTAGATAGATCGTGATCCATGGCAGTTGTCCGACCGAACTCAGCATCTTTCTTGTCGGCGACGGCTTTGTTCCAAGTGTCCAACGTTGCTTTTAAATCAGCTTCCGGCATGTCGATTTCTTTTGCCAATGCTTCGATGGTATCTGCAGATTTCACCAAGCCTTGTTTTTCATAGAAATCAATGGCCTTGACCCGTTCTTTGACACCAGCATCAAAGACCAGCCAAGCGGATTTTTCAGGGAGGGCAATGATTGCTGCAGAGACTTTATCACGAGTTTCCATTTCATTGAAGAAGCGTTTGCCTTGTTGGTCCACCAAAATGGCACCTTCACCTCGGACTGCTTCTGTGATCAACAGGGATTTTGATTGGTCGACGGTTGGGTGAATTTGGATTTGGTCCATATCCACTGTTTGTCCGCCTAATTCTTCGATCATTTTGATCCCATCGCCGGTAGAGCCTTCTTGGTTGGTAGTGACATACCCTTTTAGTTCAGGTTTGTATTGCTCTACCATCGCCATGTTGGCGCCAAATCCGCCAGTGGTGACAACTACTGCTTTGGCACTGATTGTTTTTTCTTTACCGTCGACTTTGACTTGAACGCCGTTGACAGCACCATCTTTTTCATTAATCTTCACGACGTCAGAGTTGACAAACAATGGGATTTCTTTTTCGTGAATGTTTCGCAGCAGACCGTCTACCAAATATTCACCGACAGCCGAGCCATCAGTTGGACGGTGGGTCCGTTTTTCGCTCATGCCGCCGGTAGTCGTCAAGTTATCTAACGTAATGCCCATAGAATCCAACCAGTCGATTGCTGCAGCAGAATGATCTACCAAATAGTGAAGTAGTGCCGGATCGTTGGTTCCGCCGCCGCCTTTTAAAGTTTCTTCATAGAATTTGTCGTTTGTGTCTTCGATTCCTTGATCTTTTTGGAACTTGGTTTCTGACGCGTTCATACCGGCAGAAGATTTTAAGGTGTTTCCGCCAGCAATCGGCATTTTTTCCAAAATTACCGGATTCGCGCCAGCTTCTTTAGCGGATAAAGCCGCTGCCATGCCTGCACCACCGGCACCGACGATCACGATGTCGTAGGTATCTTTCATTTCTGACGGATCGGTGTATTCCTGGGCAGAGGCACCTGATGTGGCATCAGTCGCTGCTGTAGAAGAATTTGCCGTCTGCTCTGTTTTAGCAGAAGAATCTTTGGCAGAGCTTGAAGCCGCGGAATCTTTTGACTGATCGGCACCACAGCCCGCCATCAGCAATAGAGCTGACAACATGATGATTTTCCCAAAAGCTTTTTTCATTTTTTTCCCTCCAATTGTTTTGTGTGAAAACTCACAAGTGCATTATAACAAAGGAGAGTTTGCTGTACCACTACAGCTGGACGACAAAAAGGCAAAAGCTGGACAGCGAAACTTTACACCACCAGCTGGTTAAAGGCTTTCAGAAAAATCAACAAAAATTTGATGGAAGGCAGGATGGGTCTTCTTTAAAGAAAGCAGCCGACCACTGTCTTTAGACAAAAAGCAGTGTTTACTGGCGCCAGTAGTCATCAGCTGATCGGTGGCAATATCACGAATCTCATAGGAAAAGTCTAGTCGTGTCCCCGTGTATTGAGTGATGCTTACTAATATTTTCACTTGATCCCCGTAGCGAATCATATTTTTGTACTGGCAATCGACAGCCAGTACGGGAATGATGATGCCGGCATTTTCGATGGCGTGGTAGGAAAGACCGAGATGTTCTAAAACATCGACGCGGGCTTCTTCAAACCAACGAATATAGTTGGAATGGTGGATGATACCCATCTGGTCTGTTTCATAATAGTGAGGCTTGCGAAGATAGCCAGGGTAAGTAGTTGTCATAGTTGGATTCCTCCTGTAAGAACGGATTAAGATTTTTTTCAGCTTATCATGAGCCGCCGCTCCCAGCAAACAAGGAGAAGGCTGCAAAATAGTTCCTAACTAAAAAAGCTGCTTGGTACCAAAATTTCGATACCAGGCAGCATGGATTTTATCATTTGAACCAGGCGTTAGAAACGAAACAGCTCATCGATGAGTTGATAGTCTTCATTAGATAAGTGGACATCCACAGCTTTGGCGTTATTTTCCACTTGTTCAGGACGTTTTGCTCCAGGAATCACAGCGGTTACGGACGGATTTTTCAGATACCAGGCCAAAACCAGTTGAGAAACTGTTGTGTCATTTCGATGAGCGATCACCTTTAGTTCATTAACTGTGGCTACGATTTTCTTGAAACGTTCCCCTTGAAAATCAGGATTGCTTGAACGGATATCCCCTTTGGCAAAAACAGTCTCTTCCGAATATTTACCAGTGAGTAAGCCGGAAGCTAATGGGAAATAAGGAACGAAGCTGATGTGATGTTTTTTTAGATAAGAGAAGAGCTCTTGCTCCGCCTCACGATGCAACAGGCTGTATTGATCTTCAACGATATCTACATAGCCTTCTGCATTGGCTTCTTTAATCTGGGCCAACGAAAAATTCGAGACACCAACGGCACGGATTTTTCCCGCTTCCTTCAATTCGTGAAGTGCAGCCACGGCTTCATTTTTTGGTGTTTGTTGATCGGGAAAATGAATATAAAAAATATCGATATAATCCGTTTGCAGGCGCTGTAAAGCATCTTCTACAGCATTTCTCAAAAATTCCGGGGAGTTGTCTTTTTGTCCTTCGTTACCTGGAACATGAGCGGCTTTGGTGGCGATGATGACGCGGGCCCGATCAAATTCTGCTTCCTGCAGCACTTCGCCAATCAATTCTTCAGAACGTCCCAACCCATAAGCATAGGCAGTATCCAAAAGAGTAATCCCGTTGCGCAAGGCTGTCCGAATGATTTCCTTGCCGACCTCATCGTCTAAGCCGGTAAACAAGTTGTGGCCACCCACAGCATTGGTTCCCAGACCTAAAGCAGAAGCATAGACTTGCGATTTTCCGATACGTACATCAGACATGATTGATTCCTCCGTTTCTTGATCACGCTTACTCGACAGCATTTGTCGAAGCCTTTGCGTGTAAGACCTAGCTGTCACTGCCAGTGACGGCAGCAAAGAATTTATTTGTTATTCTCTAGGAAATATCTGAGAATTTCAGTGAGCGTCAGATTACGAACTTTTGTCAGAAACACAGAAAACATCATCGCTTACTTCATCGTCTACTTGATGGATAAGTGCGCGTTCCAGCGTTGATTCCGGTGAAAAGAACGAATGCAGCTCTCAGCAGTTTCTCCAGAGACTTCCTAACTTCAAGTCTATTACAAAAGAGCAAAATCCGAAAATCATTCGCTTTATTTTTTGCCGCAGCTTTGTGAAAACGGCTTGACTTTTTTCATGTCTTCTAGTAGATTTGTTGTAATATTAACAATCTGTGATGGAAAGAGTAGACAGTTGTCCACTGTTCAGAGAGAGGGATCATGGCTGAGAGTCCCTTAGGTGCGGCTGTTGAAAGACATTCCGGAGATGAGCGCGTGCAAAGCCGCTCCGTCTTGAGTACGTTACACTCCAGAGGAAGATCTGCCTGTCTAAACTGACGGCCGGCCAAAAGCCGAAATGATCCTCGAAAACTAGGTGGTACCGCGTATGACTAGTCATCCGCCCTTGCGTCGCAAAGCGACACAAGGGCGGTTTTTTGCTGTTGAACAGTACTAGCCGAAAATTGACTATAATTAAGTCGTCAATATTTTAAACAAGCTGCAGCTTACTCTATAATTAAATTATTAAGATAAAACCATCAAAAGGAGTTTTGCGCTATGAATTACCAACGTCCAAAAGGCACCAATGATATTCTGCCGGGTGAATCCGAAAAATGGCAGTTTATTGAAGAAACTGCCCGCTTATTATTTCGTGACTATCAATACCAGGAAATCCGCACGCCAATTTTTGAACACTATGAAGTGATTTCCCGCAGTGTCGGGGATACGACGGATATCGTATCCAAAGAGATGTATGACTTTTACGACAAAGGGGACCGCCATGTGACACTGCGTCCGGAGGGAACAGCGCCAATCGTGCGGGCCTATGTGGAAAACAAACTCTTTGGTCCAGAGTTTCCAAAGCCTTACAAAATGTTTTACACAGGGCCGATGTTTCGCTATGAACGTCCGCAAAAAGGCCGTTTGCGCCAGTTCCATCAAATTGGCGTAGAAGCTTTTGGCTCTGCCAATCCAGCCACAGATGTGGAATCGATGGCAATGGCGCTAGACTTTTTCAAACAGCTGGGAATCCGGCAAGTTCGTTTGGTAATCAACTCATTGGGAGACAAAGAAACTCGGGCAGCTTATCGTCAAGCGCTGATCGATTATCTGGAACCTCATACAGCCGAGCTCAGTGAAGATTCTCAACGCCGGCTCCATGAAAATCCATTGCGGGTTTTGGATTCAAAAGACAAACGGGACAAACAATTTGTCGCTGATGCACCATCGATTTTGGATTACCTTAGTGAAACTGCCCGCACTCATTTTGACGCTGTCCAAACGATGCTGGATGCGCTGGGGATTCCTTATGAAGTCGACAGCAACATGGTTCGAGGACTGGATTATTACACCCACACCATTTTTGAAATCATGAGCGAAGCACCAGGTATGGGAGCACAAGCGACAATCTGTGCCGGTGGACGTTACGATCATCTGGTGGAAGAATTAGGTGGCGAGGCGACGCCGGCTTTCGGATTTGCCATGGGAATTGAACGCGTACTGCTGACTTTGGAATCAGAAGAAGTGCTGCTGCCAGCGTTGAATGAGTTGGATGCGTACGTGGTCAGCTTAGGCGATGAAACTAATGTGGAAGCGCTGAAAGTCGTACAAGCCATCCGCAACTTTGGTTTTTCGGCTGATCGGGATGTAATGGGACGCAAAGCCAAAGCGCAGTTCAAGTCTGCGGATAAAGCCGGTGCTAAGCTGGTATTGACCATTGGCGGCAACGAGTTGGAACAAGGAATCATCAATGTCAAAGGAATGGCCAATCGTCAGGAAAAAGCTTTTTCTTTGGCTGATATCTATGAACGCTTTGATGAAGTCTATGACGAAATGACTACAGTAATGTTCGAAGATTGAGTAGAACATTCTGGTTAACTACGGCAGGCCAGCAATCTGGCTGGTCTGCTTAAAACTGAAAAATGGGGGAGAAAAAAATGGCAAAACGTACTGTATATTGTGGTCTGGTATCTGAAGCACAACTGGATCAGACGGTTACATTGAAAGGTTGGGTTCAAAAACGCCGCGACTTGGGGGGCGTAATCTTTATCGACTTGCGAGACCGGGAAGGAATCGTTCAAGTGGTTTTCAATCCGGAACGAGACAAAGCCGCTTGGGAGATTGCAGATAAATGCCGTAGCGAATTTGTGATTGAAGTGACCGGAACTGTAGAACATCGCGCACCAGAAGCAATTAACCCGAAAATGACCACTGGTGCGTTTGAAGTAATGGCGACAGACATCACAATCTTGAACCGCTCAAAGACACCACCGTTTGCCATTGAAGACGATCAAACCATCAGTGATGAAGTTCGTTTGAAATACCGGGCATTGGATTTGCGGCGGCCAAAAATGACCCGAAATCTGATTACTCGCCACAAAACAACGCATGCCATTCGGGAATATTTGGACGGCTTGGGCTTCTTGGATATTGAGACACCTTACTTAGGCAAGTCCACACCTGAAGGAGCACGGGATTATCTGGTTCCTTCCCGAGTACACGCGGGGCATTTCTACGCATTGCCACAATCGCCACAGCTCTTTAAGCAGTTGTTGATGACAGCAGGGTTTGACCGCTATTACCAAGTGGCTCGTTGCTTCCGTGATGAAGACTTGCGGGGAGACCGACAGCCGGAATTCACCCAGATTGACATGGAAATGGCCTTTTTAGATATGGATGAGATCCAAGAAATCACAGAAGGCATGATTGCTAAGGTTATGAAGGATGTCAAAGGGCTGGAAGTAACGCTGCCTTTTCCACGCATGACTTATGACGATGCGATGGCGCGGTATGGTTCTGATAAACCGGATACTCGTTTTGATATGGAATTGATTGATATTTCAGAAGTCGTCAAAGATGTGGATTTCAAAGTCTTCCAAATGGCACTGGATCACGGTGGTGTCGTCAAAGCGCTAAATGCCAAGGGTGCTGCGGACAAGTATTCTCGTAAAGACATGGACAACTTGGGCAAATACGTCAGCCAATTTGGCGCCAAAGGACTGGCTTGGCTGAAAGTGGAAGCAGATGGTCTGAAAGGGCCAATCGCTAAATTCTTCGGTGAAAAAGAGGCTGAAATCATTGCTGCTACCAATGCAGAAGTCGGTGACTTGCTGATGTTTGGTGCGGACAACTATGGCGTAGTCTCTGCTGCGTTGGGAGCTATTCGCTCTCGTTTAGGCAAAGAACTGGGCTTGATCGACGAAAGCAAGTTCAACTTCTTGTGGATCACAGACTGGCCACAATTTGAATACAGCGAAGAAGAAGGACGCTATGTTTCTGCTCACCATCCTTTCACTATGCCGAAAGCCGAAGATGTGGAGTTGTTGGCAACTGCACCGGAAAAAGTATATGCAGACGCTTATGACATTGTCTTGAATGGGTATGAGTTAGGTGGCGGCTCCTTGCGTATTTACACGCGTGAACTGCAAGAGCAGATGTTCCGCACCTTAGGCTTTTCCGATGAAGCCATGGTTGAACAATTCGGCTTCTTGCTGGATGCGTTAGACTACGGTTTCCCACCATTGGGAGGAATTGCTCTTGGTCTTGATCGCTTCGTGATGCTTTTAGCCGGCGAAGACAATATCCGTGAAGTAATTGCCTTTCCTAAAAACGGGAAAGCCGCAGATCCAATGACGGAAGCACCAAGCACCGTATCACCATTGCAGTTGTTTGAACTGAATCTCAATGTGACGAATGTCGAAGAATAATCGCAAAGTCAGGATCTGTGACAATAGTTGAGTCACCGTCCTGCGAACCGAACAATACAAAACGTGAGCCCTCAAAAGCCGACGATCTTCCATTGATTTTAATGGAAGATCGTCGGCTTTTCATTGCTAAAGATTTCAAGGGCTGCCTAACCTTGATTTCATCAAGCTAAGTCAGCCTGATTCACTTCTCTTAACACGTATGGTCATGTTCTCTCTTCGGACTAAGACATAAAGGTGCTCACAAATTTTCCTCGTCCGTATACTGTTTATTAATTGTGGTTAAACATCTGCTATTTAGCACTTGGAAATTACTTGTGCCACATTCCTGTTTTTATCAGGAAATGTGAAGACTTTCAAACAACAGCTTCACATAAATTTTTAGGTAGGCTGTCGGGCTTGGCAACGCGTCTTTTCAGACTGGAAAGCGGGATTGGTTTATAATCAGAAAAAGGAATATTTACAAGGCCAGCTGTGGTGAAGCTTCTTTTTTCTTACCTTTTATAAAGAATCCAGCTTCTTCTTTTGTTTTTTTACCTTTCCCCGTATAATGTAACTGACTCTGCGCTGGAAGATCGTCCGAAAAAGCGAGCGGGCTGTTTTTTTGCATGGATGCAAATGTACTTGAAATGAGGAATCCATCTATTATGGAGAAGCTGTTCAAATTGATGCCCCACCCGGATTATGCCCAGAAATTTTCTTTTTCGGTGGTTTACGCATTGCTGGCATCTATCGGCGTGAATTTTTTCTATCAACCGGGGCAAATTTATTCTTCGGGGATTACTGGTATCGCCCAGATTCTGACCACGTTGTCGAAGGATCTGATCGGTGTTTATGTACCAGTATCAGCCACGCTATTGTTGTTAAATTTACCATTGTTTTTATTGGGCTGGTTCAAAATCGGCCATAAATTTACGATTTTTACCGGAATCACGGTTGTGCTGACGTCTGTTTTCATGCAGATTATTCCGGACGAAACCTTGACTACCGATCCGATTATCTGTGCGATTTTCGGTGGTGCCATCATGGGAGCGGGGATTGGCTACGCATTAAAAAACGGCCTGTCTTCTGGTGGCTTGGATTTTGTCAGCATCGCCATCCGTAAAAAAACCGGCAATACTATCGGGTCCATCTCTATCACCTTTAACCTCTTTATCATGCTGGCGGCAGGCTTACTGTTTGGCTGGCAGTATGCTTTATACAGTGCCATCGCCATTTTTGTTTCCGGAAAGGTGACGGATGCCGTTTATACGAAGCAAAAGAAGATGCAGGTGACTATTATCACCCGGCACCCGGAGAAAGTTATCCACACGATTCAGAAAAAAATGCGCCGCGGCATCACCATTATCAATGAGGCTGAAGGTGCTTATAAACACGATAAGCAAACGGTTCTGCTGACTGTAGTGACCCGCTATGAACTGCCGCTTTTAAGAGCAGCGATGGGTGAAGCGGACAAAAAAGCTTTTGTTAGTATCGCCGACAATGTCCAGATCTTGGGGCATTTTTACGAAGAAGAATTCTAAGCTGCCAAAAGGGAACCAGCCACAAACAGTTAGATTTTGCGTCATGACAAGTACTGACAAATCAGGCAATCGACGAGGGGGAAACATTACAGCTGCCCTATCTTTTAGCCGGCGTTCTTTTGAACGACTAATCAAAACAGAAAAGTTGGAATACGACCATGGAAACGAAACGATTGAAAAAAAGCCGCTACATTTCCGGTTTGGACGGAGTCCGCACACTAGCGGTTCTCGGAGTTATTTTTTATCATCTGCTACCTGATAAAATGCGGGGTGGCTATTTGGGGGTGCCAGTATTTTTCGCCATCTCCGGCTATCTGATTACCGATCATTTACGATTGGAGTGGGAAGAAAAGGGAAAGATTTCACTGAAGGCGTTCTTTGGAAGGCGTCTGAAGCGATTGTATCCGCCGATGCTGTTCTTCTTAGTAGTGACGACTGCCTATATCACCTTGTTCCAGCGGAATCTTTTGAACAATTTGAAAGGTGTCGTGACCTCGGCACTGTTGTATGTCAATAACTGGTGGCAGATCAACCAGGGAATGAGTTATTTTGAACGCTTCACCAACGAATCGCCCTTCACTCATATCTGGTATCTCTCGGTGGAATTCCAAAACTATCTGATCTGGCCAATCCTATTTGTTCTCCTGATGACCTTTGTCAAAAATCGCAAGAAGATTTTTCTGGTGGTCTTTGCCGGCGCGTTGCTTTCAGCTGTTTTGATGGCAGTGGACTTTGTGCCGGGGGCTGATCCGACACGGGTTTATTATGGCACCGATACCCGAATCTTTTCCATCTGGTTGGGAAGTGCGATGGCTTTCTTGTGGCCAAGCACGCACCTGCGGCCTAAGATTCCGCAACAGGCCAAGCGGGTATTGAATACGGTGGGGCTTGTATCGCTGGCGTTGTTGCTTGTCTCCTTTTTTATAGTTGATGCTCATTATACCTTCGTCTATCGTGGCGGCATGTTTCTCATCAGCTTAATTGCAGTCTTTTTGATTATGATTGTGGTTCATCCCGGCGCCAGCTTGAACAAGTGGCTGACTAATCCGGTATTCACTTATATCGGTAAGCGCAGCTATGGAATCTATCTGTACCAATATCCAGTCATGATCTTCTATGAAGCAAAAGTGAAAAACATCGCCGATCATCTCTGGCTGCATACACTAATCGAGATTATTCTGATTTTAGTCTGTGCGGAGATCTCCTATCGTTTGATTGATCGACCACTGCGGAATTTTGATTACTCGAAAACTTGGTCCACAGTCAAAGGCTGGTTTAAAAAACCAATTCTCTCTCGGCAAAAACCGTTTTTGATTCCAGGACTGTTATTAGTGTTAGTAGCTTTGACCGGCTTTGTCATCGCCCCTTCCAATCATGTAACTGCGGAACAAAAGCAAATGCAAGAACAAATTTTGAAAAATCGCGAAGTCTCTGAAGCAACGAAAAAAGAAGCGCAAAAAGCCAAAGAAACAGCAGACAGCGGTACTTCCGGGACTGCTGAAACAACTGATTCCAGCAGTGAAGAACTCGATCCACAACTGCAAGCGCAGCGAAAAGAGATGGAGAGCACTTACGGGTTATCAGAAGAACAAGTGGCAGCTGCTTATAAGCTGAAATTCACCGCATTTGGAGATTCCGTCATGCTGGGAGCAGCGCAAAACATGAAGGATCTCTTTCCTAAAGCTGTCGTTGATGCCAACGTCAATCGCCAAGTCTACAGCAGTGTGGACTTGGTAAAACAACTGGATACGCAGGGGCTTTTGAATGATCCGGTCATCGTTGGCCTGGGAACCAATGGTGATTTCAATGACTCTCAGTTTGCTGACTTTATGGCTGCGTTAGGAGATCGTAAAGTTTACTGGGTCAATGTTCATGCGCCGTCTGTACGAACCCAAAATGTCGTCAACAGTTCGCTGACAAATTTAGCGAAGAAATATGATAATTTGACGATTATCGATTGGCATACCTATGCTTCTAATGGCAATGCCAGCTGGTTTTATGATGATGGTGTCCATTTGACTCCAGAAGGAAGAATCGCGTATACCAAGTTATTGTTTGAAACGCTGACGAAATAATTACTGACAAAAAAACACCCTCTGCTGCCAAAAGACAGTCAAAAACTGTTTTTTGGTGCAAAAGGTGTTTTTTGATTTCTTAAAAGAAAGCATACTATGCTGTACCCCTCTTTGTACTCCAAAAATTACAAATTTTTGATTAAGAGCAGGTCGGTTTGAAGATCCGCACCCAGCTGAAACGTATGGCTACCGACTTGTCGAAACCCTAATTTGCGATAAAAGGCACGGGCATTTTGATTATGTTCCCAAACTCCAAGCCACAAGTGATTCTTGCCACTTTGGCGGGCAGTATCTAGAGCAAACTCCAGAAGGTATCGGCCCAACCCCTGCTTTTGAAAGCCTTGGCGAATGTAGATGCGTTCTACTTCCAAGGCATTGTCAGCCAGGACTTCGGTTTGGGCATTTCCCGCATTTAGCTTGAGGTAGCCGGCAGGTGTCCCTGCTTCTGTCAATAAGAGGTAGAAGGTGACGCCGGGTGTGGTCAGTTCTGTTTGTAATTTCTGGGGAGCATAGGCGACAGCTAGATACGCGGCCATATTTTCTGGTGTATTTTGCGGGGCGAAGGTATCGGTAAAAGTTTCGATGCCGATACTTCGGAGAATCTCCAGATCGGCTTCGGTGCATTTGCGAATGAGTGCATCAGACAATGTTTTTCCTCCTGTGAATAGTAAAGTTGACCAGCGTTAGTTTGTTTCAGAAGCAAAGCGGGCCATGTAACGAGGCAAGGCTGCGCTGATTGCTGTCGGCAGCACGACGTATTGCTTTTGTGCAAAATCATCGGCAATCAGGCTGTGGAGGGCAACGGCCGCAGCCACTGTGGTACCATTGCGGGGAAATTGCGCCAAAAAGCCGGTAATCATCCCTGCCAACGTATCTCCACTGCCGCCGGTGGCCATTGCCGGCGAACCATAGGGATTTTTAAAGGACAGACCGTCAGCCGTATAGATTTGAGTATGGTGACTTTTGATGACGACGGTTGCTGCTAATTTTGCGGCTGCTGCCCGATTTGCAGCTTCGTTCTGATCGGCAATCAAAATCCCGGACAAACGCTGCCATTCCATTTGATGAGGTGTAAAGACCACCGTTTCTGGCGAGTGGAGCTTGTAAGAAAGAGTCGTCAGAGTATAGCTTTCTGCCAAAAGTGTGATAGCCGAGCCGTCGATGACCAACCACTGATCTGGGCGCCGTTTTTCCAAGAAAAAATCTAAGAGCTTACGGGCTTTTTCGGAAGTACCTAAACCCGGTCCTACCAACAGCACATCGGCGGTTTCTATCGCAGCTTCAGTTGTGGCAAAATCCTGCCAATCGACTGCCATCGCTTCGGGACGCCGAGCCAGCAGTGGACTGTGATTTTCTTTGGCGGTGATGACAGTGGTGAGCCCGGCGCCTGCACAAATACAAGCCTCGGCAGCCATCAAAATGGCCCCTGCATAACGAGGCTCACCTCCAGCCAAAACGGCTCGACCAAAAGTACCTTTATACGAGTCGTTGGGACGCTTACGAATAACCTCTCGCAGCAATTCTTCCGTGATTTCCTGTAACATGAACAGCCACCTTCGATCCAGTTTTTTTAAGTATACCACGTAAACCAGGTTGTAAGAAAATGCTGCCCCAAAGTAAAGTAAAGAGCAGCACAGCCCTAGCAGTGACACATCATCTTTGCGAAGAGAAAGAAAGCTTGTCAAAAGGGGTATGTTTTTATTTCTCTCTATGTAATGATACGGTTCGGTGTCATTTTATGAAAAACAATGGTATCATAAAAGGCGGAAAAACACTGATCATCGTTGGTTTGACCGGCTCAGCAGCATAAAAAATTGCAAGAGTGGATCAGGCTGAACGAATTATTGGAGGGAACTTCATGACAACTATCGATTGGAAAAAAGAAGTAGCATCACGCAAAGACGATCTGCTAAATGACTTGGTAGAATTGTTAAAGGTTAAAAGTGAACGAGAAGATGACAAAGCCACAGCCGATGCACCTTTTGGCCCTGGTCCTAAAAATGCGCTGATTCACATGCTGGGTTACGGTGAACGGGACGGCTTTACTGTCAAAAATGTCGACAACTATGCCGGTCACATTGAATACGGAGAAGGCGACGAAACTCTGGGGATTTTCTGCCATATGGACGTGGTACCTGCCGGCGACGGTTGGGACACAGATCCTTATCAACCGGTAATCAAAGACAACAAGATTTATGCTCGTGGTTCCTCTGATGACAAAGGACCAAGTGTCGCTGCTTATTACGGTTTGAAAATCATCAAAGAATTGGGCCTGCCTTTGTCTAAAAAGATCCGCTTTGTTGTCGGTTCTGATGAAGAGTCTGGTTGGGGAGACATGGATTATTACTTCCAACATGAAGAAAAACCAAATTTCGGTTTCTCGCCAGATGCGGAGTTTCCCATCATCAATGGTGAAAAAGGCAATGTGACTGTCACTTTACACTTTGAAAATACTAATGACGGCGATTTTGAATTGCAAAGCTTTGACGCCGGCTTGCGAGTGAACATGGTGCCGGGAAATGCCACAGCAGTTTTCAAAGCTGCCGGTGATATCAGCTTAGAAGAGTTGGCAACTGCGTATACTGATTTTCTAAATGAAAATGGTCTGGCCGGTGAACTTGAAGCAGAAGGGGACCTGGTTAAAGTTGACCTGATTGGTAAGAGTGCCCACGGAGCCAGCCCTCAAAGCGGAGTCAATGCGGGTACTTTCTTGGCATTGTTCCTGGATCGCTATCCTTTTGGTGGCGGCGCAAAGAGCTTTTTGCACACAGCGGCGACTTACGTTCATGTGGATCATTACGGTGAAAAACTCGGCGTGGCTCACACTGATCCGCGCATGGGACAATTGACCATGAACGCTGGCTTGCTGAAATTCGGCGAAGATTTCGAGGACAATTATATTACCTTGAACTTCCGCTATCCGACTGGTGTAACAGCTGACGGCTTGGTGGAAAAAATCACTGAAACCGTCGGAGCAGACGGTGCCAAAGTGGATCGGGAAGAGCGGGATTCTGCTCCTCACTACGTACCGATGGAAGACCCATTGGTAGAAACTTTATTGGCAGTTTACGAAGACCACACCGGCGAAAAAGGTTATGAACAAGTAATCGGTGGCGGAACTTTTGGCCGCTTATTGGAACGTGGCGTAGCCTATGGGGCAATGTTCCCAGGTTATACCGACACCATGCACCAAGCCAATGAATTCATGAGCTTGGACGATCTGTTCAATGCCGCCGTAATTTATGCGGATGCTATCTACCGCTTGGCAAAATAACAAACAGCAAATCATAAGACCCGTTTGCCACCGTTTATTCGGGGCAGACAGGTCTTTTTTGTTCAGATTGATTGATGCAAACCTTGATTTACCGGCAATCGCTGCCAGTCATGCTACAATCAAAGCAGAAAACTTCAAAAAGGAGGAAGGACTGTGAAAAAGCGGAAAATCATCGGCATGGCTGTTGTGGGTATTTTAGCGATAGTATTGCTGGCCGTTTTGAGTGTTCGTCAACTGCGGACCAAAGCCTTTGAAAAGATTGCCGAAAGCCGACAGCTGGTAACAACGGTGGCAACGAAAAAGAATATTTCACAGCAATTGTCAGTCCTTGAAGATTATCCTGAGGTGGCTGTTGCTGTAGCTGCTTTACCAGAAGCTACCGATTACGATATGTTTGCGATTCCCGGCTTGTATCAGGCGGTTTCGTTGAACACTGAAACCGGGAAACTGGCTCGTTGTCATGAGATGACGCCGCAGGGAGTGACTGTCAATGATAATTACCTGTTCATCTCAGCCTATTGCCATGACCATCAGCACAATTCTGTGATCTACCAGTTGGACCGTAAAACCAAAATGTTACTCAAGACGATACCTGTTGCAGGGCAGCCGCATCTGGGGGGCATTTGGTACGATAAGGCAGATCAACAGCTGTTTTTAGCTACCGAAGAAGATCGGCGGGCGGCTGCGTCAACCCTCTCGCTGGCAACTATCCAGGATTACGAACTATATTCAGACCCCACCCCAGATCCGATAAAGTATACAGCCACGACTCAGCTGCAAAATGTGCGACGGACCTCCTTTTTGACCGGCTTGCCACCATTTTTGGTGGTTGGCTATTTTGATCGCGGACATCGGGGAACTCTTGCGATGTACCCCATTGATGACCAAGGACAGATCAGTTCATTGAAGGAGACCGCTGGCGGGACCTATGAGATAAGTGACGAAAAAACGGCGCAATCCAAGTCAGCCACTCAAGGGAATGCCACTCAAGGGACTGCCACTCAAGAAGCTACTACTCAGGAAACGACTACCCAAGAGAGCCATTTTCAAGAAGCGGGGGCTACTAGCGATTTTCGAAAGGATTTTGACCCTCAAAAAGCAGAGACAGCTGACACTAGCGGAGTGGTTAAAAAAGTTCAGGGGGTCGCCTATTATCAGGAGTACATGCTCCTGTCACAGTCCTTTGGTCATCACGATTCATCGCTGTTGCTATTTGATTTACAGGATACTGTCGGCGGGTTCACCGAAAAATCGGCAAAAATGAAGATTACCTTTCCGCCATATTTGGAACAGATTGCAGTCGACGGCGATCGATTGTTGGCAGTGTTTGAAAGTGGTGCCGCGGCCTATCGTCATAAGACCTCGCGGCAGATGGAATATGCATTACAACTCGACCTGAAAACCCTCTTAAAATCCGTGAAACAGTCAAAATAAACAGGAACAGGCTGTGACAATAGTTGAGTCACCGTCCTGTGAGGCGAACAATACCAAACGTGAGCCACAAGCAAAAGAGAAGTCACCTCCATTAAAAATAGTGGAAGTGACTTCTCTTTTCATTGCTAAAAATTTCAAACGCTGACTAACAGGCGTTTTCTTACTTAGATGATGAAACCTGCGCCAATTACTTCTTAAAACAAGTTCTGTCACAGTCCATCTGTTTTTAGTCTTTCAAGCGTTGGATATCCAAAACGGTACCAGTGTTGGCATCAGCCAAAAATTCGTAACTCACCAGTTTGCCGTCTTCCAATCGGGTAATTCCGCCGGTGTAGCCTTCGGAATGGACCGCAAATTTTCGCAAAGGTTGTTTTTCAAAATTAATCCAAGAACCTTCAATCGGACCTTCTTTCAAAAATGCGTCTTTGACTACATTCAATACCGCATCAGCACCCAGATGCTGCCGCTTTTTCACCCATAAGGCAGATGCGACACCACCGGCGAGACCGACACTCAGTCCCAATGCTAGTCCGCCTTTGAACAGACTCAATTGATTGTCGTTTTCCATCAGTGTCTCCTCCTTTAGGGAATCCTTCTTTTGCCGACTGATTCATTCTACTCAGCCATGCCACTATTCTACTGATAATTTTACCATAGTTTCGGAAAAATCGAACATCTTAAATACTCATTATCCGGTTAGTGGGGTATAATGGTACACGTAAATTCGGAAAAGACAGGTTTATCTGTTTTTTCCATAAAGAAGGAGCTTTACCCATGGAAGAAAAAACGTACCAACGAATCAAAACCCTGACAGAAATGCAGGCGACTTCCGGATTTGAAGGACCAATCCGGGAATTTATGCGAAACGAACTGACTCCCTTAGTGGATGATGTTCAACAAGACGGCTTAGGCGGAATCTTTGGCATCCGTAACCACGAAGATGCAGATGCCCCCCGTGTCATGGTAGCAGCTCACATGGATGAAGTCGGCTTTATGCTGACTGAAATCACTCCTCGTGGCTTGTTCAAAGTTGTTCCTTTAGGCGGTTGGAATCCGTATGTTGTTTCAGCCCAACGCTTCACATTGATCACAGCTTCTGGTAAAAATTATCCAGTGATTTCTTCTTCAGTGCCACCACATCTGTTGCGTGGAACTGGCGGCGGACAAACCAATGTCACCGTGGACAGCATTCTCTTTGATGCCGGCTTTGAATCTCAAGCAGAGGCCTTGGAATATGGCGTGCGCCCAGGAGATACAATTGTGCCACAGGTCGAAACTGTTAAAACTGCCAATGGCAAAAATATCATCTCTAAAGCTTGGGATAACCGCTACGGCTGTACAGTGGTTTTAGAAGCATTGGAAGCACTGAAAAATGAAAAACTGGGACATACTCTGATTGCCGGTGCCAATGTTCAAGAAGAAGTCGGCCTGCGGGGTTCAAAAGCCTCAACGACTAAATTCAAACCAGATCTTTTCTTTGCTGTGGATTGCTCGGCAGCAGATGATTTGACTACCACCACCGGTACGTTTGGACATCTCGGTGAAGGAACCTTGATGCGGATTTATGATCCAGGTCTGATCATGCTTCCTCGTTTGCGGGAATACTTGTTGGATACGGCTGAAAGCAACAACATTCCGTATCAATACTTTGTTTCCAAAGGTGGCACAGACGCTGGTGCAGCCCACACATCAAATGAAGGTATCCCTAGTACTGTCATCGGTGTTTGCGGACGCTACATCCACACGCACCAAACTATGTTTAATATTGCTGACTTTGATGCTGCTCGGGAAATGTTGATCCAAACACTGAAAGGTTTGGATAAATCAACAGTGGCCACTATCGTCAACGGTTGATTTTGTAACTTTTCCGGCTGCGGCCTACCCGTCGCAGCCGGTTTCTTTTTAGAAAAGGAGTGATCCCCATCGAACAGAAAAAACAAAAAGAACTGTTGCGCCTAATCGAAGAAAACTGTCGCTTGACCCCCACTGAATTGGCGGTCTTGGTTGATGAACCAGAGGCAGTCATCCAAGAAACTATTCGCTTTTTAGAGCAGGAAAAAATCATCTGCGGCTATCGTGGCCTCATCAACTGGGAAAAATTCGAAGATGATTGGGTGGAAGCCATCGTTGAGATTCGCGTCACAGCCCAAGGCACAGCCGGGTATCAATCCGTTGCCGAAGAAATCAAGCGGTTTCCGCAAGTGGAGACCGTCTATTTTCTCAGTGGACCCTATGATTTTCTGGTTATGCTGCGAGGCAAAAATATCAAAGAAATCTCCAATTTCATCTCCAATCATCTGGCACCTATTGATGTCGTGCAAAGTACCCGCACCCACTTTACTCTGAAGAAGTACAAAGACTGGGGCCTGGTGTTGGACGACCATGACCAGGACGAACGAATTAAGGTGAGCCCATGACTAGCGGTACAGAGCGATTCTTAGCTGACAATATCCAGTCGCTGGCGCCCAGCGGTATCCGTAAATTTTTTGATATCGTTTCAGAGCGGCCGGATGCGATTTCCCTTGGTGTGGGGGAACCGGATTTTGATACTCCTTGGAAAATGACCACAGAAGGGATCCGTTCTTTGCGAGAAGGGCGCACCTTTTATACCGCCAATGCTGGATTGATTGAACTGCGGCAAGCTATCAGCGCTTATTTGACTGAGCGAGTGGGAAACACCTACGACCCTAAAAATGAAATTATCGTGACTGTTGGTGGCAGTGAAGCCATTGATTTAGCCTTTCGCGTCCTGTTGAATCCTGGTGATGAAGTAATTATTCCTCAACCGGCTTTTGTCAGCTACGAGCCTTGTACCATCATGGCCGGTGGTGTACCAGTCACAGTTGACTTGAAAGCAGACAACGGCTTTGTTTTGACTCCAGAATTGTTAGAAGCGGCAATCACTCCCAAAACCAAAGTCTTGCTTTTGTCTTACCCTAATAATCCTACCGGTGCGACACTGACCTTTGAAGAAGCCGCCGCTATCGCCAAAGTGGTAGTTAAGCATGACTTGGTGGTGGTTTCAGATGAGATTTACACAGAGCTTTTATATGAAGGAGAACACGTTTCCGTTGCGTCATTGCCAGAGATGGCAGAGCGGACGATTTTGATCAACGGCTTTTCCAAAACCTTTGCTATGACCGGGTGGCGCATCGGTTATCTGGCTGCTCCACGGGTATTGACCGAGCAGATGCTGAAGCTGCACCAATACATTATCATGACCGCCCCCACTGTCAGCCAATATGCTGCGCTGGAAGGTCTGTCAGGCAACTGGCGGGAAATCGTTGAACCAATGCGGGAATCCTATCAGCAGCGGCGCAACTACCTTCATCATGCATTGACAAAAATGGGCATCCCCTGTTACAAAGCCAAAGGGGCCTTTTACCTCTTCCCTGACATTTCTCAGTTTGGCATGACGTCAGAAGAATTCGCTTTGAAACTTTTGGAAGAAGAAAAACTGGCCTGCGTCCCCGGCTCGGCCTTTGGTGCTGCTGGAGAAGGATATCTGCGCTTATCCTACGCCTATTCATTGGAAGAATTGAAAGAAGCAGTGGAGCGACTGGAACGATTTGTTGCGAGACTGGCTGCTGAAACTGAATAACTGAACGAATGCTGTCGAAGACCTTGATGATCAGATGATCATCAAGGTCTTGAGTTTGTACAATTATCAACATGCGCCCACTACAATCCGAATGGATGAGCGTGTCGATTTTTCGTTTAAAAGAAGATTGAAAAAAATGAGTAAGATGAATTTTGATTTTTATGCTTGTAAAGTGAACAAAATGTTTGTTGTAGGAGTAAACGATTGCTACTTATGAGCCAAATACTTTTTATAACAGAAAGTTATTTATTGCCTGGACCAATCGAGTTTCTGAGAGTTCGAAATACCTTGGACAGGTGATAAAGGAATGGTAATTTCCGCACTACTTGGTCTCATCGTGCTAAGAGACGGTGCTAAGATTGTTGTTCTAATATCTCTTTTGAATAGTGTTAATAGGTGCGTGGATTTACTGGCTCAGTGTATCTAAAAATTGATTTTTGGTGTTTGCCGAGCGCAATTCCTTCACCATATACAATACCAGCTCGTCATCGTTGCAGCACTCGCTGTAAGGAATGGCGGGCTGGTTTTGATACCATACCCCACTACCATCAGGAATGAAGCCGCGTTTGACATACATTCGCTGGGCAGGGCCGTAACCGGCGTGAAGGCCAACACCTAATGAAAGCTTATCTGCTGCTAAGGCAGTGACTGCCAAAGTTTCCACCGCATCAAAAAGTGCGCTACCAATGCCGTGTTCTTGATAGGCTTCCAGTACGTTGAAGTCCACTACTTCTGGCAAGACAGCGCGAAAAGGGCCCTCTGCAGCTAAAGGAACTAAGGTTACATAGCCGCAAGGGACGCCATTTACTTCGGCTACACGGACGTAGCGGGTCTTTTCTGTTTGTTCCTGCAAATATTTTTCAAAGAGCTCGGATGGCTTTGTCCAGCCCTGTTCTGCAAATAACTTTGGAAATAAAGTACAATCTGCTTCATTGATAGGGCGAATCTGTAGGTTCTTTTCTCGATAGGTCATGAGTATTGCCTCCGCTGTTTTTTTATTTTATTGGTGATTACGTGATGTCCATCGTTTTGAGTATATCATGCCGGTCTTTTGTCTCCCAGAAAAAAAGGTGTATAATCGAGTTAGAATACAGGAGAAAGTAGGAAAATATATGATTATACCGAATAGTTTGGAAGAGTTGGCAGGCTACGTGAATAAAGGCCGTAATGTCTTTTTCTTCACTGCAGGATGGTGTGGGGACTGTCATTTTATCAAACCATTTATGCCAGAGATTGCAGCTGATTTCCCCGAATTTACGTTTATCGAAGTCGATCGTGACAAGTATATCGACGTGGCCGCTGAATGGAGCATTTTTGGTATTCCCAGCTTTGTCGTTACCGAGGATGGCAAAGAATTGGGGCGTCTGGTGAACAAAGACCGTAAAACAAAAGAAGAAATTGAAGCATTTTTGAAAAGTTTGCCGGCAAATGCCTAGACTGGGACATCCGACAGTTCGTTATAGAAAGGAGCAGGTACAATGGAGTCACAGCAATATCGTAATATTTTAGTGGGAATTGACGGGTCAGAACAGGGACTGCAGGCTTTCGAAAAAGCTGTAGAAGTGGCTCGGCGAAATGCGGGGAAAGTCTATGTCGCCAACGTCATTGATCAGCAGATTACAGCTATCATGGGCTACAGTGGACTTAACCAAAATATCATCGATCAAGAAACCGAAAGTGCCAAAAAGTTAATCGAAGAATGTAAAAAATACGGTCGTGACCATGATTTTTCCGATATTGAGGGGGTTATTGCCTATGGTTCAGCCAAAGAAGCAATGGCGCACCAGCTACCGAAGAAGTATGGCATTGATCTAGTCATGGTTGGACAATCAGGCTTGAATGCTGTCGAGCGATTTATGACCGGCAGTGTTGCTAGCTATGTGATTCGACAAGCGCCTTGCGATGTACTAGTAGTGACTTATCAACAAAAATAAGTGTTGGGACAATCGTTAATCCCCATTAGTTCGCAGCCAAAGTGCCCGCAGGATTCTCGCTTTTTAAAGAAATCTTGCGGGTTGTTTTTTTTGAGATGAACTTGCCAGCTTTTTCTGATATGATACAAGTTGTGTGATTTTCAATAACATAAGAGGCCAGTGAAAAAGCTGCCTCGTGAAAGAATAATTCAGGAGGGTCATCATCATGATCTATTCATACAATCCCAAACACGTAGGTGATACGCTAATCGTTGTCACTGCTGATGATCAAGGATTGGATCAAACCGTTGAACGTAAATTCAATATCGCAGAAATTAAAAATAGTAAAGGAACAGTTGTGGGATATAATTTCTTTCATCTTTCAGAGTACTTAACGATTACTGATGAAGGACAAATTTATCCAACTCCAGAACAAATTGAAGTTCTTAATCAACAATTGCACTTATCTGGTTTTCACGAAGCTGTGCTACCAACAAATGAATCTTCAAAATTTGTTGTCGGGTATGTGAAAACTTGTGTGGAGCATCCTGACAGTGATCATCTTCATGTGACGGAGACGGAAGTAGATAATGGCGAAGTGCTGCAGATCGTCTGTGGTGCACCGAACATTGCGGCTGGGCAAAAAGTCGTTGTCGCAAAGCCAGGGGCAATGATGCCTGATGGAATGCTGATTTGGCCGGGAGTTTTACGAGGTGTGGAAAGTTATGGCATGATTTGTTCAGCACGCGAGCTGCATTTGCCAAATGCACCTGAGAAAAAAGGAATCTTGGTATTGCCGCAAGAAGCGACAGTTGGGGAAGCTTTTGCGGTAGGAAAATAGAAAATGAGGCTTCTCTGGAATTTAATATATTGATTCTAGAGGAGTTTTTTTGTGCAACTGAAGGAGTGACACAGGAGTTAAGACAAAAGCTGGCAGGCAAATCCGTTGAAGATAGTGGAGATATATTGTACCAATGTCAATTCCGTGCAGGATAGCAAAAAGTACCGCTCATTGTCAAGATCCAGACAGTGAGCGGTACTTTTTTATAGTTGGAGTAGTATTCAATTACCAAATAAGTTTTAGCTAACGGTTACTATTTGAGTTTTGTTGTTGCAAGACAGTGCTGTCGATTGTCAATTCAACTTTGGAGGTTTCTTCTTTGTCCCCGCGGTAGTAAGTCACAGTGATGCTGTCACCGACATTCTTGGTGTACAAGACAGACTGCAAATCAGTCGTGCTGGTGATTTCTTTGTCGTCGACTTTTGTGATGACATCGTATTGTTTCAAACCAGCTTTTTCAGCAGGTGTTGCAGTTACAACATTAGTAATCACAACGCCGCTCTTAACAGTAGCAGGAACACCCAAAATCTGTTCTTGTTGTTGGGAAGTCACTGAGCTCAAGTCTACCATGTTGATGCCCAATGCCGGACGTGTTACTTTGCCGTCTTTTTCCAGTTGGTTGATGATTTTTACGACATCGTTACTAGGAATCGCAAAACCCATCCCTTCAACCGAGATATTAGAGCTTTCAGTCTGAGTTGTTGCAATCTTGCTGGAGTTGATTCCGACGACTTGACCAGATACGTTTACCAATGGCCCGCCAGAGTTCCCTGGATTGATAGCTGCATCTGTTTGAATGGCGCTGATATTTACGCCGGTGCTGCTATCGGCAATTGGCCGGTTGACTGAGGAAATGATCCCAGAGGTGACGGAGTTTGCATATTGAGAGCCTAAAGGAGAACCAATCGCAATCGCAGGTTCGCCAACTTTCAAGGCATTGGAATCACCAAAAGTGGCCACATCTTTAACATCGTCAGAAGAGATTTTGATAACGGCCAAGTCAGTCACTGAGTCAGTTCCAACCAGTTCGCCTTTGACTTTAGTGCCGTCTTTCATGACAACTTCCAAGCCATTGGAGCCTTCAACTACGTGATTGTTAGTGACAACATAGGCATCTTTACCATCTTTTTTGTAGATGACACCAGAGCCTTCACTTGCTTCTACCAAGTCGCTGTCTTCAGAATCACTAGATCCCTGTGTATTTTCATCTTGAGATTGTCCAAACATATCCCCCCAAGGATTGCTGCTGGACTGTTGTTGCCGTTGCAAATTAATAACAGAAACCACCGCTCCTTGAACTTTTTCTACAGCCTTGGTGATATCGGAATCGACGTCGACTTTGACATTTGAAACTTGCGTTGTTTTTGTATCCGATGTGTTGCTGCTAGAATTGGCGTTGTTGCTAGTTGCCGGAGCTAAGCCGGAACCATTGGCCAGATAGAAGCCACCAATTACCAGAAAGCCGCCAACGACCCCACCCAGCAGACCAGTTAAAAACTTTTTAGCGGTCCCGCCGCCGTTATTTTTGTTTCGTTGTTCCATTATGATTTCCTCCTCAGATATCCGCCCTCTTTTATGATCGATAGACCAACAAAAAAGGGGGAACTTCATTATTCTTCAAGACTTTATTCAGGAATGATTGCTATGATATAAGTATAGTCTCAAATCCTGCTTTTAGTCTAACGAGAGACTTTGAAAAAAATATGAACGAACCGTGGCTAAAATCATAGTGAATCGTGAAAAATTGCCCGGCGCTTCCATAAATTTGATAAGAGAATGTCTATTTTTCTTACTGTAGGAGATTTATCAATCAAAGATTGTTGGTTGCAGCCGCTAATTCGAGAGAATAAAAGCATTGGAAAATAGATTTGCACAGCTCAGCTAATTTAATTCTATTACTATAGAAGCTAAATGTTTTCCGCAGCAAAAGATCCGGCAAATTTATTGAAAAACAGCACTTCACGAGCAGGCGTTTCTGTGGCAGCCTTCAGAGAAAGACTCGGTCTTGGGGAAAAGTATCCACAAACTTATCCACAGGTTGTGAATAATGTGTACAATTCTGTGGAGAACTATTGTTCGTATAGAAAATAGCGCCAGAAAAGCAACTTTTTTCAATAGAACTGTAGTCGAAAAGAAAACTGTGTGGATAATCCTTGTGACAAACTGCAATCCAGTTATTCACAGCTGAGGAAAACTCTTCTGAGGATGCGACGATAGAGTAAAATACGGAGTTTTTGCAGCCAAAAAGCACCCTATTGCACATCTGATTTGTGATGCCTTATAAGGGAGGTGACCACAAATCAGTTAATTTTACCTTTTTCCGAAAAAAGAATAAATTTCCATTGTAATTTTTATGTTTTTGATAATTGACATAGCTGATATTCTCAATAAACAAGTTGTAATTTTTCCTGGTGTCGGGAAAGTTCCACATTGATTATGGAACCTTATGTAATTGTGAGGGCTTTCATGCCATGCTACAATTTGTATGTAAAGAAGAACGTTAGCTAACAGAAAGGTGACTACCATGAACGAACGGCAAATCAAACTTGCGCGCTTGCTGATTGAACATGATACATTTTTACCGGCTTCTTTTTACAGTAAACAGTTGTCTGTTTCAACTAAGACGGTGTTTCAAGATCTGGAAATGTTGAATCTGCTTATGAAGCCCTATGATATCTCTATTGAAAGATTACCTTCCGTAGGGATTCGAATTTCTGGAGAACATGAGGCGAAGCTGAATTTCATGATTGAATTGGAAAATGAGTTGTCGCAAGACGCTTTTTCTCCAGTCAATCGCCGGATTGAAATCATTAAAAAAGTCTGTTTTGAAGAAGAAGTTCCGACGTTAGATCAACTTTCAGAGCTCTTCTTAGTCAGCAAAACATCACTTTATGGTGATTTGAAGCTTTTAAATCAGATCATCGCTCGAACCAACAGTGAAATTCAGTCAAACAATGACGGCTTAAAAATTTTGGGAAAAGAGTCTGAAATCCAAAATGCCGCCAATCAGTTGGTCAGTTATTTCCTGAATGTTCTGGAAGATCGGTCCTTTCGCAAAAAGATGAGTCATTTCTTTGATGAAGCATTGATTGCTCCGATCTTTGATTTCTTACTTACAGATTTCAAAGAATTGACTGAGGAAGTTTCAGAGTACTACATCCAATCGCTGATTATGAGCGTGTTGATTCAATGCCGGCGCCTTGAGTTGGCCAAACATTTACCCACTGAAGAAGATTACCTCTTCAGCAGTATCCGGTACATGGAGGCCTATGTGGTGGCCAATGAACTGGCAGAAAAGCTTGGCAAAACACTGGACATCGTTTTTGAAGAAGCAGATAAGGAGTATCTATCGCGGCAATTGTTTGCCCATCGTGTCACTACTGATTTGAAAAGCGGCGATGATTCTTATGCAGAAATTGTTCAACGATTGATTGCTCGCATGAGTGCCATTGAAAAAATTGATCTGACAAGTGATCAGCGGTTGTTTAATTCGCTACTTTACCATATTCCAGCGATGATTCTACGTTTGAAAAAAGGAATAAAGATTGAAAATCCGCTGCTATCCAGTATTCGTGACCAGTATTCTGAATTATTCAGCATCGTCTGGTATGCACTAGTCATTTTGGAACAGGAGTATGATGTGATCTTAAATGACGATGAGATTTCACTAATTCTCATTCATTTTCAGATTGCTTTGGAGCGCCAATCCAAGACGAACAACATCATTATTGTTTGTCAATACGGAATCTCTTCGGCACAATTCATCTACTCGAAGGTTCGTAAATTTATTCCAGCTCATGATAACGTGGAGATTTCCACAATTGACAAGTTTGAAAAAAGCGACAAAGAGAATATCGATTTAATCATCAGCTCCATCGATATTCCCCAATCGAAAATTCCTTTTGTGAAAGTAACACCACTGGTCAACAATCAGGATTACATCAAGCTGATGGAGGCCTATACCAAGTATCTAATCCAAGGGGAGCCCTTTGAAATCAGTCATTCGCTCTCTGAAAAAGTACCTTCTCAGATTTTGGGCAACTATTTGTCAACGGACCTGATCAGCTTACAAAACCAGTATGATGACAAAGAAAGTTGCTTAGATGCGATAATTGGCGAACTGGAAAGAAGAAAGCTAGTCAATAAGAACTTCCGAAAATCGGTTTTTGACAGAGAGAAGATTGGCAATACAAATTTGGATAGTGGGGTAGCATTGCCCCATGCGGATCCGGCTACCATTATTGTTTCACATATTTATTTTGTGACCTTGGCTAAGCCTGTCAACTGGGGAGATGGCAATGTCAAATTGATCGTGATGGTGAACTTGGGGGAAGCTGATTTACAGAAGATCCGTGAAGTAGTTGAGGAATTATATCAGTTTATTGATGAAAAGAAGAAGGTCGACGAGTTAGTTAAGATAACCGACAAAACGTCACTATTGCAAATCTTTAATAATGGAGGAACATGACATGTTTTTTGATCAAGAGTTAGGGTTGTTTCAGATAAGTCCTGTAAGTCAGACAGAGTTGTTCGAAGAAATGTTTCAAAAATTGTATCAAGCAGGCTGTGTCAAAGAAAGCTATTTGGAAGGAATCACTAGCCGGGAAGCGGAATACCCCACCGGCTTGGAATTCAACGGTGTAGGATTTGCAATCCCCCATACGGATTCAGCTCATGTGAACAAATCCCAAATCTGCTTTGCTTCGTTACAAGAACCAGTGGTCTTTCAAGACATGACGGATAAAAGTCGGGAGATTGAAGTGAAATTGGTCTTCATGTTAGCGATGGCTAGTCCTCATGAACAGGTAGAGACATTACAAAATTTAATGACACTTTTTACAGATGAGGACAAGGTACAACAGTTGCAAAAATTGACGACACAGGCAGAATTGATGACACTTTTGAATGCGTCAGGCGTACAGTAACTACAATCGAGGGGGAAAAAGAAAATGGATATGTTTATGAATGGGATTGAATGGTTTATCGGATTGGGATCAACAGTTTTCTTACCGGTAATCATTTTTGTAATCGGATTGTTCTTTGGCTTGAAGCCTAGTAAAGCGTTCATTTCCGGGATCACCGTCGGAATTGGTAATATCGGGCTTGGCTTGGTATTGGATTTGTTGTCTAGCGGCTTAGGCAGTGCCATTCAACAAATGGGTGAAAAATATGGCACCTCACTGAATGTGTTGGATATCGGCGTTGGGGTCGGCGGACCGCTGGCTTACTCAACATCTTTGGGCATTTTGATGATTCCTATCTCGCTGATTCTGAATTTCATCCTAGTTATCTTGGGTCTGACAAAGACGCTGAACGTGGATATTTGGAACTTCTGGTTTCCGATCTTCTTGGGGATGTTGGTACAAACAGTTACCGGAAACTTCTGGTTTGGTCTGATTGGTGCTATCGTAGCAGTCATGCTCCAATGGTTTTTGGCAGATGCCGCACAAAAAGAAGTCAGCGAATTTTTCGGCTATCCAGGGATTGCAATCACACACATGATGGCTTTATCAGGGGTCTTGTTCGCCAAACCACTGAACTGGGTCTTTGATCGGATTCCAGGTTTTAACAAAATTGATGCAGATGCTGAAAGCTTGACTAAAAAGTTTGGCGTATTCGGAGATACAGTAGTAATCGGGTTATTGATTGGGATTGTAGTCGGAATTTTGGCAGGGTACGATGCAGCTGGTATCGGTACGTTGGGGATGACGACTGCCGCAGTGATGAAAGTTATGCCAAAAATGGTAGCCATGTTTATGGAAGGTTTGTTGCCTATCGCGGAAGCTGCCAAAGAATTTACCGATAAAAAACTCAATGGTCGTGTCGTAAATATCGGGATGGATGCTGCGTTGACAGTGGGTCATCCGACAGTCATGTCTACATCATTGCTGCTAGTACCTATCTCATTATTGTTGGCAGTGATCTTGCCAGGAAATCAAGTCTTGCCTTTCGGGGACTTGGCATTCTTCACCTTTGCAATTTGCTTGATGATCCCATTCTTTAAAGGAAACATCGTTCGCTCGTTGGTAGGTTGTTCCTTGTATCTGGTGATGACTTTCTACATGTCTACTTGGTTGGCACCAATCGTAACCGATGTCTTCAAACTGGCAAACTTTGATGTAGGCACTTCAGGAATGGTAACCATGTTGTTGAGCGGGTTGTGGCCGGCAGGTTTGTTCGTCCTTTTAGCTGAGAAGGTTGGTGTGATCGGCATCATCGGCTTTGGCGCTATCGTTTTGGCAGGTATGGTGTACAACAATAAGATCAAAAAGAATAAAATCGTAACTACAGAAGCAGCATAATTAAAAGAAAGAGGGAACTACTCATGAAAAAATTATTAGTTATTTGTGGAGCTGGACATGCAACATCAACTATCGCCGTTTCAAAAATCAATAAATGGTTGGCAGAAGAAAATCTGACCGACCAAGTAAAAATCTATCAATCCAAAATTGCAGATGAATTGAATAAAATGGATGACTATGATGCAGTGGTCAGCACGACGATCGTTCCAGACTCCGTCAAAGCCAAAGTAATCAACGGCTTGCCACTTTTGACAGGTGTGGGAGCCGATCAGCTCTTCGGTTCACTAAAAGACAGACTGGAATTGAATTAAATGATTAAACACGATGAACTAAAATTGCAAACCGTCGCGGGGCGAGCTTCTTATCATGATCTGCGGGACAGCTTATTGGCTGTCGCCGCAGAGGCAGGGGTGAAAGACGGTGTGATGGTTCTTACTACGCCTCATACTACCTGCTCGTTTTTCTATGAAGAAACGATGCATGATCGGAATTATTTCGGCGATGATCTACTGCATGTGGATATCAATGAAGCGATGGAAAAAATCGCACCGATGATGACGACTGAAGGACAGTACCACAGTCCTGGTCCAGAGCATATCAAGTTTGGGACCTCTTTAAGCGATCCGAACTATCCTGCTGAAAAATGGGTGATGTTGAACACGGATGCCCATCTAAAAGCCTCAATCTATGGTACGAATTCCCAAACATTGATTCTAAAAAATGGTGAGCTGCAAATCGGCTCATTGGGCCGAGTCTACTTTGTCGACTGGGACCGGTTACGAGAACGAGAACGAACAATTAATATTTTAGTGATGGGGGAATAACTGTTGAAAAATGAATGGATTATCGCGCCGTCACTATTCAGTTCAAAAATCAGCCGCCTGGAAGAAACACTGGCAATCATGAAGCAGACCAATCTTCACTGGCTGCACGTTGATGTGATGGATGGTTGTTTTGTTCCGGATTTGGCTTCTGGACCCAGCATCGTCAAAGAATTAAAAGAGGTCTCCGACTGTTTATTGGATGTTCATTTAATGGTTTCTCGACCAGAAAAAGTCGTGGCACGTTTTTTGGAAGCTGGGGCAGACTCCCTTACCTATCACGTAGAGGCTACCGATCAAGGAATGCACATCATTCAACAAGTCAAAGCAGCCGGTAAAAAAGTTGGTGTAGCAATCAATCCGGCTACGCCTGTCTCAGCAATCCAAACAGTCCTTGCCGAAGTCGACCTTGTATTGGTGATGACTATCAATCCAGGCACTCCCGGTAAACAGGATTTTATCGCCAGTACAAAGGAAAAAATCAAGGAACTCCAGCAATTCCGTGAAACGCATAATCACCAATATATTATTGAAGTCGATGGCAAAATTGATGACAAGACAATTGTGGAATGCGCAGAAGTGGGGACGGAAATGTTTGTTTCCGGTGGGTATATCTTTGGCGAATCTGGTAAAGAGGGCGAAAAGATTAAGGCCTTGCAAACTGCTTTGACTAAAGCAAAATAAGGAGCGTTAAGATGGAAAACTATACATTGCAAATATTAGCCGAGCTCAAGGCAAATGGGAGCCGGATTGACGTAGAACAAACGACTGCTCTAGTAGCGGCAATTAAAAAAGCCCGCCACATTTTCTTGGCAGGGGCTGGTCGCTCCGGTATTGCCATTCAGGCGTTTGCCAATCGTCTGATGCACTTGGGTTTTTCCGTCAGTTTGGTGGGAGAAATTTCTTCTCCCCATTCGCAAGCAGGAGATCTGTTAATTATTTGTTCAGGATCAGGAGAAACCGGCAGTTTGGTGAGTTTGGCTGAAAAAGCGGCTAAAAGCGATGTCAAAATCGCATTAATCACTATGAAACCAGAGTCTACCATTGGCCATTTGGTAACGACAACCCTTGTCTTACCTGGGAGTACCAAAGATGAGCAGAGTAACACTGACGCTTTTTCTCAACCGATGGGAACGGCCTTCGAACAACTGGCTTTTTTGACGTTTGATGGCTTGGTTCTTCATTTGATGGATGATTTGGGAGAAACTTCGGAAACGATGTTTGCCCGTCATGCGGACTTTGAATAAGTATGCGGGTAAACGGGTGAGTAATTTGTTGACACCAGCAAGTATTCCCCCTAAGTAAAAACATGTGTTTCGGTTAATAGATAATCGTATCCCGTTGAAGTGATATGGAGCTGAGTAATCAGTCTTCATACCACTTTTTTAGGGACCTCAATTTTTAGAATAAAACTTGGGACATCACTTGAATGCTAGGAGAATATGAAAAATTATTAGTGAAAGTAAAAGAAGACTTCAGCATCCTTTTTTAGGAACTGAAGTCTTTTTTAGTCTTTTGCAGGTACTAATAGGGGTTTTGTTTTATCCTCGATGATTAAAATCTACTTTTTGATTGTTCGAGAAATAAAAATATAAACCAGCTGTGAATGTGCGTTACCTTTCGGAATGGATTGGTTAACGGCACGTTTTCGAGACTTATTTGTATCCTGAAACGATCCAGTTGTTTTTTATTTCGCAGACTGATTTGTTCTTTCTTAACATAGAAGCACTTGCGTCTCTTTACGCAACTTTTCAACATCGTTCGGATGGGCTTCTTTATTTGTGATTAAAGCAGTGATATCAGACCAACGACAAATCTGATGCAGGCTTTTGCGGTTGAATTTAGAATGATCCGCAAGAATATAGCGAACTTCGGATTGTTGAAGAATCATCTGGTCGATATAAGCGTCCGAAGAGGAAGGACTAGTAGGGCCAGAAAGATTACTAAAGCCATCCGTTCCCAAAAAACAAAAATTTGCTGAAATTTGCTTAATCTGATTTGCAGTCCAGCCCCCAAAAAGCGATGAACTTTTGGCGCGCAGCTGGCCACCAAAGAGAAATACCTTATTGTCGGAATGCAGCAGAACACTGGCTACGGGTAAAGAATCAGTAAAAATTGTAAAGCCCGCTTGATCAGAAAGCAATTTTGCGAGTTCTAACGTTGAGCTGCCAGTCCCGATGATTAAAGAGCTTTGCTCAGGAATCAGGTCTAACGCAGCCCGGGCAATCTTTCTTTTTGAATCAATATTTTCCTTTTCACGGACTTGAAAGGCATTCTCAATCGTTGCTTGTTTTAAAATGGCGCCACCGTGACTTTTAATGGCGTGTCCTTTCTTTTCTAAATAAGCCAAGTCCTTTCGAATCGTTTCATACGAGACCTCGTATTTTGCGGCTAATTCACTGACATGCACGGTTCCATTAGCAATGAGCTCTTCTATAATCAGCTCTCTGCGTTCTTCCATCAACATTTGATTTCACTCCAGTAAAAACTCTTTTATAGTATAAATAGAATTATACTCGTAAAACCAACTAAAACCAATGTAAAGGCTTCAAAATAAAGAATTAATCATGAATTTTGCACTTTTTATTGGTTTTAATTGGCTAAAAACTAATGAAATACAAAAAAAACAACTAAAGCCTATTGACACCAATTAAAACCAATAGTATTATAGGGGTGTAAAGAAAACGCATTCAGGTGCAGAGAGGTGGAAAATATGAAACCCAAAACTAAAATCGCAATTGCTTGTGATGATCTTGGCTTTGAAATGAAAGAAGCAATCAAACAGTATTTAATCGAAGAAAAGGATGCAGAAATTGTCTATGATCCAGTGCAAAAACCGGAGGATGGTGTCAATACAGCTGCAGTTCTATCTGATGAAATGGCAATCACAATTCAGAAGGATATCTGTCGTTTAGGAATTTATATCTGTGGAACGGGAATTGGTTTTACTTGTCAAGCCAATAAGCATTGGGGGATTCGTGCAACTGCAGTTACCAATCCGTATTCTGCGAAGCGTGCTAGGTTGAGTAATAATGTACAGATTATTGGTTTAGGTTGTCGAGTCAATAGCTTGGAATATGCAAAGATGATTGTTGATGCATGGTATGATGAACCGTTTGATTTTGCAACTGCACGGGAGAACTCGAAGAAGAATTTGCATGAATGTGAGAAAAATGACAACTTGTTATTGAAAAAACCGGATCACGTTGCGTGGAATATGGGGTTTCGACCTGACTGAGAGCTTAAGGAGGAGTAAAAATTATGGAATTCATTACACAATTTATTAACGATTTAGGTAATTTTATTTTTATCCCGGTTATCTTTTTGGTCTTTATGTTGATTTTGGGGCGGCCATTAGCTGAAGCCATTCAATCTGCTATGAAAGTTGGAATTGGTTTTATTGCATTGTCAATGGTCATTGGGTTTATGTTGGAAAAGATGGAACCTGCTATTACCGGATTAGCGAGCAAAACCGGTTCATCCTTAGATGCGATTGATGTCGGCGGTGCTGCCACAGCCGTTATGGGATTCGGTTCTAGTATGGGTGCAATTATTATTCCTTTGTGTGTGGGAATAAATCTATTGCTATTGGTACTGAAAGTCACTGATTGTGTAAATGTAGACGTATTCAATTTACATCAGAACGCCTCAATGGGTGCAATCGTAGCAGTGTACTCAGGCAACTTTCTATACGGTGTTTTGACTGCAGGTCTATTTCATGTTTGGGCATTGATTGCAGCTGATTTAGGAGCTAAGAACAATGAAAAATTCTTCGGCCTGCCTCAAGGTGTTTCGATTTCTCACCCAGTAGCCAATACGTATCTGCTATTTGCCTATCCTTTTAATTGGTTGTTTGACCATATACCAGGTTTGAAGAACTTAAATGTAACTGCAGAAACAATTCAAAAACGATTTGGTGTTCTGGGAGATCCAACAATTGTAGGCTTCTTGTTAGGAACATTGTTAGGATTGACGGGTTATGATTGGGCCAGTCCTTATCATACAATCATCTCTAGTGTACAATTAGGTATGTACCTTGCGGCTGTAATGCTATTGTTGCCTAAGATGACCTCAATCATGATGGAAGGGTTAGTCCCACTTTCAAATGCAGCACGAAAAAAATTGGTTAAACGCTTTCCAAATCGTGATATCACGGTTGGGATGGATACCGCACTAATCGTTGGGAATCCTTCCGTCATTTCATCCGCACTACTACTGATTCCGGCGATGGTTGTTTTGGCAGTCATTTTACCAGGAAACCGTGTGATGCCACTTGGAGATTTATCACAATTTGTTTTCTTTATTGCATGTATGGTGCCGGTCTTTAAGGGAAATATCATTCGTACTTGGTTATCATCAGTTATCTTGTTTGGTGGAGGTCTCTACATTGCATCATGGATGACTCCCGCGACAAATGAATTGTTCCAAAAATTCGGAGCGGGTGCTCAGGAAAATGTCATGTATTCGTCCCTCAATCCGTCTGCAAATCCATTTACCGGATTGTTTGCAGCTGCCAGTCACGTTGGAATCTTCGGCTATTTGTTAATTGGCGCCCTTTTGATCTCAGTCGGCTATTTGTTGAAAAAGAAAGAACGTACTCAAATCGAAACAGATGCAGTCATCTAATCTAAAGAGAGAAGGAACTGAAAATGGATAAAAAAATCTTAGTAGTATGTGGTAATGGAATTGCGTCATCTTCAATCATGGTTTCAATTTTGCAAGATTTCTTAAAAGAAAACGGGTGGCATGCAGACGTAGACAAAGCTTCTTTAATGGATTGCACGACGGATCGATTTAACAGCTATGACTTGATTGTATCTTCAACCAAGATTGATAATCCAGGGGTTAGCACTCCGGTCATTGTTGGTGCAGGTCTGCTGACGGGCATTGGAGAAGATGAAATCTTAGAGCAAGTAGGGGCTTTGGTAAAGTAAATGGAAGTGAGAACTGTGAATATTAATTTTACTGATGCCGGTGAGGATATCTCCACATACCATGAAGCAATCCGCTTTGCTGGCAATATCTTGATAAAACAAGGGTTGATTGAGCCTCAATACATTGATGCATGCATTGATCGGGAAGTCGATTTTCCTACTGGCTTGCTGTTAGAAGGTGGTCTAGGCGTAGCGATGCCTCATGGAAATTCTAATTTTGTCAATGACGATAGTATCAGTGTTGTACGAACCCTGCGTCCAATTACATTTGGACGTATGGAGGATAAAAGCTTAACAGTTGACTGTCATCTGATTTTTAACTTAGCTCTTGCCTCTGGGGAAAACCATTTAACTATTTTGCGAAAACTAATCCGCTTGTTTCAAGATACTGAATTTATTGAGGCCTGTAGAACATTGCCGGCTGACAAAGCTGCTGACTTGGTCAAGAAAAAGTTGTCTTAGATGAAAACGAGGTATGGTAGTAGTTGAGTCACCATTCTCTAAAGCAAACACTACCAAATGAGAAATCCAAAAGCCGACGATCTTCCATTAATAATCATTGGAAGATCGTCGGCTTTTTATTGCTAAAAATTTCAAAGGCTGGCTTCCCCGGATTTCATCAAGCGAAGTTAACGTTGTGCACTTTTTTCCAGATTCTGAAAACACTAGGACTCTGTTGCAGCGAAAAAAAGAAAAGCAAATAAAGAAGTATTTGACGAAGGTCCACCAATTGATAAAAGCAGGCTGTAGCAAACTCACAGTAAAGGCAAAGGCTGGTGAAAGAGGCTAAGTTTTCATCACAACCAGGAGTCCAGGCGACACAGGATTTGGTAAGAAACTGTGTGGCATCAGCAACTGAAAGCGCTTATTATAAATGCAGGAGGTAAAAGACATGAGCGATCGCAATCAACAAATTCTCCGACAACTTGTCATTCACCAAACGATTTCAGAAGCGGCTTTGATGAAAAAATTCGACATTTCAGCACGGCAGTTGGAATACAGTATCGAAGCAATCAATGACCGTTTATCAGAAAAAAAACTTCCTCCTGTTGAAAAAGTGCAGGGACGTTATATTTCCAACCAGGGATTGGCTAGTTACCTTACCCGATATCAGACAATGGAAGACATCTTGTTTTCAGTTAATGATCGAATTGATTTGATCATCATTCTAATTTTGACTCGGTCAGAAGAGCTATCCTTGAATCACTTTGTTTTTGATCTAGGCGTCAGCAAAAATACTGCCGTAAGTGACATAAAAAAGGCGAAAGAATTTTTACAGCAAAAGGATATGACGATTTCCTTTTCTCGTAAGGACGGCTATTTCATTGAAGGAAATGAATGGGACAAACGATATATCTTGATGCAAGCAATCATGAGGATCTATCGAAACTATGGGGCCAAAATCGCTGCTGAAGTCATGAGTTCAAGTCAAGAATTTGTTTTGCAAATGACCGAATTTATTCAAAAGGCAGAACACGACTTGCAAATTAAATACAATGATGAAATCTTTCAACCTTTGATTCGTTTTCTTTCGGCAGTATTGTTACGAATTCAGCGTGGACGGAATCTTTCAATTGTGAATTTTTCAAAGCCTACCGACATTGAAAACACGAAAGAATTTTCCTTATTGAATCAATCTGCGCCACTTTTTCCAGTGAAAATCACTCATGCTGAGCTGCTCTACCTCACGTTACAATTATTGAGTGCGAATGGACAAAACAAAAGTGGTATTTCTGAAGTCGATATGCCGTTATTATCTGCTTCACTTTGGGAATTTTTGAATGAATTTGAAAACAAGACTTTCCTGATTATTGCGGATAAAAAAGGCTTGCTGACAAAGCTCTTGAATCATTTTAAGCCGGCATACTATCGAATAAAGTACCACCTGTCGAACGAAAATGTTTTGTATGACCGTATTTTGGATGAATACAAGGTATTGCATGATTTTGTCCGACAATCCATTGGACCTTTGGAAGCATTTTTTGATGAGGCGATTGATGATCAAGAGATTGCTTACATCACACTATTTGTCGGCGGACATTTAATTGCTAACGAACCCACAGATTTCGAAGCAAAAATTGTCAAAGCTGTGATTGTTTGTCCAAACGGCATCTCTATGTCTAAGTTGATTGAGAAGAAACTAAAGGAAACCTTCCCTGAATTTTTCTTCTATCCAACGAGTTCCATCAGAGCTTACAAAAAGTTCATTTTACCCCACGACATCGTATTTTCAACGATACCATTGAATACAGATAAAAAAGTTTATGTGATTGAGGAGATTATCTCTAACTCACAACAGCTGCAGTTAAGAAATCGTGTGATTCGTGATGTTTATCATTTGGATTTCGATCAAATTCGGCTGCCGGATCTTTTGAAAGTGATTCGCCAGCATGCTGAAATCTGTGATGAGAAGCAACTTGAGGAAGACTTGCAAAGCTTACTTTTAAAAGATTTAGCACCTTCTGAGAGTTTTGAGCAGGCGGTGACTTCCAATGAAATCTTACGGGTATTGTCAGAGGATTTCATCACCATCGGTCAACATGAGATGGGCTGGGAAGAGGCCTTTGAAGCTGCTTCTGAGCCGCTCTTGCAAAATGAGCTGATTTCACCAGAGTTTAAGCAGTTGGTTCTTCAGGAGTACAGCGAACAGCCAGGTTACATCTTATTGAAACAGCGTGTATTACTCCCGCATTTGGATCCGACCCGTGCAAAACAAAAGCTGGGAATCAGCCTTTTACTTAATCCATACGGGATACACTACGGGAAAAAGAAAGTGTATCTAATGGCTGTTCTGACTACACCGGATAAGACCAGTCATCTCAATCTGTTATACGGTATCAATCGGGTTGCCAGTAATAGTGAAGCTGTCACTGCTCTTTCCGCGTTGACGGAAAAGCAGGAAATCATCCAATGTTTACAAAAAAGTTTTAGGGGGAACTGAGACATGTTAAAGGAATATATCAAGCCGGAATTGGTTTTCTTGAATCTTGAAGTACAAGATCGGAAAAGTCTCTTTCAAAAGATTGCTGCTGATTTTATGGAAAAAGGAATGGTAAAAGAAGGTTTCTACGATTATCTCATGAATCGAGAGGACAATTTTCCAACAGGATTGGAAATGGATAAGCACAATGTTGCTATTCCTCATGGGGATCCAGAATTTATCAATGAGCCATTTATTTCTGTGATTACCTTGAACAAGCCAATCAAAATGGCGAAAATGGATGATCCAGATACTGAAATCGACGTAGACCTCTTCTTTGTCTTAGGGCTGGACGATGGTGGCCAGCATTTGGAAATTCTTCGTAGTCTCATAGGATTATTCCAACAAGAAACATTTATTAACAGAATGATGGCAGCGACTTCAGCTCAAACCGTTTTAGATGAAATTGCAACGGCCAGCAAATAAAAACAGAACGTTCAAGGAGGAAATTACAATGGTAAAAAAATTAAATATCTTAGTAGCATGTGGTAGTGGAGTGGCAACTTCAACTTTAGCAGCAGCAGAGGTCAAATCCGTTTTGGAAGAATATGGATTGACCAGCTATCAAATCAGCAAAGCGAGTATGACAGAATTACCCTCACTAGCTTCAACAGCGGACATCGTGTTGACAACAAATAATTACAAAGGGGATCTCGGGGTTCCCCATATGAGTATTATCGGTTTTGTGACGGGAATCAATGAGGCAAAACTGCGCAAGAACCTTGGGGAAAAGCTGGTTGAGATTGCAAACGCATAAAAGAGGGAAGCAGGCTCTAAACTAAAAATCGGTGATGTACAGGTTTTTCTGGCAAGCTAGCTGTTCTTTCAATCGTCGTCGAATTCGACGTCTTCACCTGATTCGTCACGAGTCGCTAGATCATCGATTTTTAATCTTATACATTCGATTAGGGGGAGAAACATGGAAACATTGACAAATATCGTACAAACGATTACAGGTATGGGCGCTTCAGCAGTACTACCAATTATCATCACGTTATTGGGGCTATTTTTCCGAATGAAGCTTGGGGAAGCTTTGAAATCGGGGTTAACTGTTGGTGTCGGTTTTATCGGTTTGACCTTGGTTGTAAATTTATTGAACGACTCATTGACGCCTGCAGTTGATTATTATGGCGAAATCGGCTCTGGCTTTACCATTATGGACATTGGTTGGCCGGCTGTCGGAGCAGCATCATGGATGGCACCTTTTGCAGCCTTGGCAATTCCTATTGGTCTATTTTTGAATATCCTTATGGTGCGCTTAAAATGGACCAAAACATTGAATGTTGATATTTGGAATTACATGCATTTCTTAGTCCCGGGGGCGCTGGCTTACTATATCTTTAACAATTTCTTTATCGGACTGGGAGTCACAATTGTTCTTTCTGTTGCAGCACTGATTATCGGGGACAAAATTGCACCAAAATGGCAAGAGTACTACGGATTAGAAGATACAACCTGTACAACAATCATCCACACGGGTTGGACATTGCCGGTAGCAAACCTGCTAAACAAGATTATCGATTTTATTCCTGGTTTAAACAAGTTGGATGTCAGCTTGGAAGGCGTTAACAAACGAATTGGTGTTTTAGGAGAGCCAGTTGTTATTGGCGCAATCGTCGGTTTAATTTTGGGATTGCTGACTAAACAGCCGGTCACAACTGTTGTTCCGATGGCTATGGGCATTGCCGGGGTTATGGTTTTGATGCCTCGCGTAGTAGGGGTATTGATGGATGGTCTATCCCCAATCGGAAAATATGCCAAAGACTACATGACCAAACAAATGGGTGAAGAGTCCGACTTGAATATCGGGATGGATTTGGCATTGGGTTTAGGGGATCCGACTACGATTACAACCACAGTTATTTCAATTCCGTTGATCATGCTGGCAGCATTGGTTCTTCCAGGAATCAAGATGTTTCCAGTTGGGCTTTTGATGTCAGTCACCTATATCTCAGTTATGACGGTGTTATCCAGTAAAGGGAATCTTTTACGCTCCATTATAACCACGGTAATCTTTGGTGTAATTGTCATGTATCTCGGTGGTTATGTGGCACCGGGAGCAACCGAGTTTCTGACTCGGGCCGGTGTGGAGCTAAAAGGGCAGGGAACCGATTTTGTATTAACTGGCCCATGGAGCGTCCTGACTTACTTCATCAGTACGTTGTTCAAATAAACTAGTGGAAAAATGAGGAAGGCAGTGGTCTGCGGCTAGTGTCACAGATTGCTGCAAACTCATACAAATAGAAGAAAAGGGGAAATAGAAAATGGCTGAAATCTTACCTTCAATTTTTGGAGCAGACATCTTGAGTCTGGAGGAAGAAATCAAATTTTTAGAAGATGAAAAGACAAATATCCTGCACGTGGACATGATGGATGGCAATTTTGTATCGAACATTGCCTTCGGACCGAATCAAATTGCAGCGATGAAAAAAGAATCTAAAATGATTTTTGATGTTCATATGATGGTTGCTAATCCCAAAGACCATCTGGATGACGTCATTGCGACAGGTGCTGAGATGATCTCTGTTCATTATGAATCTACACCACACATCCATAATATGATGCAGCGGATCCGTAAAGCTGGCCGCAAAGCCGGTGTCGTGATCAATCCGGCTACGCCAGAATCAGTATTGGAATATTTGCTGGATGATATCGATTATATTCTAGTGATGACTATTAATCCTGGAACTCCAGGTCAAAGCTTCTTGGAAAAAAGCCTAGAAAAAGTAGCAAATGTGAAGAAAATGATTGGCAAGCGAGACATTCAAATTGAAGTCGATGGCGGCGTAAATGATGTAATTGCCGGTCAGGTTGCAAAAGCAGGCGCAGACTTGATTGTTGTTGGTGGTTTTTTATTCAGTAATGATCCAGCCGAGCAGTATGAGAAACTTCGCCAAGCAATTCAGTAAAAATCAATTAATCGTTATAAAGAAAGGGTTGAACACAAGATGGGGAATTTTGAGGGAAAAGTCGCACTGGTTACAGGCGGTGCACATGGTATTGGAAAAGGGATTGCTAAACAATTTGCCGATAAAGGGGCACATACGATTATCGTCGATTACAATGAAGAAAACGGTGTGAAGACGGCTGAAGAATTGACTTTTGGCAATGTGAAATCACTATTCGTCAAAACAGATGTTTCTGATCCAAAAGCATTGGAAAATGTGCGAGAAAAGGTATTTGCCGAGTTCGGACGCATTGATATTCTGGTATTGAATGCGGGAGTGGCCTTTGCTAATAAAGTTAACAACATCTCATTTGAAGAATGGAACAAAACGCTGGCTATCAATCTAACCGGGTTATTCAATACCGTCAAAGCGTTTTACGATGACTTTTTGGACAATAAAGGTTCGATCGTCTATATCAGCTCCGGTTCAGCACTAAGTGGTACTGGTGGCGGCGTATCTTATCCAGCTTCTAAAGCGGGTGGAGAAGGCTTGATCCGAGGCTTGGCAAAAGAATTGGGACCTAAAGGCGTGAATGTGAATGCCATTGCCCCCCGCTTGATCGACACTGGGGAAATGATGCGGGTAAACTATCCGACGCAGGCAGATTTGGATGCAGTTTTGGAAAAAATCCCTGTTCGTCGTTTGGGAACCATCGATGATGTAGCCAACTTAGCCGTGTTCTTAGCAGATCCGGACAACTCTTACATTCAAGGGCAAACAATTTTGATGGATGGCGGACGGACCATCGCTTAGATCACAATTCAAAAAGGGAGCATCAAGATGAAAAATTATACGTTAGATATACTAAATGAACTGAGAAGTAACGCCGAAAAAATCGATACGGCAGAGATTAGTGAATTTCTTGAGCAAATTAAACAAGCCAATCATATTTTCTTATCTGGAGCTGGCCGTTCTGGCATAGCTATTCAGGCATTTGCCAATCGCTTGATGCACTTAGGCTTTGATGTCTCTCTAGTAGGAGAAATTAGTTCACCTCATTCTAAAGAAGGAGATTTGCTGATTATTTGTTCTGGATCCGGTGAGACAGGAAGTTTGAAGTCTCTTGCAGAGAAGGCAATTGCAAGTGGTGTAAAAATTGCACTGGTGACGATGAAAAAAGAATCAACTATCGGCAAAGCAGCAAATGCCGTGCTGGTTTTGCCAGGAACGACAAAAGATGAAAATGAACGGGCTGCGGATCAATTTTCACAACCGATGGGCTCTGCATTTGAACAATTGGCGTTTCTAACTTTTGATAGTCTAGTACTGAACTTAATGGATGAAACTGGTGAGACCTCTGAAACGATGTTCACTCGTCACGCGGATTTCGAATAATATGTGTATAGTGTCTCTGATTGGTCAGAGACACTTTCTCTGGCAATGAATTGTGAAATGAATCACCAAGAGGAAGGTGGAAAAATATGGAAGCAGTAATCTTTGACATGGATGGTGTTTTAATTGATACCGAGCCTGTTTCTAAAGCAGCGTTTAAAGCGGCTTTTGAGAAAAATGGCCTTTTCTTTGATGAGGATATCTATCAAAGTTTGATGGGACGAAGTTTGGCGGACATTATGGAAGATTTCACGGCCAACTGGGATGCAAAAGTCGCAGAAAAGGTTATTGCTGATCGAAACGACTACTTTTTCTCTTACTATGAGAAAAGAGATGTTGATATAAAATGTGGCATCAGACGTTTGTTGCCGTATTTGAAAAATCACGGTTACAAGATTGCAGTAGCAACTTCCAGTACACAAGAAGTAGCAGAGAAGTTCCTGAAACAAGGTGGAATCTATAACTATTTCGATGCCTATGTGTTTGGTTCAGATGTCGTACATTCAAAGCCTAACCCGGAAATCTTTTTGAAAGCTGCCCAAAAATTGGGAGTCAATCCTAGTTTTTCGTATGTTGTCGAAGATGCACAAGCGGGGCTGATTGCAGCTCATGTTGGTGGTTTTCAGCCCATTTTTATTCCTGAATCAGCGTTACGTTCGGAATTGAAGATGCCGTTTGTTTGTCGTCGCTTCCAGAGCGCTTCTGCTTTTCATCTTGCGCTGATTCAGAGCAAATTTGAGGCGTCTCCTCTTTAACAAAAATTTCGTGGTAAATGACTCATGTTAAGTTAAGAAACGTTTACCGGCTGGTCGCTCATGTAAATGTTTCAAGAGGGCTATTCATAAGGCAGCGTGAGAAATGAGAAGCAAGAAGCGAGTTCTTCTTCATGCAGCAATATGAAAGTCGTCTGCTTGACAGGTTGAAGTTATTTATCAAGAGTTCAATCGTTTGTGAACTCTTGACAAGATATCAAGCACCTATTCCCTTGGTATCTTGCATAAAAAAACCAATTTGCCAGATAGTAAAGTCGCAACAAGTTGGTGAGCAACTCAAGCTGAAAATAGTAAAAATTTTTATCAAAAGGGTGCCTATTTCCAGTTTGTAAAAAAAGTCTGCAAGATGAGGTGAGAGCATCTTGCAGACTTTTTTGTTTAAAGTTGTTTGAGAAGAAGCAGTCAGCTAAATCACTTATTTAGCAGCGGTTTATTTTAAATCTTGTAATCGATGACAAAAAATCGACTATAAGCTTGCTGAAAGATTTTTTACTGCCAAACTTAGATAAATAATGGTAATGGAATTCAGATAACTCCATTGATAGTACAACAATCTTATTTACAGAGACTGTTTGCACCTATTTGCTTTGGATCAGAGCTAAGCCAGAGACAGCAGATAGATAGCCGATAATTTCGAAAAAATGTTGCTTTTTTTTCGGATGGCAGTATAATTGACAAGTCAACAGTTGATGTATCAATCGTTTAAAGGAGACAGAACATGACGCTAAAAGAAGTTAGCCACATGATGTATTTATTGAAGCTGGGGGATCAAAAAGTCAGCACTGATTTTGAACAAAAAGTAGGATTCAGTCTGACGCGTTTTGAGATGCTTCAGGTAATCAAAGAACTGCAACCCTGCTTGCAAACACGATTACAAGAAAAGCTTCATATCGACAATGCGGCGGTTACCAGACATTTGAAGATTCTCGAAGACAAAGGCTTCGTGGATCGGCAGCGCAATCCCCAAAATGGTCGAGAAATCTTTGTGACTTTGACAACAGAAGCGCAAGAAAATTTGTCCACCTGCGAAAAGAAACATCCAGATTTGCGGCAAAGCTGTTTTCCATTTTTCTCAGAAGCGGAGTTTGAGCAACTTGCGCAACTGTTGACGAAATTAAACGAACATTTGTAAGAAAGAAGGAACTTGTACATGTCACATGGGTTTAAAAATAATGATTTTGCTGATATTCTCTTCAACCGTCGCTCGATTCGTTCTTATGATCCCACAGTGAAAATTAGTCGCGAGGAGATGCTGCAGATGCTGGCCGAAGCAACAAAAGCCCCATCATCTGTTAACATGCAGCCATGGCGCTTTGTTATCGTCGAAAGTGATGAAGCTAAAAATAAATTGAAACCATTGGTACGTACCAACCAGTTGCAAACCGAAACCTCTTCGGCGATGATCCTGATTTTTGGCGATATGGCTTGTTATGAGTTTGGAGAAACCATCTACGATCAAGCATTGGCTGAGGGGAAAATGCCCCAAGAAGTCCACGACCATCAAGTGGCAACCATCATTCCCTATTATCAAAAGATGAGTTCAGAACAGATGTATACGATTGTTCAACGAGACAGCATGCTGGCAGCAATGCAGCTTTTGCTGGTGGCTCGAGGGCATGGCTATGATACCAATGTCATCGGTGGATTTGAAAATGACCAATTGGCAGCCGCATTTGATCTGGATCCAACCCGTTATGTCCCAGCGACCATCGTTTCTATCGGCAAAGCTGCCGAAGCTGGCTACGACTCTGTCCGCTTAGATCCTGAACAGGTGACTTGGTTTAAATAAAACAAGAAGCGGGTATCTGAAGCAGCTCACTGCCAGTGCAAAATCATTTTTGCTAATTGACGGTATCGACGAGTTGCTAAAGTAAAAAAATGAAACCGATCATTTCAGAGGATGGCCAAGCCCACCAAATCTGAAATGATCGGTTTTTTTGTCGAGTACTAAAAAGCGACAGAGAAATTGTGGTAAACTCAAGACGACATGTCAATAAGCTAGAAATTAAGTAGCTAACGAGTAACCGTCTTGGGAGGAAATAAGTGTGCATATCAAGATTATTTCAGTGGGAAAGCTGAAGGAAAAATATCTCGTACAGGGAATCAATGAGTACGTGAAGCGACTAGGCGCCTATGCCAAAGTCCAGTTGGTGGAAGTTCCCGATGAAAAAGCACCAGAAAACTTAAGCGAGGCCCAAATGCAGCAAGTAAAGGAAAAAGAAGGCGAACGAATCCTCGCCAAAATCAAAGACGGCGAATATGTGTACGCACTGGCAATCGAAGGCAAAAACCCTTCAAGCGAAGCATTTGCCCACCAAATCGACCAACTCGGTATTCAAGGTAAAAGCCAGCTAACCTTTGTAATCGGCGGCTCGCTGGGCTTAAGTCCAGCGGTGATCCAGCGCAGCAATACCCAAATCAGCTTCGGAAAAATGACCTATCCCCACCAACTAATGCGTTTGATTTTGGTAGAACAAATCTATCGCGCCTTCCGGATTAATACTGGAGGACCATACCACAAGTGATGATATTTCTGAGTCGGCCTACACAAATAATCAGAAAATAACCCAAGACTAAACTTTCCGAAGCAATAAGTTCGGTTTAAAAGTATAACTTTCTATTGTGTAATTATGAAAGGAGGTTCCAAAATGGCGCAACATCCAAGTAGACAAATTATGTCCCAATTGATTAAACGTCAGTGGAATTTGCATTCAATTCAAGCAGCCATCGTGGATTCTAAAGGTGAAATCTTTTCGATTGGTGAAACTACTGTATCAGGTGATCATGATCCAACTGCTCATGCAGAAGTGAACGCCATTCGAAAAGCCTGTCAGCAACTTGGCGTTAGTGAGCTGCCAACGGGCTATTGGTTATACTCTACATTTGAACCATGTCCGCTTTGCAGTTCCACCGCAGTATGGACTGGAGTTGAGGGTATTGTCTTTGCTAATAACTCGAACTTCAGAGGAAAGGAACAAAACTGGTCCTTCATTTCATGTAGAGAAGTATTGGAAGCTGGTGCTTACATACATGAGGTTAAATTGGTTTCAGATTTCATGATTGATGATATAAAGGGATACTTTACTCGTCACGATGGGTAGTAGCCATTCTTATTAACATTACGTAAATACTGTAGAAAATTAGATAATCAAATATATATTATTTCTATGATCCGCAATCCTATGAATAGTAGGATTGTGGGTCTATTTTTGTTTTTCGGAGGGATAGCTATGTTTGAGAAAAAGAACCAGCGCTTTTTAACACAGGGCATCAAGGAAGGGGTACCGCTAGAAGTTCAATTGTTACTATGGCATTTGATTGATGGGTCGATCTGGAAAAAAGATTACCTACAAATCTTTGAATTGTATAAGGAAAATCATATTCAAAAGTTAATCATTGTTCATCGTCAAGAACAACCAGAGTATCGCCGTACCTCGGGAAATATTGAAACCCTTGCTTTTGTCGAATGCCGTTTCTTGTATCGTCTGCCACAATCATCCTTCGTCGGACCCAAGCCCATCTGTAAACGATATTCAATTTACCAAAAAACTACGATCTTGCTGCGAGCTGTTGAATATTGAGTTACTGGATCATTTAATCATTGGCTTTGAGGGGAGATACTTGTCATTACGGGCAGAAGGCTATTTCGAAAAATAGAATGTCAGGAGGAAATCGTATGGTTGAAGAGGTCATTGAACTATTGAAGCAACAAACTGGAATTATCACTAAGGCAGAAGACTGGGGAGAAGAAAGTGTCACGCTTGGTAACGAGGAAGTAGACCCAGATACTATCCCAGTTGGCATCGAGTTACCATCATTTGTTTTGGCCACTATGTATCTCTATAGGGAGAACCAACAAGAATTTGTGGTGTATTTTCTGGAGGATTCATTTACCCACCAGAGCATTGCCAAGGGGCTCTTGGTTGATGGAAAGCTAGTATGGTCAGCAGTATGAAGAAAGAGCAAAGAGAAGAAGAGTTGTTTAGGCTGCTGGTTGAGTCTATGGAAAAAGTCATTGAAGCAATAAAGGAAACACTAAGGGAGTGAATTTAACATGCGCTTTGAAATCAAATTGGCAATTCAAGTTGTGACGTTGGTCATCGTGGAAATTATCAAAAACAAATACAAAATCTAGGGGAAAATAAAATGATCGTCAAAAAAGGAGCAACAATCACCATTGAGAATTGGCTTAGTGACAATAACCAACACCGCTATCTACAAAAGCGAGTTTGGGGAGAAGGCAAGAATATCGCGATCGTGGTCACTGTACATCCGGGTACCGCAGATCCGATTATTACGGATTTAACGACAATGTTGATTCAAACAAAGGTTCATGAGTTAGGCCATGATGGGGTCTTTCTTGTGAATCTTTTTAGTGCCATTAATGTTACTTCCAAGAATAAACGTGCTTTAAAACAAGGCTTGGATGTTCATTCTTTTGAAGTATTAGAATCGGTCTTTGGCGATAAAGCTGTTAAATCCATCATATTTGGCATGGGTAGTATTGTCGCAAATAATCAGTTAGCTGTTAAAGCATTTCATGAAGTCTTTGGAAAAATTCCCCAAGCAAAGAGAAAGCTGGTCAAGTATTTGGTTACTGATGAAGGAAAACCGGCACATCCATTGTTTCCTAGTGTTCGGAGTGAATGGGTATTAAGTAAGGAGTTAAACTTGGACATCGAGAGTGATAATGTCAAGGAATAGGACCTTAGGTATGCCATGTGAAGAGAGTTACAATTAAAATGTTATGAGAAGTTTGGAGGTGTCTTAAAGGTGGAACCCGTTGATATTTACAGTTGGAACGCCATTTACCGAGAATTCGCAAAACTTATTGGAGTGGAATCAACGCTGGAAATTTTTGAAAACTACCATGGAACGCAGATTAATTTCCCTATGCGCCTTGTTTCAAGTGACCATATCAAGCAGGTTGTCCTTAATGAATACGATGGCACGAACTTAAAAGAGCTGGCTATGTTTTATGGATATAGTGAACGGCACCTCCGAAGATTACTAAAGGATGAGACTAAAGAAATTGATTTAGGTGGTGATCAAGTAAAAGAGCAATCTTTGCCCTATATTCAAGAGATTAAAAAGAAGCTTAGGGATTCAGACTTAGAGAATGGAAAAAACGACTAAAGAAAAACAATAAGGAGTGTGTTGGTTATGTTGGGTTTTATTGCGATTGTTGCGATATGTTTTGGAGGCTATAAGCTGTATAAGTATTTGAAGGAAAATACGGATATCAATGTCTCACCTAAAGGAATTATCATTGGAATTGGAGTAGTGTTGCTTGGCTTAATGAAGCTTGGCAATATCAGTCAAGAAAAAAGTTGGAAAGCGAACAGCACACAATATACTTGTAAAAAATGTGGGCGAACAATTCGTACAATTTTCAACCCGGCTGTTAGTGAAAAGGATCCTTGTTCCGGTGGCGGACAGCATCGCTGGATGAAATCGTAGTAACCAAAAGATCTGTGTGCTTTTTGCATGCAGTTTTTTCTTTTGTCAATCGTAAATTATTGAACTTCGATAAAATCATTTGGATCCAAAAAAGTGAAGTGCTACACTGTAAATAATGATGTAGGAAAGGAAAAAAATATGGGTTAGTTAAGTGAATGAATTTTTGTTAGCAAAGGAGGAAACACATGACGTTTAAAATCGATGATATTCGAAAAAGAGCATTTACAATAAATAGTCACAATAAAATGAAGAAGTTCAAAGGAACATCAGTTTTTGCTAAAACAATTAAGTTTTTTGAGGATACGTATTTGATTTATGTCGAAAACAATATAAATGAAGTTGAAAGGGTTTTTAGCGAACCCACAGATGATGAAACGTGTGTATTGTTATTCTTTCTATTTATTAAGAAAAAGCTTCAAATTTCTGATCCACTTGAATTTATAGGAAGTGACAATCAAGGAAGTAGTAACAGCCCACGTGTTAATGGAAAGGAAGCAATTATTTATACAACCGATGAGCAACGCCAATGGGGGGCTGAAATACAAGAAAATTTTTATTGGTTTATGAATAATATTTTAGACAATGCAACTTTGGACTTGTTTCTAGAAGCGTCTATTAGAAGATTCAATATTGAAGCTAGGGAATATGATTTTGATGGTCTGATTAAAAACGGTTACATTGGAGAGACTGCGAATGTTGATGGATTTTTCTATAACCAAATTAGAAGAATCGTGCAGAGGAATTTCAACGAGACTGGTAATAACGTAGATATTCTGGCAGTTAACAATATCGAAGTGATATTTCGAAGGGTTTTAAGTGCTATCACAACTCCTCACGCGAATATGGAGTATGTGAGACAGTTAGTACACGAGAATCTCAATAATCTAAGTCGAATTAGGGAAAGAATAGATTACGACAGAAACCTTGCGATAATCGAGGCTACGAATATTATAGAACACACTAGAGATAGTTTCTATGACACTGTATTAACTAATTCATCTGGTGTTATAGAGCTTTACTATGTCAAACAGCAATATGACATCATTAATCAGATGCAAAATGATTTAGACAAGTTGAAATCGGAATTCGCCAAAAAAATTAGAGACCCAGATTGGCTTAATTCAGTAATTAACTAATAAATTTTTCATTAACAATAGAAAAGAACGCTTAGGTTTATGCTGTGGGTGCATGAACTTAAACGTTCTTTTTTATTAAAATTAAAGCAAAAGCAAAAGCTGTAGACCCATTTTATAATCATCTCGTAGCGAGTTTTTGTTCCGTTAAAGTCAAGAAGGCGTAGTTTTTTTCCTGTCCATAGACCAACCGCTGTATCAATTTCTAATGACCAGGCTTTTCTCGACTATCCACCACATCAGACCGTTTTTCAATTAATTCACCTAACGATTTCTTGCTCTTATTGATTCACTCTTTCTTTAGACTACGTAACGGTTAATGGTTCAAAGAACTTGTGGATAGGAAGGCTCTCATAAGAAAAGCGATTCTAACGTTTTACAAGACCAATAAAGGTATCCGGATAATACTTTTATCTTGCATTGTAAAATTCGCTTTGTAGTTTGCTATTTATAATTAAAAAAATCAAAAAAAATGCTGTAAAAAAATCAGAATATTGTGTCTTTTTTTGCTCGCGTGACTCAAGTGCCGTAATATCTGAAATTTAAACAATAAATTTTCTAAAAGAGATAATTTTATGGTTTGTTTTTTGAAATTTGATATATGTTGGTCAGGTTTAGAAATAAATTTAGCTGTTTTCGGTATTTTCCGGAGAAAGTCCATCCCCTAAATCCATACTATTATGAATTTGTTCCAAAAAAACATTTGAAAGGATGGAAAATGATGAAAATACTACGGCCAAATTTGCTAACGAATATTTTGTATTTAGTTAGTAGATTAAATGTCAAGGGTTATTGCAAAGATGAAAGGGCTCGACTTTTAAGGGCAGCGACTGTAATTGGTATGAACTTTTGTACCATATTTGTGGTACTTAATGCTGAGAGACTGATGCATGAACAAGGTTGTGATTCCCGTACTCAACGAATTTTTGTACGGATACACAGCTATGCACGCGGAGGGACCACTGATGGATTCACAAGCTATCTCCGCAGATGAAGCCGGAAATATGCTGCCAAATCGGTTGGCATCAACGGATAGCGGAGTAGGAATGACTTCCCCGAGACCTACTAGTAATACTAGAGAGCTGGGGGGAAATGCTCTGTCACTAGACTACATCATGATTAGCTTCATAGAGGCAAATGCGGAAGAAATTTGTGATTACTTATTCGACTTTTTGTTTGAAGATTTCGACAATATGGATAGTAGTATGCGTGGATTTAGTCGCGTTTTGACCAATGGTTCATTGTTTTTACATTACGACAACAAGGGTTCCAAATCCGTCGTTGTATTGGAAATTCGCGGACGTGGTTGCCGATATCTTGAGCAACAGCCAGACCATTCGTGGCTAGAGTTTTTTCAGAGAATAGTAGAAGCACCCAACCATGTTCTGTTGGAGAGGTATGCAGTCAAAAGAATCGATGTAGCAATCGATAGCCATACTAGTGACACGTTGACTCCGGCGCGTGCTTTAAGCTACTTGAAGAAAAACCTGGTCACATCAAGGTTTCAAACCAGTCGGACGATCCACGAATATCGCATCAAAAGCAAGGAGTTGTCTGGAGATAGCTTCTATCTGGGCAAACGGTCCAGTGATTTGTCAATTCTCATCTATGACAAGCAGTTAGAGTCCGGGGTTGGTACTGTGTGGTATCGGACTGAGCTGCGATTCAGAAATTTATGGGGAATGAAAGCGATATCGACGTTAGTGGATACCAGTGTCAGTTTCTCAAAGTTCATAGCCGACACCCTTGGGGCCAATGTTCAATTTCGATCCTCGGTCCACAAGAGATCAGAGCTGAGAAGGCAACCTTTGGCAGCTTGGTACTCTAAGTATCTTGTTTACATCGAGAATCAGAGCCTTTATAAGTTGAATCGGTCCTGATGGTAATCTGGGATATGATTTACTGAAAACAAATGAAAAGGAGAGAAACATGATAGAAAACTTTAAAGGAAAACCAATTAAGCGAAAGCGAATTGTTTCATCCTCTGGGAGTTCCGTTATGTCGGACAATGAAACAATTAATGAAAATAACTTACCAACTGCAAGCGATAGCCATGTTACCGATAGTGCTTCTCTCAAAGAAAAACTAGAAAAAGTCAATTTGTCAGGTTATTACGAACAAGAGAGGAAAGCCAGGAATGTCCGATCATCAAAATATCGGACGGATACTACTTCTTTTCTAATCGATTTAGCACTAGAGAAGGCTAGTTTGGGTGTTGAGTGGTTTCTTATGCTTGAAACAAATCGTGAACTACGAACTAAACATGGACTTAAGAATTCTCAAATTTCTGGGCATCTTTATGCAAAGTTGAACCAAGGTTTTGTTGAAAATCGAGAATTGAATGATGAAGAGCTAGCAGTTTTTGATGAAGCGGGTATCTCTCCAGGGAATATGAAGGCTTGGCGAGTGACTGATGCCTTTAGAGAACGAATGAGGCTTATAAGAGAACAAATTGAAAAAGATGATGCTAACGAAGCCACCGTTAGTCAAGACTCTGTTAGTAGTGTGTCTGATATTAAAGAAGGTGAAACTGATGAAGCAAGCACAAGCAGCACTGACGAATGAGGACCTAGACTTTCAATCGTTAGTGAAGGAACTCGAAAAAATGGATATTCAAAGGAAGGAAAAAAATAATGATTAAATTAAATTGTGGACGGGCAAAACTTCTGCTAGCAATCTATCGATATTACGGTACCCAATGGTTTAAAACGGATGAACTAATTAAAATGTATAGGTTCTTCGGTCTAAGTGAAACCAGTATGGGAGCTGCTATTAGCTTTCTTGGAAAGGAAGGCTACTTGGAAAAAACGCGAGGTGCTTTTACTTCCAATGGGCGCATACAGAAGCAATGGCGGCTTACTAGCAAAGGGTTAGAAGAAGCTGAACATTTGATGCAACAATCCAATAATTAGTACGTTGTATGAAGTGAATGGCTTATTTGAGAGGCGGTGAGATAATGATGACTCACAAGAATGCAGTGGTGGAAAGGGTCAGTCAAGAAGAAACGGATTTTCCCCGCCACATGGTGGGCTTTCTGGTCCCCTTCGTTCACCACGAGGAAGTAAAAAACTCGGTTGGTGATTAAGTTTTAGGCGCCTTATACACCAAAATAGAAAAATGTTTACAGAAGGAGTTTAAGTGATGGACAAAGCCAAAGATTTTCACTTGGCAAGCGGTACTGAGATGAATCAGCAGTTTGAACCACTTGCAAAAGAAATAGCAAAGGAGATACTTCGGTTCTTGTACTGAGGTTTTCCAGTGAAGGAGAGCTTAATCGCTCTTCTTCTATTTTATTTGGAGGGAAAAAGATGAAAAACGTAGCTTATTGCCGTAGTTCAGGATGGCAACCCGGTAAAGTAGCCTTACAGTCACAGAAAAAAATCTGCCAAAGAGAAGCGGCAAAACGTGGTCAGTATATTGCAGAGGACCGAATTTTGCTCGAGTATGGTAAATCAGGTCGTGATTTGAATCGCCCAAAAATGAGTGTACTAATAGATTGGATTGAGACGGGCCAGTTAGGCAATGGTAGCCTTTTCATTTCTAGCTACGACCGTTTAACAAGGGATTTGGCAGACCTAAAGAAGTTGATGAACCTGTTCGATGAGCATACGATCAATGTGTATTCTGCTAAAGAAAAGATTCCACCTAATATGTCACCTTCAGTACGGGTCTTCTACATTCATTCACTGGGAGCGATTGCGCAAGCCTATTTGGAGACGTGCCGCCAACATGCACTGCTCGCCGCAGAAAACAGGCGTAAAGAGGGGAAGCCGCTGGGAACTGCTCCATATGGATATGTGATGTCCCATGGATGCTTAGAACTTGTCCCAGACGAAAGTAAGGTTGTACACAAGATATTCGACTTGTATTTATCGGGGTTAGGCTACAAGAGAATTTGTCAGTATTTTACAGAGCACGGAGTAAAAATTTATGGGAGGGACTTTCTTGAAACAGATTTGTACCGAATTTTGGGCAATCAAACTTATGCAGGGATACTTGGAAAGGGAGATAATACCTATGAAGGCGCCCATCAAGCCATTATTTCTCTTCAAAAATTCGAACGAGTGCAACAGTTGCGTCGAACAAAGCATCAACAGAAGGTTCACGTTGTAGAGTATCCGTTAAGGAAAAAAATTTGTTGCCCTTGTGGGTGGCATGTCAGTTGCCATACCAAAAAACAAAAAAGTGGGGAAATCGTGCGCTATTATGAATGTTCGAATCCAATCCATCGTAAAGGTGGGTATCCAGCGCAGCTACTTGCTGACGAGGTGGAAAGAAAAGCGTTGTCAGTGGTCAAGAGCTTCTTGTCAAATCAATCATTAATCAATCAAATTGTGGATCAGATCAAGCAGAAGCAAGCTGAAGAGCAACAGATTGAACTGAAAAGCCAAGAGGAACTGCGAGTAAAGCGGGCACAGCTTTTTGATAGGTATGAGAAAAGGAGCATGGATGCTGTGGAATTTTCCAATCAGCTCAAACAATTAAAGAAACTTGAACATACTCCATTACCTAAAGTAACTGTAAGGGCTGAAACAGTCCAATCGATTTTAATTACCGAAAAAACGATGCCGGATGCTTTCTTTTTTCAACTGATTAAGGAGGTCACTCTTTCGCGAGAAAATGAAATTGTTGGGATTTATTTAAAGAACATGATTGATAACAACTTAATGGAAGTGGTGAGGAAATGAACGAAATAACGGACGCATTTGACATTCTTAACCTAAACCGAAAACAACGTCGACAATTAGGAAGAAAAATAGCAGTTGGGTATTCTAGGGTATCTACTCAAAATCAGCTAGAGGAAGGCCTAAGTCTCGCAACGCAGGAGAACGAGATCAAGAAAAAAGCAAAAGAATTAGATCTTTTTTATAGGATGACTTATGTCGATGGTGGAATTTCGGGCAGTGATATTGAGCACCGGTCAGGAATGATTCAATTGCTTGAGGATGCAAAACAAGGGATATTTGATGCGGTGATTATTTATTCTATCTCTCGTGCTAGTCGGGATCTAGAAGACTTCTTATTAATAGTGAGTACGCTTGAAAGCTATGATATTGAGCTCATCAGTATTTCCGAAGTCATTGATACGAGCAATCCAGCAGGGACCATGTCAAGGAACCTATTAGCGATAGTAGCCCAGTTCGAACGAGAAAGAACTAGTGAATTAGTAAGCGAAGGAATGAAAACTTTAGCAAGCGAAGGTCGTTTTACAGGGGGGCGCATGTTAGGCTACCGTAGTGGAACGGATGATGAGGGACGAAAGATACTGATTATTGAGCCAGACGAAGCGAAAATCGTACGAACAATTTTTACAAAGTACGCGGCTGGTGAAGGGTATCGGGCTATTGCAAATTATCTGAATAGACACGGATTTAAGACCGTTACAGGAAAAAGTTTTAATTCGGGTGGTATTAAGACAATTTTGTCTAATCAGAAGTATGGAGGGATCATCGAGTACGGACGATATCATCAATGGGCCAAGAAGAGAAGGCGTGGTGCTAATCCAAATCCCATTATCCAAAAGGCAATTCATGAACCAATTATTGAAGAAGGATTGTATCAAAAAGTTAGAGAACGACTTGAACTTGAGAAAACCCAACCAAGTTGGACTCAACGAGGGGAAAACGTTCTTACTGGTATCTTGAAGTGTCCGGTATGTCATGGTCCAATGGCAGCATCTAATGTGACTAATACATTAAAGGATGGGACAAAAAAGCGAATTCGTTACTACTCATGTGCTAATTTTCGAAATAAGGGGGCCACGGTGTGTAGTGCCAACTCTATTAGAGCTGACTTTGCAGAGAAGTTTGTTTCTGATCGACTCCGTGAACTTGTGAGTTTCCCAGAATTTTTGGCAGTGTTAGTGAAAGAAATCAATCAAAAAATATTGGACGAAATTAGCCCACTGGAACAAGAACTAGCCACACTACAATTAACCATGCAAGAAATTGATGAGAAGCTAATAGCTTGGGAGCAATTTGAATTAATCGAAAAAGATTTAAATGAAGATGTTACTTTACGTAAAGATCAACTAAGGGAACAGATAATTTTTGCTAAACAGAGAGAACGTGAAATTCTTTCTGTGCTTGAACACCAAGAACAAAAAGTAGAAGTAGCAGATGTTCAGCAAATCTTACAGGCGCTTGATAGGATGTTGCAGAAGGCTTCAAAGCCAGTCATTAAGCAAATTTATCGTTCATTCATAGAAAAAATCGAGTTCGACCCGTTAAACAAAGAGCATATTAGAATCACCATGAAGTTTGATGAAGCGATTATTCATCAACTCAATCAAATCTATCAAGAGGCTGTATCCGGTGAAACGGATGCAGCCTTTTTTGTGTTGAAGCGACCATTTACGTTGATTGTCTAAGGAATCGCAATAGATTGAGTCTGAGCCATAACGAAACCCCGGCTATTTCAAATAGCTGGGGCAGTCGTTACGGAGGTGCGTAACGGCTGTGAAGATAATAAAGGCTAGATATTGTTCAAAGGAACAGGTTGAGAAACGCATTTGTTTAGACCAAAAGCTATTGTATTTCAAAGGGAACATGGATAGAGTATTCTTTAAATTTTTCAATTTGACTAGATATTGGATGTGGTTCTTTCAATAATTTATTATATATCGTATAATATTTGGGACAGGATTATTTATATAGAAAACTCCTTACTATAGGTTTTTTCGAGTAGAATTGTCCCATTGGTTAATTTTTTTATTAACTTGGGTCGTTATTTTGGAGGGACTTATATGAGAAAAAATGTACTAAATTATCTTCCTGATTTGGTGGAAGCAAGCTTTAGCAATGATAATAATTCGCTTGAAGCTGTAGTAGTTTCTATGATTAGAATGTTAGCTAAAGAAGAGGATACAAGGAAAATTGCAGAAAAGTTATCAACGATATTATCTAAGCATCAGGCGGGACTTTATCCTGATCAAAAGGTTACTAGATTTTATCAAGAGAATAAAGAATATGAAGAATTCGATTCATATGTTTATAGGAAAAAACCACAGAAATCGTTATCTGATCTGATTTTGAACAAAAGCACTTTAAATAAAATCGATGACATTATTATCACATATAGAAATAAAGATAAGTTAAAAGAACTTGGAATAAAATTAAATCAAAAGATCATTTTAAATGGGGTACCTGGCACAGGTAAATCTTCAATAGGAGAAGCATTAGCTTATGAATTAGGCTTAGAGTTTCTCTTAGTGAATATTCCAACGTTATTTTCTAGTTATTTAGGTGATTCGGGTAAGACGATATCCAACCTTTTTTCAGCACTAAGTAATCGAAATGCGGTTATAGTTTTTGATGAATTTGATAGCATAGCGATAAGCAGGTCATCATTAAATGAAGTTGGTGAAATGCGACGTATAGTTAATTCCGTATTAACTAGTTTAGATAATTGGGCTGGGGAAGGAATGATTGTGGCAACCACCAATGATAAAGATAATTTAGATAGTGCTGTTTGGCGTAGGTTTGATGAAAGAGTAGATATTGATTTACCTGAAAAGGAGAATAGAGTTAGGTTGTGGGATAAATATACTAATTCTTTATTGAATAGAGAAGAACTACGAATTCTAAGTGAGTTAAGTGAGGGCTTTTCTCCAGCTGAAATTGAGATATATTCTCAGCAAGGCCTTCGAATTAAAGTAATTAAAGATAAAAATCCATTTCTTACAATTTTGGATCAACTATCAATAACTATATCTAGTACGAAGTTAAAGACCGATGTTGTTCAATATTTGAAAACTCGCTACCCAGATTTATCTACAAGAGAAATTGGTGAAATTACTAAAATTTCAAAAAGTTCTGTTCAGAGATACGTTAAGGAGATGAAATAGTATGCAAGAAAATAAAAATTCCTTGATAATTAATGGGAAATCTTTGGCAAAAATTGGTCATAAGCCCGCAAGCGGTGGAGATAGTAGTTTAGAAGAACGTAAATTCAGAAGGAGCCTTGGCGAGGCTAGGAAACATATGACATCGCAACTTAAGCGAATGGTTGATAGAATAAATGAAGTTCCTTCTAAATATCGATTAAATAATCTCTATTTTAAAATTAACTATCCAAAGGAATTTTTAGCAAAATCTTATCAGGTTCGTTCAATATATAATGAAGCTGGTTTATCTCTAGTCGGTTCTTCTACATGGTTAGATGATAATGAAGACGAGGGGAGATCAGATTTTCTTTCTGGAACACAGGAAGAAATTGATAGTTTTCGAAAATTAATTGAGAATACTGATATAAAGATTCAACAAAAAGAGATTCGACGCATGGAAGAAATTTCATTACTTGAACCACTCTTCCTCATCGATAATAGTGAGATGGCTCAAGATCATTTAGACATATATGAAATGGTTTTTCATGCAATTGAGGATTTGGAAGAATTTAAAACTAAATTTGAAGAATTAACAAATCTGGGTCCGGATGAGTATTCATTGTTAGAAGCTGAAAATGGAATTGTTTTTATTACCGCTAAACTATCAAAAGAAAACAGAGAGAAAGTTGCGAAGTTTAATCCTCTCCGATCAGGCTACCCTGTAAACAATCGAGATTTTACATCAGCATCTTTTGCAAATGAACCTGTGGTGAATAGTTATAATTTGAAAAATATGCAAGAAGATGAAATTAATCAACTTCCATGGGTAGGATTAATCGATGGCGGTGTTTCTCTTAATAATCCATTTTTTAAAACAGTAGAGCAAATCCATGAAAGCAGATTTAAATCAAGTGGAGAGTATAAAGAACATGGGACATCGGTAGCTAGTGTAATATTATATGGCGACTTAAGTAAGGAAGAGGATAAAGAGATAGGTCCGAGTTTTAGGATACAAAGTATTCGCGCACTGCCATCAGATAAAGATATTGAATTTAATTTATTAACCGTTGATCAATTGATAGAAGAGGTTATCCCACTTTATAGAAATATTAAGGTGTGGAACTTATCTATAGGACCACAAGGGCCAATTCTTGATGAAGTTGTTTCATCTCTTACTAGAATTTTAGATAAAGTGTCATATGAAAATGATATTATGTTCGTTATTGCAGCGGGGAATACAGGGAATGAATCAGGTTTTTCACGCAGAATACAAATACCTGGTGATTCAGTTAATAACTTAACAGTTTCATCTTATTTTATGAATAAAGGTATAAAATCAACAAGCTCCTATAGCTCGATTGGGCCAGGAAGAGAGGGAGGTAAACTAAAGCCAGATATAGTAGATCACGGTGGTTTATTGCCAATCGATCCAGTTTATACAGTATCGACATATGAATACTTACTTAATAAAGTTCACGGAACTTCATTTGCGGCTCCACATATTACAAGAAAGATGGGAATGATTTTAAGTCAATACCCAACGTTAAATGTATGGGAAGCACGCGCACTTTTAGAACATTCTATGACATTAAGAATTTCTGAATCCAGAGAAGTAAAGTATGATGGAAAAGGAGAGCTTGATAACGGGGATATTCAACTGTTAACTTCAAACGAGGATGAAGTAAGAATTTTGTATTCGGGAACTATTTCTGCAAAGGGTTACGTACTTCTACCTATCCCAATACCCCAAAAAACAATATCAAAAAGAGCTACAATTACTTGGACAATTGTGACAAAGACAAAAGTAAATCCAGATAATACGGACAGATATACCGAATATGGTATTGAGGATGATTTTTTCCCAAATTCAGAGAAATTTAACTTTAGCATGGAAAGAAAAAAGAAAGTTATTGATATTTCAACAATCGAGGGTGCTGAAGAAGCAGAGGTCTTATTGAACAATGGCTATAAACGGAGCTCGTATCCAGCTAAGGAAGCACCGAAGTATATGTCTGAGTCTGACCGTCGAAGAGAATTATTAAAGTGGGATACTTCTAAAACACAGAGAGTGAATAAGATGGTTAAAAGTTTGAAAACTCCGTATATTCGACTTCATGGATTATCAAGATCAGATCATAGAGATCGAATTGAATATGCATTAGTTGTGACTGTCCAATTTCATGGTGACATAGATATTTACAATAATATAATGTCAGAGTATCCAGTGTTGCAATCAATTCAGATAAGAGAGCAAAGTCAACAAAGAATATAGTTACGCAGCCACTTCTATTTTATGAATGGGAGTGGCTATTTCGTTAGTTGGATGTCAACCACCAGTGGAGATTATGTAGTACTCGAAGCAAAAAACTACTGGAATGCAGATAGAGAATCGAAGGCTATGCTCACCCAAAGTCCGTTCTTGTCGTAAAATTCTGACGTTAATTGGAAACAACGAGAGTATTGAACCTAATCAAAGTTAAGGATAGCACCAACACCATTAGCGATTCCTTAGCGGTAAGCACTTATATTCACAGAGATGAACGCCTGTTATACTAACGATGTTGATTGAATAACTGCGCAAATTTATCTTTTCATAACACTATGGGCAAAATAAAAACTCAAATTGATTCAAGGTGAGTTATCATAAATGGTGATATTCAGAAATATTCATGATATATCATTCACTTCCGATACGCAGGACCGTATCATAAATGATGATATTTTTAAGTTGACCTACACAAACAGCAAAAGACTAAAAGAATATACTGAGTTTAAAGCTAAAGACTTGTAAGAAAGAAATACGTTTAAAAAAATCCTATTATAAGTGATAGCAATGGCTTATAATAGGATTTTTTATATCACTTCGGTCAGGTAGTGTATATCATATTTCCTACCAATCGGAAATACCTGTAATCGTAGCAGCATAACAACTAAAAGTTCGGAGGAACAAATGAACAACAACGACAGATTATTGCGGTTGCGTTATGCAATCGACTTGAAGGATAACGATTTGATCAAAGCTTTTGAGCTAGGGGGTGTCACGCTGACTAAAGATGAGGCGCGGGCAGTACTGACAAAAGTTCAAGACAAGCATGAGGACAATGCAGAAAATAATGTGTACGAAAAAGCTATCAACAATCAAGTTTTTGATGCCTTCCTAAATGGTCTGATTCTCTTAGCTCGGGGGCCGCAAAAAGATAAGCCGTCAGCAGCCGATACGCCACCAAAAAGTAAGGAAATTAAGCATATTAACAATGTGTTACTGAAAAAACTGAAGATTGCTTTGTCCATGACCACAGATGATATTTTGGATGTTTTTGCTGAGGCAGAGATTTACCCATCGAAAGGGGAGATTGGCGCGTTTTTAAGAAAAGAAGGGCAGCGAAATTTTAAGCCTTGTGGAGACAAATATATGCGTAATTTTCTTAAAGGGTTGGGAATTTATAATCGAAAATGACGGCCGCTAAATAGACAGGGGCTGTTAGAATCTAGTAGCTGAGGCCGTCTGATAACTTTTGCCTGCCACGAAAAAATAGAGGTCATCAGTGAAGACAGAAAATGATTTCAATCTTAGAGTTAGCAGCTGCCGTGTTTTTTTGACGGCAGTTTTTCTTTGTTTTGGATCTATTTGCGAAGGGCTTTTTGACTGGCTAGCCGCCAGCAGGAGGGGCTTTTTTGCGTAAATCAATAGGATAAGAAAAAAACAGCTGACATTCAGTAACAGAAGTTCAAATTACCGTTGTTTAAAAGAAGGCAGGAGTGATAGAATAAGTGGTAAAGGTAGCTGCAAAGGCAGCAAGACGCGTATTTGCTCTGGAATCAGCTGATGGTAGAACAATTTGTTTGGCTTTAAATGAAAACGCTTTATTTAAAAGTAGACAGCTGACTGGCAGCTTATGCATACACTTAAATGAGGTTTTACGAATGCGTTTATATAGACTATTGAAACGGAGATGACCAGCATGATCGACAACATCAGTTTTAGTACCACAGGGGAGGGTACATTTACACGACAATATACAGGAATTCATAAGCTTTGGCCTTATGACCTATTGGTGGAGGTTTCAGCGGTTTCAGTCAATCCGGTGGATCTGAAATTGGCGGCTAAAAATGCAAATGGCAAGCGTATCTTAGGCTACGATGCAGTGGGGACAGTAGTTGACATGGGCAGTTCGGTACGAGGCGTTGAAAAAGGAGACCGGGTCTTTTATGCAGGGACGACGGTGAGAGAAGGTGCCCATCAGAAATTGCAGTTAGTGGATCACCGCATTACAGCCCACGCTCCGACAAAGTTGACAGATGGGCAGGCTGCAGCGATGCCGTTGACTGCATTGACAGCATGGGAGCTGCTTTTTGAGCGAATGGGATTTGTTCCAAAAGAAGGGGTGAATAAAGGCCAGCTATTGATGATTAATGGTGCTGGCGGCGTGGGCTCGATTGCCTCACAAATTGCCAAGTGGGCAGGCTTTAAGGTAACTGCCACCAGTAGTCCTAAAAATTTTGAGTGGTTGCAGAAAAATGGTGTCAAAGAATGCGTCGATTATCATCAGGATTTGATTGTGGAAGCAGGGGCAAGAAAATTTGATGCTGTTGTCAGTTTCCATGATATTTCCGATTATTTTCCGGCTGTTGCAAAGGTGGTCAAGCCTTTTGGCAAGGTGGGGACAATCGTGGAAACGAAAAAAGACCTGCCAATGAATTTGCTGAAAAATACCAATGTTGATTTCTATTGGGAGTATATGTTTGCTAAAACCGAACAGCAGATGAAAATCGAGAGTCAAGGAGCAATATTGACGAGAATCGCTGAAATGCTGGATGCGGGGATTTTGCACACCACACTGACCAAAGAATTTACTGGCGGAATTTCCTGTGACACATTAGAAGCAGCCTTTGCACGAGTCGCCAAAGGGGCAATCGGCAAAACCGTTGTTTCCGGCGGAGTGAAGGAATGAAATCCTCAAAGCATAAGAAGTATATCCCAGATGGATAGTTTTTAGGTTGGACTGGAAAAATTGATAAACATGAGGACTTTTGACCCTGTATTCAGGTGAAGAGGTCCTTTTTCGCTGAAGTCTTTGAGAGATAATGGGACGTTCTCCTGGTGGACTTTTTAGATGAAAAAATTTCATGGCAATCAATGGTTGTGTAGCTAACTGCTGCCAATTTCGTGGGGAGGAGAGTTTTTCGTGAAGTGGGTCTGATTTCGGGTGCAATTTCCCCTGACAAAGGTATAATGGAGAAAGCATTTGGAAATGAGGCGGCAGGTCCGCCGGTAAGGGAGCGACACATGATGAGAAATATCAAATTGACGATTGAGTATGACGGTCGTCGTTACTTGGGATGGCAGCGTTTAGGAGACTCGGAAAAGACGATTCAAGGCAAGCTTGAGACTGCGTTGAAACAGCTCACGGGAGAAGAGATTGAAATCATCGGTTCTGGACGAACAGATGCAGGGACGCATGCCCGCGGCCAGGTGGCTAATTTTAAAACGGAAAATCAAATGGCGGTGGGCGATTTGGTGGCTTTTTTGAATCGTGCATTGCCTGGTGATATCGTAGTGAAACAAGCCGAAGAGATGCCAGAGCGGTTTCACGCGCGCTACAATGCTGTGGCCAAACGTTACAGCTACCAAGTCTGGAACAATCCGATTCCGACTGCGTTTGAGCGTCATCGCAGTTTCCATGTTCCTCAGCAGCTGGATCTGGCTAAGATGCAGACGGCTTGTGAAAAGCTGGTAGGAGAACATGACTTTTTAGGCTTTTCCGCATTGAAAAAAAGCAAAAAATCGACGGTTCGGCGAATTGATGAAATTACGATTGAAGGACAGCCGGGAGAGGGAATGCTGGTATTCACTTTTGTCGGTGACGGCTTTCTTCACAAAATGGTGCGGATTTTGACAGGTACGCTGGTTGAAATTGGCGCCGGACGATTGGAAATGTCGGCAATTGATGATGTCTTTGCCAGTAAGGTTCGAATGAATGCCGGTGAAACGGCACCAGCCCAAGGGTTATTTTTAGAGAAAGTCTTTTATAAATAAAGATACGGGCTGTGACATCAGTCATTTCAAAATGATAAATAGCGAAGGCTTCATCTAAGTAAGAAAAGTGATGCTAGTAAATCGTTAGGATAATCATTGTGCCAGAATCCGTAGAAAGAACATGACCATACGTATAAAAAGCGGTAAATGACACAGACTTCCCTTGATGAAATCAGGACAAGTCTATGTTTGAAGTTTTTAACAATGAAAAGCCAAGTTCCTGCCACTGTTTTTTAATGGAAGGAACTTGGCTTTTGTGGACTCACGTTGCCAGGGGCCGTTTCGGAGGACTCTGACAGAAACAGGATCGAAGCTCTAAATTTTTTTTAGATTGTGAGAAGCAGGCTCTGGGGATGACTTAATTAGTTCTGACAATCAGTTGTCGTCAGTGGTCTCAGCAGCTAAAATCAATAGGCTGCGGCCCGAGATGGTAATTTTATTGCCGGCAAGTGTTCCCAGCGGTGTTGTGCCGGCCTGCTTGTTATCAGCGACTATCGACCAAGTTTCAGGCAGCGTAGCGATACTACGAAGTTTCACCTTTTGGGGCTCTTTTGTTCTGTTGACAATCACTGCCAGTTGTTGCCAATCACCATTTGTGGCAGCTTCGTTAAAAATCGTATAGGCAATCAGGTTTTCTGTTTTGTCTTTGGCAAAGCGATAACTGCTGGCAGCGGTGGTATCGGCGGCGCGCAGAGGGGCAAATTTTTGCCGAATCTGCCACATTCCTTGATAAAACTCAACCAGATCAGCGAACTCTGTGAGGCGCGTCCAATCCAGCTGGTTGATAGCAAGTGGCGATACAAAGGAATTTTCATCTCCGAATTTAGTACGGGCAAATTCTTCTCCAGCTTGCAGGAACATGCCACCGAGACTGGTAAATTGAAGGGCAGCTGCAGCTTTATTCATCAGCACCAACTTTTCTTTACGATCAAAGGTTGTTTTTTTCTTTTTACTGGTGGAGATGCACAGTTTGTCCCAAAGTGTCAGGTTGTCGTGTGCAGCAATGTAGGTGATGACTTGTGAAGGATTCGTTGCCCAGGGAACTGGTTGCAGTGGGCTTTTGCTGCTGATTTTCAAATCACAGTTGGCCAAGATTGCTGCTTGCAGGTCACGATTGTGATAGGTGCGCTCTGTCTGTTTTTTTCCATTTTGCCCTTGCAGAAAAGCGCCATCTTTTTCTTCAAAAACGAAACCTTTCATGCTATCACGAAAATCATCGTTAAAAACGGCGATTCCCGGTGCCAGTTGACCAACATGGATTTTGTTGGCAGGCTGCTCTGGGGGCTTGATTTCATTGCTGCCGGCATCCCAAGGCTCACCGTACATTAGGACGTTTTCTAAACCGTTTTTATCCAGGGTTTGTCGAATCAAATTCATCGTTTTGCTATCTAACAAGCCCATCAAGTCAAAGCGAAAGCCGTCTAAGTGATATTCTTGCGCCCAATACAAAACAGAGTCCAGGATATATTTGCGCACCATTGGACGTTCGCTGGCAACTTCATTGCCGCAAGCAGAACCGTCTGCAAAATTACCATCAGCATCTTGTCGATAGAAATAATCGGGTTCTGTGAGGTTGAACCAGGAATCTACCGTGCGCGAGGTGTGGTTATACACTACGTCTAAAATCACGCCAATTCCTGCTTGGTGAAGTGCCTGCACCAGCTGTTTAAATTCTTTGATACGGCAGGCGGGATCAGCTGGATTGGTGGCATAGCGGCCTTCTGGAACATTGTAGTTTTTAGGATCGTAGCCCCAATTATAAGCAGTGCCGCTCTCGTCATTGTCAAAATCAAAAGCCGGCAGCAGATGAACATGGGTGATTCCGATTTTTTTCAAATGGGCGACACCGGTAGCAATCTCCGGCTGTTGAGGTAGATGAGTATTTGTCTGGGTAAAGGCGAGGTATTTGCCGCGATACTCGGGAACAACCCCGCTGTCTGGCTGACTGCTGAAGTCAGCGATATGAGTTTCCCAAATCAGCGCGTCTGTAATCCTTCCAGAAAAGGGTGGACGTTTATCTGCTTGCCAATCAGTCGGATCTGTGTCAGCTAGATCAAGAATGGCTCCGCGGTCACCGTTTAGACCGACCGCTTTGGCGTATAAATCGACGGTTTCTACCAGTTTTTCCCCACGAGTGATGCCATAAGTGTAGTAGCGACCTTTGAGATCTTCATTAATGCTGAGAGTCCAGAGATTACCAACAAGGCGCATGGGTATTGTTTCCAGTAATGTCTCTTCATTTTTGTCACCGGTTTTGTACAAACGGAGGTCTACTTTTTCAGCAGTAGGTGCCCAGAGTTTGAAGACTGATTGTTTTTTTGTATAGGCCACCCCCAAGTGTTTGGAAGTGGTCACTGCGTAATGAGTCATCTGTTTCCCTCCTTTTTTGATTGTTCCATCAGAAGCTGGTCATCTCTTCAAAACAAGCCCGAATGACTCGTTCCACAGCCTCTTCGTCCATTGGAACATAGATCTGCTGCATATTATTGTGAGCCAAGACTTGACGGCTCATTTCAGGCACCAGCTCATCTGTTTTGATACCGACTTGCGGTAGGGTCATAGGAATCTCCATTTGTGTTTTGAAGAAGTTGTAGGTCAGCTCGACGCCTTTTCTAGCTTGGGTTTCAATGTCTAATAGCGGATCGACTTTCCAGACATTCCGGGCATACGTCGCAAGTTTTTCGTGACTGGTAGGGTCAAAATCAAGACAGAACTTCATCCAGCGGGGAGTCAAGATTGCCAAACCAATTCCATGAGTGATGTCATAATAAGCGGACAATTCATGCTCGATGGGGTGACAAGTCCAACCGCCGGAGCGCCCTTTACTTACTAAGCCATTTAAAGCCAATGTTGAAGTCCACAATAGATTGGCCCGGGCATCATAGTTTTCGGGTGTTTTCAAGGCAATGGGACCGTTTTTGATTACTACTCGCAGCAAACCTTCAGCAATTTCATCTTGAACGTCTGTCCCAGCAGTTCGACTGAAGTACTGCTCAAAGAGATGGCTCATAATATCAGCAGAACCGGCAGCAGTTTGCCATTTTGAAACGGTAAATGTATTTTCAGGATTCAAGAACGAAACTTTCGGAATCAGTTCCCAACCGCTAGTTCCAAGTTTTTCATTAGTATCAGGGTTTGAGATAACTGCGTTGCGATTCATTTCAGTCCCCGTCGCAGCAAGTGTCAAAATATCAACGATGGGTACGGCTTGTCCCATTTTGGAATTATCTACTACTAGATCCCAAGCATCTCCGTCGTAATAAACACCGCCAGCGATGACTTTGGCTGCATCAATCACTGAACCGCCGCCGACTGCCAAAATCACGTCTAACTGGTTTTCCCGAATCAGTTGGATACCTTCACGGACGCTGTCGATGCGGGGGTTGGGGGCGATTCCGGACAACTCTGTGATTTGAAAATCATGTTGGTCCAAAAGCTCAAGAATTTTGTCATAGAGGCCGTTTTTCTTGATGGAGCCACCACCATATGCCAATAAAACCTTTTTACCATAGGGAGCCAATGCTTCCGGTAAAGCTGCCAATTGATTAGTGCCAAAGCGGATATCTGTCGGGACATAAAATCTGAAGTTTTCCATTATCTGTCACTCGCTTTCTTAGTTTATGCCATTTTACCAGCGGTTGAATCACAAGGATTCTCCAACTATCAGTATACCGTGATACCAGTTTTGGAGAAAGCGATTGCCACCTGAGCTATCAGTTGCGGCCTTGAATTTGCAAAATCAGCTTTTGCGTGGGAGGGATGGTTGCGAAAGGGCGTGGAATAGTTGCATTTTAGAAGAATTTGGCGGAAAGTGAACATGACAACTTAAAAAGGAGTAGCAGAGATGGAACTGACAACCACAGATTTTAAGCTTTTTCAGCGTAGCAACTATACTTTTAAAGGATTGAAAGAAGTTTTGACTACTGAAGAAATCGACGACATAAAAGCCAATTATAAAACTCACTGGGAAAAGTGGAAAGCCATTCAGCTGGCGACTGCTGCGCTGTTGCCGCCGCAAATGGATCAGGGACGACCCAAAATTGAGAGCTGGACCAATGGTTGGAATTTGCGTAGCCATTTTTGGGCGGCGTATCGCAGTTCCTCACGGCAGCAGGAAAATGCTTGTCTGGCAGTGTTGTTGAATAAAAAGCAGTATCAGATTTATCTGATGTTCCAGCACTATCGCAGTGAAGAGCGCACCGGCAGCATCGACGATTACAATCGCCTATTGGAATTGCTGCCCCAATGGAGCCGGGAAATTGATCTGGCGGATTACTATATTTGGCCACAGACCGAAGACGAACTGACGGATCATTTGCCGCTGAAAACATACTTGGAGGACGAAGAACAGCGAAGAATCTTACAGCAAAGAATTGGCAAAAAAACCTTTCAAGTGGGCAAGCTATTTTTTGCTGAGAGAAGTTTGTCGGATATTGAAGGGGTGACTGCTGCAGCTTTGCAGGAGTTGGCACCTCTTTATCAAGCGCTTATGAAATCGCGGAAATCTGATCAGTAAGGGAGTTCCCCATACTTTTGTTAGAAAACATTTCCAAAAGAACAGATGTTTCCCTTTTTCTGTTACTGGTGCTATGGTCAACATGAAAAAACAAATGCAAAGGAAGTCCTGAAGATGTTGAATGAAAAATTTTTAGAGGTAATGTCTCACGAAGGTGTCGTAACGATTATCACTAGTAGTAAAGAAGCTCCCGGATTTCATGCAGTGAATACGTGGAACAGCTATGTGCACATTCAAGGGGACACGCTGTATATCCCAGCGGCTGGGATGCATTCCATTCAAGAAGACATGGCGGAAAACGATGAGCTGCTGTTGACAATGGGCTCCAAAGAAGTGATTGGCACTGTCGGACCAGGAGCTGGTTTTCATCTTCGGGGCAAGGGCTATTTCATCGAATCTGGCGAGATTTATGACAAGATGCATGAAGAAATGCCTTTTTTGACTCGTGTCCTGGCAGTTAAAGTAAGCGATTTGCAACAAAAAATCTGATTCTGGCAATGAGTATGAATCTGGATTGATCTTCTAAAATGATTGTTTAGATTAACGTTTAACAGTTTGGACTGGTCGTGGAAGACATGGCGGTAATATTTTAAAAGAGTGCGCGCCTGAATTATTTTGTTGGTGCAACAGGCTTTCGGCAATATTGTCGGAAGCCTTTTTTCATTTGCGATTAGTTGATGAGGAAAAGAGCTTTTCGAGAAAGAGGACACCATACAAAAATAGCAGATTATTTGGCGATAATTCAGAATTTTTCCACTTTAGTAAACAGAATAGAGTATAATTTCAGTAAGAGTTTTGTATCAAAAATCAGCTTTTAGGCAAAAAAGGAGCGAGAAAAGATGATAAATGTTGCAATCGTTGGTTACGGAAATCTAGGACGCGGAGTGGAGCAGGCATTGGGCTTGAATCCTGACATGGCATTGGTGGGGGTCTTTACTCGCCGCGATCCAAAAACAGTGACGACAGCCGGAGCACAGGCTTACCACCTGGATCAGCTGGTCGAGCAAAAGGAAACCATTGATGTGTGTATTCTTTGCGGGGGGTCCGCCACTGATCTGCCAGTCCAGACGCCGGCACTGACAAAAGATTTCAATACGGTAGATAGTTTTGATACCCATGCAAAAATTCCTGAGCATTTCGCCAAAGTTGCACAGGTGGCCAAAGAAAATAACACTGTCGCCGTGATTTCCACCGGTTGGGATCCCGGATTGTTCAGTTTGAATCGGCTGTATGCTCAAAGTATTCTGCCAACAGGAGCCACCAATACTTTTTGGGGCAAAGGTGTCAGTCAAGGACATTCCGATGCGCTGCGGCGGATTAACGGAGTGGCAGATGCGACGCAGTATACGATTCCCAATGAGACAGTGATTCAACAGTTGCGGGCAGGGAAAAAACCAAAATTAACGACAAGAGACAAACACTTTCGGGAATGTTTCGTCGTTTTAGAAGCAGGCGCTGATGAAAAAAAAGTGAGACAAACGATTGTGACGATGCCTGACTACTTTGTGGATTACGATACAGAAGTTCACTTTATTTCTCAAGAAGAACTGAATCAAAACCACAAAGCCATGCCTCACGGCGGAACAGTCCTTCATACGGGGGAAACTTCTACTGGTGTCCAGCAGGTGATTGAATACAATTTGCATCTGGACAGCAATCCGGAATTTACCGCCAGTGTACTGGTGGCTTACGCCCGGGCTTGTGTTCGACTGGCGGCAGAAAAGCAGTATGGTGCTTACACGGTCTTGGATATTGCCCCAAAATACCTGTCACCGAAAAGTGATGAGGAGCTGCGGGAAACTTTGCTTTGACGAAAATAAAAAGAAGCATCGGTTAACGATGCTTCTTTTTTGTTGGAAAAAAGGCCAGGACCTGATTGAGTGTGATAGTGAAGATTTAGTGCGTTAATCTGAAGGGTTTATTTTAGTCTCTCGAGAAAAACTACGATACAATAATGTTATGAAAACGTTCTTTTGTAACTATAAATAACAAATTGGAGGAAGATAAGGATGAACAAAGCTTTTCCAGATAACTTTTTATGGGGCGGCGCAACTGCAGCCAATCAATTGGAAGGCGCGTACCTGACGGATGGCAAAGGATTATCGGTAGCTGATGCGATGCCAGGTGGTAAAGAGCGCTTCAAGATCATCGGATCAAAAGAATTCGTCTGGCAAATTGATGAAGCAAAGTACCGTTATCCCAATCATAAAGGAATCGATCATTATCAGAGGTTTAAAGAAGATATAGCCTTGTTTGCTAAAATGGGTTTCAAGTGCTATCGTTTTTCAATTGCTTGGAGTCGTATCTTCCCACAAGGAGACGAACAGACTCCTAATGAAAAAGGATTGGCATTTTATGATCAGCTCATCGATGAATGTCTGAAGTATGGAATTGAACCGGTTGTTACGATTTCCCATTATGAAATGCCGCTGAATTTAGCCAAAGCTTACGGCGGTTGGAAAAATCGCCAGTTGATTGATTTTTACGAACGCTTCGCAGCGGTGGTATTGAATCGTTATTATAAAAAGGTTCGTTATTGGATGACCTTTAATGAAATCAATTCGGCTTTTCATTTTCCAGCTTTGAGTCAAGGAATGGTGCCATCAAATGGTGGGGATGATTACCAAAATATCTTCCAGGCTTGGCATCATCAGTTTGTAGCCAGTGCGAAAGCTGTAAAGATTGCTCACGAGTTGGATCCGGCGGTACAAGTAGGTTGTATGCTGATCTACGCAACAACTTACAGCTATGATGCCAATCCAATCAATCAGGTGGCGACTTTAATTGCGAATCAGGAGTTTAATTATTTCTGCGGCGATGTTCAAATCCGGGGGCAATACCCTGCCTTTACACAACGAATCTTTGAAAAATATGGTGTGACAGAGTTGGACATTGTGGATGGCGATCTGTCTCTTTTGGCAGATTATCCGGTGGACTATATAGGGTTTAGCTATTATATGTCTATGGCAGTCAATGAAACGGATCCAGATCCGGAAACTTCTGCCGGCAATCTGCTTGGTGGTGTCAGCAATCCATTCTTAAAAGCTAGCGAGTGGGGCTGGCAGATTGATCCTGCAGGTCTGCGGATTGCCTTAAACGAATTATATGACCGCTACCAAAAGCCGGTCTTTATCGTTGAAAACGGTTTGGGTGCACTAGATCAGCCGGATGAAAACCACTATGTTGCAGATGATTATCGAATTGATTACTTGCGGGCTCACATTGAAGCGATGGCAGAGGCTTTACAGGATGGTGTTGATTTGATGGGCTATACCCCGTGGGGCTGTATCGATTTAGTCAGTGCTTCTACCGGTGAAATGAGCAAGCGTTATGGCTTTATCTATGTCGACTTAGACGACGAGGGCAATGGCACTTGTGACCGCTTTGAAAAGAAATCTTTTGACTGGTATAAAAAAGTTATTGCTTCAAAAGGGCAAGATTTAAGCTAAATAACAAGTTGGTTTTGTTATTATTCAAAAAAGCAGGTGATGAAATGCCGCAGCAAAAAAGCCCGGCAATCTTGATTGCAATGGACTCGTTTAAAGGAAGTGCCACTAGCCTTGAAGCTGGTACGTGGACAGCCCAGGGAATTCGACAGATTGTGCCGCAAGCAACAATCACTGTTCTTCCGGTTGCAGATGGCGGCGAAGGTACGGTAGCGGCATTAGTTTCAGCTTTTTCAGGGGAAATCCAGCAGGTGCAAGTCACTGGGCCCGCTGGAAAGCCTGTAGTAGCGGCGTATGGTTGGCTGGACGCTGAGACGGCAGTGATTGAAACGGCAGCCGCTGCCGGACTCAATCTGACGGCGGGGACCCGCGAAGACGCTGTGACAGCCAGTACACGTGGCGTAGGGGAATTGATCAAGCACGTACTAAATCAAGGAGCAAAGCAGATTTATTTTGGCTTAGGCGGCAGTGGGACCTCAGACGGCGGCGCTGGAATGGCTCAAGCACTTGGCGCCCGTCTGTTGACCGCTGATGGTGATGAAATAGCACCGGGAATCGCTGGTCTGGTTGAGCTGGCAAGCATCGATACGACAGCTTTCGATGCCCGCCTACAACAGACACGACTGGTGATCTTAGCTGATGTGCGCAACCCGTTAGTTGGTGAGCAGGGCGCTATCGCCGTGTATGGGCCACAAAAAGGAATCCCTGAAAATGAGATTGAAATGTGGAATCCTGTGATGGCGCGCTATGGTAACCTTTTGCAAACCACTTTCCAACGAGAAATTGCCGCCCTTCCCGGGGCAGGCGCGGCTGGTGGTTTAGCCGCTGGATTAGCGGCCTTTTGTGGCGCAACAATCGAGCCGGGAATCGATACAATCTTGAAACTGATTGATTTTGACGAAAAAGTTCGAAGCGCGGATTTGGTAATTACCGGTGAAGGGCGAATGGACAGTCAATCGGCGAATGGCAAAGCACCGACAGGAATTGCCCAAGCTGCTAAAAAATACAAGAAGCCGGTCATTGCTCTAGTAGGCAGCCGTGAAGGAGACCTTACGCCAGTTTACCAAGAAGGAATCCGACTGGTTCTGCCTATTGTTCCAGGACCGGTGGATTTGGCAACGGCACTCCAACAGATCCGGCAAAATCTTCTGGAGGCAGGAAAAAATGTTGCACGAATCTGGCAACTACGGGAAAGATAGCGAGGCGGGGCTGTGTGCAGAGGCTTTTTGCTTGAAGAAATCTCTCAACAGCGGTATGATGTCAACGTTGGATTTTTGGGATATGGCCAAACTGGTAAGGCGCCTGACTCTGAATCAGGTAAGTGCAGGTTCGAGCCCTGCTATCCCAATCAAAAAGACCGCAGAGCATATGGTTCTGCGGTCTTTTTCGTTAACGGGGAGGAAAAACTATGACGAAATTAAACGAAGAATTTGCCTTTTTGGTACTTGCAATCGTTGCTGAAATTCCTCGAGGCAAAGTTGCGACATATGGACAAATTGCCGAGTTAGCAGGGTATCCCCGCAATTCTCGATTAGTGGGAAAAGTCTTGAGGCGTGGGGAATACTATGGTCGCTATCCTTGCCAACGTGTAGTGAACGCGCAAGGTAGTTGTGCGAAAAACTGGCCGCAACAGCCTGCACTGTTGCAAGCAGAAGGGGTCGTTTTTAGAGAAAATGGCAGTGTAGATCTGCGACAGTGCCGCTGGAACGGCGATCGATAGCAAAGCAAACCTGGTGAGTATCAAAATAGTCTACGGTTTCTCATAAATGGACCTACAATAACTGTCTGATTGTTGCTGTAAAAAAGGAACGGAAATTCGCAGAAGGTCGTGACTTGTGCTAAAATGCAGTTAAATATGAATGGATATTCATTTGATAGTATCTCTTTTGCGCCCGCCTTCTTCAACTTCGGGAAAGAAGGTAGACACCGCGGGAATACTTAAAAATTGAATTTGCTGCAATTGAAAAGAGGTAATTGTATTATGCATGAACATCATCATGAACATTCTGATGCTTCTGAGGGAATGGATCGTGCCTTTAAAATCGGAATTGTTATCAATCTGCTCTTTGTAGTCATTGAGGCCGGCTTTGGTTTTTCTGCGAATGCTTTGTCACTGGTGGCAGATGCCGGTCATAATCTCAGCGATGTTTTGGGACTGGCGGTCTCTTGGATTGCGCTGCTTTTGAGCCGCCGTCCTCGGACAGTGAAACGGACTTACGGGTATAAGCGCAGCTCGATTTTGGCGGCTTTGTTCAACGGAGTATTTTTACTGGTTGCTGTCGGGGGTATTCTATTAGAAGCTGTGCAGCGTTTGTGGGCTCCGCAGGCAGTCGCTGAAAATCAGGTAATCGTTGTAGCGACAATTGGCATCTTGATTAACGGCTTTACCGCATGGTTGTTTATGAAAAATCAAAAGCGTGACCTCAATATCAAAGGGGCATTTTTACACATGGCTGCCGATACGCTGGTTTCAGTGGGGGTTGTGTTAGCAGCTTTGGTAATCAAGGTAACGGATTGGTTCTGGTTGGATCCAGTCATCAGTATACTCATCGCAGTGGTGATTTTTATTGGCAGCTGGCAGCTTTTGCGAGACGCGTTGGCTTTGTCTGTAGACGGTGTTCCTCCTTCTGTAGACTATCAAGAGGTAGCTGCATTCCTGCTGTCCCAGCCAACGGTGATTGGGCAGCATGACCTGCATATCTGGGCGCTGAGCACGACAGAAAATGCGATGACTGTCCATCTTTGCCGAGAAACTTTAGCGGACAATAACCAGTTTTTGGAACAGCTGGACCATGAGTTGACTAGTCGGTTTGATTTGGCGCATATTACCATCCAAGTGGAGCTGGGAGAAATTAAAGACGAATCTGTAAAGCACAGTATTTGATTAGCTGAAGAGCTTTTGCAGCTGAACACAAGGTACTGGGATTATCTATAAGAGCTTGTTGCTATTTAAAGGATTAAAGGTATTTCTCAACTGAAAACAAAACACCGCAAACAGTAGGCAAAATTAGCTGCCGGCTGTTTGCGGTGTTTTTTATGTGTCATCAAACGTGGGCGTGGATAACCGGTGCTTTTTCCAAATCCAATACGCCTCGTTCAAGTAGCTCATTTACGATCCAAACGGAAACTTCTCCGGTAATGCCGATACAATGCTGTTTGCGGCCTTCTGACATAAAGTCATCCCCTGCCCATTGTCGCGTGATGACGCGGCAACAACAGGAACGGTATTTTTCTTTGATAAAGTCGTGGAGTCCTTTAGAGATTTCAAACATTTCGGGGTTCATTGGTTCCCCCCGTTTGCGGCCGTAGACCATACCCAAAGAGATTTGTCCGCCAGAAACGGCCCCACACAGACATTGTGCCTTTCCCATACCGATGGGAAATCCCGAGGCTAGCCGCACGACATCTTCGTCATAAGGCTGACCCAAGACATCGTTTAATGTCTCGACGACCGCTTCGGAACAATAATAGGTTCCGGTACTGAAATAAGTTTCAGCGACTTCTCTTACCATATCCAGATATTCTTGCTTTTCCATTGTTCAACTCTCCTTAACTAGTGTGATCTTCATCCATTAAATCGTTAGTCATTGCCGATTTTTCCTGCCAGGCTGATTTTAGAGGTAAGATTAGGCCAGTTACCAGATAACCCAAGAAGACATAAGTGATAAACAGGCCGGCTAAAATCATCTCAAAACGAAGCAGGACAGAAAAAAACGGGATTGAAACATTCTGAGCTGCCAGGTATTTTCCCGCTGCCTTTAATGAAAGAGCAGTGATTACTGTTGGAAAAGTGAAGGCAGAAAAACTGGGCAAAAAGGCTTTGGTGAAAAAACTCGGAACTTGTATCAAAATAAAGAAATAGAGCAATTGCGAGATTAGTAGTAATCCGAAAAATACCCCTTTGTGAGGTGTTGCAAAACTGTTCAAATAACCTGCCAGCAACAGGGAAACTGGTGCACAGATGATGGTGATATTGGCTCGCAGCACGGAGGGAATCTTTTTTACTTTGTAAACTCTATACAAAACCAGTGGCAATACAGCAACAATCAAGCCAGCCCCCAGTAAAAAGAAGAGCTGCCCCACCAAAAACTGTTGGTGAATTGGAGCCGTGACGCTGGCAGTGACAATTCCGATATAGACAATCAGCCAGCTGGGATAGACGTTTTCAATGTGAAAATCAAAGACCCAGCGTTTGGTAAAAAGTAACAGCAAGAACAGATGCAACAGGATTCCGAAAATCCAAACCAGCAATGCAATTTGGGAATGAAAGGCAGCAATATAAGTGGAGAAGACCATCAGACTCATGCTATAGGTAGGAAAAACAGAAGCGGGCACTGGCTGCTGCAGCTCACTTTTAAACTGTTGGCGATCAGCGAAAATCCGTAGGGTAATTACTCCTAATAACAGTGTTGCCAAAATTCCTAAGCCGTCATGGGCGAGTTGCGAATCACTTTGCAGCAGATTGCCCAAGACAAACATCGCTAAAATCAAGCCGGTGATGGGCAATGGTATTTTTTTTATCAGTGTCATCTTTTTTCCTCTTTTCTTTGATTGTTAAAAGAAGAGCTAGACTTGTGGAGATGGCGCAAAGCGAGGGTGCCCCGCTGATTTTTTGATCCCGATTTGGGCGGCACCAATTGCACCTGCATACTGTGACAAAGGATTAGTTATTACCGGGGCGCCAATCGTATCTGCCAGGACTGTGGTGAAGGCTTTGCTGGCGGACAGCCCACCAGTAAAGAAGACCGCAGCACCTTTTGGCGGCCGGAGTTTACTGTATTGACCGTTAATCCGTTTAGCGATTGCATAAAGGACGCCTAGTGCGATATCTTCACGTTTTTCACCTTTTGCAATCAAGCTGACGACTTCTGACTCGGCAAAAACAGTGCACATGCTGTTGATAGTGACCGGTACAGCCCCGGCAACAAAGGAATCCAGCACCTCGATTTCTTCCCCTAAGGTTCGCATCATCACTTCCACAAAGCGGCCGGTACCCGCAGCGCAGCGGTCATTCATGCTGAATTCAGCAACACCGCCTTGTCCATTCAGTAAAATTGTTTTGCAGTCCTGTCCGCCGATATCAATAACTTGTTGGGTACCCGTCCGCAGATATTCGGCTCCTTTACCATGACAAGTAATCTCGGTGACAACTAGATCGGCCGGCAGTAATTTGCGACCATAGCCGGTAGTTACTAAAAAGGTGTCTGCTGGCGAGTCTTCATTGTGAGCAGTATCACTTACTTCTGCAAGCTCTGGGAGACTAGGGTCTAATTGCGCTAGCACGGCTTGCATAGCTTTTTTTGGATCGCCGGCTGTGGGAAGCAGGCTCTTTTTGGTCAGACGTCCGGCTTCAAAGAGGACACCTTTAGTGGTAGTGGAGCCGGAGTCTAGGCCGATGACCCGCATCACACGCGCACCTCCAGCATTTCCACAAAGGCTGCAACCCGGGTATTGATCTGCTCGATATCAGCAGTCGAGTAGTCGGTTTCCAGATACATATAAGGCGTTTGTTTTTCTTCTTGCAAGAAACGTTTAATCTGCAAAGATTCCACCGAAAATGGAATACAGTTTTGTAAAACCATATCGATAACGCCGTCGACTTGATAGTCATCAACCATTTGGCTGAGAAGCTCTTTTCGAGGCTGGTTGTTAGACATGCAGGCACAACCAATCTGCAAGTATTTATCAGTCAAAGCTTGATAGACGTCTTCTTGGGTTTCATCGACTAACTTTTCAACCGCTTTGGCTACTGTACAATTTTCAAAAGCTACTACGATGCCGCCATTTTCTTCGATGGCGCGGATGACTTTTTCTGTCACGCCACCAATGGGAGAACCTGTCACCAGAATTCTCGGCTTATCATCAAGGCGGTGTCCCGCTTCATACTGGGCTTTGACTTTGGCGGTGGTTTCCTCTAACGTCTGGATGATTTCTTCTTTATCAAATTTGTATTGGGCACCGTACATCACTCGAAAAATTTCCCCACCAGAAATGGCCGGTGGATTCAGTTGTCCAAGACGATAGAAATTTTGTTTAGCGATTCGTTCCCGATTCTTCAATTGAATTGCAGCTTGAATTTGACGATCAGTGATGGTCACGCCAAAATAGTCTTCCAGCTTTTCTTTAAAGGCGACCAGTTCACTGTACCAAAGGCGGCGACTGGTTTCGCTGTCCCGGTTGTGAGGCAGCTGCATCAAGTAAAGGTCTTTGAAACCGGCCATGTATTCGTACATTTTTTTCTTGCCGTCACAGGTGGTTTCCCCTACCACCAAGTCGGAAAAATAAAAATAGGGACATTTGTCGGTTTTACCAAAGCCGTAACTGGATTTGATCAAGGGACAGAGGTTTCGAGGCAGATCCTCTTCGGCTTCCGGTATCGTTTCGTCAGAAGTGGAGCAGAGACTGATCTGGATTGCTCCAGCAGCTAATACCAGTTCTTCTGGCATAAACGTACAGTAGACACCGACGACCGGCTGACCACTTTCTTTCATTTTTTTGACGGTCAGAAATCCTTGCTGGCGAGCCTCCCCAAACTCGTCAAAAATTTCTGGTAAGGTAGTTTTGACTTCCATGTGATTGATACTCCTTTTATGTTCTATTTTGAAAAGATAGCGTCGGGTTTCGACGTTATGTAAACGTTGTCAAAAGGAGTATAGTAGTTTTGTACTAGTCTGGCAAGAGCTGATGAGAGTCGGGTGAAAGGAGGAATAAAAAATATTAATCTATAATAAAAAATATTTTGTTTGTTTTTTGAATGACATTTAAAAGCGGAGCGCGGGGCATTTTAAAAAGCAAATGGTAAAATGGAGAAAAGCTGAAAGGTGGCGTTTTTGTGACCGGACCACGAATTTATAACATGCCTTTTGCCGCGGTTTATCCTCTCTACGTGGCAAAAGCAGAGAAAAAGGGCCGTAAAAAAGAGGAAGTCGATGAGATAATAACTTGGTTGACAGGTTATTCAAATGAAGCATTGGCGAAGCAGATTGCTGCCACAGTTGATTTTCGGCAGTTTTTTGAAGAAGCCCCCCGGTTAAATCCCCAGCGATCGCTGATTAAGGGCGTTGTCTGTGGCGTCCGCGTGGAGGAGATAAAGGAACCTTTAATGCAGGAAATCCGCTATTTGGACAAATTGGTGGATGAGTTGGCCAAAGGAAAAGCGCTGGAGAAAATCTTGCGCAGCTGACAAGTTTTGTGAAGGGGGACTACAAGGGGTGGCGGCTTTGTTTTGGTTGCTTTTAGGGAAACTAGAGGGTAACCAGAAAACAGCTGAAACCATGATTAGAGCCGAATGGTTAGAAATAAGTGAGTATCGCTGACTATCAAGGGAGAAAAAAACTTGATAGGACAGGGGTACTTTTTTTGGAATTCTTTAACTAAAAAATATTTATTAGAATAAAAAATATTTTATCGGTTGCGCTATCTTTTTGCAGGATATCGTGCTAGACTTTTGAGTGTTGAAAGAAAGCGCTTGATTTTAGAAAAATTGAATTGATGGAGGGTAAAAAATGAAGAAGTTTTGGACAGCTGTAATGGCGGTAAGCTTGGCAGCATTACTAGGTGGTTGTGGTGGAAATAGTGGAAATGCAAATGCAAGTGCAAGTGATAGTACGGGAGAAAGTAGGACTGCCGCCAGTACGACAGCTTCGACAGAGAAAGCGGAACCCGTGAAGCTGCACTTGGCAGCTGCAGCCAGCTTGGAATATGCCTTTCAGGAAAAATTAATTCCGCTGTATCAAAAAGAACATCCAGAAGTGACTATTGAAGGGACTTACGACAGCTCAGGGAAACTGCAGACACAGATTGAATCAGGAATGGAAGCCGATCTTTTCTTCTCAGCAGCGACTAAACAAATGGCTACACTGGTGACTGAAGACTTGATTGACAAAGATACAGTGACAGATTTGTTGGAAAACAAGGTGGTTTTGATTACACCTACCAATGATCCAGAAGGTCTAAAGGCATTCACAGACATCGAAAAAGCCAAAACGATTGCAATTGGTGATCCGGAAAGTGTTCCTGCAGGGCAATATGCAAAAGAAGTTCTCACCAAGCTGTCGCTTTGGGACAAGTTGGAAAGCCGCTTTAGTTTGGGGACCAATGTGACGGAAGTCTTGAACTGGGTGGCAGAAGGGAGTGCCGATGCCGGGATCGTCTATGAAACAGATGCCAAAACGACGGATAAAGTTAAAATTATTGCTGAAGCACCGGCAGACAGCCTGGAAAAACCAATCATTTATCCAGCCGGAATCGTCAAAGCAAGTAAAAATGCCGAAGCAACAAAAGCATTTTTGGCCTTCTTACAGACGGCAGAAGCCGCTGACATCTTTAAAGAATACGGCTTTACACCGATTGCTAACTAAGCTGTCCACAAGAAACGCGGGTTAGCAAAAAGTGTTGGGGGCGCTGACAATTAGGAGGCTGTGACACTCGTTTAGTCACTACCTTTGAAGCGAATACTACCAAACGTGAGTCACAAACAAGAGACGGCGACCTTCCATGAATAATCGGAAGGTCGCCGTCTTTTCATGATGAAAAATTTCAAATGCTGACAAGCCTTGCTTTCATCAAAGGAGATCAGTGTTGTGTACTTTTTTATACATGAGGCAGGGCTCATTTTTCGTTGGAGAATTATCGATACCCCAGCGTCAATTCTTTTGCAGGCAATCGCCGGTAGACCTAAGAACAGCTTTAGCGGACGACCATTACTGAGATGGGGGCATTTTTTGCGATATAGGCTGCGTGAGAACCGAAATAGCCAATCAGCCCTTTTTTGTCATTGGAACCCACCACTAAGAGATCAGCGGTGACATTGGGCAAAATGGTCTTGACGATGACTTCCGCGACATCCCCTTCGCCAGTATAGGTTTCTACTTCTTTGACACCGTGAGCTACCGCATATTGCTGATAGGTCAGCAGCCGTGCCATTAGTTTCTCCCGCTCGCTTTTAATATAATTATTGTCCATTGCTTGATAGACATTCATGTTATCGGTCTCCAAAATCGAGACAATTAATAGCTTGGCAGCATCGATATGCGCCCGTTCAACAGCGTAATGAAATGCTTTTTGCGCATCTTCGGAAATGTCGACTCCCACCATGATGTTTTTGAACTTAAAGACTTCACTCATCTTTTTCACCAGCTTTCAGGCTTTCTTCATAGCGTTTATTGCTCTTATAAAGATCGGTGATAGTCCATGCCAACAACGCCAAGACCCCAGCAATCAGAAAATAAGCAATGCCATTGGCTAACTGAATCTCGCCGGAAGTAGGGGAATCCCCGAAAAATCCTTGAATTGCACTGGGCAGTCCCCTTAAGTTCAGATAAGTCAGGGAAACAACCGAAAACCAACCGAGAATTTGGACGATCAGGCGATTTTTAAAACGATGGCCCATTTCGTTTTCGCTATTGGTCATAATCAATAACGGCAACATGGAGAATGGTAGCGCAAAGGCCAGAAAGACTTGGGAATTGTTCATCAGATTGTTCAAAGCGGTGTGTTCTACCACTGGATTATCACTGCGGGTGAACAACACACAGATCATTACCGGCACCACAGAAATCAAACGGGTTACCAAGCGACGCAGCCAGATAGGAATCCGCAGATGGATGAAGCCTTCCATAATTACTTGGCCGGTCAAAGTCCCGGTAATGGTAGAATTTTGACCAGAAGCAAGCAATGCGACAGCAAACAGCGTCGATAAGAGGCCGGTCTTTGCGACATTCATCAACACGCCATTACTCATAGTTTCTGGATCTGACAGTGCATGGAAAAGTCCGAAGAAAGAAGGATCTTGAACAGTCCCAGATTTGAAAACCGCCACCCCCATGATTAACAAGAGTGCGTTTACGACAAATGCCAGTGAGAGTTGGATATTGGAATCCCAAGTAGTGAAGCGGACAGCTTGTGCCACATCTTCTTCGTCGTTGTGGTCAATTTCACGAGTTTGAGAAACTGCTGAATGCAGATACAAATTGTGAGGCATGACCGTAGCTCCAATGATCCCCAATGCGCCAGTTAAGGGTGTTTGACCATTGACTACGGTATCTTCTGAAAAGGTCTTGGCAGTTGGGATGAAGCCCTTTAAGACGGCGCTCCAATCAGGATGAGACAGAGCGACTTGATAGACGAATACAAATAAGATCACGAAAATCAGACAGACTACAATACCCTCGATCTTTCGAAAGCCGATCTTAGTCAGAAGCAGCAATAATAAGACGTCAAAGACTGTGATGAAGACGGCAATCACCAGGGGAATATCAAACAATAAATAGAGTGCAATCGCAGCCCCGATAACTTCGGCGATATCTGTCGCCATAATCGCCAGCTCAGTGATGATCCAAAGAACAATCCCTAATTGCTTACTCGTACGTGCGCGAATTGCTTGTGCCAAGTCCATTTGGGTAACAATCCCCAGCTTGGCAGCCATATATTGCAAGAGCATAGCAATCAAACTGGAGATCAAGATGACCGACATCAGTAAGTATTGGAAATTTTGCCCGCCGGTAATGGAAGTGGACCAGTTCCCCGGGTCCATATACCCAACGGCTACCAGTGCCCCCGGACCGGAGTAGGCTAAAAGTGTGGGCCAAAAGCCTTTTCCTTTGGGGACTTTGACGGTCCCATTGATCTCCTGCAATGAGAGACCATTGGTGTGTGCCAGCAGTTTATGTGATTGCGGTTCTTTTGGAGAGTGTTGCATGCAGATCCCTTCTTTCTCTTCTTCGGTGCTATTGTACTCCTGCTTTTAGCAAAACAAAAGTAAAAAGTTAGGTTAGCCGAATTTTCATGCGAAAGTTGCATCGTTTATTCTGAAAGGATAAAAATTTTTCTGACAAGTGATGAAACGTTTTCTCCTCATGATAGCATAGAGAGGGAATTTTCTGGAAACGATAGCGATTCTAAAAAGGACACTTGAAAACAGGGGGATAACTGCTTTCAAGTGTCTTTTGCAAGAAGGATTAATCATTGTCTACGATGGTTTGGATATGGTCAGCTAAAAAGCGGACGAAATTTGGTGTGTTTTGCTTGAAGTCGTCAATAAAGGAGCCAGAAGGACTAGCGATGGCACCGACTTCTTTGTTCATGATGTCGAATACGGCTAACTTGCTGTCGCCGTCTTGCCAAGCTAATTTCCAGTAGGGGCCCTCCAAAGCGCCGTCCAGCATCTGTTGGCCGTTGTCTAAAACAGCTTGACGGATAACTTCTTCTTCAGAGACTTCCTTTCCTTTTTCTTCCAGGTAGGCGATTTTTTCGGCTATTTCGGTCATATTGGCTGGTACGATGGGATACATAGGATCATTCCTCTCACTTATTGTGGCTGGTTGAGGGCCACTGGCTACTTCAGTTATACGCAAATACCAAGAAATCTGCAACGAACAACACCTGCTAAGACTTTTTCCTAAGACTTTTTGCCGTCGCAAGCACCTTGAGGTATCATGGAGACGGAAACCTTCCTAGCCATTTTTACAGATGAAAGCGGAAGGAGACAACTTGTTAAAAAGAAGGTACTTGTGATGAAAATTGTCAAAATCAACTATGGTAGTTCCGCATATCAGGAGACGCTGGCTTTACGAGATCGGATCATGCGTAAACCCCTGGGACTGGATATCTTTCAAGAAGATTTCTCTCAAGAAGCAAAGGCGCTAATTTTGGGAGCATATAATGAGGTGGGAAGCAGCCTTTTGGGGGTCGCAGTAATGTCACACCAGCCAGAGGGATGGCAAGCTGTTGACTATCTGTGTGTGGACACCCAACTGCAAAGTAAAGGGGTGGGACGTAAGCTTTTGGCAGAATTAGAAGCAACAGCCCGTAAGCAAGGTGCTCAAGGCATTTGGTTAGAAGCTCGTGTTTCAGCCAAAGGATTTTATGAAAAACTGGGTTACCGCAGTTTTGGTGAAGTCTATGAAATGCCCCACGCGCCGGTGCCCCATATTAAAATGGACAAAATCTTTCCCCTGTCGTAAAACTGACAGTCTGTGCTTGTCGGCGCAGTGGAAAACGGTTACTATAAAAGGCAAAAATGGAATAATCAAGTCTTCAGTCAAATCCAGTCAGCAGCTTTACGTGTGCTACTGGGCATCATTTGACAGCTGGCAAACAACAGCAGGACTGTTGCACTTATCCCACAGGAGGAGAACCCATATGACCCCAGAGTATTATCAACTCAATACCGAAAATCAAACCAAATTGGAATTGGCTGTCTTTGATCATCCGGCACCAAAAGGAATCTTGCAGATTGTTCATGGTGCTTTGGAGTACAAAGAACGCTATTTTGATTTTGCCAACTATATGAATAATGCCGGTTATGTCATTATTTTGTCGGATAATCGGGGACACGGCGGCTCAGTATCTGAAAAAGATCCCCACGGTGTCATGCATGATTTTGACCTGTTGGTTGCGGATCAAGCAGCAATCACGGCCTTTATCAAAAGCAAATATCCTACGTTACCCTTGAGTATGTATGGCCATTCTTTTGGCTCGATTTTGGCGCGTAATTATTTACAACAACACGACAACCAGCTGCACAAATTGGTGCTTACCGGAACCGCCAATTATGTTCCTATCGTTCCACTGGCGATCAAATTGGGACGAGCCTTTACAAAGCGACGGGGCAATATGGAAACCAATCAGTTTTTGAACTATCTTTCCGGAAACTTAGGTGTGGAACAAGATTGGTTATCGAACAATCCAGAGAGCAATGAGCGAGCTAAAAATGACCCTAACATGGTGAAGCTTTATCCGGTGCGTAGTTTACTGACTATCTGGGAAGGGGATCATCAGTTGAAAGCCTATGACAAGTATCAGTGTCAAAACCCGGATTTACCGATTCTAAACCTAGTGGGGGCTGAAGATACCAAAATTACGGGAGGGAAAAAAGGGCTTGCCGATACGTTGGCGACTTTGCAAAAAATTGGCTACCACAACATTCAAAGTGAAGAGCTGCCGGGGATGAAGCACGAAGTCTTAAATGAGATTGATTATCTGCAAGTCTATGAAAAGATTCGTACCTTCCTGGATTGAGGGAGAGTATACAAAAAAAGAGCCGAAAGCAGGGGGGCTTTCGGCAGTTGAGGGAGAGTGTATCAGATATATTATTGGGAGGTTGAGTTGGCAGGTGTCGCTCAGACACCCTGCCTTTGAAAATGAAACAACAGCTAAAGTGAAAACCAAGAAGATCTTTCTCTGCAAGGCAATATTCTTTGACAAAAGACACCAGTCAAAAAAGTTTAAGGTTGGGGAGACCGTAAACCAAATCAATTGTGTCTAGTTGGGGAAATCTCGGAATATCGGGGAAGCCCGCTTGAGCTATCTCTTGTTTACAAGTTAATTTTATCTCCCTTTGGCAGGAAAGACAATTATTGAATGGAAATTTGAATAAAGAAAAGGCTATTTTGAATCATTATTAACTGAGCTAAGCCTGATTTGATAGTGTTTTCATTGGCTTGTTCCTTTTTTTTCTTTAAAATTGAAAAAAATGGGAGGGTTTTGAGTTTAAAGATAGTGAAAAAAGCTACAATGTCGGTCTTTTTATAGAGTTGTTATGCCATAAAAAAATATTTGTTTAATGGTATATCTGTGTTTTTGAAATAATAATAAGAGCAGCTGAGGGATCTCCTTAGCTGCTCTTATTATTGGTTTGTTATTTGACGGAACCGGATGTGATGCCTTCGACGTAATATTTCTGCATGTAGATGAACAGCAGTGTGATAGGGATGGCGATCAGAACACAGCCGGCGGTGAAGGTCATGAATAAGGAGTTGGCGGTGGTGCGAGTCATCATCGTGTACAACCCGATGGCCACCGTGTATTTCTGGATGTTGTCTCCCATGATGACGCGGGCGAAGATGAAATCCATCCAAGGGCCCATAAATGCCATCAGAGCGGTATAGACGATGATTGGCTTAGACAGAGGCAACGTAATCTTAGTAAAAATCTGCCATTTGTTGGCCCCGTCAATCATTGCGGACTCATCTAACGCCATTGGAATGGTATCAAAGAACCCCTTGGCGATATAAAAGCCCAGTGCCGCTCCTGCTGAGTAAACCAGAATCAAAGCGAACAGGCTTTGGGTCAAGTTCAATGCTTTCAAAATGTAGTAGACAGCAATCATGCTCATGAAGCCTGGAAACATGTTCAAAACCAAAGCAACTTTCAAAAAAGGTTTGCGCAGTTTAAAACGTAGTCGACTCAAAGCATAGGCCATTGCAATGGTGATAAACGTGGATAACACACAGCTGCAAACAGCAACGAACAAAGTATTTAAGAACCAACGAACAAAGGGATAGTTACCGGAAGCATCTTTTAGCAAGTTGATATAGTTAGTTAAAGTGAACTGCTTGGGGATGATATAAGGGACAAATGCGCCGCCTTCTTCCCGGAAGCTGGTAAGAATAATCCAAAAGATTGGAAACATCCAGACAACTGCCATGATAATCAAAATCGCATAGATCAAGGTTCGACTCAACCGTTGCTTGCGATGATAGCTTTTGTTTTTTGCTTGTACGGCCATGGGTTAACCCTCCTTGAATGAATTGGTGCGGGTGTACATGATCAAGCTGAACACCGCAGATAGAATGAAGATCAGAATACCAATAACGGAAGCTAAGTTGTAATCCATCGTGTTGACAGTCAGGTTATACAGCCAGGTCACCAATAAATCGGTAGAACCGGCACCGTAGAAATCGGAATTTGAAGGGCCACCACCGGTCAAAAGGTAGATGACATTGAAATTGTTGATGTTTCCGATAAATTGCTGAATCAACGCTGGCGTCATGACAAACAAAATCTGTGGGAAAGTAATGCTTCTGAAAATCTGGAACTTATTGGCACCGTCGATTTCAGCGGCCTCGATTTGATCACGGTCCAGGTTTTGGATGATCCCGGTAGAAACCAGCATAGTAACCGGAATCCCAATCCACATGTTAACAATGATGACTGTAATTTTGGCCATCAAAGGGTCAGTCAGAAACGGAATTGCACTCTTGATCCAGCCCAAATTCATAAGGATGGAGTTGATGGGGCCGGCATCATTGAGGAGATTACGCATGATCAGCAGCGAGACAAATTGTGGAACGGCCATAGTAATGACGAAAATCGTACGCCAGAACTTTTTGTATTTAATTCCTTTTGATTGAATCAAAAGGGCGAGGATAACCCCGAAAAAGAAATTAGTGACGGTGGCAAGCACTGCCCAAATCAAGGTCCAGCCGAGAACAGGGAAGAAGGTATTGGCCATATCACCGGAAATGACATTTCCGAAGTTGCGTAGACCTACCCAAGTGAATAGACTTTTTGGCGGCAAGTGGTTGTGGTCATAGTTGGTAAATGCGATCGAAATCATGTAAAGAAGCGGTAAAACCGTAAAGAACAAGACGCCCAACAGAGGAATCGTCATCAAAGTTGCATGGAACCGCTCGTTCACTAAGCTGATCAGATCATCTTTGGTAGAGGGAATCGTTTGACCGGCTTGTTTTAATTCATAGATGTGGCGAGCGCTCTTGAGATTGATGATATACATAATCAATAAGAGCACACAGACTAAGATAGCAGCGATCCCAAAGAGGAGGATCAGCATGGAGTTATCGCCTTTTTGCAGTACTTCGATGCCGAGACTTTCATTGTAGACGAGGCCTTGTTTTTTTGTACCTAATGATTGCAGCATCGCCAACGCGTGAAAGCCTGAATAAAACAACCAACCGATAACGCCCACTTGGGTGGCTAAAAAGATCAGTCCTTTAGGAATTTGTTTGTTGGCAAAGTTGGCTGAACCCATAATAAGAAATGATAGCTTAGTCGGCAGATCGCCTTCTTTGAACAATTCTCTAAAGGTGATGTGTTGCTGGGAATTTTTTCGTTTAAACATCGATTCTCACCTTACTTTCTGGTAGGTAGGCGCCCAAGTTTCCGAATCATGCGGAAAGCTTCAGCGTTTTAAAAAGCGGGGGGCGCAAATTCACCCCCCGATTATCGTTTGTTTATCAAGTTTCTTCGCCTTGGTACGGCTTAGGAGACTGTCGGTGTAGGGAGTCTGTTCTCACCGGCTTGCCCAATTAAGTCCAAAGCAGCTTTGTCAGAATAGAAAGCAGAACTTATTCTTCCACTTTTTTGGAGATGTCTTGAACAAATTTGTCTAGTTTTGCTTGATAGTCTGCTTCTTTGATATTGCCTTTGTAAGTGTCGTTGATCAAAGCATCCATTGGTGGCCAGAAGGAAACCATTTCTGGCAATTTAGGCATTACGACAGTGTGTTCAGGGTCAGTCATTTCCATAACAGCTTTAGCTACTGCATCGTCAGTCACTTTGCTGTCAGCTTGTGCTTCTTTATTGGAAGGAATCACGCCGTTGGTTTCAAATTCGATCATTTGAGAGTCTTTGTTGGTCAAGTATTCAGCTAATGCCATTGCAGCAAGTGGTGATTTAGTTTGTTGGTTAACACCGTACAGTTTTACACCCATGAAGGCCATCATTTGTTTGGCACCATCACCAAAATCGATGGTTGGGTAAGCAGCTACTGCCATGTTGTCCCCAAGGGCTTTTTCAACGTCGTTTTTAGACCAAGGGCCGCTGAGGAAGGCATCTGTTTTACCAGATTGTAAGTTACTCAAGGCAGATTCAGAAGATTGAACAACTCCTGGATTTGATTTTTGAGCAGCAATCCATTTCAAAACTTGAATTCCGTTGTCGTTGTTAAAGTTGGTTCCTTGCAGGTCTTCGCCATTTTCACCGAAAAGGACGTCACCGTTACTCATAAACAATGGGCCAAAGATATAGTTTGCGCCGGCTTCACCGAAGTTCGTACCGATTTTGCCTTTTGCAGTCAAGGTTTCCCAAGTTTTCACATCATCAGCAGACAGTTTTGATTTGTTATAGTAGAGAACTTGTGATTCAACACCGTATGGGTAGCCATAAATCTTATCGTTCCAAGTCACACCATTGACAGAAGCTTCGGTATTGTTTTCTTTGATAGTTTCAGCTTGTTTGGTTCCTACTGGATATAAGAGACCGGCTTCAGCCATTTGTCCTACTTGGTCATGTGGCATCATGAAGACGTCGGCAGCTTTTTCAGGGTCTTTTGAAACATCGGCTTTCGCATCTGCAGAAGAGCCGGCTTTGACTTCAACTTTTACATCGGGGTTTTCTTTAACGAAGTTGTCGACAATTCCTTGGATAGCTTTGATATGGTCTGTGTCCACCCAAAGTTTCAAATCACCTTCGATTTTTGCTGCGTCGCCGGATCCGGAAGTATTGGTGTCACCGCCAGACGCATCATCTTTGCTACTGCCACATGCAGCCAGCGTCAAAGCTGAAATGCCCAATACTGCGGAACTCATGAGAATCTTTTTCCAATTTTTTTTCATTTCCTGTTCCCTCCATAATTGTTTGACTGATGTCAAAGAATGATTTCGCTTACAAGAGTATTATGCAACCGATTGCGGAAATAGTCAAGGGATATCCTTCAATAATTTGTTTTTTTCGTGAAAAGATTCTGTGGATGAAAAAGGAAATAAATCATTCAAAAACAAACTCCTACTATAATATGTAAGAATGATTTGTTTTTATTGACAGCTGCAATCTGAACCAAGCCTCGTGGAAATACTCAGGAGAAAGTCCTTTTTACAGGAAAATACACCAGATAACGGCTTGTGATTTGTAATGCAAACGATTGCTTAAAATTCTTGAAATACGTTGCGGATTGTGCCATAATGAACGGGTAATAAGGACGAATAATCAGATTTGTTCGGCAAGATTCCTGTGATCTTGGCCAGAAATTTTTTATGAAGGAAGTTTTTGGCACCGACTTTAATTCAGGAGGATGACAATCAATGAATACAGCAGCAATCTATCATCGCCCCGACAGCGAATTTGCTTTTTTGTACACAGCCGATAAGATGCGAATTCGACTGCGAACTGCTCGTGGAGATATCAAGGAAGCCAATCTACTTCACGGGGATACCTACACATTGCATCAAGAAAACTGGTATGAAGCACCCCTCAAGATGGTGCGTTATCTGACCACCAATCTCTATGACTATTGGGTCTGTGAGACGGGTGCCCCTTTTAAACGCTTAGCATACGGATTTCATCTAAAAGGACATGACGGGACGGAAATTTTTTATGGAGATCATGGTGTTTTTCCTTATCAGGAAGAATATCTGCAAATGCCCAATAATTATTTCCGGATGCCTTACCTCCATGAATCTGACCGCTTCAAAGCGCCTGAATGGGTAAAAAGCACCGTTTGGTATCAAATTTTTCCAGAACGTTTTGCAAACGGTGACAAGAGCAATGACCCGGAAGGAACCCTGGCTTGGGGCTCCAAAGCGCCGGATCGCCAAGACTTTTTCGGCGGGGACTTGCAAGGTGTTTTGGACCATCTGGATCATCTGGAAGCGCTGGGAATCAATGGCTTGTACTTCTGCCCGATTTTTGAAGCCCACTCCAATCATAAATACGATACCATCGATTATTTGAAGGTAGATCCGGCTTTCGGTGATGAAGCACTTTTGAAAAAATTGATCCAAGAGTGTCACAAGCGAGGCATTCGGGTGATGCTGGACGCCGTATTTAATCATATGGGGGATGTTTCTCCCCAATGGCAGGATGTACTCAAAAATGGTGCAGATTCAAAATATGCCGATTGGTTCCACGTCAATGAATTTCCGGCGACGTATACACCAGGCAACGACTTTGAAGATGCCAAAGATTTGACCTATGATGTCTTTGCATTTACCCCTCATATGCCGAAATTGAATACTGCCAATCCGGAAGTTCAGGCGTACCTCTTGCATATCGCTCGTTACTGGATTGAAGAATTTGATATTGATGCTTGGCGCTTGGATGTGGCTAACGAAGTGGATCACGGCTTTTGGAAAAAATTCCGGCAAGTCTGTGATGAAGCCAAGGAGGATTTTTACATTCTCGGTGAAATCTGGCATTCCTCTCAATCTTGGCTGCAAGGAGACGAGTTTCATGCAGTTATGAATTATGCCTATACAGACGCCATCATGGGGTACTTTGTCAAAGGTGAAATCCCAATGGAAAAAATGGTATCTGAGATCAATGGCCAACTGATGCTCTATCGCGATCAGGTGAATCAAATTCAATTCAATGTGTTAGACTCTCACGATACACCGCGACTTTTGACAGAAGCCAAAGGGGATAAGGACCTGATGAAACAGGTGGTGGCCTTTACTTATTTGCAACCAGGAGTTCCTTGTATTTATTATGGCGATGAGTATTCGATGACCGGTGAGATGGACCCTGATTGCCGCAAGTGTATGGTCTGGGATCCAGAAGAACAAGATCAAGACATGTTCGACTTTTTCCAAAATATGGTGGCACTTCGTAAAGAATGGCAACCGATTTTGTCTGAGGGACGGATGGATTGGCAAAAAGCCGATGAAGACAGCGGCATGGTCGTACTAGCCAGAGAATCCGCTGACGGAAAAATTCTGGGTATCTTCAATACTGGAACTGTGACACAAGAGATCCCGGTTCCGCGATATAAACTGTTGACGGGAAATCTAGCCACGGTGGAAGAAGAGCGGGTTTTGATTTCTCCTAAGGGATTTCTGCTGCTTCATTGAGTTGTGACCGCCGCGTGATCGTGTATCCGTGGCGGTTTTTTAAAATCAAAATCAATCAAAAAAACAATTATCGCTGTATCAAACAACGCTTAGATAAAGCGCAGCATACGTAAAAGGAGCGAAGGAACATGGAAAAACACTGGTGGCAAGAAGTTGTCGTTTATCAAGTATATCCCCGCAGTTTCAAAGATAGTGACGGTGATGGCATCGGAGACATTCCCGGCATCATTGAAAAACTGCCTTATTTGGAAAAGCTGGGAATCGGAGCTATCTGGCTATCACCCGTCTATCAGTCCCCTAATGATGATAACGGCTACGATATTTCCGATTATCAAGAAATCATGGCTGAATTTGGAACGATGGCAGATATGGATCGCCTAATTGCCGCCGCACAACAGCGGGGAATCAAGATTGTCATGGATTTAGTGGTCAATCATACCTCTGATGAGCATCGCTGGTTTATCGAGGCACAAAAAGGACGCGACAATGATTATCGAGACTTTTATATTTGGGCAGATCCAGCTGCAGATGGTGGCGTACCTAATGGGCTGGGGTCCGCCTTTTCCGGCAGCGCTTGGGAATTTGACGAGGCCAGCAATCAGTATTACTTGCACCTATTTAGTAAAAAGCAACCGGACCTAAATTGGGAGAATGAGAACGTCCGCCAAGCTGTCTATGACATGATGAATTTCTGGATTGAAAAAGGAATTGGCGGCTTTCGCATGGATGTCATCGATTTGATTGGGAAACAACCACAAAAAGAGCTGACCGGCAATGGTCCTAAACTTCATGACTATCTGCAAGAAATGAATCGGGCGACCTTTGGACAACAAGATCTCTTAACCGTGGGAGAAACATGGGGGGCAACACCGGAAATCGCTAAATTATACTCAGATCCAGCGCGCCATGAATTGTCGATGGTCTTTCAGTTTGAACATATGATGCTGGACCAGGAACCGGGAAAAGAAAAGTGGGATTTGATTCCGCTGCAAGTAGGTGCTTTGAAACAAGCATTGGCTCGTTGGCAGACAGAATTGGGAACAGAAGGCTGGAACTCACTCTTTTGGGAAAATCATGATCTTCCGCGAATTATTTCGCGGTGGGGCAATGACAAGGAGTACCGAGAGGCCAGTGCTAAATTCTTTGCTATTTTGCTGCATATGATGAAAGGAACACCCTATATTTACCAAGGGGAAGAGTTGGGGATGACCAACTATGTGGCAGAAGACATCAGTGAAGTAGCCGACATCGAAAGCGTGAACATGTATCATGAACGTCTGGCACAAGGCTATTCCAAAGAAGTAATACTGGCTTCAATCAACAAAAAAGGCCGCGACAACGCCCGCACTCCGATGCAATGGGATGACAGTGCCCACGCTGGTTTTACCACCGGAACACCGTGGCTGGCAGTCAACCCCAATTATCGGGACATTCATGCGGCGAAAGCACTGGCTGATCCGGATTCGATTTTTTATACCTATCAAAAACTGGTTCAACTGCGCAAAAAACATCCTCTGATGATCTGGGGTGAGTTTGAACTGTTGTCAACGGAGGAGAAAATTTTTGCTTATTTGCGGCGCTATGAAGGAGAGACGTGGCTAATCGTGGGGAATTTTTCTGATGACGAACAAACAGTTATGTTGCCGCAATTTACGGTGATGGCGACCATCATTCGAAACTATCCCGGCGATGTAGATGATCTTGCACAAGCCAGACTGGCGCCGTGGGAAGCTTTTGCTGTGAAAGTGAGTGAAAAACGATGACAGACACACTGCCTTGGTGGAAAAATGCAGTAGGCTATCAGATCTATCCTCGCAGCTTTATGGATTCTGATGGCGACGGTATCGGGGATATCAATGGAATTATTGAAAAACTGCCTTATATCAAGTCCTTAGGCGTCGATTTCATCTGGTTGAACCCCATCTATAAGTCACCTAATGTGGACAATGGCTATGATATTTCCGATTATCAAGATATCCAACAGGAGTATGGCACGATGGCGCAATTCAAGGAGCTATTGGTGCAAGTCCATCAAGCGGGGATGAAGCTGATTTTAGATTTGGTGATCAATCATACCAGTGATCAGCACCCTTGGTTTTTGGAAGCAAAAAAAGGAGCAGAGAATCCTTACCGAAACTATTACCATTGGCAAAGTGCTGCTGGGGAAAAGCAGCCGCCCAATGAGTGGCAGAGTTTTTTTGGCGGGCCTACCTGGACCTATGATGCTACCAGTAAAGAAAGTTATTTCCATGTCTTTGCTCCACAACAGCCAGATCTCAATTGGACCAATTTCAAGGTAAGAGAAGAAATTTATGCCATGATTGAATGGTGGTTGGAGCTGGGGATTGACGGTTTTCGTCTAGATGCCATCAGCCACATCCAAAAAGAGTCTTGGGATTTTAAAATCACTGACAATCCGTGGGCACCCTTTATGAATGTTTCGGGTATCGAGGAGTACATGGCGGAATTGAAAGGGATTTTCGCTAGGTACGACATCATGACAGTGGGAGAAGCCAGTGGTGTTTCTAGTCGTCGCGCAGTCGATTGGACCGATGATGAAGGTTACATCAACATGATCTTCGAACTGGAGCACAATGTTCGTGAAGGAAAACCGGGAGCTGAGCGAATCAACCTACTGGGTTTCAAGAAAGTGCTGGCTCGTTGGCAGAAACATTTAGAACATGCTGGGTGGAATGCGCTGTATGTGGAAAATCATGACAATCCGCGTTTTAATTCTGTATTAGGAAATGAGACCGCCAAATCAGCTCAGGCGATTGGCACGGCCTATATGCTGCTGAAGGGAACGCCATTTGTTTACCAGGGGCAGGAATTAGGGATGACCAACTACCCATTTACCGGGATTGATCAAGTGGACGCCAAAGATTCTCATAACCATTACCGACTGTTGCTGGAAGAAGGTACCGATTCATTGGAAGCGTTGAAGTTGGTGACCCATTGGACCAGAGACCATTCCCGCACCCCGATGCAATGGTCGTCGGCTGTCAATGCAGGCTTTACGACCGGTCAACCGTGGCTCGCGGTGAACCCAAACTATCCACTGATCAATGCGGCTGTTGAAGAAGCAGATCCGGACTCGGCGTTGCAATTTTATCGGCGCTTGATTGCCTTTCGAAAGGCAGAGCCGGTTTTTACCACAGGCAGCTTTGACTTAGTGGCAGCCGGTGATCCAGATATCTTTGCCTATGTGCGGCAGACAGAGGAAAAGGCGCTATTGGTATTGGTGAATCTTTCCCAGCACTTACGAGTCGTAACGTTACCCAACCGACTGATTGCCACTGGAGATCAAAACTACCGCTATGTTTTCGGTAATCTTTCAAAACAAGCTGCCAGTCGCAGCCTCACCAAACAAATGAGGTTGGCGCCTTATGATGCCGCTGTTTTTGAACAAGAGAAATAAATGAAAAAAACGGACCTGAAATTCTGAACAGGTCCGTTTTTTTGTGGCGGTGATATAAGAAAAATTGTGAGTGTGACAATGGTTGAGTCACCCTCCTGTGAAGTGAACAATACCAAACGTGAGCCCCAAAAAGCCGACGATCTTCCATTAAAATCATTGGAAGATCGTCGGTTTTTCATTGCTAAAAATTTCAAATCCAGACTTTCCTTGATTTCGTCAAGCTAATTCAACCTCATTCACTTCCCTTTACACGTATGGAATTGTTCTCTCTTCCGACTAAGACATCAATAGGATCACAATTTTTAATCACCCGTATACTTTTTATTAATTGTGGTTAAACATTCGCTGTTTAGCACTTAGAAATTACTTATGTCACATTCGCAATTGTACCTGAGGCGAAGACTGGTATAATAAATTGGAAAACCAGGGTTGGATTTGTGAGGACTGCCAAGGACTATGGACTGATCAAGACAAATCATTGGAAAGAAATGGAGTCAGAAGTGATGGGGAAATTTCGCTTATTGTTGGTAATGGCGCTACTCTCAGTAGGACTTAGCGGCTGTCAAAATGATTCACCGGCTTATAAGTCGGCTGTATCCGCAGGTGTAACGACAGCTGCCAAAGGAAACTTTCAAAAAGCAGAGGCCTACTTTGAGATGGCTTTAAGCGAGAAGCCAGAAGATGAAACAGCTAAAGACTATCTGGAACAAGTTGCAGCCATTAGCAAAAGTCAGCGGCAATTGTCTGCCGGACAACTGTCGCAAAGCCGTGAAACAGTCGCTGCCTTATTGAAGCGCAACGATCTTTCCCGTGTCATACGTCAAAAGGCTCAGGAGCAATCCGAAGAAGTGAAAGGCGTGCAACAGGAGACGGATGCTTTTTCAGGGCAGTTAACCGAAATTACTAAATTGATGGATGAAAATAACTATGAAGAAGCGTTGAATAAGTGGATGGAGGCTCGCAATGCCGCCGATGGCAAACCGGCATTGAAAGAAGAGCGGGGGGAACTGGACAAAATTTTAAAACGATTGGTAAGACAAAAATCAACCTATGACGTGGCAAACAAGGTCGCAGAGTTGACCCCACCAGAAACAGAAGAGACCCAAACACCACTAATTCCGGAAATTTTGCAAGGACACTGGTATAGCCAGCCACCTGCTGAAGATGGCAACTTTGCCGGACAAACGCCGGCTTTGACAATTACCAAAGACAGCCTGCTGTTTACAAAAGAGCAAAGAATCTATCAGATAACTGCAACTGATCATTGGCAGTCACGCTACACCTTGAGCTGGGATATGAACGCCTTTTCTCGTCGTTATGGCGCAGGGTCATTAGGCGAGAATCCGGTACCTTTTCAATTTTACCTGACAGCACCCACCGAAGAAGTCTCCTACACGACACTCACCTGGTTGGAGCAGACATTCTATCGCTGATTTGTAAAAATAGCACAAAAAATAAAGCTAAAACCTCACCAATCGGAACCCTGATCTGTCTGTCGGTGGTTGATTCGGTGAGGTTTTTTAATAGCTGAAAATTGCAGACTGGATAGAAAAAGTCGCCAGTGGAACTCAATGTTTGACAGCTACTGACGCTGTTTTTAACTCTACATCTAGGTCCAAGATACCTTCGTTGCTTTTCAGCTGCAAGGTTCCATAACTTGGCTTGAACTGCAAGGTCAAGTCGCTTCTCAGGAAATTTTTCTCGTAGTCGGAAATATAAAAAGCAAAGGTGTCGTTTTCTAAAGGAATGGTAAATGGTGGGGTGCTGTTTTTCACTGGCTGGAGCAGAAAACGATCACCAATCATACAGCAACCTTGTGCGGAACTGTAGACGTTAGAGCCATCATTTAAAGCAAGAATCAAACGAGTGGCAACACCGAATTTGTTCTCTAAATGGCGAGTTGTTTGTTCATCCATAGTGATTTTCATAAGTATTCACCTCTTTTGCTGCCATCATATAACGATATCGAAAAAAAGGTTATTTTTTTGCCTGAGGAGCTTTTGTTAGGGCCTTTTCTTGAAAAAAAATTATAATGAGGGAGACGATAGCGGTGGAAATAAAGGAGTGAGCCGAATGGAAGAAAAGAAAAACGGAGGCATGATGGCGGTTATTGCCGCCTTGATTGCCAATATTTTGGTAGCCATCAGTAAGTTTATCGGTTATCTACTGAGCGGTAGTGCCGCGATGCTAAATGAATCTATTCACAGTGTAGTAGACTGTAGCAATCAGGCGCTATTGATTGTAGGGGATCGGCGAGCCAGCGTCGGCCAAAGCGAGCTTCATCAGTTTGGTGAAGGACGGGCAAAGTACTTTTTCAGTACTATCGTAGCAACGATGCTCTTTTTCGGTGGTGGGGCATTAGGCGTGATGGAAGCAACTGAAAAACTCTTTCATCCAGCCCATGAAGTGGGAAATCAGTGGCTAGTGATTGGTATCCTGATTTTCGGGATGGTGGTCGAAGGAAGTTCATTGCGAATCGCGTTTAAAGAGATTGCCGAACTAAATACAGAAAAGCTGCCCCTGTTCAAATTTTTACGAGAAAGCCGTCACAGTGAGATTTTAATTATTTTCACGGAAGACTTCTGTGCAGTGATTGGTCTGCTGTTGGCATTAGCGGGGACAATTCTAACCATGATCACCGGCAACGCCGTCTTTGATGCTTTAAGTGGGTTGCTGATTGGCCTGTTATTGATGTTTGCGGCTATCTTTTTGGCGAAAGAATTTTACAGTCTGATTATTGGGGAGAGTGTAACCGCCGGCGATCTTGCCAAAATCAAAAGTGCTTTTGCACGACCGGACATTGAGCGTTTGATTGACATTAAAACACTGCACATGTCAGCAGATGAGATCATGATTGCCGCCAAAGTCGACATCGTGGCTCCCAAAGAAGGCGCCGCCTACAGTATCATCAACGAAATCGAAGCGAATATCCGGGGAGGACTGCCAGATAAGAAAGCCTATATCTACATTGAAGTGGATGAATTTCAAGAAAATTATCACGACCATGGTCAGCCGCAAAAAGAGGAATAAAAAACAAACGTGAAAAGAATTTTTCTTGAAAGGTGGCGCTTCTGCCCGCCTTTTGCTAAAATGAACAAGGACTAATTTACGGAAAGAAGGATTATCATGATTTCAGCAAGTGATTTGCGGGCCGGGATGACATTCATCCAAGACGGCAAACTGATCAAAGTATTGGACGCCAGCCACCACAAACCAGGTAAAGGCAATACTGTTATGCGTATGAAACTTCGCGATGTACGGACTGGTGCAACTTATGATACAACTTTGCGCCCAGATGAAAAATTTGAAAAAGCCCACATCGATACCAAAAATGTACAATACCTGTACACAATGGATGATACTGGTTACTTCATGGATACCGAAACTTACGAACAATATGAAATCCCGGTAGAAACTGTTGCAGAAGAGATGAAATATATCTTGGAAAACATGGAAGTGAAGATTCAATTTTACGGCTCCGAAGTCATCGGCGTACAATTGCCTTCAACCGTTGTTTTGCGAGTAGCAGAAACGCAACCATCAATCAAAGGGGCAACTGTGACAGGCTCTGGTAAACCAGCAACAATGGAAACCGGCTTGATTGTCAATGTTCCTGATTTTGTCGAAGCTGGAGAATTGTTGGAAATCAACACAGCTGAAGGCACTTATGTAAAACGTGCCGGCAAGTAACACTTATAAAGCGGGATCCGATTTTTCGGGTTCCGCTTTTTTTGCGGCTCTGGGATCGGAAATTACAACTTGAATAAAGGTAAGATACCAGTAAAAGACGACAAGCTTCCGTTGAAAACGAGTGGCAGCTTGCCGTCTTTTCGTTACTTAAAATTTCAAATACCGACTAATCTTGATTTCAGCAAGCCAAAGGAAATTTGTTTCCTCTTAACCGGCTTAAAGTATTTGTTTTCTGCCACTTGAAAAAGACTTAATCTGACAATTTCTGTCAGCAAGTTTCAAAAAATCAGACCGTTTCTCGAATGATCAGCTCAGTGGCGAGCGTGGGAATTTCCGGCTGACTGTCTCCTTCAATAGCAGCAATCAGACTTTTTGCCGCCGCTGCCCCCATTTCAGCGATGGGCTGACGGATCGTAGTGATTTCAGGATACGTCAAAGCAGCGATGGGCTGATCGTCAAAACCCAGTACCGCCAGATCTTGTGGGATAGCAACTTTTAATTTACGAGCTTCACTGAGAATTCCGGCAGCTACTTCATCACCATTGGAGAAAACCGCAGTCGGGGCTGTTTCAGGATTCATAGCCGCAAATTTTTGCAGAAAATCTCGGCCCCCTTGAACGCCTAATGTTCGTTCAAAGAAAAGAGTCTCATCGAATGTTAGGCCGTGATCCCGCAGGGCAAAAAGAAAGCCTTTGAAGCGGTGGTCATGGACATTCATCACATTACCAGTACAAAAAGCAATCCGGCGATGGCCTTGATTAATTAAATAGCGGGTGCCTTCATAGCTGGCCTTTTCTTCGTCAATCTTGATGACAGTCAATTCTTCGTCGCCGATATAGCGGTTGCACAAAACAATTTTACCTTCTGCCATCAGTTGTTTAATCTGAGGCGTAGCAGTTTCCAAGTTTGTGATGATGATACCGTCCAATTGCTTTTTCTGGATCATCTGGATATAGAACGCTTCTGACTGGGGATTGCCCTGGGTTTGCAGCACGACCAGATGATAGCCTAATTCCAACGCCGTTTTTTCGATGGTATTTACTAGATTGGCAAAAAAAGGATTGGTGATATAAGAGATGATAACGCCAATCATCTTAGATTTTTTACCCCGCAGCTGTTGAGCGACATTGTTGGGGTAGTAGTTCAATTCTTCCATCGCTTTATAGATTTTTTTCTTCGTCTTATCCGATACATAAGGATGGTCGTTCAAGGCGCGGGACACAGTTGTCACCGATACCTTGGCTTTTTTTGCCACGTCTTCGATACTGGCCATTCTCAAAACTCCTTTAGTTGTATGCAATTTGTATTTCATGTCAGGAAATAAATTTAGTTTTTTGTTCACCCGGGGTCGCCGCAAAAACTTTTTTCTTCTGGTCAGTCAAGCAGTAAGGTTTTCCGTCTGGCCCCCAAAGTAGCAGATTAAATCCTGAATACATAATCTATTCTCCAGTTTAATTATAGTCATATTCACTGATATAGCAACGAAAAAAGTTTATGAAAACGATTGACATATGAAAACGATTGACATATACTCGAGTCAGAAAAAGAAAGCGCGAACAATTATGCTTTTGCTTTCTTTTGACAATTAAAGGGGAAAAAACGTCTAGGAGGAATGAGCAACATGAAAACAAGAAAATTGGTTACTGGGTTGACGACAGCGGCACTGGCACTTTTAGTTTTAGTTGGCTGCGGAAATTCTGGAGGGGATTCTGCAAAAAGTGATGAGCTTTACATTTTTAATACCAAGAGTGAGATTTCCGATTCGCTGAAAGAATTGGCAAAGGATTATGAAAAGGAAACAGGGATTCAAGTGAAAACCTTCTCCCCAGGATCCGGTGCTGATGTAACAGAGACGATGAATACTGAGATGACTTCAAAAAATGCACCGGCAATTTTCGCCACCAACAGCTTGATTACTTGGGGACCAAAAGACGGCGACTTCATGTACAACCTCCAAGACAGCAGCAATGAAGAGTTGAAGAAGCTGGCTGAACAAGTTCCTGAAAACATGCGCTTGTCCGTTGATGATAAAACAAATTTTGGCTTGCCTTATACTGTTGAAGGTTATGGCTATATCGTGGATAAAGATGTCTTAAAGGAGCTGTTTCCGGCAGCAGATCAAGATGCCTTGCTGACTGATTTAAAAACGGTTGATTTCCAAGGATTTACCGATTTTACGAATGGCCTGAATGAATACTTGCAATCTGATAAAGTGGCGACTTTGAGTTTGAACGGTCACGAGTACCCATTGGCAGCTGAAAAAACAGAGTTGACTAAGAGCCTCACAGGCATTTTTGTTGAAGCAGGTGCGGAAAAGTGGACTTATTCTGATCACATGATTAATGTGGCGATGAATACAGTGTTTAGCAGTTATTCCGATGCATTGTATTCTGACCCAAGCAAATTTGATGAAATGAAAGATTCACTGGTCAAATACATGGAGGTGCTGGATTACAACACTTCCCATGCAGCTGGTGAAGATGGACCGTTAGTTCGCGGCTCTGAATTTATCAACGGGACTGTCGGTAGTTATGACAATTCCTTGCAACTATTTGCCGATCACAAAGGGGTATTTATCAAACAAGGGAACTGGATTTATCCTACTTTAAATAAATTGAATCCAGACATGTTGGCAACTCTGGATATTATTCCCATCAAAATGCCTTTTGAGCAAAAAGATATTCATTTAGAAGGTTGGACACCAGAAGATTACAACAAGACGATTCCGACATTTGTGCCTAACTATTGGATCATCAACAAGCAAGTCTCTGAAGACAAAATCAAATTGGCGGAAGATTTTCTGGTTTGGCTGTATTCATCAGACCGTGGCCTGAAATTCTTGAAAGATGAATCTGGGTTCATCTTGTTCAATGACTTGGACAGTGGTGGTAGTAACACGTTAAATGAAGCACTGATTTCCTATTTGAAAACCGGAAAAACATTGTCCAATCCATTCAATGCTTCACCGGGCAATTTCTTGGAATATGTAGGGAACGAGTTGAAAGAAAACTATATGACTAAAAAAGAGTGGGATGCAGGAACTTATCCTGATTTTGCCGACAAAGTAATCAAGAAGTGGCAGGAACTGAAACAAGATAGTTCTTACTGAGTTTAAAGCGAGTCAAAATCGTCTTTTACGGAGGAATCTCCAATGGTTATTCGTAAAAGACGATTTTTGATAGGAGGAAAGAAGTTATGAAAAATATCTATAAGAAATGGTTTGCTCCCTTCACGATTCCGGCAGTTGTCTTGTATTCCTGTGTGGTAATCATTCCGTTTATCATCGGTTTGATCTATTCCTTCTCAGCTTGGCGGGGCGTCTATTTCGCTGGAGGTGGGAATGCCTTTGAAGCTTGGGTAGGGTTAGATAACTATCGTAAAGCATTTGAAAGTGAAAGTTTTCGTCAGGCCTTCTTCTATACAGTTAAATTTACCCTGCTAGCGGTTGTTGTTGTCAACGTCGTAGCGTTAGGATTGGCACTTTTAGTCAACAGTATTGGAAAAGCAGTTGGTTTTTTCCGTGCAACTTTTTTCCTTCCCAATTTGTTAGGCGGATTGGCACTGGGTTTTATCTGGTTGTTCATCTTTGAAAATATTTTCTCACAAGTCTTATTTGGACCAGATGGGCTATTACCAATCAGCTTTTTGACCAATATGACGCAAGACAATACTAAAAATCTGTTTGCAATGCTGATGGTCGTTACTTGGCAGATGTCTGGCTACATGATGATTATCTATATCACTGGTTTAAATAATATTCCTACTGAGTTGTATGAAGCCGCCGCGATGGATGGAGCCAACGCTTGGCAGCGATTTAAAAATATCACAATTCCTATGCTGATGCCGTCGTTCACAATTGTCTTTTTCATGGTGTTATCTGGTTGCTTCAAACTTTTGGATCCCAACGTCGCATTGACCAACGGAGAGTTCAATACCCGGATGCTGGCACTACAAATATTGCGAGCACCGCGGGACAGTTCAAATAACTATGGTTTGGCACAAGCAGAAGCAGTTATTTTCTTTGTTATTATCGCAATAGTTTCTCTGACTCAGGTTGTGATCACGAAACGAAAAGAGGTTGAAATGTAATGAAATCAGTTGGTAAGTTTAAAAAGTTTGGCTTTCTGCGTTATCTGATTTTGACTGTGCTGGCCATCTATACTTTATTTCCCATCAGTTTTTTATTAATCAACTCCTTCAAGTCACAATCAGAAATTGTTAAAACACCGTTGGCTCTTCCAAAGAAAATTGATTTCACCTATATTCGGCGGGCCATTGAAGAGATTGACTTGGGTAATTCAATCGTCTTGACAGTGATTATCACCGTGATTGCTGTGGTTTTGATCGTGTTTGTTTCTTCAACGGTTGCTTGGATGATGGTCCGTTTCAAGTCTAAAGTGTCTAGCATCATGCTGTTGTTTTTTACTTCCTCCATGCTGATTCCATTTCAGGCTGTCATGTACCCATTGATTAATATGTTTGACAATGTAGGGCTTAAAAATACACTGGGCTTGATCTTGATGTACGGTGGTTTCGGAATGAGTATGTCAATTTTCTTATACCACGGCTTTATGAAGAGTGTTCCCATCGCTTTGGAAGAGGCCGCCATAATTGATGGTGCCTCGGTTTTCCAAGTATACTTCAAAGTCATCATGCCATTGGTGCGGCCAACGACGATGACAGTAATTATTTTGAATGCGATGTGGATTTGGAACGATTATTTACTACCGTTTTTAGTTATTGGCAATGGTGAAAAGAAGACACTGACATTGGCCATCTATTTTGCCAAGATTCAATCAGGACAGTATGGGAATGCGTGGGATTTAATTTTCCCAGCAGTACTGATTACGATTGTGCCGATTATTATCTTATTTTTACTGCTGCAGAAAAATATTATCCGTGGTATCTCTGATGGTGCTGTGAAATAAGGAGTAAATTATGACAAGTAAGATGAAATGGTGGCACTCAGCCATCGGTTATCAGATTTACCCGAAAAGCTTTCAAGATACTAATCATGATGGCATTGGTGACATTGCTGGCATCACGCAGCGCTTGGATCATTTGACAGATTTAGGGGTGGATGTTGTTTGGATTAGTCCAGTCAATTTGTCTCCCATGATGGATCACGGCTACGACATTTCTGACTATTACCAAATTGATCCATCTTTTGGAAGCAACGAAGATTTTAGCGAGTTGCTGGCCAAAGCCGGTGAAAAAGGAATCAAGATTTTGATGGATTTGGTAATCAACCATGCCTCTACTGAACACCCTTGGTTCAAGGCGGCTATGGCAGATTTAGATAGCGAGTATGCGGACTATTATGTCATCAAAGAAGGCCGTGAAAACGGAGCGCCGCCGAATAACTGGCGTTCCATGTTTGGCGGCAGCGCTTGGGAAAAAATCCCCGGGACAGACAATAAGTTCTACCTGCATCTTTTTACAGTAGGACAGCCGGATCTCAATTGGGAGAATCCCCAATTGCGTCAGAAACTATACGAAATGATTCGCTACTGGCTGGATCAAGGAGTAGCTGGTTTTCGGATTGATGCCATTGCCCACATTAAGAAAATCTACGACGAGAAGATCATCTCGCCAGATGGGCCGGATGGCTTGGCGACTGTTTGGGAACAATACCGCAATGCTTGTGGGATTGGTGAGTTTTTAAAGGAGATGCGCGAGGCAATTTTTGCTGATTCTGATGTGTTGACAATTGCCGAGATGGACGTGCCTGATCCTGATCAGTGGCTTGAATATTTCGGAGACAATGGGTATTTCTCCAGCATTTTTGATTTTTACCACACGCCTTACACGATTCAAGAGGAGAAATATCAGCAAGATCCCGCCGCCTTCGTAGATCTGTTGAAGCAAAAGTTATACAAAAAGCAAGTGTTGGCCAACGATCGAGTTTTCTTCACCAATTTTTTGGAAAATCACGATTTGTCGAGGATGCCCGATCGATTGATTCCACAGAAAGACATCAGTTTTGACAGTATCACCGCCTGGAGTATGATGTACTTTTTCCTGCGGGGAATTCCAGTCATCTACCAAGGCCAAGAAATCGGAATGCGAGATTACCCGAAAACAAGTATTGATGGTTACTTGGATTTGGCAACCCATAACAGTTACCGAGACTATCTGTTGAGAGGTCTCACACCGGCAGCAGCTTTAGCAAAAATCAATCAGGAGTGCCGCGAAAATAGTCGAACACCGATGCAATGGGACGCTGGCAACTTTGCCGGATTCAGCGAGGTTTCCCCTTGGTTTGCCGTTAATCCAAATTATCCGCAGGTGAACGTAGCCCGGCAAGCCGCTGAACCAGACTCGTTGTTGAATTTTTTCAAAAAGATGACTAGCTTGCGAAAAAGCGAGAAATTAGCACCGCTGATGATTTATGGTCGAACGGTTCCGGTATTGCAAGAGGTAAGAGGACTGGTAGCTTATTATCGTGAGCGCGAGGGGCAGCGATTAGTAGTGGTAGCCAATCTAACGGCAAATATGCAAAAAATTCCGCTAAAAAAAGCTGTCAACGAGCCATTACTGAATAACCTGCCAGGGTTTATACAAACGACAGCTTATGGGGAGCTGCAACCGTATCAGAGCGTAATCTGGTACGAGACAGGAGGGGAGAGCCTTGCTACCTGAAACACGTGAATGGTGGAAAGAGGCGGTGGTCTACCAAATATATCCTAAAAGTTTTCAAGATACCGACGGAGACGGTGTCGGGGATCTGCCCGGCATCATCCAGCGATTGCCTTATTTGGAAAAGGTGGGGGTTGATGTCATCTGGATCTGTCCTATCTATAAATCACCAATGGATGATGGCGGTTATGATATCGCCGACTATTATCAAATTGATGAACGTTTTGGTACCAATGAAGATTTTGATCGCTTGTTGAGAGAAGCTGAAAAACGCGGCATCAAGGTTTTGATGGATCTGGTGGTAAATCACACCTCTGATGAGCATGAATGGTTCCAACAAGCGTTAGCCGATCCTAAAAGCAAATACCGGGATTATTATATTTTCCGTGAAGGACAAGAAGGCCAGCCGCCGAATAATTGGCGAACCTATTTCGGCGATAATGCTTGGACGCAAGTTGCAGGGGAAGAAAACATGTTTTATCTTCATGCATTTACCAAAAAGCAGCCGGACCTGAATTGGGAAAATCCCGAAGTGCGAGAAGAAATCTATCGGATGATTAATTACTGGCTGGATAAAGGACTAGGGGGCTTTCGAATCGATGCAATCCTAAATATCAAGAAGCGACTGGTCTTTGGTGAGCTGCCAGCCGATGGGGAAGATGGATTGGCATTTATCGGTCATTGGATTTTGAATCAGCCGGGAATTGAAGTCTGGTTGCAAGAAATGCAGGAGCGTTGTTTCAAACCTCATGATGCGATGACCGTCGCAGAAGCCAATGTGCCGGCAGAGCGTTTGTCGGAATACATAGGTCCGGAGGGGTATTATTCAATGGTCTTTGACTTTAGTTACACCGATATTGACGTGCCTGTTACTGGGGAGTGGTTTAAACCTAGTGGCTGGACTTGGCAACAGTTGCGGGAAAATATTTTTGACAGCCAGCTAGTGACCCAAAGCGCTGGCTGGGGAGCCTTATATCTGGAAAATCACGATCAGCCGCGCTCTATCAGTAAGTATCTACCGGCTGCTGAAAATAATGACACTGCTAAAAAAATGCTTGCCACGTTGTTTATGCTTTTGCGGGGGACACCGTTTATCTACCAAGGACAGGAGTTGGGGATGTCCAATATCGAGATGACTAGTATTGACGAGTACAATGATGTGGCTACTTATGATCAATACCAGCGGGGGATATTGGCAGGCTTGAGTGAAGGGGAGTCTTTGGCTGCCATGAACCGTCGTAGTCGTGACAATTCTCGTACACCGATGCAATGGAACGATAGTGAAAACGCGGGATTTTCGGCTGCGGAAAAGACGTGGCTGAGGGTCAATCCAAACTATGTCTCATTGAATGCGGAGTCGGAATCGCCTGATCCGTATTCGGTGCTGAATTATTACCGGAAATTAACGGCTCTTCGGAAAGATAAAGACTACAAAGAAGCGGTGGTATACGGTCTGTTTGCTCCCTTGTCGGACACTACAGATGAAATCATTGCCTATCAACGACTGTTGCCAGATGGCAAGGGTTTGACAATTGCAATCAACAACAGTGACCGTTTGATAGCTTTTAAGCTGCCGGCAGCTTTTGAAAAGCGGGTATTAGGTAATTATGAGGATTTTCCTGAAAAGAAAGCTTCTGGAAATTATCTTCTGCGTCCTTATGAAGCTTTGGTTACAACAAATTATTAACAGCAGGCGGCGGCAGTTCTGATAACCATTCGGACAGCAGTCGCCTGCTTGTGAAAAGAGGAATAGCTATGAACATTAAAAACCAAGCCATGCTAATCACTTATGCCGACAGTTTGGGAAGTGATTTGAAAGAATTGAAGAAAGTTTTGACAGATCACTTGCAAGGAGTTGTGGGAGGTGTTCACCTGTTGCCATTCTTTCCTTCTACCGGGGACCGAGGATTTGCTCCTAGTGATTACCGGGTTGTCGATCCCGTTTTTGGGACTTGGGAAGAAATTGAAGCCTTAGGAGAAGAGTACTACCTGATGTTTGACTTCATGATTAACCATATCTCCCGCGAATCTGAGTATTTTCAAGATTTCAAAACTCACCATGAAAGCTCACCTTATAAAGAGATGTTCATCCAAGTACACGAGTTCTTTCCCGAGGGCCGGCCAACGCAAGCTGACATCGACTTGATCTACAAACGCAAAGATAAAGCCCCTTTTCAAGAACTGGTCTTTGAAGACGGGGAGAAGACATTGGTCTGGAATACGTTTGGGGAAGAGCAGATTGATCTGGACGTGACCAAAGCTGTGACTAAACAATTTATCCGTGATACCTTGAAGGACATGGCCAAGCATGGCTGTTCGCTGATTCGTCTGGATGCTTTTGCCTATGCGATAAAAAAATTAGATACCAATGATTTCTTTGTAGAGCCGGAGATCTGGGAATTGCTGGAAGAGGTTCGTGATGAAGCAGCAAAATACGAGATTCAGCTTTTGCCGGAAATCCATGAGCATTATTCGATTCAAATGAAAATTGCAGACCACGACTATTTCATCTATGATTTCGCGCTGCCAATGCTGACTTTACATGCTTTGTACAGTGGTCGCAGCGATCGTCTGGCTAAATGGCTTGCCTTGAGTCCCATGAAACAATTCACGACGTTGGACACCCATGATGGTATCGGTGTGGTGGATGCCAGAGATTTGCTGACACAAGAAGAGCTGGATTATACCTCCGAAAAACTTTATGAAGTAGGAGCCAACGTCAAGAAGGTTTACTCTTCGGCCAGCTACAACAATCTGGATATCTATCAGATCAACAGCACTTACTACAGTGCGCTGGGAGACGATGATGCCAGCTATCTTTTGGCGCGGGCGATTCAATGCTTTGCACCAGGAATCCCGCAAATTTATTATGTAGGACTTTTAGCGGGGAAAAATGATATTCAATTGTTGGAAACTACCAAAGAAGGCCGCAACATCAACCGTCATTATTATAGTCTAGCAGAAATTGCTGAGGAGACTGAGCGACCAGTAGTCAAAGCACTGTTTGACTTGCTGCGCTTTCGTAATACCAGCCCAGCTTTTGACTTGGCGGGAGAAATCCAAGTGAAGACGCCGAGTCCTAGTGAGCTGGTGATTGTCAGAACAGGTAAAGAGGGGATACAGGCTGTTTTAAATGCTGATTTGGCGGCGAAGACATTTACTATTAGTGAAAACGGAAATCGTGTCTTTTAAGAAGAAGCTTGAAAAAAGTAATCCATCTAAAAAAGCAGCAGGACTGTATGCGGGTGTAAACCGTCAGCAGTCCTGTTGCTTTTGATCGTATTGATATGGATGGCTAACTTAGGAAAAGAGACGCTTTGTTACATATCCTTACTTGTTCGTTCCACCAATCGGGTCTTTCTGGGAGCGCCAATCACTAATGGCACGGTTTCATATAAGACATCGCTGTATTCCAAGCCAAACCAGTTTTCTGGTGACATGGTGTGTCGTTTGATAAAGAGCTTGGCTTGAATGACTTGTCGTTCCCATTTGCTGATAACAGTGTTGTTGGAAAGCTCTTTTTGAATCAGAACAAATTGGAAATCACCGACACTACGACCAGGAGTGATGGAATATTTTTGTGGTTGTCGTGGGATACGACCGGTTTTCATCAAGTCGTGGATGATTTGACGGATATAGACGTTGACTTCTTGCTCCACACGAAATCCTAAAAACAGTTTTACTTTGATGACAAAATCGGTGCCCATCGTATCGATTTCATATTCTTGTGTGTAAGGTTCATCGGTGACTTCCACATTGACGAACCAATAAGCTTCTGCTCGTTTTGGTCGTTTGTCCAAGATAGAATAGATGAATTGCCGTTCAATATTGTCGCCGTTGATACGGGGGACTAAAAAGACGACATTGGTTTGATAAACCGGCAGAGATTTATCGTTGCGCAAATTAGTGAGCTGTGGTAAATAATCCCGCAAGTCTGCTTCTTCTGAGACGCTTTCCTCGATAAGATTGCCCCATTCCCAGATAACCATGACAAAGAGAATAGCTAAGGCGATTAATACTGCCACAAAGCCGCCATGGAAGAATTTCACGGCGCTGGAGATGAAGAAGACCGACTCGATGGTGCCAAAAAACAAAGTAATCAATAAAGAAACAGCGATAGAGTGGCCTCGTTCTTTCATAAAGAAGAACAATAAGAAGGTCGTCATCAGCATAGTGACCGTGATGGACAATCCATAGGCTGCTTCCATATGAGAAGAGGTACGGAAGGTAATAACCACTAGTGAACAAGCGGCCCAAAGGAGGCTGTTGACCAGAGGAATGTACATTTGGCCGATAGTTTTTCCTGGGTATAAGATTCTCATACGCGGCAATAGTTTTAATTTGATGGCTTCGGAAACCAAGGTGAAGGAACCTGAAATCAGCGCTTGTGAAGCGATGACAGCGGCAATTGTAGCAAAACCGACACCAATTACCATCCACCCGTCAGGCAACATCCGAAAGAAAGGGTTCAATTGTTCGATGGCTTGCATATCAGCCTCTTGGTAGACGCTGGTCAGCCAGGCTGCTTGCCCCAAATAATTAAGCATCAAACAAATTTTTACATAAGGCCAACTGACGTGGATGTTGCGTTTACCTACATGACCCATGTCAGAATACAAGGCCTCTGCCCCGGTAGTTGCCAAAAAAATGTTCCCTAGAATGAAGATTCCCAGATGGTTTTCAGCAGAAAACAACAGCTTCACTGCGTAATATGGATTCAAAGCCCGGATTACGCTGAGGTCCTGACTGAAGTTGACGATGCCCATAATACCTAAAAAGCTAAACCAAAGAAACATCACCGGCCCAAAGGCTTTCCCCACCAGATCGGTTCCAAAACGTTGCATAGAAAACAATATTAATAAAATGACCAATGTGATGCCGACGATGATGTTTTGATTCATACCGAAACGATCAAAAAATTCCGGAATTCCTCGCAGGCCTTCAATCGCGGTGGTAACAGTGACTGCCGGCGTCAAGACGCCATCTGCCAGTAAGGCTGCCCCGCCGATCATGGCAGGAATGATTAGGAACTTTCCTTGCTTGCGTACCAGCGTATACAAAGAAAAAATACCACCTTCGCCGTGATTATCGGCTCGTAGGGCAATCACGACATATTTGATAGTAGTCAAGAATGTCAGTGTCCAGAAGATCAGTGACACGGCACCAAGGATAAAATCGGGGTCAATAGATGCTAGACCACCGTTTTCTTCTACAATGGCTTTCATCACGTATAGCGGACTGGTTCCAATATCTCCGTAGACGACCCCCATTGCTACCAATAGACCTGCAAAAGAAATCTTATGCAGATGGGGATGTTTCGACTGTTCTTCCATGCTTGGTCTGCCTCCTGAAATATAGGGCTGACGGGTAATGGTCAGCCGTTTTTGTTTGATTGAAATAAAAAAAGCGGTAATTAAGACCACTTTACGAACAAAGAGGGAAATAGTCAACTGAAAACCGGCCTATGCAAGTTTGCATGAGACCGGTAATAGAGTTAAATCAATTTATTGGCATACCATTTATTTCCCCGAAAACGCAAGTAAAAGATCGTTCCCCGCAGTGCCCATTCTGAACAGGTAACAGCGAAAAGTCCCAACAGTCCATAGCCCAGATAGATTCCAAAAAAGTAGCCCATACCAATCCGATAAAGCCACATGGAAAGCAGAGAGACCGCAGTGGTAAATTTTGCATCGCCGGCCGCCCGCAATGCAGCAGGCAGAATAAAGCTAATCGACCAGAATAAAAAGTGGGTGACAATATAGATCAAGAAAATTTGAAAAATCAAAGGCAGAACACCGGCTGGTGGATTGAATAAACTCATACCAACATTAAAAAATGGCAACAGTAGGAGATCCACTGTTAGAAAAGCGGCGCAGCCCAACAGTACAAAAGATTTTGTCAGCTTACGGGCATCTTTGATATTGTCACGGCCGATACACTGACCCACGATGGGCACCAAAGAAGTGCTCAGTGCGGAAGGAATAATTTCCGATAACTGTACCCAACTGACAGCAATGGCATTGGCAGCGATATTTTGTGTTCCCAAAGAAACGATCAAAATCTGCATGATGATTTTGCCACCATTGAAAACCAGCGATTCGGTAGCAAAAGGAATCGAAATCGTAATGATATGACGAATCTTGGTGAAAGAGGGCTGACGAAAATACTGGCGCCGGATATTCAGCAGTTCACGATTGGCATACAAGGTATAAATAGCGAAAAAGACAGCGAGAAAGCGAGAGATGTTCAAAGAATAGGTCAATCCTCTGACTCCTAGACCCAAATGGCTGACAAAGATGACGTTGCCGAGAATATAAAGGGCGTTCATTAAAAGGGAAAGTTTCAGAGAAGCTTTGGTTCGACCAATTCCGCGAAGGCTGCCATTGGTACCTTCGACCACAGCTTGCATTGGATAACTGATCAATAAACCAGTCATATAGATTTTGGCGTTGTTCATCACGGCAGGAGTGGCTTTTCCAAAGAGCAGCCCCAATACGGGATCTCTTAAAATGAGAAAAGTTGCTGTCAATATCAAGGCCATAGCAATACAGCCGAAGACAGTGCTAGCTGCCATCTGGCCCATTTCACGAAAGTTTTTACGGCCGTAATATTGCGCGATTACTACCGTTCCTCCGAGACCGACAGCAGCAAAAATCTGAACCATAAAATAATGAAGAGAGCCGACCATATTCACAGCACTGACTGCTTCAGCACCGGATGAAGAGATCATCGCAGTGTTGATAAAGTTGAAACTGACCAAAAAGAATTGATCGATGATTACCGGAACTACCAGTGAAACGATGAATGAAAAAGAGATGTCTTCTCCGGAGAACCAGTTGCGAATTCTCGAACCTGCTTTTGCCAACCAAACAACCTGCTTTCTATTGTCAATTCGAGCATGTCTAAATTTGCATTGCTCACTACTGGACCTTCCTCACCACAAATTTGCGAGTTTAATTCTAGCGGATGCTAGTTATGAACCTTACAACGAGACGAGGTTTTTTTTTGAGAAGAAAGTAGTGGGCACAGAGGTTTCAAGACACGCCCGTGTGAAACCACTTGCTTATACACTACAAAGCTTATCACAAACTTTAAAAAAAGCACGCCTCATTTGGAAGAGGTTTCAATCCTTCAAGTGGAAATCGTTTTTGTTTGCTGAATTCTCCATCAAGTTCTCTTCAACACAAATTGGAGAAATAAAGGATTAAGAGCGTTAGAAGGCCCTCGAGAGGACTTCGTGATACAATGGCTATAGGAAAAATAAGGCAGCAGTCCAAAGTTTCAAAAAAGTTTGATTGCTGTTATTTATAGGTAGGAGTGATTTTTTTGGACGTTTACGGAATCAATTATCTGCAAGGGTCTGTCGGGGTTGCGGACTATATCAAGTATGGTCTGGTATTTTTTGCAATCGTCATGCTGATTTTTGCTTTCAGTACGTATCTGCGTCATCGGTTAGAGACGAAATATCGGGATTTGTCCATCATCATGTTATTGTTTCTGCTTTTCATGCTAGGTGTCCAATATGAAGAATATACCCAGGCGCAAACCAATTCCACCCAGTCATCACAAGTGGTTTCTTTTGTCAAACAAGTGGCTAAGGATCAAGGCGTGGATCCGACAGAAGTTTATGTAAACGGAACGCGAATGGCTGATCAGATGATTGTGGTAGTGAACGACCAAATTTATCGGGTATCTTTAAGCGGGGATGGGACCAATTACTTGTTGCAAGATGCCTATGTCTTTTCTGGCACTATCAATAAACACGATTGAGGTGGGCTGATTAAGACAGGACTCTTCAAGAATAAGTGAATGAGTTGAAATTTTTCCATAAAAAAGGAGGCAGGCCGCAATGGTCTATTATTTACCGATATTTTTGAAATTTGCCTTAGGGCTGATTTGTTTGATTTTACAAATTACGATTATGGGCAAAGGGAATCTCGCCCCAACTTCGCCAATGGATCAAGTGCAAAATTACGTCTTAGGGGGCATTATCGGTGGTGTTATCTACAACGACAGCATCACCGTCTTGCAATTTGTTTTGGTGCTGATCATTTGGACGCTCTTAGTATTGGTGTTGAAGTTTGCTAAAGAACACAACCGCTGGGTAAAAGCTGTAATTGATGGTAAGCCGGTGACCTTGATTAGAAATGGTCAAGTCAATGTCCAGGAATGTCTGCGGGTGGGAATTTCCGCCAATGATTTGATGTTTAAGCTGCGTTCAAACGGCGTGTTTGAAGTGGAGAAAGTCAAATGGGCAGTGATGGAGCAAAACGGCCAGCTGAATGTTATCGCATTTGGAGATGAAATGATTCGCTTTCCAATTATTGTAGATGGACAGGCCAATTACGATTTATTGGAAATTATCGACAAAGATGTAGACTGGCTGACTCAGGAAGTCTCGGCTCAAGGCTTTGAACATCTGCGACAAATCTACTTAGGTGAATATCTAAATGGCGAAGTTTTGTTGACGCCATATATTGAAAACCAGCTGTCTTCAGGACAGTCTAGCTGAGTTTGTGTGCCAATGGTTAAATCAAGATAGTCAGTCCTTGAACTATTGAACGAATGAAAGACAAGCGACTTCCAATCTTTTTTATGGAAGTCGCTTGTCTTTTACTTGTGGCGCGCACTTGGCAGTGTTCGATTTAGAGGCGGGTGCTGGCTGATTGTCACCGCCTCTTTTCTTTTTCTGAAAAAGCGGTTATAATTTCTTATATAGAAAAAGAGGTGTTTTATATGGAAAAACAGAAACCTTATGGGACGGTGCTGATTAAAGCGTCTCATTTACTGGACTATTTAGCTGAACATGCCAATTCCACTTTGCAAGAAGTTGCCAAAGGAACGGGGATGACAGCATCGACTGCTCTTAAGATTCTAGATACGCTGGTTTTGATTGGCTATGTGGAAAAAACAGTGACCAAGACCTATCGACTCGGCTCAAAATTGATTCGTTATGCTAATCATGATCTGGCTCAAACAGAACTTGTAGAGATTAGTCGGCCCTATCTGGAGGATCTGAATGAAACAGTGGATGAAACCGTCCATCTAGGTGTGTTAGTGAATGACGAGATTCTTTATGTCAATAAGCTGGAACCAAAAGGGCAAACCATCCTCATGTCTTCAAAAATCGGAATCACGCGCCCGCTGTATTCGTCAGCGATGGGAAAAGCTGTCTTGGCAGAATTTTCTGAGGCGGATTATGAGAAATATTTAGAAGAAACCCCCTTGGTCCCTCATACGGCAAATACGATTACTAACCCTTTGAAACTAGCAGAAGAGCTGACCGAAGTTCGACAGACGGCGGTTGCTTATGATGATGAAGAGATGGAAAAAGATATTTTTTGTATCGGAGCGACGCTTATGTCACCAGAAGGAATTGCGGGCGCTTTCAGTGTTAGTGTGCCGAAATATCGCCTAACGCCAGCTTTTCGCCAAAAAATGATTAATCAGATCTTAGAAACCAAGTCAGCCATCGAAGGACAACTCAGCAAAAATTAATTTCAAGAAGGTTTGCCTTTTATAAAAATCCGTGTATAATGAAATTGAAATTTCCAATGAGAAAATGTAAATTTCTTATTTGGAAAAATAAAGTTGTGAAGCACAAAAAGGAGAAGAGACAATGCAAACTATGGAAACCCGCTACACCCACAGCCCGTTAGATATTCGTCATTATTCGACAGAAGAGTTGCGCCGGGAATTTTTGGTGGAAAAGGTTTTTGTTCCCGGTGAGATCAGCTTGACATATACCCATAACGATCGGATGATTTTCGGTGGTGTGACACCGACTGAAACGTCTTTAGAGATTCAGTTGTCTGCGGAATTAGGCGTAGATTATTTCTTGGAACGCCGCGAATTAGGGGTAATCAATATCGGTGGCCCTGGTTTTATTGAAATCGACGGCGAAAAAGAACCGATGAAAAAACAAGAAGGCTATTATATCGGAAAAGAAACCCGCCATGTGGTATTTTCTTCTGAAGATAGCAGCAATCCGGCAAAATTTTATATCAGCTCTGTGCCAGCTCACAAAAAATACCCAAATGTGAAAATCTCAATCGACCAAGTTAAACCGATGGAAACTGGGGAAGGCTTGTCATTGAACGAACGTAAAATCTATCAATATATCCATCCAAATGTCTGTGATAGCTGCCAACTGCAGATGGGTTACACGATTTTAGAACCAGGGTCATCATGGAATACGATGCCTTGTCATACCCATGAACGTCGCATGGAAGCTTATGTGTACTTTGATTTTGCGAATCCCGATACTCGTGTTTTCCACATGATGGGCAAACCGGACGAAACCAAACATCTGGTAGTTGATGAAGGACAAGCAGTTATCTCACCAAGCTGGTCAATCCATTCTGGTGTTGGGACATCAAACTACAGCTTCATCTGGGCGATGTGTGGCGAAAACATCACTTATACCGATATGGACATGGTACCGATGAGCGACTTGAAATAATTAAGGCGACCAAATCATTTTGCAGATAAAGGACAAATGATCACAAAAATAATAAGCGAGGGATAGAGTTATGGAATTTTCAATGGATATGTTCCGTTTAGACGGTAAAGTAGCGTTGATCACCGGAGCAACTTACGGGATCGGATTTGAATTGGCAAAAGCAATGGCAAGTGCTGGTGCAACTATCGTTTTCAACGATTTGAAACAAGAATCTGTTGATCGTGGCTTGGCAAACTATAAAGAAGCCGGCATCGAAGCTCATGGTTATGTTGCTGACGTGACTGATGAAGATGCCATCAACGAATTGGTAGCCAAAGTTGAAAAAGAAGTCGGCGTGATTGATATTCTGGTCAACAATGCGGGTATCATCAAACGGATCCCAATGCTGGAAATGTCGGCTGCTGATTTCCGTCAAGTTGTCGATGTTGACTTGAATGCGCCATTCATCGTCTCTAAAGCAGTCCTGCCAGGCATGATTAAAAAAGGCCACGGCAAGATTATCAATATCTGTTCAATGATGAGTGAATTGGGCCGCGAAACAGTTGCTGGTTATGCAGCTGCTAAGGGCGGGCTGAAAATGTTGACGAAAAATATCTGTTCTGAATTTGGTGAAGCAAATATCCAATGTAACGGCATTGGACCCGGCTATATCGCTACGCCGCAAACTGCCCCATTGCGTGAAAAACAAGCAGATGGTTCTCGCCATCCATTCGACGAGTTCATCGTGTCTAGAACACCTGCTGGTCGCTGGGGTGACACGGTAGATTTGGCTGGTCCGGCAGTCTTCTTGGCTTCTGATGCTTCAGATTTCGTAAACGGCCACATCTTGTACGTGGACGGCGGAATCTTGGCTTATATCGGCAAACAACCTTAATAAAACCGATCGTAACAGGACAGTAACATCCTTTCTTTAAAAATACTCGAGCCCTATCTGTACTGCTGCTGCCCTGCGACGGAGATTGTCGCGAGTCCATAAGGAAAACAGCACTTTTTCAGCAGATTAGGTTCGGGTATTTTTTTGATTATAGAAAAAGCAAATGGGTAGCTGATATACTAGAAGCGACGAAACTGCTGCACATTGTAACAATCAGCAAGTGTGGGCCACTTGAATGGAGGAAATCAAAGATGAAACGTGTAGAAATTTTGACAAAATTGGAAAATGCCGGTGTTATTCCGGTGGTCCGGGGAAATTCAAAAGAACAAGGTCTCAAGTCTTGTAAAGCATTATTAGCTGGGGGAATGAAAGGGCTGGAAATCACGTTTACATTGCCAAAAGCAGATGAAGTGATTGCGGAAATGGTAGCAGGAAACCAAGATCCTGAAGTGGTTATTGGTGCGGGAACAGTATTGGATGCAGTGACAGCTCGTTTAGCTATCATGGCTGGAGCAGAGTTTATTGTCAGTCCAACCTTCGATCAGGACACGGCTGAAATCTGTAATTTGTACCAGATTCCTTATCTGCCTGGATGCATGACAATCACAGAAATCAAAAATGCCATGAAGGCCGGCGTGGATATCGTGAAACTGTTTCCCGGATCTGCTTATGGTTCATCAATCATCGGAGCTTTTAAAGCGCCACTGCCTCACGTCAATATAATGCCAACAGGTGGCGTCAGTCTGGAAAACATGGCGGAATGGTTCAAAGCCGGTGTCGTAACTGTTGGTGTCGGAGGAAATTTGATGAAACCAGCCGACAGCGGTGATTATGAAGGGGTAACTAAAGCAGCACAAGCATATATGGCTGAGTTTAAACGAATCAAGGAAGGAAACTAGCCTGATGAAAAAAGTGGTCACACTGGGAGAAATCATGCTGCGGCTGTCCACTGTGGCAGAAGCTCGGATGGCAGAAAGCACAACCTTTGCCGCTGATTATGGTGGGGGAGAGGCCAATGTTGCGATTTCGTTGGCTAATTACGGGCATCAGGTTGCCTTTGCTAGCAAGGTCCCAGCTAATCCGCTGGGGTTGGCAGTGAAGCAGCATTTGCACAAGTATGGTGTCGATACCTCTTTCTTATTAGAAGGTGGCGAACGTCTGGGAACCTACTATCTGGAAAATGGTGTTGGTCTGCGCTCGTCAAATGTCGTCTATGATCGCAAGTATTCCAGCTTTTCCATGATGGATACTTTGGAGTGGGAGTTGGATGCGCTGTTTGCAGAAACTGAAGTGCTGCTGCTTTCTGGAATCACACCAGCCTTGTCTGCTGTTTGGCGTCAAATGACTTTGTTGTTAGCAAAAGAAGCCAAAACACGAGGTGTGAAGGTCGTACTGGATGTCAATTACCGCGGCAAATTATGGTCAGTCGAGGCTTGTAGCGAATTCCTTCGCGAAATAGCAGGTCTGGTTGATATTTTGTCTGCAGGACAGCTGGACGCCTTGAACTTCTTCAAAGTTCCTGAGCGAGCAGCGGCGGATTTGACTTACTACTATGGAGAAATTGCTAAACGCTACCCGAATATTCAAGCTTTTTATTCGACGACTCGGGAAGTCGTCAATGCCAACCACAACTATTTGCAAGGCAATCTTTATGTCAATGGCCGCCTATATCAGTCGGTGAACTATGACATTCACGACATTGTGGACCGGGTGGGAGGCGGAGATGCATATACAGCTGGGATTTTGCACGGCTTTTTATCTGACTTTGAACCACAAAAAACGGTTGAATTTGCCGCCTTGGCATCAGCTATGAAACATACCGTTCATGGGGATCATAATCAATTTTCAGCACAAGAAATTGAAGAGCTGCTACAAAGTGGCGTCAAAGAAATCAAACGTTGAGTAAAAAATATCCTTAACCGCTTCCCATGTTTAAAAGGGGGGCGGTTTTGTTGTAGAATACAGCGATTGCCAAGTAAAATAGAGCTGATGTTGAGCAGCAACTGTGGACGAAAGGAAAACCGATTCCCCAAAAAAATTGAAGGAAAAGCTGAATATATTAGCAGATTACTGGATGACAACCATTCATAAGTACAATTGGTTGCTTACTTTTTATAAGCGGTGTAAGATGGCTTTGTAAGTTTCGAGAAAGAAGGAATCCTCATGTATCAAGCAAGCAATGAAGAACATCCAATTGAAATCGTAAATATTGCGTCACTAGAAGGAAAAGTCAAAGCAGATATGGAAGTCGGTGCTTTTGGCTATATCCGGGGCGGTTCTGAAGACGAATGGACGATGCGGGAAAATACAGCATCTTTTAACCAAAAGAAAATTATGCCGCGAGTGTTACGGGGCATTGATCATGCCGATTTGTCTACTAAGCTGTGGGACATCGACTTGAAAACACCAATTATTCAGGCCCCTTCTGCTGCCCAAGGCTTGGCTCATGAAAAAGGCGAAGCGGATACGGCCATCGGTGTTGCTGCTGCCGGGTCAATTTTCTCCATCAGCACATATGCCAATACCACGATTGAAGCGGCTGCTGCTGCGGCACCGGGTGCACCGCAATTTTTCCAATTGTATATGAGTAAAGATGACGGCTTTAATGAATTTATTCTGGAAAAAGCGGTTAAAGCCGGGGCGAAAGCAATTATTTTGACTGCTGATTCAACGCTGGGGGGTTACCGAGAAGAAGACATAATCAATCACTTCCAGTTCCCACTGCCAATGCCCAATTTAGCTGCCTACAGTGAACAAAGTGCCAGTGGTAATGGTGAAGGCAAAGGAATCGCTGAAATCTATGCTGCGGCTAAACAAGGTCTGGTACCGGAGGATATCAAAAAAATTAAAGATCTGACTCAGCTGCCGGTTATCGTCAAGGGAATTCAATCACCGGAAGATGCTGAAGTAGCGATTGCAGCCGGCGCAGACGGTATCTGGGTATCCAATCATGGGGGCCGTCAGCTAGACGGTGGGCCGGCTTCATTTGAAGTACTGCCTGCTATTGCAAGTGTGGTCAACAAACGAGTGCCAGTTATTTTTGACTCTGGTGTTCGTCGTGGTGAACATGTCTTTAAAGCGTTAGCCAGTGGTGCGGACTTGGTTGCTATCGGCCGTCCAATCATCTACGGATTGAATCTTGGTGGGGCGCAAGGGGTGACTTCTGTTCTGGAACACTTGAATAAAGAGTTATCCATTACTATGCAGTTGGCAGGCACCAAAACTATCGAAGAGGTAAAAAATACCCAATTGCTGGATTAATAAACGTGGTTGGCTAGCCTTTTAGGCTATAGGAAAAAAGTAGTTAAACCGCTATATCGTGAAACTCTGCTAGACTTGTTGTTAAGACAAGTCTAGCAGAGTCGATATAGCGGTTTTTTGCGTTTAGTGAATCAGGAAATTCGATTTTTGCTGACATCTGGGTTGTGTCAGGCAGAAAATACTGGAAAAAGAAAAAGTGGTATGGCACTTTCTAATAAGATTATTATGGAAAAATAAGCATCCCTTTGTACTTTATTGGTATACACAGTGTTGTCAGACGGGGATTTGAGGGGCTGCGGCATTGGTAGTATTAGAATTGAATCAGTTCAAAAAAGTGAAGAAGCAGGATATTTTAATTAACCGACTTTTTTAATAAAATAACACTAATTTTCGGCGTAGTAGTTATTTCTTTGTTATCCTTAAATAAGAAATTGGTCTATTTAGAGACAGAGAAGGTGAAGGCGTATGCTCCGAAAACAACGGCGATTTTGGCTAGGCTTTATCGTGTTCATTATTGGTTCAACATGTTTGCTTTTGTTTTTTTTATACATAGTTTTGAAATTACTTGGAATCAGCTTTGTCGTCTGAGATAAGGGTGAACCTTTTCTTTGACGTCAAACAATTGTGAACCCAAAAAGACCTATGACAGATCAGAAGAGTGATCTGTCATAGGTCTTTTTCTGTTACCGGAGCTCTTTGGTATTATCAAATGAGCGCCTGTTCATGGAGCACCAAAAAATAGGTGAACAGCAGAGAGTGCCAAGAACGACTGTAATCAGTAAGCAATCAAACGAAAAATCCCTACAAAGAATGCCTTGGTTTTACGAACGAATTCATTTTTATCGTCCAAGGTTTCGTACACTTCACGGATTGTACGTCGAGTCAGCAAATAAAACAAATAGACGCAAATTGCTGTAAAAAATGCCAAAAAAAATAAAACCTTCATATTCTCTTTACCCCTCAACCTTGCTTTTTTACGCATGATAGTAGCAGCTACTGCAAAAGGACACCACATCCTTTCACGAATTTTAGCAGAACCTTTTCCAAAAGAAAAGTCAAACGTTTTGCATCAAACCTTGAGCTGATGTCAGCGATGTGAAAGTCGTTAGTCAAGCGTGTAGCGGAGGGGTTCTTCTTTGCGGGTAACATTTTTGCAAATCATCTATTTTCTTATTTTAGGAAAACTTTTGTTCCCATAGTTTTTTTTGTATAATGAAAAGGATGAAATGAGGGAGAAGAGTTATGGCACAGAAAAAGAGCCAACGTAAAAAGACGAAAAAGGAGCTGGAGCAGCAGGAAAAACTGACGGTAGTCCTAGTGGGGCTGTTGTTTGTCCTTTTTGCCGGCTTCGGTTTGTTCAAATTAGGATTTCTTGGGACTTTGATTGCTAACTGTCTACGAGTCATTGGTGGGAATACTTACCCATTATTATGTGTGGGGTTGGGAGCATACGGCATCTGGCTGATGGTGAAAAACACTCAGGCGCGTTTTAAGAATCGTCGCCGAATTCTTGGTATCTTAATGATCTACTTGGGAATCCTGTTGATTTTTGAGGCGCTGATGTTTTCTAAAGTATTGACGGCAGATTCAGGGATTCTCAAAACGACCTGGTCACAATTGCTAGTGGATATTCGTGGCGGGACAGTTGCTGAAAATGTCGGCGGCGGCATGCTGGGGGCATTGCTTTACAGCGGAACTTATTTTCTGGTTTCTCAAATCGGCAGTTATCTGATTGCGGCACTATTGATCGGTTTTGGTCTGTTTCTGGCGAGTATGCTCAGTGGTGGTGAAGCTGTAGAACACCTGCAGCGGACCGGTCAAAAAATTGGCGATCTGACCGCCGGTAATCCAGAGAAGAAAGCTGCCCGAGTGGCAAAAAAAGAAGCCCGCCAAGCGGAAAAAACGGCTCGTATCGAGGCAGAAAAAGAAGCTGCCCGTCAGCAGATTGCTGCTAATGAGCGCAACCAGGTTCGGCCCATGACAGAAGGCGAAAAGCTAGCGCAAGCCCAGCAAGAGGCGACAGCACCAGTTATTGAACCGCAGCAAACGGATTTGCCGGTGATTATCGACGACTTTACTCAGCAGGCATATGCTGCAGGAAAAACCAACGGGGATAGTCATGCTACGGCGGCTAAAATGAAAGCCGCAGCTAGCGGGAGTGAGGAAAGCGGTGGGGAAGACGACGGTGAAGATCTGGAATTCGAGATTGCTGAAGAAATCGAGGATCGGGATTATCAATTGCCAACTGCCGATCTTTTGGATAAGCTCCCACCAGCAGATCAGTCGGGAGAATACAAAAAAATCGAGCGGAATATCGGCGTTTTGGAAAATACTTTCAAGAGTTTCAGCGTAGATGCCAAAGTCGTCAAAGCCAGTTTAGGGCCGGCAGTTACCAAATTTGAAGTGCAGCCGGCAGTCGGGGTGAAAGTTTCCAAGATTGTCAATTTGACAGACGATATTGCATTGGCATTGGCAGCTAAAGATGTACGGATGGAAGCACCAATTCCTGGTAAATCGCTGATCGGGATTGAAGTACCCAACAGTCAAGTTTCCACAGTGAGCTTCCGAGAAGTCATCGAGGCTCAGCCTGACCATCCGGATAAACTGTTGGAAGTGCCTCTTGGCCGAGACATTTCCGGCCGAGTCCAGACTGCGGATTTAACTAAAATGCCCCATCTGCTAGTAGCCGGTTCGACAGGGAGCGGGAAATCAGTCGCCATCAACGGAATTATTACCAGTATTTTGATGCGGGCCAAACCCCACGAAGTCAAGCTGATGATGATTGATCCAAAAATGGTAGAGCTGAATGTCTACAATGGTATTCCGCACCTTTTGACCCCGGTAGTGACAAATCCCCGTAAAGCAGCCCAAGCGCTGCAAAAAGTCGTCAAGGAGATGGAAGAGCGCTACGAAAAATTTGCGGCGACCGGTGTCCGCAATATCACCGGTTATAATGAGTTGGTGAATCAGAAGAACTTGGAAACCGGTGAAATTCACCCAACACTGCCTTTTATTGTGGTGATTGTTGATGAGTTGGCGGATCTGATGATGGTGGCCTCCAATGAAGTTGAAGATGCGATTATCCGCTTAGCTCAAATGGCGCGAGCGGCAGGGATTCACATGATCTTAGCAACTCAACGTCCCAGTGTAGACGTCATCACTGGGATTATCAAAGCTAACGTGCCCTCACGGATTGCATTTGCTGTTTCCAGCGGTGTCGATTCTCGGACAATCATTGATTCGAACGGGGCCGAAAAGCTCCTGGGTCGAGGCGATATGCTGTTTCTGCCGATGGGTGAAAATAAACCGATTCGGGTACAAGGGGCCTTTATTTCCGACCATGAAGTAGAGCGAGTAGTGGCTTTTGTAACAGATCAGCAAGAAGCCCACTACGAAGAAAAGATGATGGTAAGTGATGAAGAGACAACTGGATCTGGAAGTGGCAATGGTGAGCCGGAAGATGAGCTTTTCGATCAGGCCAAAGATCTGGTAGTTGATATGCAGACAGCCAGTGTATCCTTGCTGCAACGACGGTTTCGTATCGGCTACAATCGAGCGGCCCGTTTAGTAGACGAACTAGAAGCTCATGGTGTGGTCGGACCATCAGAGGGAAGTAAACCTCGGAAGGTACTAATCGAACCGTTACCGGAGGAAAGCGACCAGCTGCCAGAAGAATAGGCTTTTGAAAGTTTAGGCGTCAATATATTAAAGGGCATGAAGGCGGGAGACCGGTTTTCATGCCTCTTTTTTAAATTGCTGGAAGTGGCGGAGATATTTGTCTTTGAAGCAGCAAGTTTAGCCAAAAAAACACTGTACTAATGGACTTAATCAAATGGATGTTTGAAGGTTCCTTAACTTTTTCCAAAAAGGATACAGGAAGAAATCGCCTGTGTTGCAGCGTTTCTTTGAATAGTAACGGCAAAATTGCTGTAGAATAACAAAAATGTTAGGCGAAGTTATCGGTTAACAATGTTCTTTTTGCAATCTTTTGGCTAAACTGGAGTTTGTAATGTAAAAATGGTTTATGCTGTGGGCTGGCTAATAAACACAAGACAGCAGAAATAGCAAAAAAGGAGCGAATATAGTGCTGCAAGTAGAAAAACTAACAAAAGTATACGGGGATACCGTTCGTTATGAAGCGTTGAAGGGCATTGATTTGACGGTAAATGACGGTGAATTCGTCGGTATCATGGGGCCTTCTGGTAGCGGGAAATCAACGCTTTTGAACCTATTGGCCACCATTGATGAGCCTACGAGTGGGAAAATCTTATTGAATGGTCAAAATCCTCATGATTTAAAGCCGGATGAAATTGCCGCTTTTCGCCGACATGAACTGGGATTTGTTTTCCAAAGCTTCAATCTGCTACCGACATTGACCGTGGAAGAAAACATTGTGTTGCCACTAACATTGGATGGTGAAAAAGTAGCTGTAATGAAGCGAGCCGTTCGTTTGGTAGCTGAACGGCTGGGAATCAGTGACCTTTTGCCGAAACGAATTGCTGAAATCTCCGGTGGTCAGGCGCAACGGGTAGCCGTGGCTCGGGCGATGATCCATAACCCGCAGTTAGTATTGGCAGATGAGCCTACGGGAAATCTAGATACGAAAGCTTCAAAAGATGTGATGGGCTTATTGGCTCAGTTGAATCAAGAAGGACAAGCGACTGTTCTGATGGTAACCCATGATCCGTTGGCTGCCAGCTATTGCAAGCGTATTGTCTTTATCAAGGACGGTCAGCTGATTAAAGAAATTCGCCAAGAGCATGGGCAACAGGCTTTTTATAGCGTAATTATGGAAGAGTTGGCCCAACTCGAGGGGGTTGACAATGAATTTTAATCAATTCGTAGTGCGTAATACACTACGCAATAAACACCTCTATTTAGCTTATTTTTTAAGTACGATGTTTTCGGTGATGATCTTCTTTACTTTCAGTGTCTTTGCGTTTCATCCCATCTTGGCTGACGGTCTCAACCAGCAAGCCCAAACGGGGATGATGGTGGCAGCAGTGATTATTTACGGGTTTGCCTTTTTCTTTGTCATGTATTCCATGGGGGTCTTTTTGCAATCGCGAAAAAAAGAATTTGGACTGTTGATGATTCAAGGAATGAGCCCGTTGCAGCTGCGTAAGATGGTTTTCATCGAGAATCTGGTAATTGGTTTCTTTGCGACAATTGGCGGGATTTTGATTGGACTGGGTTTTTCTCAGCTTATCTTGATGTTGTCTAAGCAGATGATTGGCATTGAATTTGCTTTTTATTTTCCTGTGAAGGCAATCGGAATAACTGCCGTGGCCTTTATGGTTTTGTTCTTACTGATTTCTTTTTTCATCCAGTTCAGTCTGCCAAAGCTAAATGTTCAATCGCTTTTGAAGGCTGGAGAGTTGGGGAAAGGTTCTTTTAAAGCATCGTTGTGGCGCAGTGTGGCAGCTTTGATTTTGATTGGTGGAGGCTATGGCGCAGCATTGTGGGCTCAAGGGACGACAGTTTTCATGGTCTTTATCCCAGTGGTTTTCGTGGTGATTGTGGGGACGAAGTTTCTCTTTGATCAGCTTAGCGTCTTCGTCATCCAGCGTCTTAGAAAAAGAGAACATATTTTTTGGAAAAAGACGAACATGGTAGTCTTTTCTGACTTAGCCTTTCGTATGAAAGACAATGCCCGCTCCTTCTTTTTAGTCGCTATCATTTCGACGGTAGCTTTTGCGGCTATTGGAACCTTATACGGATTTCAGGATATGTTGGTGGGCTCTTTGGACCGGAAACCTTACGAGTTTTCTCTGTCTGACGGCAAGCCGGAACAGGTCAAAGCAATAGATGACCAGTTAACAAACGCGAAAATCGCCTATGAAAAGGTGGATTACCGTTATGGCACCACGGCGGAGTATTCCTTTATTACGGAAGCGGATTTCAATCGCCTGGCCAAAGCTACTGGGGAACAGACTGTTTCGCTGGGAAAATTACAAGCTGTTCAGATTTTGACAGAAGGTGGCGGAATTGACAGTAATAATCGGCAGTCAGCAGTCACAATCGACAACACTGCTTACGAGGTCACCGATACCGTCACCAATCATACCTTAGTAACGGGGATGCAGTTATATGTGATCCCAGATGAGACGAAAGTACCAGATTCCAGTCAGTATGAGACGGTGATTTGGCTGACGCCAGATGCTTCTGAGGAAAAACTGATTACGCTTGGTGATGAATTGACCAAAGCAAATAGAGGCATGATTGCCAAGTCGGCGACACGCCATGAAATCATTGGGATGTATGCACCAATTCTATTTGTAGGTATTTTTATTGGAATCGTCTTTTTTGTTTCAGCAGGATCTTTTTTATATTTCCGTCTGTACAGCGACATGGACCAGGATATCGAGAAATTCCAGATGATCCACAAGCTGGGATTGGCCAAAAAAGAGTTGCGAAAGATGATCTATCAACAGATCGGCATCTTGTTCTTTACGCCAATCATCGTTTCGTTATGCCATGGGGCCGTGGCTTTAACAGCCATGTACCATATGTTCAATATGAAGATGCAGCTTGCAGGTTGGCAGGTGTTGGGCATCTTTTTAGTGATTCAAATCGTCTATTATCTAATAGCTCGCAGCTTTTACTTCCGTAAGGTTTATAAAACGTTGGTGGCGAGTTGATATTTCAAGGTCTCTGTCTTTTGGCGCTTGTGCCAAGCAGAGACTTTTTTGTATTGAAAATGGCTGTGGAGTGTCGACTTATGAGATTTTCGGAAATCATTAAGATGCGATAGACCCGATTGCGCTGCGTCAAGATTTCCGTTATAGTAGGAACGATGTTTTTACTTGAGCAAAGGCCGCTGAGAATACTTTGCCAATCATATGAAACGAGGGAACGACTTGAATCCATCTATTTACGGAATGACCAAACCTCAGTTGGAGGAATGGTTCATCGATCATCAGGAAAAAAAATTTCGGGCTGCCCAGGTCTGGGAATGGTTATACGAAAAGCGAGTGCAAAGCTTTAGCGAGATGACCAATCTTTCTAAAGGACTGATTGAAAAGCTGACAGAAAACTTTGTTATCAATCCGTTGAAGCAAATCGTAGTGCAAGAAGCCAAAGACGGCACTGTGAAATATTTGTTCGAATTGCCGGACAAAATGATGATTGAAACAGTTTTAATGCGTCAAGAATATGGAATGTCTGTCTGTGTGACGACTCAAGTAGGCTGCAATATCGGTTGTACTTTTTGTGCTAGTGGTCTGCTGCGAAAACAACGGGATTTGACTGCCGGTGAGATTACGGCTCAGATCATGTTGGTACAACGTTATTTCGACGAACGAGGGCAAGAAGAACGGGTTTCTCATGTGGTCGTGATGGGGATCGGGGAGCCTTTCGATAATTACGACAATGTTATGCAGTTTATCACCATCATCAATGATGCGAAGGGACTGGCGATTGGTGCTCGTCATATCACCGTTTCTACAAGTGGCTTGGCCCGTAAAATCCGCCAGTTTGCCGATAATGGGTTACAGGTGAATTTGGCAATCTCCCTTCATGCACCGAATAACGAAGTGCGTTCTTCCATGATGCGCATCAACAAAAGCTACCCAATTGAAACGCTGATGGAGGCGGTAGATTTTTATCTGTCGAAAAATAACCGACGCATCACCTTTGAGTACATCATGCTTCACGAGGTTAACGATCGCGTTGAACACGCGCAACAGTTGGCAGATCTTCTGCAAGACAAAAAGAAACTAGCCTATGTTAATTTGATTCCTTACAACCCCGTCAGTGAACATGACCAATATTCTCGTAGTGACAAAGAAGATGTCCTGAAGTTTTATGATGTTTTGAAAAAGCGGGGCATTAACTGTGTTATCCGAAAAGAACACGGTACTGACATCGACGCTGCTTGTGGTCAACTCCGCAGCAAGCAACTAAAAAAACAAAAGCAAAAAAGAACGGCCAGCTAATGACAGCTCTGACATAGGCTGTGACAATAGTTGAGTCACCGTCCTACGAAGCGAACAATACCAAACGTGAGCCTTCAAAAGCCGACGATCTTCCATTAAAATCATTGGAAGATCGTCGGCTTTTCATTGCTAAAAATTTCAAACACCGACTCACCTTGACTTCATCAAGAAAAGTCAGCCTCATTCACTTCTCTTTACACGTATGGGATTGTTCTCTCTTCGGACTAAGACATCAAGAGGGTCCCAAATTTTCCTCACCCGTATACTTTTTATTAATTGTGATTAAACATCTGCTGCTTAGCACTTGGAAATTACTTAAGTCACCTTCCATTTTTTTGAAAAATCGGTATTGAGTAGTGGTTTTTCTGTTGGGCCGGCAGCAGCTGGCAGTTGGTGAAAACACAAGGAAAGCCGCGAGGGGATCGCGGCTTACTTAAATGGTTTGTTATAATTAGTGGACAGTGATTCCTAGAAACAAAAATACTGTGATTTTTTCTATACCCTAGGCGATCCCTGGAGTCCCTTCCAGTTCATAAGCAACTGCTGATTTATCAGTTCAGGCATTTTTGCTGAGGGTTTGGAGATTGACGGTTTTGCCGTACCAACGTGCTTTGTATTTTAACTTTTGCAGGAACTTTTGCCAATCTGACCAGTTGAAAGCTACAGCTGACTGCTTTGGCTCAAAGCAAATAATAATCTCATCAAAATCTTTGACTAAGGTCAACGAGAGCTCGTCCATATAGGCCTTTTGCCGAGCCCGCTTGTGGCGTTGGAGATCCATGACGCGATTTTTTTGCTTCTGATAATTTTTGGCTTCCTTTAGTTTTACCAATCGGCGGCGGGCGCTGAGGGCTCGAATTGCCAAGCGTCGTTCTTCTTTGAGGAGTTTTTCGGACAGCTCCTTTTGACAAAAGCCAAGACCAGAGAGTGGCGCATCGGCCAAAACCAATTGTTGGGGACAAAAGCGGATACTGATTGTGCGGCTTGTCTTGGGTAGGTGTGCCACTTGCTCTTCGCATAAAAGGGAAACATAGAATTCTTCGAGGTTTTTGGCAGAAATAGTCGCAGACTTGATTTCACCCTTGATTTCTCGATGCAACAGCAGCGGGATCAGTGTTTTGACCTTGGGTAGCTTCAAGCGGCCGGTTTCAATGCGAATTGTCCCTTGTTGATTGTTAGTAGTGTACGATTGCCACATCGCCTTTTTGGTTTTCAATTTGGGATGACTGCAACGACCGGCATAGTAGTTGCGAAAGGCTCGATCCAGATTTCGTTGGGCATTGGCTAACGCCAGACTGTCGGTTTTTTTCAAAAAAGGATGCTTTTGTTTCAGCTTTGCAGGGGTTAACAGCTCGCCAGGATCATCTCGAAGATCACGATATTCCCGATTTTTTAGCAGGGAGTTATACGTAAAACGAACGCATCCAAAGGTTTCGATAAAAAATTGACGTTGCTCAGAAGTCGGATAGATTCGAAATTTATAGGCCTTCAAAACCTTCAAATGGTTCACCCCCGTTATGCTGATTGATTGGCAGCTCAAAGCTTCCAGTGAATTATCTGAAAATTAAATACTTTCAGAGTTGTATAAAATATTAATGAATGTTTATGAAAAAAGCAAGAGGGTTTCGGATATTCTTGATAAAAAAACAGCTGTAAATCGTTTGGAAGTTTCTGGATAATCGCTAAAGATAGCTGTAATAGCCGACTGGATTCGCTAAAAGAGAGTATTCAAATTGCAATAAATAATTTGTGACTTCTTGATTTTTTCTTGTGAAAAATAAGAACCAATTGCTGATAAGGTTAACATAAAAAAGAAAAGGACCAGCTGCTTAAAGAATATCCAGCAGCTAGTCCAATTTCTAGCAATCAGTCCGTTGTGGGCTGTTTTTTATTCAGATCATATGGCGGCTGTAAGATGCGTTTAGCCATCAGAATGTCGGGTTTGTTCCAACCGTTGGCATCCGGGATCACACCGACAATTTTATAGCCCTGCTTTTCATAGAACTCATAAGGATGATGATCGAGATTTTCGATTTTAGAAATCGCAGTCAATGGGTCTTCAAACAGATCCAAATGGCTGAGACTGGTCTGTGACTTTTCATCATCGGTACCCAAATAGACAGTGATGCCGCCGCGAGTCTCAATCTCATCTTCAATAAAAGTCATCAAACGAGCACCGATTCGCTGCTTGCGGTGGCTGTCTCGTACGACCAGTGGATGAATCTCCCAGCCCGTGTTGCCGTATTGCGGAATTGCGCCGACAAAGCCTACCAGTTCATCATTGTCGATAGCAGCGATGGCTAAACGTTCACTGCTCATCAGATGATCGACTTCTGTGGTGGCATTGGCACCGTATGTTTGAGGCCAAGTCAACGCTAGCATGTCTGCTAATTGGACTTTCATTGAAGGGTCTTCCCGATCGAATTCTGTTACGATCATTTCATCACCTGCTTTTTCATTTAGTGCTATTTTACCAGTCTTAAGAAAAAGCCGGTAACGATTCGCCTTTACAGAAGCCGGCTGAAAACTTAAGTAACTAAAAGGGAGTCAAAATTCATATTTTTAAGCGCAAAAGGCAAATCCATTAGTCTATTCAAGGGTGAACACAGGCTTAAAAATTGGGATGCTGTTGGTTTATGATTTGAAATAAGAAAAAGACGACTAGGTGCCACTGATTTTAGTGGCGGCTAGTCGTCTTTTCCTTACAGTTCACATTTACTCGTGTGTGCCTTTATAAGAGGGGGACAGAGTTAGGGTCAACGCGTATGAATTATTCAATTTATCTTCTGCCAGTAAGCACTTCTTTTTTTAGCTGGTAAATCTTGGAAGGACGCCCAATTCCCAATGGCCGTTCACCAATTTCATCAAAGTACTGCAACATGGCCTTTTTGTAATTGGAATGATCAATGGAGCGAAAATCCACGCCCCAGAACTTGGCAAATACTTTGCGGGCTTCGGTGATGGTAAAGGTGTCACCTAGAACTTGCAAAACCAACGGCTCATGTTCCATTTTATTCGCCACGCGTTTGAAGGCTTTCAAGATGATCTGGCTATGGTCAAAGGCCAACGTGTCGTGCCCGGTGGAAACCCCAGTATTTAAGTCCAAAATGATTTCAACACCGCCGGAATTCAAGCACAGCTGATTGCCGCGACGTTCCATATTGAACCAACGAACTTCATTGGCGTCGTCACCTGCGATGAGGGGCTCTTCTCCAATAAAAGCCAGATAACTGACTGTCACGACCCAGCCTCGAGGATCCCGATCAGGAGTGCTGAAGGTGTGGAGTTGTTCGATGTTGTGTTGGCCAATGGTGACGCCGGTTTCTTCTTTGGTTTCCCGAATAACACTGTCATCAGTGGATTCACCTTGTTCAACAAATCCACCCGGTAAAGCCCATGAGTTGCGATATGGATGACTTTTACGACGAATCAGCAAAGTTTTTAATTGATCTTCTTCCTTGTTGTAACACATGAGAACCATGTCAACAGTCAACGAAGGTTTGATGTATTCTGGGTGATCCTGGCGATGATACCAGTCCAAAAATTCTGCTTCTGTGGCAGATTGTTCGTAATATTGTTTTTCGGCTGCTTTATCAGCAAATTCTTTCATGAGAGACCCCCACATTTCTCAGATGGTAGACCCATGGACTGGCTGTTCTTCACGCAGCACCAGGCCTAGTTCTTTCCTATTTCTCATTTATTGTACCATGTTTGGCAAGCAGTGTTCGGTGAAAGGCGACTAACGAAAAATAAATGGAATCACCAGGTTGAACAAAAAGAGGACTAAATAAAAGGGCACAATCTTTTTGGCACGGTCTTTGATGGCGATAAAGCCGCTAAAGGCAATGCCGGTTAAGAAGACGGCACGAATCAGTTGAACAGCGGTTAAAAAGCTGCGCAAGTGATCGTGAGTATTGAAATAGGCGGAAAGCGTCGGGTAGAAGGTACAAAAAACCATATGCACGAAGGTCAATACGGTAATGATTGTAATTAAATAGCGGTGTTTTTTTTCCATAAGCAGCTGCCGAAAAACTGGCAGGGGTCAGCACTTCCTTTTATAGAGAATGGTCACAGCCTAAAAGGCGGACCTCGAATTTTTATTATAGCATTTAATGTTTCCAAGGGCGATGGGCAAAGGGTCCAGCGGGTAAAAAAGCAGTTAAACATCAGGTGATTTGTGGTATACTAGCAAAGAATGAGTGCCAGTCAGAAGGGAATCTCGACAGAAAATCCAGGGTGCCGATCATCTGATAGGACAAGCTGAATCTCTCTTGACAGACTGAACTTACTTATCTGAAATCCCGCAATCTGACGGTTGAGCAATACGCCAGGCCGGCTGAATGCCAAAAAGGATCCAAACGATCATCAAGGAGGAATCAACGTGACTGAAAAGAAAACTTTTTATATCACGACACCAATCTACTATCCTAGCGGGAAACTGCATATCGGTAACGCGTATACGACAATCGCCTGTGACGCAGTGGCTCGCTACAAACGTTTGATGGGTTTTGACGTCTTTTATTTGACCGGTGTCGATGAACACGGCCAAAAAATCGAGAAAAAAGCGGAAGAGCTTGGGGTAGCCCCTAAGGAATATGTTGACCGCATGGCAGCAGATGTCCAGAAACTATGGAAATCTTTGGACATCAGCTATGACAAATTTATCCGCACGACAGATGACTACCATCACGATGCGGTTCAGAAGATTTTTCAACAGCTTTTAGACCAAGGGGATATCTATTTAGGTGAATACGAAGGCTGGTATTCGGTTTCTGATGAGGAATACTTCACTGAAACACAACTAGCTGAAGTTTATCGGGACGAAACGGGCAAAGTCATCGGCGGAAAAGCGCCAAGTGGCCACGAAGTTGAGTTGGTGAAAGAAGAATCTTACTTCTTCAAGATGAGTAAATATGCGGATCGTTTGCTGGAATACTATGAAACGCATCCGGAATTTATTCAACCTGAATCCCGTAAAAATGAAATGGTTAATAATTTCATCAAGCCGGGGCTAGAAGATTTGGCGGTATCTCGGACTACCTTTAAGTGGGGAGTTCCAGTTAAATCTGATCCAAAACACGTAGTCTATGTCTGGATTGATGCTTTGAGCAACTACATCACGGCTTTAGGCTATGGTTCTGACGATGACAGCTTGTTCCAAAAATTCTGGCCAGCGGATATCCACATGGTAGGAAAAGAAATCGTGCGTTTCCATACGATCTATTGGCCAATCATGCTGATGGCATTGGATCTGCCTTTGCCGAAGAAAGTCTTCGCTCACGGCTGGTTGTTGATGAAAGACGGCAAGATGAGTAAATCAAAAGGTAACGTTGTCTATCCGGAGATGTTGGCAGAACGCTATGGTTTGGATGCTTTACGTTACTATTTGTTACGTTCTGTACCTTTTGGCTCAGATGGGGTTTTCACACCGGAAGATTTTGTTGCTCGGGTGAATTATGACTTGGCCAATGATTTAGGAAATCTGCTGAACCGGACCATTGCTATGATCAATAAGTACTGTGACGGCCTAGTACCAGATTACAAATCCAAGGTGACTGCTTTTGACAGTGAGCTGTCCACCACAGCTGCCAATGTTGTCGGCCGCTATCACCAAGCAATGGAAAAAATGGAATTTTCTACTGCCTTAAGCGAAGTTTGGGCGTTAGTTTCCCGGGCCAATAAGTACATTGATGAAACTGAGCCGTGGGTTTTGGCAAAAGACGAAGCCCGAGTGGATGAGTTGAATTCAGTAATGGTTCACTTGGCAGAATCACTGCGAATCGTAGCGATTTTACTACAGCCAATTATGACAGAAACTCCGAAAAAGATTTTCAAACAATTAGGTTTGGATCCGGAAACGATGAACTTGGAGGGCTTGCATTTCGGCGAATTCCCAACTGGTACCAAAGTCGTTGCCAAAGGGACACCAATCTTCCCACGTTTGGAAATGGAAACCGAAATTGCTTATATCCAGAAGAAAATGGCAGAAGGTGCCGGGATTTCCTCTGAGTCTGTCAAATGGGATCCAGAGGCCACCGATTTGACTTCTGAAAAAGGCGAGATCAAGTTCGATGATTTCGAAAAGCTGGACTTGCGAGTAGCCGAAGTTATCGACTGTAAGAAAGTCAAAGGCGCCGACAAGTTGTTGCAACTGCGGTTGTCTGCGGGTGACAATCAAGACCGTCAGATTCTTTCCGGCATTGCCGAATACTATCCAGATCCATCCTCTTTGATTGGCAAGAAAGTCGTTATCGTTGCCAACTTGAAGCCGCGAAAGATTCGTGGTTTGGTCAGCCAAGGCATGGTGCTTTCTGCTGAAGATGACAAAGGCAATTTGAAAGTTGTCGAAGCGCCAAAAGGAATGCCAAACGGTGCGGGTATTGCCTAAAAATTTAAATGAATACTGGATGAATGTTAGATGAATGATACGTACCTTGTGAGCAGTTGTCTGTTCACAGGGTACTTTTTTGTATGAAGAGAAGTACAGGATTCATTGAAACTCGCGTATAAGAATAGAAGCGGGTTTCGCTTCTTTCTATCTGTGGCAAATTTGGCGTAAGCGATACCCGCTAGTTTTGTAAAAGTCCATTATCAAAAAACGCTCCGGCACACAGTTTAACTGGTGCCGGAGCATTTTCGATTGGGCGGGGTACTTTCTTACTTCATAAACAGGCAGCGACGATTCCTGGAAACCGCCGATTACAACTGTTCGGCCTGCATTTGATACATCTGCTGATAGATGCCAGCCTGTTGTAAGAGGGAGTGGTGATTTCCTTGCTCAACGATACGTCCTTTATCTAAAACTAGGATTTGATCGGCTTCTTTAATGGTAGACAGACGATGGGCAATCATGAAGGTCGTCCGGCCTTTTTGCAACACCTGCATCGCTTTTTGAATGATGGCTTCTGTTTCAGTGTCTACGTGACTAGTGGCTTCGTCCAAGATTAAAATCTTAGGATCAAATACCAATGCTCGGGCAAAGCTGATCAATTGACGCTCGCCGCTAGAAAATTCATTCCCCTTTTCTACGACAGGATGATGAATTCCTTGATCATAACGTCCGATCAAATAGCCGGCACCGACTTTTTCTAAGGCGTCTGTCACCATGTCATCACTGATGGCGGGGTCTCCCATGCTGATATTTGTGGCAATAGTCCCAGTAAAAAGATAGGGGTCTTGCAAAACGATAGCCATGTGACGTCTGACACTGTGACGGTTACAGGCTTCAATTACCTGCTCATCAATCACAATTTGTCCAGCTTGAGGATCATAAAAGCGGAATAACAGATTTAAAATACTGGATTTTCCCGAGCCCGTATGCCCCACTAAAGCAATTGTCTCGCCGGCCGCCGCAGCAAAATCAATCTTGTGGAGAACCGGAGTCTTCGGCAAATAGCCAAAGGAAACCTGCTCAAAGCGCACAGCACCGTCCGTGACGACTAATTCAACACCCTCTTGATTTTCAATTGGTTCATCGGCGAATTCAAAGATGCGGGTACCAGCTGCCAGGGACTGCTGGATATTGGCAAAAATTTGGATCATGCCATCGATGGGGTCGAAAAGACGGTTGATATAATCAATAAAAATATACAGCAAGCCGGCAGATAGTGACATACGACCATCTAGAAATAAAGAGGAGAGGGCGTAGATCACCGCCAAAATGGTGCCGTTTCGTAAGACGTTGGCAAAGCCCCAAGCAACTGCTGAATCAAGACGTAGATATTTCTTGCCGGCATCGTGCCATTTTCCAACAGTGTCCTTAAATTCAGCTAACAGCTGCGTTTCCCGTTGGAAGGCCTGGATTACGGGCATGCCTTGTACAAATTCATTCAACTGTCCGCTGATCTGGGAGGTATATTCTCGGATATCCAAGTTATAGCGAGTAGCGTATTTGGTGTAAAATCGCTGCCAAATCAAAAGAATTGGCACCAAAATCAATAACGCTAGACCTAACCAGCGATTTAAGAGGGTGATGGCGATGAAGACGCCGATAATTGAAATCAAATTGCTGAGCATGTTACTCAAGACATTGACGTAAAAATTGGAGCGCAGGACCTCAGTATCATTCGTAATACGGGCAACGATTTTTCCCGCTGGAATACTGTCAAAATAAGACACTGGCAAACGATGCATGTGATCAAAGAGTTCATCCCGCATTTGTTTGACAATCATGTTGGCCATTTTCCGCAAGCGAAGGATACTGATGTAGCGAAACAGTGAACCAATCAGATTGATCAGCAAGTATCCGGATAGCAGCATCACTAAGAGTTGGGTGTTCAATTGGCCAGTTTTAAAAGCAGGAGTCATAACATCATCGAGGGAACGTTTTGCTAAAAGCGGCGAGCAAAGTTCCAAGGCCGCTGCGGTAATTAATAGAACTGTCCCTAAGATGAAGGTTCTTTTATGGTATTTCAGGTAGCTGAAAAGACGGAGAATCGTCTTAAACATGAACGCCACCTCCTTTGATTTGTTGATGATGGTATTGTTCTTGATACCAACCAGGCTGTGTAATCAATTCAGCGTGTCTGCCCCGTTGAATGATGCCGCCGTCTTCTAAGACAATAATTTTATTGGCCTGAGTAATGGCAGACAGACGGTGGGTAATGATTACCAAGGTGGGAGACTGCTCGAGATTTCGTAGATTTTCGATGATGCTTTGTTCTGTTTTGGCATCTACTGCCGACAACGCATCGTCTAACAGCAGAAATTCGCTGTTTCGTAAGAAGGCCCGGGCCAATGATAAGCGCTGTTTCTGTCCGCCGGAAAGTGAAACCCCTTTTTCGCCGACCATAGTTTCCAGACCGTCTTTCATTTCCCGAACTTCAGTGGCAAAACAGGCAGTTTCTAAAGCCTGCCACAGCTGCTCCTCGGTTGCATTGGCGTCTCCGAACAACAGATTTTCGCGAATTGTACGAGAAAACAGTGTGTGTTCTTGAGGCACTTCAGCAAACTTTTGCCGCAGGTCGTCAGTCTGATAATCGGTCAGAAGCTGCTCGTTGATGAAAGGGACTTGATCTGAATAAGGATAATGATGACCAAATTGTCGCAAGAGCGTTGTCTTCCCGCTGCCGGTCTTGCCTACAATCCCGATGATATCCCCTTTAGCGATGGTTAAATCAACAGCATTAAGAACGGGACGGGAGCTTTCTGGATAGCGAAAACTGAATTGTTGGAAACGAAAGGTATCGACTGTGGCAAGTTTATGTTGCCCGTCTTTTTCGAGGCCGTCACCGGTATGAAGAACTTCACTGATCCGGCGCCATGAAGCGGCACCTTGCTGCATCACATTCACCAAATCCCCAGCTGAGATCATCGGCCAAACCACCATACCCAAATAGACTTGAAAGGAAACCATTGCTCCCACGGTAATCTCTTGTTTGGCTACCAAAAAGGCACCAGCACCGAAGCTCATGACAAAACTAATGGCCAATAAAATCGTAATCAAGGGCCCAAAACGGGAGTCGATTTCAGAGACTTCGTTGTTTTTGGCTAAGGTTTCCCCGGTTTTTTCGTTGAATTGACTAGTGGTAGCAGACTCCAAACCGAATGCTCGCACCACGCGAATGCCATCAATGATTTCCAACACTTCGCTGTTCATTTCAGAGACGGCGTTTTGGGCTTCAGTAAATTTGGCATCTACCAATGAACCCCATTTGAAGATGAAATAAGCTAGAAAAGGCATGGGAATCAAGGCAATCAAGGTCAGTTTCCAACTAACTGTGACGGCCATCATCCCCACAATGAACGCCAAGTAGACACTAGTGTTTAAGAAAACCATCAGGCCGTAGCCAATCGTCATCCCCATCACTTGAACATCATCATTGGCTCGAGTCATCAAGTCCCCCGTGCGGAAGCGATGATAAAAAGGCGGGCTCATTTTCAAAAAGTGTCCCATCATCTCGCCCCGGAGCTTTCTTTGCATGTCATAAGAGCCGATAAACAAGTAATAATTCCAGACGAATTCAGTGAGATAAGCCACGAGAATGGAACCCAAGAACAAGCCAGTATAAAAAAGCAGTGTCCCGTGATTGAAGTCGTCTTGCAAAATAGCATCGATAAACAGTCGTATGAGGTAGGTAGGCGCCACATACATGGCGCTGGCCACCAACATAAAGGTCACAACGACTGTGTAGCGCCCTTTGTGCTGTTTAAAATACGACCAGAGATAAGCAAAAATATTTTTCATGATAATAAGTCCTCGATTCGATAAATTAACAGGAAAACTCCTGTGATACATAAATGACAATACCCGGCAGTTTAGTTAGAAAAGCTGGTAAGACTAACGCCATACTCAAAAGCATCAAGTTTTCAAAAAGCTTCACTTTGAAAACAGACAATCTCCACAACAGCCCTCGCCTTTCCGAAAAACCCGTTTTGCAGGAGCCAGGCGTCCATTTCTCTCAACCGCCATACTCAAAAGCACCAAGTTTTCAAAAAGCTTCATTTTGAAAACAGACAATCTCCACAACAGTCCTCGCCTCTCCGAAAAACCAAAAAGACTCCACCCACAAGTGGGTAGAGTCGAAAAAAGGCATAAGTATACCAGTTCATTCAAGCGTCAGTATGCAAGGAGACCTTAAGTAAGCGTAAGAATAGACACTGAGGTCAAAGTGCAGCGTTTGAAAAGACCCATCCAGGTTGTAAGGATAAGGAAGCTGATTTAATTAGGTGTAGATGCAGATTAAAGCCGTTCAGTTTGTTAATGAATTTTTGCATCGTTGCTTCCTCCCTTCCTGATTATTTACCGCTTTTTACGGCTGGGTCAACTAAGCTTGAATTCCCTTTTTATGAGGAAATTGGTTTTATCATAGGCACCTGATTGAGACGGTAGTCAAGATCGGGTGGGTGACAAAACGTTTTCATTTACGAAATCGAGTATACCGAAAGTCATTGTAAAAAACAAGAATTATCTTACAAATTTTCAAAAAATGTTCGGAAAGCAGTTAGATGATTGGCAAATACAAAAAAATCAAACAACACAATTTGATGCTCTTAGCCAAAGAAAAAGAGCTGATTGAATGCGGTTTCTTAACTTTTTTCGGGAAATCTCCTGCGAAAAGGTTTGCTATAAATAACCTACTCCGATATAATGTCAGTTGTACTTATATTGTTTTCATAGGGGAGTAACTGGCAGCATAAGCTGTGGCAACATCACCAGCCGAAAAGTGTCTTTTTCTGGTGTTGCCTTAATTAGTGAGACTTATGTATGTTGTCGCATACACAAGTCTATTTTTTTTACTTTCGGAGTGTATGGTGGGAAAAATAGACGAAAGTAGGCGATGACGAGGACGTTTTACGTTCGCTGCTGCTACACCTCGACAGCCGAGAGCCGACTATCATTTAGAGTTGGGTTTCGATGACCTGGCGTTTCAGCAACACTTACTATTGGAAGTCTCCGATAATAGTACAGCAGAGACAAAGAGTGGAGAAACGATTTTTTCATTCTTCTGTTGTATGGAATCTATTGTAGGCTTGCAGCACACAACACAAGGAGGAAACAAAGTGTCAGAAGAAAGTACAAAGAAACAGCAACTGCAAAAGAAGTTCTATGCGCAAACAGAAGACGTGGTTTTGCAGGAGTTGGGCAGTTCTAAAGACGGCCTAACCAATGAGGAAGCTAAAAAACGTTTGTCTGATTTCGGTCCTAATGAACTGGAAGAAGGCAAGAAAAAATCAATGCTGCAAAAGTTTTTCGAGCAGTTCAAGGATTTGATGATCCTGGTGCTGTTGGTGGCAGCAATTATCTCTGCAGTAGTCAGCCATGAAGTCGTGGATGCGATTATCATTTTGGCTGTGGTAATCATCAATGCGGTGATGGGTGTTATTCAAGAAGCGAAGGCTGAAGAAGCTATCGAAGCGTTACGGGACATGTCAACGCCTGATGCCAACGTATTGCGTGGAGGCCACGCACAAAAAGTCAAAAGTACTGAACTGGTACCCGGGGACATGGTTCTTTTGGAAGCCGGCGATGTGGTGCCAGCAGACATGCGTTTGATTGAAGCCAGCTCTTTGAAGATTGAAGAAGCAGCGCTGACCGGTGAATCTGTACCCGTGGAAAAAGAATTAGGGGTATTGGAAGACACTGAAATCGGAATTGGTGACCGTGTCAACATGGCATTTTCCAACTCCAACGTAACTTATGGTCGCGGGAAGGGCCTTGTCGTTAATACTGGGATGAATACCGAAGTTGGTAAGATTGCCGGTATGTTGGCTGAAGCAGACGAAACAGAAACACCATTGAAGAATAACTTGAACCATCTGGGTAAATTCCTGACTGCAGCTATCATCGTGATTGCTGTGGTGATGTTCTTTATCGGAACAGTCATCAATGACAAAGACTGGACTGAAATGCTGTTGACCTCCATCTCATTGGCTGTTGCGGCGATTCCAGAAGGGCTGCCGGCCATCGTGACCATCATTTTGGCGCTGGGTACTCAAGTAATGGCAAAACGAAATGCTGTGATTCGCAAGCTGCCAGCAGTAGAAACACTGGGTTCTACAGATATCATCTGTTCTGATAAAACAGGGACTTTAACACTGAACCAGATGACAGTTGAAAAATTGTATACCAACGATCGCCAGTATCCTTCTTCACAACATATTCCAGATGGCAATATGGCGTTGAAGATTATGAACTTTGCCAACGATACGAGAATTGGGCAAAATGGCGAACTGATTGGTGATCCGACTGAAACGGCATTGGTAGCTTTCGGTAACGACCAAGGGTTTAATGTAACTGAAAAAGTCAAAGCACAACCACGGGTAGCAGAACTACCTTTTGATTCTGATAGAAAATTGATGTCTACCATCCACCAAGAAGCTGATGGCCGTTACTTAGTAGCTGTCAAAGGTGCACCAGATGTCTTGTTGGGTCGCTGTAATCAAATCCAAATCTTCGATGAAGTCAAAACATTGACCAATGAAGAAGAACAAAAAATCTTGAACAACAACAAAGACATGGCAAAACAAGCACTGCGGGTGTTGGGAATGGCCTTCAAGTATGTGGATGCAATTCCTGAACAGATGGAATCAGAAATCGTGGAAAATGATTTGATCTTTGCCGGGCTTGTAGGGATGATTGACCCAGAGCGCTCTGAAGCAGCTGATGCCGTGAAGGTAGCTAAAGATGCTGGTATTCGACCAATCATGATCACAGGTGACCACCGTGACACTGCTGAAGCAATTGCCGGACGTCTGGGAATCATCAAACCTGGAGACGATGCCGCTGTCTTGACTGGTGCAGAATTGAATCAGATGTCTGATGAAGAATTTGCTAAAAAAGTTGAACAATACTCGGTTTATGCACGGGTATCTCCTGAACACAAAGTCCGTATCGTTAAAGCTTGGCAAAAAGAAGGTAAAGTTGTTGCCATGACTGGTGATGGTGTCAATGACGCCCCTGCTTTGAAGCAAGCAGATATCGGTGTCGGCATGGGGATCACGGGTACAGAAGTTTCCAAAGGTGCTTCTGATATGGTCTTAGCTGATGATAACTTTGCGACAATCGTCGTAGCCGTAGAAGAAGGCCGTAAAGTCTTCTCTAACATCCAAAAGGCTGTTCAATACTTGTTGGCTGCTAACTTGGGTGAAGTACTGACCTTGTTCATCGCAACTATGCTGAACTGGGATACGCTGTTACCAATTCATTTACTGTGGATTAACTTAGTAACTGATACCTTCCCAGCGATTGCTTTGGGGATGGAACCGGCTGAAAAAGATTTGATGAGCCACAAGCCTCGTGGCCGTAACTCGAATCTCTTCTCCGGTGGTGTCTTCAGCTCAATCATCTACCAAGGGATCTTGGAAGCTGCCACAGTTCTTTGGGTTTACTGGTCAGCCATTCAATGGCCGGTTCACGCAGGGTATGATGCTATTCACGCAGATGCACTGACGATGGCTTTTGCAACCCTGGGTCTGATGCAACTCTTCCACGCATTTAACGTGAAATCTGTGCATCAATCCCTTTTCAAAGTGGGACCTTTCAAGAACAAGTCCTTTAACTGGGCGATCTTACTGTCCTTCTTCCTGATGATGGTTATCATCATTGTTCCAGGATTGAACGACATCTTCAAAGTGGCGCACTTGGACTTGTACCAATGGGCAATCGTGGTAGGCTCTTCCTTTGCGATTATCCCAATCGTAGAAATCGTCAAATTCTTCCAACGCAAGATGGGGGCAGAATAAGACATTATCTAACAGTTTACGAAAAAACGCTGACTCGGATTTTTATTCCGGGTCAGCGTTTTTTGATAGTAGATCGAAGAGTAGCTGGTCTCAGCGCTTTTCTTCTCGATTTTCGCGCCGTTTGAGGGCTTTTAGCCGACTGTTGACTTGTGCGTTGGCACCAAACTGGTTGAAGGGAGTATCTACGTGACGATCTCGCTCAGAGGAACGAGTTTTGCGGGATTCCAGATAAAGACGGATTCGTTGGAAGAGAGTTGTTTTTTTCATTGCAATCAGCTCCTGAATTCATTTTAAAAGAGAATAGCTTTCAAGATAAAAGAGGACTTTTCTTTATCATAACAAATTTGAAAGTGAGCAGCGATGTTTATGGTTAGCCAGGGGCTTTTCTTAGTGGATAAAAAACGCTACAATGAAGTTATCTTAATGAAAGTAGGGATCGACAAGTGAGACCAAATCTGGGCTATTATGTACAAACTATCAATGATATCGTTCAGGACACCGAGAAGATCGGCGAAACCATGAATCCTGATTATGAAGTGATCCGCCAGGCGATTAACGATGATAAATTATCGGAAATAACACCGGAAAAAATGGCGACAACTATTGAGAGTTTCCAAGCGGGGACAGCAAAATACAAAACCATGCTGGAAAAAATCGGCAGTTTGCGTCCACCAGCAAAAGTGATGGGTATCCACAAAAAATTCGAACGTTCTTATCAGAAATATGTAGCAGGTTGTGAAGAGATGATCTTGAGCCTGCAGGGGGATGCAATCGATGTAGCTCTTTTTGACAGTTCTGAAAAAAAACAAGATGAAGCGACAGATGAAATCAGCTTTTCTATTCAGCGCATGACGAAATTATTAATGGGTCGTTAAAACGAGAGTTATCTAATTTAAATATAACGTTATTTTTATGACGGAAAGGTTGTTGTCGGTTATATTATATACATAACCAACAACAACCTTTTTATTTTTCATTTTACTCCGTTCGAGAGTAATTACTCCTTTTTCCACCGGACCTAACCAACCCGGTGGTTTTTTTGTGTAGTAAAAACCTTGATTTATAAAGCTTTTGCTGAGGTTCGTCCATATTGTGGTCAACACTGGCACTCCAACTGTGTGGAAGCTAGTTTTCAAATAGATTTTCCAAAAACAGATTTCTACTCATTTTATAGATGATTTTGTTTTTCTATTCTTTTTATATTTGTTATCTATAGTGTTCTTTTGGAAATAGGAGAAACTTATTTAAATCAAAGTCCCTTTAAAATAAGTGTTCATTTATTTAAATAAAAAAACGAATATAAGAAAAAATAAGAGCTTTGATCCTGATCTTCCGGAAACTGGAAGATAGAATCAAAGCTCTATTGTAATCGATTGTGCAATGGGTAACGTGTTGATTTTAGTTTTCTACATTGCGAACGTAGTCTTCGAAGTATTGAAGAAGATCGTTTTTCAATTTTTCATATTCTTCTTCGGTGTATTCTTTTTCCTCCAGCTTGCCTTCAAAACGGGGAATCCCCAGGTCCTTTTTCAAGCGGTCACGAACTTCTTGCGTATTCATGAATGGTTCCTCCTTTGTGCTGCCATCACTGGATCAGATTTCGTTAAAAGAGGCAGTTAAGATTTCGTATTCTGTTTGCATTCTTTTTAGGCTGGTGCGGAAGGTTTCAAAATCATCGTCATCGTGGAACATGATCTGTTTCAATTCAAAATAAAACTCATCAAAAGCGTTGACGAAGTTTGAGACTTCTTTTGTTTGTAATTCGGGATTCTGGTCACAGCGAACATAGGCTTTTTCGGCAATCGCATACCCTTCGGCAGTAGTTAAAATTGCCAAGTATTGATTGTAGCGGCGATTGGTGACCAAATCATAGCAGGATTGACATTTGTTCAGCAGGTTGGAAAAGTCCTTCAATAATAACTCAGTAGGGGTCTTGGTAAACATAGGCTTCCTCCTTAGTCCACAAAATCACGTAGGCCGTCAAGCACTTGACACACTAGGTTTTCTTGCGGGGACAGTTTAAAGTGATAAGAGCTTCTCAAGATTTACTTGGAAACATAGACGCAAACAGCTTCTGGTGCAAAAATATCTTTTTGTATCAGAGATAAAATCCCAGTCTCGACATCGCGACTGTACAATGTCAGGTTATCGCTGTTTTGATTGGCGCAGATCAAAAAGTTTTCAGTTTGATCCAAGTTGAAATCGCGAGGAAAATCTCCTTCAGTTGAGATCAATTGACGACGGATTAAAGAGGTTCCGCCTTCGAAAGTTTCAAAGACTGCGATGGAATTATGGCCGCGGTTGGAGGCATAGACGAACCGACCGTCAGCAGAAATGCGGATTGCTGCGCCACCATTGAATTCATTAAAGTCTTCTGGCAGAGTTGAAAGTTTTCGCAACTGGGTGAAGCTGCCGTCATTTGCATCGTAAGCAAGAACCGTTACTGTACTGTCCAGTTCCCCAAAAAGATAGGCAATTTGGCCATTAGGGTGAAAGGCTAGATGACGAGGGCCAGTTTGGTCTTCAGCAAGATAGATAGCCGCTTCGGATAACTTACCTTCAGAAGAAATGTCGTAAGTATAGATGCGATCTGTGCCTAAATCACAAACAGCAAGGCGACCATCTGGCGTTAAGTCTGTAAAATGAACGTGGGGCTTGTCTTGGTTTTCATGACTTCCGCAAGGTTCATCGTGATAAACGGCATCAGCGGCTTCCAGGCTGCCATCTTCTTTGATACGGTAGACGTTGACTTCGCCTTTATGGTAATTGGCACCATAGACTAACTGGCGCTTTTCGTCCACGGCTACGTAGCACAAGGGAGCCCCTTCTTCTGTGACAGCATTCAAAAAATGCATCTCAGCGTCATAGGCCGAACAACCGCCTTTGTCTTCGACTGTTGTTACCGAGTAAAGACGACCGGCTGCACTCTTAGTCAAATAAGTAGGGCTCTTTTCTGGTACCACTAGCTGTAAGTTTTCCAATGTTTTACTATCAGTATCCAAATCAATCTGATAGATTCCTTGACTTTTTCGGCGGGTATACGTGCCCAAAAGCAATGTTTGTTTCATGTATAAATCTCCTTTTAGTAGTGATGATTTTTGCTAGGCTTTCAGAGTAGATGTAACCATTCTGCCACATAAGACAAACGGTTGAAAAGTCTGCTGGAAAGCCTGCGAAAGCGTTCTTTAATCTTCCATTATTGTAACATACTCTGCAGCATTTGCCTGACATAAGTCTCCTTGTGCTATACTGGATGTAACGTGATGTTCGGTTTTTTTCTTGCTGTTTGGCCAGCGTCAACCGTTTTTTCGAAAGTGAAAACTGTACGCCCTACAGTGAGTGTTTTCTGCGTAAAAAGCTGGCCGACGCGGGTCATAACTAAAAGTGGCTAGCTGCAAGTAGTACATTTACAGAAGGCTACTGTGACCAACAACCGTTTCACAATGAAATGATCTGCTAGGCTGGAGAAGTTCAGTCAAAATGGATCTTTAGGATTTGAATGGAGGAGTGGATTTTTAATGATCGAAGGAAAAATCCTTGAAATAGGACAGCAGGCTTATGATCCGAAAGAGCCACTAGTGATCCTTTTCGGGGAAAAAGTAACAGCCGGATTGCGGCCGTACAGTATTGTGCAGCAGATCCCTCAACGAGAAAAAATCAAGCTGGTAGTCGGTGGCCAATTGCAGATTGGTGAAACACAGTACACTATCGAAAATTTTGGCCGACTGGCAGAGAAAAATCTACATGACTTTTCCCATACGGCCTTGCTGTTTGCACCGCCTGCTGCAGAAGATGAGTTGCTAAATGCAATCTACTTGTCTCCGATGCAGATGCCTCAAATCAAGGTGGGAGATAAGATCAGCTATCCAGGAGGTGACGAAGATGGAGCCTAAAGGGAAGCTTAAACACAGTACCGAAGAACAAGAGCCAAAACGTTTGTCTTGGTTTTGGAAATGGTTTTTGAACAATCAAGTGGTGACAGCACTGCTGATTATTCTTTTGATCCTCTTGATATTGAATGCTTTCACCAAAGTTTCCTATCTCTTTGATCCCATCTGGCAGTTTGCGGCAGTAGTGGGGCTGCCAATCGTATTAGCGGGAATTTTTTATTACCTCATGAACCCGGCTGTGGACTATTTGGAGAAAAAAGGTCTGAAACGAATTTACGGCATCATTCTGCTGTTTTTGGTGGTGCTGGGATTGATTATCTGGGGTGTGGTGGTTATCGTACCGAAAATCAGAGAGCAGAGTATCAGCTTTGCGACGAATTTTCCTGATTACCTGGATACGGTGGACAGCAAAGTGCGGGAAATTCTGCAAGATCCACTGTTTTCACAATTTCAGACGCAGATTGAAAGTTATTCCGACAAGCTTATGAGTTGGCTGACAGATTTTATCCAAAACTTTTCTAAAACGACGATTAATGGTATTGGTCGGTTCGTGGGAGCTGTTGCCACAGTTGTTGTTGCTATCGTAACAGCCCCTTTTATCTTGTTTTACTTACTGAAAGATGGGCGAAAAGTAGCGCCTTATTTTGTAAAATTCTTGCCGAATCATTGGCGCAAGCCAACCCTTGATGTAATCACAGAGATGAACGGCCAGGTTTCTTCGTATATTCGTGGCCAATTGACCGTAGCTTTTGCAGTGGCGATCATGTTCATTATCGGCTTTTCCATCATCGGGTTGGATTATGCAGTTACTTTAGGGATTGTCGCCGGCTTTTTGAATCTGATTCCTTATCTGGGTTCATTTTTAGCGATGATTCCGGCGATTTTTTTGGGAATTGTCGGTGGGCCAATCCTATTACTGAAAGTGATTGTCGTCTTTGTGATCGAGCAGACATTGGAAGGTCGCTTTATTTCTCCTTTAGTATTGGGAAGTCAATTGGCGATCCATCCGGTGACGATCTTGTTAGTGTTGTTGACTTCAGGTAAGCTTTTCGGATTGGTGGGCGTCGTGTTGGGGATTCCCATCTACGCTGCTGCCAAAGTCCTGATTACACATCTATTTGAGTGGTACAAGGAAGTGTCACAGTATTATTATGAGGATGAAAAAACGGTGGAGGATCCGCCTAGTGAAAAATAGGTTTTAGATATGAAGAAGCTTGCCGACGAGTTCAAATCGTCGGCAAGCTTTTTTGCTGTGTAGTCAATGGAAAGCAGCTCACCAAGGCGAGCAAAAAAAGCCGCAAATACCGTGATGGCATTTGCGGCTTTTGCTTATTCAAATTTCTCCCATTTTTGCTGTTTAAGCAGCTGCTTCAATGGTGTTGCGGTAGGCACGCATTCCCCCGATAACGTGCACGGCATTAAAGCCATTGTCTGACAAGAAACTTGCCAAAATTTCTGAACGACGTCCTGAATGACTCAAGACGAAATAAGTTTTACTTTTATCCAGTTCTTGTAAGCGATTCGGTAAGCTTGTTGCCGGCATCGAGATTGCTTGTGGCAAATGTCCTTCTTCATACGCAGTGTGATCGCGGGTATCAAGCACGACAGCAGATGGTTCTTTGAGCTGTGCGGCAAAGTCTTGTACTGAAATTGATGTCATCTTCCATCCCAACTTTCTTATTGTAAGATGCTAGAATTTTATTGCACTTTCGTAAAATATTCAACGATTTTGACTAATCTTAATAAAATAATGAAAGAGAACTTCACACAAATAACAGGAATCGTTTTTGTAACCGTTTGAGAAGATGGATAGAGCGGAGATTCGCAAAAAAAGACGATTATGAGAAGAAGTATCTTGTCTTAAACTGTTGTAATTGTCAGACACAAAAAAATTCAAAAATGAGCAGCATTTTATTGAGAAACAAGCGTTCTTTTTTTGCGAGTTCGCTGTGCGTCGTTAAGTGACTCTGCTGCTTTTGTGATTGGCGCAGCTTTTTGTGCTTGTAATGTTAATTGTTTGTGGCTAATTGGCTCAAAGAAAGGCGATAGTCTTGCTGCCCCATTTGCCACATAAGCTGGCTGCCTTCTAAGCGGGCATTGAGAAGTTGTGGACTGTTGGCAGCATTTCCCCCCTGACCAAGACAAGCCAAAAGAATTACGTGACGACCTGGTGCTAGTTTGTAGGCGGCTTGCGGCAGGACCGTTTTTTCGAAAAGCAGATTGGTATTAGGTTCAGGACGGGTCAATTCGAGTTTGTCCGCCGGAGTAAATATCTTGATTCCGATGGTGCCGACTTTTGAACGGTAGCGGATTTCGTCAATGGATTCTATCAGGCTTTCGCCGTAATCTGGTGCGGAAAAGCTGCCGGCTAACAGATTGACCTTGCGCTTAGTCTCTACGATATGCAGGCGCAGATGCCACGGGTAACAAGGGATGATAAAGCTGTCGATTTGACAGTCTTCCCACGGCTGCCAACGCCCATAAGTATACTCATCGCAAATTTGATAGTCTTCGTAACCAAAAACGGTGCGATAATGCGTCGTGGTTTCCGAGATTGCCAAGGTATTGTCAAAAGCTCCTTGTTTAGGGAGAACGCTGCCTTTTGCCACGCTGAAGCCAAATGTTGCAGAATAGACAAATTTTTCATATTTAGATTCTCCATGGGCGTGCTCATGAGAATGTTGGCCACAGGTAAACGCCTGCAATTCATTACCTGTTTCACTGTGAACCAACAACATACGGCTATAAGGATTACGAGTTTTGGCATCAAAAGTTGGTTGGATGGCTTCAATTTGCCAGAAAGGGTCAGCTTCCGGTAATGCCAAAATGATGAAATTTTTGAGAGCCCAATAGGGAGAACCCGGGGCGTTGTAACCTTCTGCCATTACTAGATTCGGATAATGATAGCCGATTGATAAAAAGCCTTCTTCCGTAAAAATCGGCTGAGCAAACCAATGGCGCATGTTTGCCAGCAGCAGGTATTTGGCTTCTGCCAGTGAAAAATCAGTAAACTCAATATGGGCGAAGGCTGCTGCCGCAAAGTAGGCAGACTGAGCGAAACGATAGGTCTGGCTGCGACCAAAAGGTAAAGCCGCTCCTTGATTTGTAAACCAGTTTTTGAAGTGCTTGGCAAAGATGGCGCCGCGCTTGCGGTAGTTACTAACTGTCGGTGAACTTTGATTGGGTGTTAACACGCTGAATAACAAGGGATAGTATTGCAGTGCAAAGGGAATGTAATAATCAATCTGATTTTCATAGCCGTCAAAGTACCAGCCCTCAGCTAAATAATAGGTCTCGATAGCTGCTAGATCGGCTTGCAGCTGTTCGTGAGGAAAGAGGAGTCCGGCTTGTTGACAGAATGTGTTCACCAGAATGCGGAAAAACAACCAGTTTGTATTGGGAATCTTATGAATGTTAATCTGCATCATCCAACTGTGAAGCTGTTCTTTTTCTAAAACAGACAAGGTGTCCCAAAAATGGTCTTTTGTCAGCAGCAGATACGTCGCTAAAGCGCCCATTTCAACGAAAAGCTGGTCGTAATCCTCCAACTGTCCCCAATAATACGGACTGTTGGGGTTACATCCGGCCAATATTCCTTCATTGGCAGCTGCAAAATATTCGTTGAACTCAGCCGCTTTTTCTTTTGTGGCACACAGCGGGCCAACGCCCCACAACGTGCGCAAAAAACCTTCGATATCTTGACGACTGCGATCATAGACAGCTCCAGAATCGGCGAGATGAAATCGGCCTGGGGTCTTTTGTTCCTTCATGACTTGATAGACAGGAGCAATCAGCGCCAACAATGCTTGTTCCATGTCACGACGGGAATGCAAGGAATTTTTCTTAAGCGCTTGGTTGAATGGATCCATAAAAAATGCCTCCTTTTAGACTGGGGGATAGTCAGTAAAAATAAAAAGCGAAAATTTCTGAAGGTTAAGTAAATCTCTGAATAAATTTTTACTAAAAACTATCTTTAGATTATACATCATTTTCAAAAAAATCAATAGACGGGCTGACATTTTAGCAAGAGAAAGGCTATAATATAAGAAAATAGTATCAGGAAGGAATTGAAGTAAAAATGACGAAAATTTTACTTGAAATACTCGACAAAGAAGGCGTTGTGAAAGCGGGAAAGAATGATTATGAAGGAATCACTCGTCTTATGACTGCTGTTGGCGAAGACTTTGTTGACTTGGCGACACAGGATCTGGCTTTTGAAGAAGGCGATCAGATTCGGGTAACCGTGGATGAAGCCAACTGCTATTTGGCGGCAAAACTAGATGAAACACTGGATACGACGCTGATCTTTTTACCGGAAAAAGTTTGGACCTACATCATCAGCATGACAGCCAATGCCATCGATGCCCGTCCTGACAAGCGCTTTATGAGTAAACGTCATTACCTCAGTGTGCGAACTGCCACAGCTGAAGAGGTGAGCACGTATCGCAATTGGGCGTTGAACCCTCACGATCAAAAAGAGTTCAACGGTGCTTATCCTCACGCCCATGCAAATGTCGAAACAAGAAACGATGCCACTTTCTTTGCTTGCAATGCTATCGACGGAATCTTCGCTAATTTTTCTCACGGCGAATATCCTTACCAGTCGTGGGGAATCAATCGGCAAGCAGATGCAGCCTTGACCATTGATTTCGGTCGTCCGGTCACTTTGGATAAAGTCGGATTCACCTTGCGTAATGATTTTCCTCATGATAGCTACTGGACACAGGTGAGCTTGAGCTTTTCCGATGGTTCAAAAGAAGTTTTCCATACAGAGAAAAAATCACAGCCGCAATATTTCTCATTTGCCAAACGAACCGTAACTTCGGTAACCTTTTCAGAGTTGATCCAAGCAGAAGATGAGTCACCATTTCCAGCGCTGACGGAAATTGAATTGTTCGGACAGAATGCCTAAAGACCTTGAACCAAGTTGTGGAGAAGACCAGTTTTGAGGGGAGTCAAAAAATGAAAACAGACTTAGTGAGAGAAACTGCCCAAGCTGCCCAAGCGTACCTGAAAGCAGGACATGTGGAAGCTTTGCCTTATGAAGGCTACGAAGCCTATCTGCAGCAGGGGAATCGAATCGATTTTGAAAATCATTATTTTGCTCGGCGGCGACAACTGGCTGTCTTGGGACTTGCTATGATTACTGACCCAAAGCCAGAGCTGCTGAAACTGTTAGAACAAGTGATTTGGGAAGTCTGCAATGAATATACGTGGGCGTTGCCGGCACATCTTCCCCTCATTGAAGGACGGTTTGCGCCAGAGAGTCGTACCTGTTTGGATTTGTTTGCAGCTGAAACCGGGGCAACACTGGCAGAGCTTTTCGAACGTTTGGAAGATCAGTTCTCTCCTTTTTTGAAAGAGCGGATGCTACAGGAGCTTGAGATCCGTATTTTGACTAGTTATGAATCTCGGCCCTGGGCTTGGGAGCAAAAAGAAAACAATTGGAGCTCAGTAATAGGCGGAGCTGTCGGGTTGACCGTGCTTTCCGTCGTACCTAAAGGCTCACCACGACAGCTGCAACTGGTGAAACGCTTGGATACGGCCATGCAAAGCTACCTGCGGGGCTTTGGAGAAGACGGCGCTTGTGAAGAAGGTGTCGCTTATTGGAGCTATGGCTTCGGCTATTTTGTCTATTATGCAGATAAACTGGCAAAAACTTTAGGCGATCCCCGCTATATCCAGTTGACAAAGGTGAAGAAGATTGCGGCGTTTCCTTATTATGCCATGATCAACGAAGAGGAATATGTCCCATTTTCCGATTATTCTCAGTCAGAGCTCCCCAGTGGTTTGGTCAGTTGGTGTCATGAGGTAATGGAAGTGCCGATTCCTACTTTAAAAGGAATCAGTTCTTTGGACTTTGACCACTGCTACCGCTTTGCACATTTGCTGCGTAATTTAGAGTGGACGACTGCTGCTGTAAAAGATGCGCATGAAGAAAAGGCCGTCCACTATTTTGACCATGCCCAGTGGTTGACGCTGAGAGACCCGCAACAAAACTTCTATTTTGCAGCTAAGGGCGGAACCAATGTGGAAAGCCATAATCATTTGGATGTGGGACATTTTGTAGTGGGAACGACGGCAGAGTTGTTTCTAACGGATCTCGGTGCTGGGGAATACACCCGTGACTATTTCAATGAGCGCTTGCGATATGATTTCTTTGTCAACGGCAGTGCTGGTCACGGACTTCCCACAATCAATGGAATCAGCCAACAGCCTGGACCGGCAGGCGCAAAGGTAGTGGCTTTTGTGTCTGAAGATGAGCAGCTTCGTTTTGCTTTGGATCTGACAGCAACTTATGGAAAAACGCCTTACCTGACCGAATTTCAGAGGACTTGGCAAGTATCTGCCGCGGAAAAAACAGTTTTGTTAACGGATGACTTTGCTTTTTCCGCGACTGGAAATCAAGTCGAAGAACGTTTTATTACAAGAATTCGGCCCCAGATAAAGGGAACCGAAGTCTTGTTAACGCAAAAATCAGGAGCAACTTGCCGACTGGCGCTGGCTACTGAAGAAATCACCACTGAAGAAATCATATACTCAGATCACGAAGGACGACCGGCGACGGCGTATGTCATCAAAGCCGGTTATCATCTGGCAATGAAGGCTGCTCTCGTAGTAAAAATCACGATTGACTAACTGAGATTAAAGGATCACCACAAAAAGCAGTAATCTGAACTAGGTAAATAGTATTTCAGGTAGCGCCGCTTTTATGAACGATCTGAAAGAAGACCAATAAAGCCCGCTTATTGCACCATTTTGGAAGCAATAAGCGGGCCTTTTTAGCAGGACGAGGAAGCTGATTCATTTTCCCAACGTTTTTTCTATGCAAAACTTGTTGAAATGAAGGATCTCTGTTATATTTCTGGCGGAGCGGACTAGGATTTACGGGGAGCAGCAGTGGAACGTCGTTTGACCAGTTCAGCACCGAAAAAAACACGTCGCGAAATTTCCGGGTTAGTCAGCTGCATATGAAGCAGATCAACCCCTTGTTCACCCATTTCTTCGGTGAATACTCGGACGGTAGACAAAGGCGGCGAAACATAGCGGGAAATTGACAGATCATTGATACCCATCACGCTGATGTCCTGCGGAATACGCAGTCCGGCTTGAATCAAGGTGTGAATTACACCGATAGCTACCGGATCGTTGGCAGCCAAGATGGCAGTGGGCAGTTTTTCGCCCCACTGGTCGAGAGCATTTTTGGCCAAACGTTCGCCGGTTTGAACATCTAAACGCCCATTTTCCTCCACCATGAAATAGTCTGGTTCAAATAGTCCTTTGAAGGTCATGAAGTCAATATAGGTATTGGTAGTCGGTGTCTTATAACGGCGGTAACCATACATATTAGCGGTCTCTTCGGCGCCGAGAAAGGCAATTTTTCTATGTCCAAGATCAATCAGATGTTGAAGTGCTAGTTCGGCTGCTTGAGTGAAATCACTATTGACGGAATCGTAGTTTTCCAACGGGAAATTACTGCCGATGACGACCAGTTTCGGATGTTTGCTGCTGAGGCGATGGAGGGTTTCCTGTTTGAATTTGCCAATAGCGATCAAACCATCTACACTGGCGATGGACTGGTCTTCCAATGTAGGAATCTTCAGCAGATCATAGCCCAGCTCCGCCGCTTTTTTTTCCACACCTAAGCGGATCGACATGTAATAAATATCGTCCAGCTCTTCGTTATCGCTCCGCCACTGAAAAACACCGATTTTTCGATTGTTGGTCGGAGCAGTTTTTTTGCCGGCAGCAGGTGCATTTTTCTTTTTTTTCTTGAACTTTGTGTAATTCAGCTGTTCAGCCGCTTCGAAAATTTTACGTTTCGTATCCTCGGTCACTGACAAGGTAGGATCATAATTCAAGACCCTGGAGACGGTAGAGATAGATACTTCGGCGACCTTTGCGATGTCGGTAATCGTTGCCATACTGCTCACTCCAAACTTTCCATATAGGACATCTAATATCAGTATGCCTATTTTAGTAAAAAAAAGCAAGGGATTCCAGTGCAATCTAGTAAAAACAAATTGAGTTATTTTTACTAAAAGGCTTGTAGTTTTGGTAAAAACAAAGTAAAATAAAAATCAAGAAAGCGTTTTAAAAAAAGGTGACGTCATGAAGAAACGATTTCAGAAATTAGGTATACTTTTATTGGTTGGCTTATTAACCGGGTGTTCTTCCGCTAGTAGCACACTTTCTTCACAAGAAAAAGATTTTACTAAAAACAGTAAAATGAATTTACGTGAAAAAGCCGTTGTTTATTCAGAAGAAGACTTGGTAAAAGATGAGATTCCATTGAACAGTTACATTCGCTGTACTGGGAAAATTCTTCGAAAAGATCGTAAAGGAGATACCCTTGAAAAAGGTGATCGGTTCATTTTGGAAATCGGCGAAGCCAAGATCCAAGTTTTCAATGAACAGTCAGAGGCTTTTAAAGTGGGCCAATATGTAAACGTATACGGTGAGTATTACGGGTTTCTAAAAGGGCAGTTGATTGAAGACGCTGATCGGTAATTTCGAAAGCTTCTATAATTATATGAAGATGATCGCTGATCGTCAAAGGGGAGAAAAAGCACATGGCAAATCAAAGGACGCCTTTCGCATTGGAATGGCTGCCGTCAGAACTTGAGTTTATCCTGAAAAAGATCAGGGAAAACCAAAAAGAATTTACCAATCTGGTACCGCCCGCGGCTTCCGAGAATCTGGTTTATATACCGGAAGAAAATACAGATTGGACAGCCAGCTTTTGGGTAGGAATGTTGTTTTTGGCAAAGGAATACACCGGTAGCAGCGATTTTGATGAGACGATCATGCATCAGATGGCTTCTTTCAAACATCGTCTGGATCATGAGATTGCCTTGGAAACCCACGATATTGGTTTCTTATATGTTTTATCAGCTATTGCCGATTATCAAGTAAATCACAACGAGGCCGCAAAAGAGCTGGCTGTCAAAGCAGCTGACTTATTGATGAAACGTTACTCTCCGAAAGCGGGAATCATTCAAGCGTGGGGCGACCTTAACGATCCCCAGCAACAGGGACGGATGATTATTGATTGCTTGATGAATCTGCCGCTGTTGTATTTTGCGAGTGAAGTGACTGGTGATGAATCCTACCGGAATGCGGCTTATACCCACGCAAAACAAACACAAAAATATATCGTACGAGATAATTTTACTACCTATCACACGTATTATTTTGATGTAACTACCGGTGCTGCTAAATATGGTCGTACGCAACAAGGCTTTTCAGATGACTCTTGTTGGGCTCGGGGACAAGCTTGGGGGATCTACGGATTCACGTTAAGCTGGCTGCACACTGGTGATCGGAGCTTCTTAGAAACAGCGAAACACTTGGCTGATTACTTTATCGATCATTTACCGGCAGATCAAGTAGTTTATTGGGATTTGATTTTCGGCGATGGTAGCGGCGAGGAGCGTGACAGCTCGGCAGCAGCGATTGCGGCCTGCGGTCTTTTGGAACTGTCACGGCAGTTGCCTTTGTCTGATCCGAAGCACGATAGCTATGAAGTGGCAGCCTTGATGATGTTGACAAGTCTGAAAGACAACTACACCACTAAAAACCATCCAGAGTCAAACGGTATCTTGGTGGAGGGAGTCTATGACAAGAAGTCTGACAAAGGTGTTAATGAGTGTATGATTTGGGGCGACTATTATTATATGGAAGCGTTGGTTTGCTTGTCGATCTCCTGGTACAGCTATTGGTAATTTATCAAAAGGCATTTGGGACTGAGAGCCCTTTGTAATCAAAAAAGATATGGAGGAAAAGTAAATGAAGATGTGGAAAAAAGGTTTGACCGCAGCAGCGTTGTTGGCAATGGCAGTAACGATGGGGGCTTGTGGTGGAAAAGACGATTCAACTAAAGACAGCGGCAAAGGCGGTTCTGATTCCAAAGAAGTAACGATTACTACTTGGAACTACGAAACAACACCGGAATTCAAAGCGCTATTTGATGCATTTAAAGAAAAAACTGGTATTACCGTCAAGCAAGTCGATATCTCAGCAGATGACTATGATACAAAAGTAACGACCATGTTGTCTGGTGGCGATCAAACTGATATTTTGACCATGAAGAATCTGCTTTCATATTCCAATTATGCCTTAAAAAATCAGTTGCTGGACTTGACTGACCACATCAAAGACATTGACACTTCAGCAGCTGATGAAACTTATAAAATGTATGAAATCGACGGTAAAACTTATGCTCAACCTTACCGTACCGACTTCTGGGTATTGTACTATAACAAAAAAATGATGGAAGAAGCTGGCATCACAGACGTGTCCAACCTGACTTGGGATGAATACGAAGCAGCCGCTAAGAAAATGTCTAAAAAAGACGGCGAAGTATACGGTGCTTATCAACATACTTGGCGTTCTACAATCCAAGCAATCGCTGCTGCGCAAAACGATGGCAACTTAGTGAAACCAGACTACGGTTTCATGGAAGACTATTATGATCGGGCATTGCGAATGCAAGATGACAAATCACAGATGGACTTTGGTACAGCTAAATCCACTAAAGTGACCTACGCTTCTCAATTTGAAGGTTCTAAAGCTGGCATGATGTACATGGGTACTTGGTACATGGCTGGTGTTATGAATCAGAAGAAAGCCGGCGCCACAGACGTTGATTGGGCGATTGCTCCAATTCCTCAAAAAGAAAAAGGCCAGATTACTACCTTTGGTTCACCAACGGCATTTGCCATCAACAAAAATGCTAAAAACTCAGATGGCGCACAACAATTTCTCGATTTTGCTTCCAGTGAAGAAGGAGCTAAAATCTTAGCCGGTGTCGGGGTTGTTCCTTCCTTCCGTACCGATGAAGTCAATAAGATCTACTTTGGTCTTGAAGGCATGCCTACTGACGAAGTTTCTAAGAAGGCTTTTGAACCAGACACCATTAAATTGGAATTCCCAATCGATGAAAACGGCTCTGCTATCGACAAGATTTTGCAAGAAGAACATGACTTGATCATGACCGGCGACAGCAAACCAAAAGATGGTATCAAAGAAATGGAAAGCCGCGTCAAAGCGGAAGAGTAAGTCTGTTCGCGCCCCGGTTTCGGGTCATCTGAAACCGGGCGTGATCTTTAATCGCCTCAAAAAGAAGGGAGGGCCTGTTGAGGATATTTCCTGAAGATGGTAGGAAGTATCTTGAACAGGAGTATGTATGGAGAATGTACAGAAAAGCAAAAAATCGAAAAGCTTGAAACGTAAAAATACGCTGACGGCCTATTCGTTTATTGCACCGAATTTTATCGGATTTTTCATTTTCACACTGATTCCAGTAGTATTCTCATTGATTTTGGCTTTTATGAAGTGGGATTCTTTTACGACACCGGAATTTGTTGGAATTAAAAACTTTACCAAAATGTTGAGTGATACGACATTTCAAATCTCATTGAAAAACACCTTTTTATATGCCTTCGGGGTCGTACCGCTGACTTTGATTTGCTCGTTGACCTTGGCTATTTTGCTGAATCAGAAGATCCGAGGAATGAAATTTTTCCGGACAGCCTTTTTCTTCCCTTACGTAACTTCGCTGGTTGCGATTGCCGTCGTTTGGAACATGCTGTTTCATCCGACTATGGGACCAATCAATGGCTTCTTGCGACACTTTATCGAAAACCCTCCAGGTTGGACTTCTAGTTCTCACTGGGCATTGTTTGCGATCATTATCGTGTCTGTTTGGCGAGGCATGGGCTATTACATGATTTTGTATCTGGCTGGTCTGCAAAGTATACCAAAGGAATTGTACGAAGCAGCTTCAATGGATGGTGCGGGCAAATGGAAACAGTTTTTGAATGTCACGATTCCATCTTTGCGACCAACGACCTTCTTTGTGACAATCATGTTGGTAATCAACTGTTTCAAAGTATTTGACCTAGTGCAGGTAATGACCGATGGCGGTCCTGGACGGGCAACCAACGTCTTGGTATATCAGATCTATAATGAAGCCTTCAAGAAATTTAACTTCGGTTATGCTTCAGCCATCTCGCTGGTATTGTTTGTGATTGTATTAGGCGTCACTGTGATCCAGTTCAAATGGGAAAGCAGAAATTCAAACGCGTGAGGAGGAGCACAATGGAAGCGCATGTTTCAAAACCAAAATCTCAATCCGGGTTTAAAGTGGGGAAAGCAATCACATTTATCCTGCTGACGCTGTTGGCACTCTTTACTCTGATCCCGTTTTTCTGGATGATCTCATCATCCTTCAAAACAAATAACGAAGTCTTTTCCGTTCCTATTCAATGGATTCCTAAAACTTGGCATCCGGAAAATTATAGTGCCATTTGGGATCGTATTCCGTTGATGACCTTTTTCAAAAATACGGCTATCTTAAGTGTCGCCATCACTTTGATTCAACTGTTTACTTCTAGTTTTGCCGCTTATGGATTCTCAAAAATGCAGTTTAAGGGCCGGGATGTTTTATTTCTGGCTTATATCGGAACTATCGCAGTACCGTGGCAATCTTATATGATTCCACAATTTATCATGATGCGTCATCTGCACCTGACGGACAAATTGCTTTCACTGGTATTGTTGCAAGCCTTTAGTGCATTCGGTGTTTTCTTGATGAAGCAGTATTATAGCAGTATTCCCGACTCTCTTTGTGAAAGCGCCCGGATTGACGGCCTTTCTGAGTGGGGGATCTATCGACGAATCATGTTGCCTTTGACAAAACCGGCGATTGCTTCTTTAACAATCATCACATTTGTCAATACTTGGAACGATTATATGGGACCATTTATCTATCTGTCTTCCACGGAAAACAAGACGATCCAGCTGGGACTGAAAATGTTCGTTGGTCTCTACGATGCTGAGTACGCGCTGATTATGGCGGCATCAGTCGTTTCAATCTTGCCGGTGGCCCTTTTGTTCTTGTCAATGCAAAAGTATTTCGTAGAAGGTATTGCCACTTCAGGGATGAAAGAATAAAGGAGCTTATTGGTTTATCGGTAAAGACCAGGAAAGAAGGAAAGACAATGTTTCGCAGACCGAAGTTTGAAGACAATATCTATATGAAAATGTTTCGTTGGGCGTACATTTTATTGATAGGCAATCTGTGCACACTTTTGGCGGCACTGCCGTTTACGGCTGCTGGGCTATTGTTAGCCATTGATGTCCGCAATCTGCCGGCATTTTTCATATGTGGATTGTTTGCCGGGCCAGCACTGATGGCGTTGTTGGCACTGCTAAATGAGTTCAAAGAACAAGGCGATGTCGAGCCTGTTGTCTTTTATTTCCGCGCTTACCGGCAGTTTGCTGCCCGGGGCTTGCTTTATTGGTTGATTGGCTGGTTCGGAATTTTAGTTTCCCTGACAGATATCTTGTTTTTTGCCTCGCTGCCAAATGGTCAATGGGTAGTGCCTTTCTTTTTACTACTAGGAATTTTGACGACTGCCCTCAGCTTAAATTGCTGGTATTTTCAAGTGCGCAATCCAAATTCCGGGGTTAAGGATGTCTTGCGAATTGCTGCATTCTACACCTTTAAAAAATGGTATTTTTCACTGCTGAATACGGTCTTGTTTGTTGCCATGATTGGCTTGATGTTGCTGAAACCACAATTTGGCTGGCTGTTGACCCCCGCTTTGTTTTTAGGGCTGATTTATTTGAATTGCGGCTTGCTGCATAAACAGACGCAAGTTTCATAAGGGCAATTTGTCAAAAGGGATACCGACTCGTTACTTGACGAAGGTATCTCTTTTTATTTTGGTAGGAAGCTACATGCAGGAAAACGCAGAAAAAAGAAAGCGTTTTACAAAAATCTTTTAATGAGCAAAAAAATCGTGTAAACTAGAAGTATAATGAGAAATCAATCAGTTGCTTTGTCCCTTTTGCAGACCCCCAAAGAAATGGAGGCCTTTTTGTATGAACTTTTTACGACGTTGGACCATTAGTAATCACCTTTTTTATGCATTGAAGATTGGTATTGGTAGTGCTGTTTCGATTTATTTGGCAGAGCTATTGCAATTGGAGTCTTCTTCTTCTGCTGGGATTATCACCTTATTGACTATCGCCGGTACTAAGACGGAGACCTTTCGACTGGGAGTGAATCGCATTGCGACCTTTTTTGCGACGGTGGTGTTGTGCTGGGTGATCCATTTGCTAGTTGGACCGGAATGGATTGGTTATGGAATCGTGATGGTGATTGTGACTTTCTTTTTGAGTCTGCGCAGTTTGTTGACGACGCTTTCAGTCAATGCAGTTTTTGTCAGTCATTTTCTTCGTAACCCTGAGCAAAATATTACTTCTGAACTGGTACTCAATGAGTTAATGCTTTTGCTAATTGGTTTGCTGATTGCCGTTTTGGCAAACTACTTTCAAAATTATGAAAGTCAAAAGCGCTACTTGGATCAGGCCGCAGCGCTTACTGAAGCGAAAATGCGTGCGATTTTTATGAAGCTTTCGGAATATTTAAAGGATCCGGAAGTAAACAATCAAGTATGGGAAGATATTATTCAATTGGAAAAAAATATTCTTTTGCATACCAAATCGGCCTTTCAATATCAGCAAAACCGGCTACCGAACATGGATAATTACTATGTTGATTATTTTGAAATGCGTCTGCAACAGTGTAGTGTTCTACATAATCTACACTACGAAATGAAAAAAATCCGCGTATTTCAAAGTGATTCACAGATTATCGCTGGCTTTTTGGACGATATTATCGATCATCTGCCAAAGATGGATGCTCCAGAAAGTCAGTTGGCCAAATTGGATCAGTTGATTTTGCAGATCCAAGAAGAAAACTTGCCAGGCTCCAGAGAAGAGTTTTTAAGTAAAGCGCGGCTGTATCATATCTTGATGGATTTAGAAGAATTCCTGAAGTTCAAACAGCGTTTTGTTGCTGGATTGGCACTTCCACAAGAGTTGCAACGAATACCTCTAGGGTCATAAAAAAGAGTCGAAAAACCAGCCACTACCGAGAAATATGCTCAGGAAGTGGCTGGTTTTTTTGTGGCTAAATGTATGTGGCTTATTTACGATAGAGTGCCATCACTTTTTTGATAGCCTCCTGATGCGGTGCTTTGGGGATGATTCGAGCGACATAGGTGATGCCGTCTTTTTCAAAAGACAGATCAGACGCAGTAATATCATCGTTATCGTAGCGGGCAATAAAGTCAGCAACATAGGATTCCTGCATCCAAATGATATCTATTTCTCTGGCGGCAAGTTGATTGGCGAAAACTTGCTGTGATTGTGGATCATCTAGATTAGAGATGTCGACTTGGACTTTTTCCTTACCTGCTGGTTTTAATAGATCGTTGTACGCTTTTTCCATTTCCAGAGATATGCCGGCATCTTGATTACTTTCAGTCATGATCTTAACATCAAGGATTACTTCTGTTCGTGAAGCGTAACCAAAATAGACAAAAAGAAGGATGGTAAATGCGACTAAAATACCGATAAAGTATTCTTTATAGGCGTATAAAAAGTAGAGTGCTTTGTCGATTCCCTGTTTTTTTTCAAGTGTTTCTTTAATAATCGGTTTCATAGGCGGGCCACCTTGCTGTTTTTTGCAAATAAAAAAGTTCTTGTAATTAGAGTATTATATCACAAGCAAAGGGTAAAAGGGATTTAGCAGTTGTGAAATATGCGGTAAGTCTGTGTCCACCTCGTGAAATTACGAGATAAAATATCTTTAAGAAGGGAGCTTTGTGCTGACAATTTTAGCTCATCAATGATCGTAGAAAAATAAATCGTCGTATCTTTTTGATTGCTTGTCTGTTCAGCGGCAGCACTTTTCGGTACAATTAGCAAAAAGGGGGCGGCAATAAAATGAAGAAAAAATGGCTAATTGCAGTATCCAGCTTGATTATGGGTGGTGTATTGAGCGCTTGTAGTACCGGGAATGATAAGCAGATGGCAGGTACTTCCCAGGCAGGGACGACGACTACCAGTGAAGCACAAAAACTACTAGTGACGATTGAAATTAAAGAAGACGGAAAACAGCTGGTTGAAAAAAAGATCCAAGTGCCCGTGGGAACTTCGGTGTTTGATGCACTAAAAGACAGCTTTGAAATCAAAGATGATAAAGGGTTTATCACCGCAATTGATGGAAAATCCCAAGACGAAACGGCTGGAAAATACTGGATGTACACTGTTAATGGAGCCGAAGCGACTGTAGGAGCAAAAGATTACGTTCTCAATGACAAGGATACGGTGGTCTTCGAATTAAGTAGTATGTAAGCAGGTTACGACAGCTTTGAATAGGTGGTAAGATGTCTAAGTTTCAAAGTTATTTTACTGTGGCATTTTTGTTGGTAACAGCTTTCGGATAACAAGGGTTAAAAGTTGCCGGATTGTCCTTTTCTCAGTAAAATGAAAAAGAAGAGGGGCGTGGAGAACTTGAAATTCAAATTGGGGAAAGAAACGCAGCTTGAAACAGTTGCAATCCGAGTAAAAAACCGAGATGCGATGATCCAGTTTTACCGTGATGTCATTGGCTTTACTCTGAAGCGAGAAGAAAATGAATTAGCCATCATGGGCAATAGTAAAAACAAAAACGAAAGTCTCTGGCTGGAAGAAAGTCCGCGGGCAGAAGACTATTTCGGCGAGGTAAAAAAACTGCGCCGAATCTGTTTGGTGATTCCGTCTGAAGGAGAAATGGCGGATGTTCTAAGTCGGATTGATGGGGCTGGTTGGCCCATCATTGATGCCTTATATGACGAAGGTGTGATGGGTATCTTGCTAGAGGATCCTGAAGGCAATCAGTTAGAGTTGTACTACGGTGCAAATCAACAGCCGGTGTCAGGTAAGCCTGAGCCGTTGAACCGCAAAAAGTTATTGGCAAAAGCAGCGGGAGAGTTCCCAGTGCTGTCTGATTGTGTCTTTTTTGATAAGCTCCATCTAAATACTGCTGTGTTAGAAGATGAAAGCCGCTTTTTAGCAGAGGTGTTGGGATTTGAAGTACGAGACGAAACAGCTGGCATCCATGTGCTTAATGAAGGGTTATTTCACATTGGCCTTACTGAAGCTCGTGGTGGTACAGTAGAGTTGCCGACAGATAAAGTTCTAGGACTGGACTTTCTAAAATTCCGTCTCAGTCAGGAAGATCTTGAGGCGCTGGCGGCTCATTTGGAAGCTCTAGGGCAAAGCTTTTATAAAGATAAACGAGGAAGTATCGTGACTGTTTACGATCCTACTGGTCTTGAATGGTGGTTCGTCAGAAAAAAATAATCAGTAAACTGTTGTCGAAAAAACGGCAGCAGTTTATTTGTGCTGCCTCATTTTTGAAACTGTGGAATTTGAGATAGTGGCAGTGGTGTAAAAGATGAGAACAAAGAAAGTGGTCGATTTTTAATAAAGAAGGAAAGAGGACGGTCTTTTGTATAAACAAACACAACAACTGATTATGACTAAACGTCTAAGTGGTATCTATCCCGGCGTGGTATATGGTTTTATTAATCAGCAAGGAGAAGAGGTAAAAGCTCAAGGGCTAGCCCAGGTGTTTCCAACGGAAGAAAAAATGACGCCTAACAAACGTTTTGATGTCGCTTCTCTGACGAAAGTTGTCTGTACGACGACAGTGTTGCTTAAGCTTTGGGAGGCAGGGGCTATCGATTGGGATCACCCTTTGCAACGATATCTTCCGGCATTTAAGAATCAAAGAATCACACTTCGACATCTGCTGACCCATACCTCGGATATTCGGACGTGGATTGCAAATAGAGATCGTTTGTCAGCAGAGGACTTACGCGAGGCATACCTGGCACTAGAACCAGGGAGTAGCTTGGGACAAGTGGTGCAATATACTGATGCGGGGACAATTTTATTGGGATTTATGCTGGAAGAACTTTATCAGCGGCCGGTAATTGAGGTCTTTCGTCAAGAAGTATTGGTGCCTTTGGGGATGGACCATAGCGGATTTCTTCCCGAAAAAGGGGAGCTGACTGATATCGTGCCAACTGAGCGACTATCAAAAAATCAAGTGTTGCGGGGAGTAACGCATGATCCCAAAGCGAGAATTTTAGGAGCACATGCCGGAAATGCTGGGCTTTTCACGGATGTCGAAGATTTGTTGATTTTTTGTCGGATGCTTTTAGCCCACGGAAGAGCAGCGGATGGGCGATCGTATTTACAACCGGAGACAGTGGCACTGCTGCAACAAGACCAGACGCCTAGTGGTCTTGGCCATCGCAGCCTGGGGTGGGACTTGCGCCCAGGTGCATCAAAAAAGGCAACACCTGCTTTGTTTCATACTGGCTATACCGGTACTTTTTTATTAATTGATGTCGCCGTTGGAGAGGCTTTCGTGTTTTTGAGCAATCGCGTTCATCCGACAGACCATCGAGAAGTTTACTTGAAAGAGCGGGATGAACTTATTGATGTGTACCAAAAAGAACGGGGTGCAGACTCGTAAAAAAATGTTATAATATCTTCGATCGTGATTAAAACGTTTGCGTCCTGGATTTTTCAGGACGAATCTGAAAGGAGCTTTCTACGTACATGGAACCATTATTTATGAAACCTGTTTTCCAAGAGAAGATTTGGGGCGGAAATAAACTGCATACAGTCTTCAATTTTGACTTGCCCTCTGACAAAATTGGTGAGGATTGGGCGATTTCGGCGCATCCCCACGGTGTTAGTGTGGTGGAGAATGGTGAGTTTGCCGGCAAACAGCTGGATGACCTATGGAAAAATCATCAAGAACTCTTTGGGCATCAATCAGAGCCGGTCTTCCCGCTGTTGATTAAGATTTTGGATGCGGAAGATGATCTTTCTGTCCAAGTCCATCCAGATGATGCTTACGGCTTGAAACACGAAGGTGAGCTTGGTAAAACAGAATGTTGGTATATCATCGATGCTGAACCAGGAGCAGAGATTATTTATGGTCATCATGCCCAAACCCGAGAAGAATTGGCAGAAATGATCAATGACGGTCGTTGGGATGATTTGTTGACGAGAGTACCTGTTAAAAAAGGTGATTTCTACTATGTACCATCAGGAACAATCCACGCGATTGGCAAAGGAATCATGATTTTAGAGACTCAACAAAGTTCTGATACGACTTATCGGGTCTACGACTATGATCGAACAGACGATCAGGGCAATCCGCGGGAATTGCATATCCAACAGTCAATCGATGTTACCACCGTTCCAGCGCTGACACCAGAAACCAATGTGACTGAAGTGAAACACGGTTCGTCAGCTGTTGTGACTTATTTGAAGACTGATTTCTTTAACGTCTACGAATGGCAAGTCCGTGGTTCATTGGATTTGAAAGCTGGCGCCGCTTATACACTAATGACTGTGATTGATGGCTTTGGCAAGTTGATTGTAGACAATAAGAGCTATGACATGGCCAAAGGAACCAGCTGCATCATTCCAAACGGCATCAGCCAATGGCGAGTGGAAGGTGATTGCGATATTATCGCTTCTGAACCAGGCACTAAAGAGTAAACTGAGCTTCTGAACGGTAAATAAAACGTCTCAGTACCGCAAGCTTTCAACAAGCGGTACTGAGACGTTTTTGTTTGGTATAAGGTCATTTAAAAGCTGACAATCAATCTTCTGAGGGGCCTTTTTTAGAACGGGTCAAAATCAGCATGTAGTGGACAAAGGCAATGGCAGACGCGATGGCTAGTGTCATGAATACTGGGTCCCAACCAATCTCTCCTTTTGTGACCAGTTGATAAATCAGGAGCAGAGCTAGCGCAGCGAACAACAAATAATACAAGTAGGGTAGGATCCGTATTTTCATTTTGAGCACTCCTTTCTGCTGGAAGAGCAGTCGGCAAGTTCAACTATCAGATACAAATACAGGGACTCTTTCCTCAAGTTTATTATAAACGCTAATGCATAAAAAAAGAAACGATGGCCCCCGACAAGTCGTTGTAAGGAGCCGACTTGTCGGCAAAACTCAAGAATATTTTTTGACGGAGTCGCTAGCGTTGTGGAAATAACGTAGAACCGCTACTAGGATGAAAAGCAACAGGATCAGTAGAAAAGCTGCTGCTAGTTGGGAGCCTAAAATTGTTCCGTTGCGGTAGTCCGCAGAATGGTGTTGGACTTGATTGATGATAGTCGCAGCAATGGCTGTAGAAACTGCACCGGAAAACTGCTGGAGCGTATTGAAAATCGCATTGCCGTCGGTGTATTGCGATTGCTCTATGGCGTTCATCCCGGTAGTCATCATGTTGCTGTAGGATAAGCCGATTCCAATCATATAAAAAACGTGTCCTGCCACAAAGCCAGCTAAAAGCGGCCATTGCAAAAATAGCGTCAATGCTAGCCAACCGATTGCAGCCAGTAAAAGACCGATAGTAATCGGTTTTTTCGCACCGATAGTATCCAACAATCGTCCGGACAACGGAGCTAAAATCGCCCCGGTAGCTGCCCCTGGTAACATCATCAAACCGGCTACAAAGGCATCCTTACCCATGACAATCTGAACATAATTCGGCAAGATAAAGCTGATCCCCAAAAGCAGAAACTGACACACGAGAAAGCCAGCCAAAAAGAGCCGGTAGCTGCTGTTTTTCAAAACTTCCAGTCGAATAAGCGGTTCTTTAGCGGTACGGGAGCGGCGGTAAAAGAGATAAAAGCCCGCGATTCCTACTAGCAGTGCTATCATTCCGGAGACCGAAGTGATTTGATCCAAGAACAGCAGAAAACCGCTGAACATCAATGTGATTCCCGCCAAGCTTATCCAATCCAGCGTGCCGCCACCAGCAGCCGGCATCTCGGGAATCGCTTTGAGACCAAGAATCAAAGAAATAAATAATACCGGAATCAAAAACAAAAAGATATAGTTCCAGCCCGTCGTTGAAGTGAGAATCCCGCCATAAGTAGGGCCGATAGCCGGGGCAATGGAGGTCGTCAAATTACCCACGCCAATCATTGCTCCTCGTTTTTCTATAGGGGAGTAAGTCAAAATGATATGGAACATCAATGGCAAGGCGATCCCCGTACTGATTCCTTGCGCCAAGCGTCCCAAGAGGAGAATTGCAAAACTAGGAGAAAGAAAGTCAATCAGCAAGCCGGCGATGAAAAAGAGATTAGCGGCTAAAAACAAGCGGCGCAAAGAAAAGTGTTTCAGTAAATAAGTCGACAAAGGGACGATCACAGAAATCACCAGTAGATAAATCGTGGTGACCCATTGGACTTGTCCGGTGGTAATCCCGAATTCAGTTATCAGTGTCGGGAAGGTGACATTCATGGCGGTTTCGATCAGAACACCGGCAAAAGACATGATTCCAGTAGCCAGGACCGCCAATAATAATTGTGGTTTTTTGTGCATCAGTTTCACTTCCGTTGATTCAAATTTCGTACGATCTGGGGTGAACCAGCAGACAAAAAAAGAGAGAGTGGTTTCTATTTTCATAGAAACCGCCTCTCTCTCGACATCGCCTCAAGACAAGGGGATGTTATCTGTACGATTACGTTTGCTATTCTATTAAATTTTTCGGAGTTGGTCAAGAAAGAGTCAACTTTTTTTGAAAACTTTCCGAAAAAGGAAGCTTTTTTTACGGGTGCGGCCGTTTTTTAGCTGGAGTCAGCTATTCCGTCAAAAAATGACAAGCAGCTCAGCCCCTTGCTCATTATCCAGGATCACTCTTTTTCATTTTGGATGACTGTTTCTCGGACAATTAATTTATGAGGGACGATGACTTTGATACCATCTGTCAGCTGGTGATTGATCTGATCCATCAGTTTCTGGGTAGCTAATTTTCCCAAGCGAGCGACATCCACGTCGATGCTGGTGATATAAGGATGAGTTAAAGTGGAAAAGATGGAGTTATTGAAGCTGATGACTGACAGATCATCAGGTACCTTATAGCCATACATGTTGGCCAACTGCATGATACGAACGGCAAATAAATCATCGATGACCACTAGGGCCGTGGGACGATCTTTTTTGAGGATTTCTTCAAAAAAGACGAAATCAGCCGGTTCTTCAAATTTGACGGCTGGATATGTTGGTAAACCAGCCATCATCAGCGCTTTTTGATAGCCAAAGTAACGCTCAAAGTAGAGATTTTCCCGAGTAGTATTAGTGGCAAATAAAATCCGCTGGTGGCCTCGTTGGATCAAAAACTCTGCCGCTTGCTTGCCTAAAAGCTGGTTGTCATTGTCTACAAAGACAATTTTTTCTTCATGCTTGTAGGGTTGTCCAATCAATGTGAAGGGAATCTTATGGGTAAACAAGTAGTCAATGACTGGGTCGTGATTGTCGGAATACGTCAAAATAAACCCGTCCACTTGTTTTTGCAAATGCATGCGCGAGACGTTGGCCAGTAAAGTCTCAAAATCCGGTGCGGAGGCGACTGCCACCGACATTTGGAAAAGACTGGCCTCTTCGTTAATGGCTTCGATAGTTTCCAGATAAAAGGGGTTACCTAGCCGTTCTTTCGTATCCAGCGGTGGTAAGATGACCCCAATGGAGCTGGCTTGTTGCTTACCTAGGTTGCGGGCGGCAACATTGGGAACATAGCCCATCTCCTCCATCACTTTGCGGACCTTGCGCTTGGTCTCTTCGGAAATACTAGGATGGTCATTGATTACCCGCGAGACCGTGGAAGTTGCAACGCCGGCTTTTTTGGCAACATCTTTAACGGTGATGCTCATGAAACTTCACCTCTTTTCAACATGTTTCTGAAGGTTCCCGTTGAAGTGACGGGAGTGGAAAAATGGGAAGGAAGAGGCTCGTCAATGCCTGTTTGAGGGCAAATGGGGGCGTTTTCGCTTCCAAACTCTTTTAATAATAGCAAAACCTGTGACAAGTTACTACTGCAACGAGAAATAATCTTTGGTGTTCGTTGATCTAAAAAAGTAGTAAAAAAGAGCAGTGCAACGTCCGGAATATGAAAATGAGGATACCGATCAATCTAGCAACCTGCTAAAAGAGGATCGGTATCTCTCGGTGTTAAGCGTGCTTATTTTTTACCTGAATGCTGTCAGTTAAAGTCATTTTTTCGTCGTACAGACGCAGCTCCAAGGAGTCGCCGGTGACCAGCTTCAGACTGATTTCATCTGCTGAGACTTTGACGAATAAAAGCCGTCCGCGATAGTTGACGTGGAAGCTGTAACCAGACCAGGCTTTCGGTAAGAATGGTGCAAAACGCAACTGACCATTGTCGGTTTTCATTTGAGCAAAGCCTTGAACGATAGCCAACCAACTGCCGGTCATGGAGGTGATGTGCAGGCCGTCTTCTGTATCATTGTTGTAGTTGTCCAAATCGAGACGAGCGGTGCGTTCGTACATTTCCATCGCCTTGTCTTCCATTCCCAAATCAGCTGCCAAAATTGCGTGAACAGAGGCGGAAAGGGAAGATTCATGGACAGTCATAGGTTCATAGAATTCATAGTTGCGGCGCTTTTCTTCTTCTGTGAATTCATGGCTCAAGAAGTAAAGACCCTGCATGACGTCTGCTTGTTTGATAAAGCAGGAGCGTAGGATATGATCCCAAGACCAATGCTGATTCAAAGGCAGTTCAGAAGGATCAAGCTCACTTACTGGCATCAAGTCTTTGTCTAGGAAGGTATCGTGTTGAACGAAAATTCCCAATTCAGCATCTTCTGGGAAGTACATATTATCAATGATATCTTGCCATTTGGCTTGTTCTTCTTCTGAGATGTCCACAGTGGTGACTGCTTTGAATTTATTGTAGTTTTCCAACGTGTAACGCAAGACCCAGGTAGCCATGGTGTTGGTGTACCAGTTGTTGTTAACGTTGTTCTCATATTCGTTGGGACCAGTGACACCGTGAATCATGTAGAGTCCTTTACGTTTAGAAAAATGGACCCGATCTGCCCAAAAGCGAGAAATCGCTGTCAAAACTTCCAACCCTTCTTTTTGGATGTAGCTTTCATCACCAGTGTAGTTGGTGTAATTGTAGATAGCATAGGCGATGGCACCATTTCGATGAATTTCTTCAAAGGTGATCTCCCATTCGTTGTGGCATTCAATTCCGGTAAAGGTTACCATTGGATACAATGCCCCTTTTAGCCCTTGCTTGCCGGCATTGATGTGAGCTTGTGGCAATTGGTTGTGACGGTACTTCAACAGATTGCGGGTCACGTTAGGCTCAGATAGCGCCAAGTAAAGTGGAACCGCATAAGCTTCGGTATCCCAATAGGTGGCACCACCGTATTTTTCGCCAGTGAAACCTTTAGGACCGATGTTTAACCGCTCGTCTTCACCATAGTAAGTAGAGAAGAGTTGAAACAAGTTGAAACGAATCGCTTGTTGGCCGGCAGGATCGCCATCAATTACCACATCAGCCAATTCCCAGCGTTTTTGCCAAGCGACTTGTTGTTCGGTTTTCAAAGTGTCATAGTCCGCGCTGTACTCAGCAAACAGCTCTTGAACTTTGGTCACTTGCTGATCGGGTTCAATATCGCGGCTAGTAACGATTATGACCTTTTTTACCAGGCTGACAGTTTCACCAGCCTTAGCATTCAAGGTGAAGGTCTCGCTGACTTTCAAAGGGAATTTTTCATAGTGACCGCCAGTTATGTCATGTTGCATTGCAGCCGTTACAGTGAAACGATCAATCCCAAAATTGTTGGGAATTGTCCGCACAGTCAAGTAATCAAAGGCTTGTTCTTGTCCGGCAGCAATCTCTTCCCAAAATAATTCATCATAATTGCTGTCTTCATTGGTTACGTGAGAATCCAATTTGCTGGTGACTAAGATTTCAGCAGCGCCTGTTAGAACCTCTGCTTCTAAATGGATGAGTCCCAGCTCTTTTTTCACAATGGATAAGAAACGCTGGAAGGTAAAGCGGACTTTCGTGTCGTCGAATGTGACGGTGAAATTGCGGGTCAAAATCCCTGACTGCATATCCAACTCCATGTAAAAGTCTTCGTAAGGGACTTTAGCCAAATCGATGGAATGACCATTCACTGCGATATCCATGGCGATGAAATTCACCGCATTGATGACTTTGCCGAAATAGTCCGGATAACCGTTTTTCCACCAGCCAACTCGAGTTTTGTCTGGATACCAGACACCAGCGAGATACGTGCCCAGATGATGATCGCCGGAATAACTTTCTTCAAAGTTGCCTCGCATTCCCATATAGCTGTTGCCGATAGCCGTCAGTGACTCTTGCAGCCGCCGATTTTCTTTGTCTAAGGTTGTCGTAGCGATCTTCCAAGGATCGATGTCGAATAAACGTTTAATCTGATTCATAAATTTACCTCCTGCGCTTGCGCTGTTTTCGGTGGCAGTGGCTGTAAAGGCCGCTGTCGGAGCGAACTTTGTTTTCTTTCTTCTCCATAATAAACGCAATCGATTGCATTAGTCAAGTGGCTTGTTGCGAAAGGCGTTGCAAAAATAGTAAAAATAAAGAGGTTGCTATCAGAAAGACAGATGTTCAAAGGAAAAGCTGCCCTTAAAAATACAGGGAACAGATATAGGAATATTTTACAACATCAGAATGAGATAGTGTAGGTAAAATAATTTGACGGAACCGATTGCGCAAAACAGACTTCTTTTGTGCAAATTCTTAGCCTCTGGTATGATAAGAAGGCGCAGAAAAGCTAAAGCCTGTATTTGCTTGATTATTGGGGGAGAAGACTAGATTAAGCAATACTTTGCGGAGATCAGCTTGCAAAGACATGTAGCCTGAAATAACGCTTTAGGAAAGGGATATGTATGAAAATATTGACATTGAATTGTTACAGCTTAGTGGAAAATGAAGGGACCCAGCAAGTAGCGGATCTTTCAAAAAAAATTGCGGAAGATCAATATGATTTGATTGCACTGCAAGAGGTTAACCAGACATTTGATGCCCGCGCTGCGGTGTTGGACGGCTTCTTTTGCCCGCCTACGACAGATCAGCCAGTAAAAGAGGATAATTTTGCCCTGCAGTTGATTGAAGCACTCCAGATTTTGGATCTGGAATATTATTGGACCTGGGCGTATACCCACGTAAGCTATGGCCGCTTTGAAGAAGGAGTGGCATTGCTGAGTAAAGCACCTTTGATTGCAGCTGACCATTCAGTAGCTCCAATTGCGCATTCTAATCCAGCCACAGACAACGTCCGCCGCATCCTCATCGGTTTGACGGAAGCTGATGGAGAATTGGTTCGCTTGGTCAGCACGCATTACAACTGGTGGGATCGGGGATTTGCCGAAGAATGGCAACGGACAGAAGAATTGTTGTCCGCGTCTGAAAGTAGCGGAAGTGACTATCCGCTAATTCTTTGTGGTGACTTCAATCAGCCGGCAGAAACACCTGGCTATCAATTGGTGCAAAAATCACAGCTGGAGCTGCAAGATGCCTTTTTGACTGCTACTCAGGTGACCGGAGGAACGGCTACCATTCCTGGAGCTATCAACGGTTGGAATGACAGTCCTTCACCCAAGCGAATCGACTATGTCTGGCTGTCTCCCAGCTTTAGCGTGGCTGCTTATTCGGTAACCTTTGATGGGAAAAATGGCGTACAAGTCAGCGACCATTTTGGCATCACGGTCACAGCGACACTGGAAGATTAGCGATTTGACAGGCAAAAAATCCGATTTTGTCAGTGTTTAAAAGTGTAATTTGTAACAATAAAAGACAAGCAGCTTCCACCGTTTCTTAATGGAGTTGCTTGTCTTTTTATTGTGGTTCATAGTTGGTAGTGTTCACTTTGGAAGCCGTGCAAGAGGAATGCCACCACAGTGAATGGTGCTATTTTATTGCTCCGGTCCACTGACGGCTTGTTGCGTTTTGTCAGCAATTGCATCGTATGTTGGCAGGTCTGTCAGATTGGCGGCGCCGTATTTTTTCTCCAGCGCGGTTTTCAATAGGCGATAAGCCAAAATTTCGTTTCGTGCCAGGATCGGCCCGTGGAAGTAGGAACCGTAGACGTTTTTGTAGATGACGCCTTCAGAACTGTCTTCATTGTTATTGCCATGCCCTTGTTGGACTTTACCTAAAGGGCGTTCGCCGTCACCTAAAAAGGTGCGGCCGTTATGGTTTTCAAAGCCGTAATAGGTTTCGTTGAATTCTTCGTTATGGATCACAATATCACCGATGTAGCGATTATTGTCTTGACTCAGTGTGTAGTGATCCAGTGCGCTGATGCCAGGGATTTTTTCACCACCAGCACCCATGTAATAGTGGCCCAACAGCTGATAGCCCCCACAAATCGCCAGCATGACCCCTTCGTTTTCGATATAACGGGTGATGGCTTCTTTTTTATCTTGAATGTCCTCAGAAACGATCAGCTGTTCAAAATCTTGACCGCCACCGAAGAAGACCAGGTCGTATTTGTCAGCATCAAACTCTTGATGAATACTGACAATTTCCGTGGTGAGGGCAATCCCCATTTTTTTTGCAAGGTAGCCAAGCATTAACAGGTTGCCATTGTCTCCGTATGTGTTTAATAAATTACCGTAAAGATGTGCTAGATGCAGCTCGTATTTAGCCACGATCCATGCCTCCTTTGATATACCCTTTATCTGCCAGTTTTTTGCGTAGCTGTAAGACAGCGGTGTAAGTTGCTAAGATATAAACGTGTTCGGTTGGCAGTGTGGGAATTGCTGTGATAACGGCATCCAAATCGGGGATTTCCGTCAATTTATCCTGTGAAATACCAGCGACTTTCAACCGCAGCGCCATATCTGTATGACGATCGCCACCGGCAATAACCGCAGGAATATTCATGTCAGCGAATGCCTCGTGATTGCCATCCCAAATCCAACTGACATCCACGCCGTCCGCATAATTGGCATTCAGCAATGCCACCAATGAGAAAGGATAGGGGGACAGACCGATCATATCAATCACCTGATTTAGACCAACAGGGTTTTTTACCAGTACCAAAGTACATTTTTTTCCATCAATTTCAATGACTTCTTGGCGTCCAAAAACTTTTTCATCGTAAGCCAGGCCGGCACGGATTTTTTCCGGAGCGACGTCGTACATTTCCGCAACTGCAGTAGCAGCCAATGCATTATAGACATTGTACATGCCGCCGACTTCGATTCCGTATGGCTGACCGTCAATTACAAAATCAGCCGAAGTATTGTCCATAGCGGTCATCGCTGTCAATTTGTAGTCCAGCTCTGGTCGCGCAAACCCACAGTTTGGACAGTAATAATTGCCTAGATTGGCGTAAGTGATCATCTTGTAATGCAGGATGTGGTGACAGCGAGGGCACAAGACGCCATCGGTATTGTAATGAGCCAATTGTTCTTTGTCCGGCAGGTGATCGAAACCGTAATACTTGCGAGGGTTCACCGTATCCAAAGAATTGAAGATTGGTGAATCCCCATTGGTTAAGATCGTTGCCGCAGGTGATTTAGCGGCACCTTCAACAATCAGGCGATATGTCGTGTAGATCTCACCATAGCGGTCCATTTGATCGCGAAAGATGTTGGTAAAGACGAATAGCTCTGGTTTGATGTATTCTGTGACCTTCGACAGACTAGCTTCATCAATCTCAAGAACGGCGAAGTTTTTCTGATTTTTCTTAGGCTTAGCCGATAAAAAGGTGGAGACGATTCCTTGTACCATATTGGCACCAGTGGGATTAGTCAGCACTTCGTCGTATTGCTGTCGCAAGATATTTACCGTTAAAGCAGTGGTGAGGGTTTTGCCGTTGGTGCCGGTAACCACCACTACCTCGTACAAATCAGAATAGTGATCTAAAACTTGCGGATCAATCTTCAGCGCCAATTTTCCCGGAAAACTGGATCCGCCTTTCATAAATGTTTTTAAAAACCATTGGGCACTTTTGCCACAAGCAATGGCAATGTGACTACGTAAACTCATACAGGTCGAGCCTCCAATAACGATTGTCAAACGGCGTGTGATTTTTCAATTGGAAAACCACAAGGCAAAAGTGCCGAGGAATTTCTTCATCAAAAACCAGCCGCCTATTATCAGGGATTTCCTGATAAAATTCCAACTTATCATACCATAGGAATAAAAAAACGAAAAATACCTTTGCTGATTCTTTAATTTTTCCTTTGTATCGAAGATGGATTCTGTCATCACGTAGTAAAAGGCGCCTGATGAGAAAAATCTCGCCAGACGCCTGCGTAATCAGCCAATGATGATTTGTTCAGTAGGATATTCGTAACCTAAATCTCGTGTTTCCTTTGGTACAAATAAGAGCAATGTGTACAACATGCCGATTCGCCCGATAAACATTAATGCTGCAATTACGGCTTGCCCCACACTAGAGAGATCACCGGTGATTCCCAGTGAAAGACCAGTGGTTCCAAAAGCCGAGCAGACTTCCACAATGATGGCAATCAGAGGCTGTTCTTCGGTGGCAGTTAAAAAGATAATAGAGAAAAAACACATGCTCATTGACAACATAAAGACGATTACAGACTTGCGGATATCAGCTTCCGGGATGCGACGGCCGAAAATATTGATATTGTCTTCACTCTTCAAAAAGGAATACATGTACAAACCGATGATGGCCATTGTCGTTGTTCGAATGCCGCCTCCCACTGAGCTGGGGGAACAGCCGATAAACATCAAGATTGAAAAAATAATTAATGTTGTGACCTGAAAATCGGTGAGGTTATGAATTTGGAGGCCGGCATTACGGGTTGTCATGGAGTAAAAAGCGCTATTGACCCAAGCCCCGAAGCCGGAGAGGCCACTGAAAAGATGATTTTTTTCTAACAGCCAGATAATGACAGTTCCTCCGATAAATAAAATCACAAATGCCAAAACTGCAATCTTGGTGAACAACGAAAAGCGAAATGGCAGGCGCCGAAGTCCTTTTTTTGCTTGAAATTTATAATGAATCCATTCATGGAAATCCATCAATACGGGAAAACCAATGCCACCTAGAAAGATCAAAAACATGATGCAAATCAAAAAGAAATAATCGTTGGCAAAAGGTGTGATGGAATCGCCGGTGACGTCAAAACCGGAGTTAGTCACAGCAGATATGGCTTGATAGAAGCCATAAAAAATAGCATCTCGCCAACTGTGATAGTGACCCCGGAGCATGAAATAAACAGAAAAGAAAATGCCAAAAATCAATTGGGCGGCTAAGAGCATGGAAAAGGTGATGCGAATTAGTCGCACGATTCCCGAAAGCCGGGGCTGATTCATATCCGTCATAATCAGTTGCCGTTGTTTCAGCGTGATCCGTCGCTTGGAGACAATGAAAAAAAACGTGGAAATCATCATAATTCCCAAGCCACCGATTTGAAACAAGACCTCCAGCAAGACGACTCCGTGATCGTTGAACACGCTATTGATGTCAAAGGTAGACAAACCGGTAACCGAAACAGTGGAAATCGCCATAAACAACATATCCATAAAGCTGACTTTGCCATAAGACTCTGCTTCTCTAAAAAAGGGCAGGTAGAACAAAATGAGTGAAATCACAGTCATTAAAACATAATAACTAACGATGATTTGGATAGAACTGACATTGTTGGAGACAAAATGCCGCCATTTGCGGATCTTCAGTTCCCAAAAACGTTTGAAAATATCCATAATAGCTGAACCCTCGAATCTATAGTTGGTAGTGTGCCGGCTGCCCATGAATCTAAAATTATTTACGAGAAAAAAGAATGCAAACAGTCAAAAAACAGCTGGCTGGCAACACTGTAAAATCTTTCTTAAGTATATCAGAAGAAAAAGGAAATGGTACTTTCAAACAGACGTCATGTTTTCTTCATAAATCCTCGTTATGATACTTTCATACCAACCAAAACCCTTTTTCAAAACTCCATTTTTTCCTTTTTCTCTCTTAAACATTCCTGAGTCGTCGGTGCAAAAAATGCCGATGCTTCAGGAATGTTTTTTTGTGGAACAGATTCTGGCAGAAAAAACATGGTAGGATAGAGAAAAAGAAAAAGGAGACGGTATGGACAAAACACAAGGTGCCTTTACGATTGTGACTGATCAGCAGCTGCGAGTTTTACTAGTCAAACGGCAAGATTTACCGATTTGGGATTTGCCTGGCGGGAAAATGGAAAATGACGAAGAACCTTGGGAGACGGCACAACGAGAATTATTTGAAGAGACAGGTCTCAGAACGGAGCATCTGTTGGTATTAGGACGTTATGAATTTTCCCAGCGAGCTGATCGCCAGTGGCTGTTTATCGCAACGGATGCGACAGGTATGTTACAGGTGCCAAATGAAGAAGTTCGTCAGGTAGGTTATTTTTCGTTACAGCATCTGCCGATAAATCTCGTACCAGAACGGCGGCAGCAGTTGCGAGACTTTGCAGCCGGAGCGGGAGATGTCCGCAAAACATTGACCGATCCTCGCTGGCTTTGCCTGTTGAAGAAATTTTTATAAAATCTGTCAGACTGTCTGTTACCAACGGCCACTTGGAAAATAGAGGTTTCTTGCAGGGCTTTACAGAAAGTTTCACTATAAAAAAAGGCCGCTTTCCGCTATAATGCTCTAAGAAGAAACTGGAGGTTTGAACATGGCACAATTGTTTTTCAAATATGGCGCGATGAACAGCGGCAAGACCATCGAGATACTGAAGGTCGCACATAATTACGAAGAGCAGGACAAACCGGTAGTAATCATGACTAGCGCGTTGGATACTCGTTCTGGAATGGGCAAGGTTTCCAGTCGAATCGGCTTGGAGCGTCCGGCAATTCCCATATTCGAGGAGACGGATATTTTTCGCATGATTGTTGAGATGGAATACAAGCCTTATTGTGTCCTAATCGATGAAGCTCAATTCCTAAAAAAAGAGCACGTCTTGGCATTTACTCGGATTGTAGACGAATTGGATATTCCGGTGATGGCATTCGGACTGAAAAATGATTTTCGCAATGAACTCTTCGAAGGCTCGCAATATTTGTTGCTGTATGCGGATAAGATTGAAGAGATGAAAACTATCTGCTGGTTCTGCCATAAAAAGGCCAGTATGAATCTCCATTATATCGACGGCCAACCTGTTTATGAGGGGGACCAGGTTCAAATCGGTGGCAATGAAGCCTATTATCCTGTCTGTCGCAAACATTACTTCCACCCGGAAATTAAGGGCCATGACCTAGTCGATCCTAAGAAGGATTGCGCCCATGCCCATCACTAAAAAGATTGACTGCTACTGCAATTTTACTATTTGAATCGATTTGTTGGCGGCTACTCTTTTTCTTTTGCAAAAGGCAGCTGTATCCAATGATCACCTACAGAAAGGAACCCACATGTACGATCAATTACAATCCATCGAAGACCGTTACGAAGAATTAGGGGAGCTGTTGAGCGATCCGGCTGTTATCTCTGACACCAAGCGCTTTATGCAGCTATCAAAAGAAGAAGCAAATACCCGCGAAACGGTAGAAGTCTACCGCCGTTATAAAGAAGTTGTGCAAGGAATCAAAGATGCCGAAGAGCTGCTTGGCGAAAATCTCGATGCCGAGCTGGCCGAGCTGGCAAAAGAAGAGCTTTCCGATCTGAAAAAAGAAAAAGAAGATTTGGAAGAACAGATTAAAATTCTGTTGCTGCCAAAAGATCCCAATGACGACAAAAATATCATCATGGAGATCCGTGGAGCCGCTGGCGGGGATGAAGCAGCTTTATTTGCCGGCGATCTTTTCAACATGTATCAGAAGTATGCCGAGTCTCAAGGTTGGAAAACTGAAGTCATGGATGCCAACGTTACTGGGATTGGCGGCTACAAAGAAGTCATCATGATGATTACCGGCGACAATGTCTATTCCAAACTAAAATATGAATCCGGCGCCCATCGAGTGCAACGCGTTCCTTCAACGGAATCTCAAGGACGAATCCATACCTCTACAGCAACGGTAGTGGTGATGCCGGAAGCCGAAGAAGTCGAGGTGGACATCGAGGACAAAGACATTCGTACTGATATCTACCATGCTTCCGGAGCTGGTGGTCAGCACGTCAACAAGACAGCTTCTGCGGTTCGCTTAACCCACTTACCGACTGGAATCGTTGTAGCGATGCAAGACGAACGTTCTCAGCTGAAAAATCGTGAAAAGGCCATGAAAATCTTGCGAGCACGGGTCTATGACCAAATTCAGCAAGAAGCGCAAAGTGCCTACGACTCAGAACGAAAATCAGCAGTGGGTACAGGGGATCGTTCTGAGCGAATCCGAACTTATAATTTCCCGCAAAACCGTGTGACTGATCACCGAATTGGTCTAACGATCCAAAAGTTGGATCAGATTCTAGCCGGCAAAATGGATGAAATCATCGACGCCTTGATTATTTATGATCAAACTGAAAAATTAGCGGAGATGCAAAATGGCTACTAGACCTACCTTGCGAGAAGTCCTTGATAGGGCTTCTTCTTTTTTAGAATCTGTCGGCGTAGAAGGCTATAGTGTGCTATACGTATTTATGGGACGTATGAACTGGACAAAAACAGACTGGTTATTGCAAATGGGACGACAAGCAACTGCCGCTGAAAGCGCGCAGGTTGAAAAAGATACCCGCCAACTGGCTCAGCATATTCCCCCTCAATATTTGCTGGGATGGGAAGAATTTTGCGGACATCGCTTCAAAGTCACTGAAGCTACCTTAATCCCGCGACCGGAAACAGAAGAATTGGTGATGCGGGCGCTAACGGCATTTCCTGATTCTGAAGAGACGAATGCTGTATGGCGTACCATTTCAGGGAAGCCCCCGCTGGTTGTCGACATCGGCACTGGTACCGGAGCCATTGCCATCTCTGTAAAACTGGCTCGTCCCCAGTGGCAAGTGCGAGCCTCAGATATTTCACCGGCAGCGCTTGCGATCGCCAAAGAAAATGCTGCCAGCCTGGGTGCAGATATCGCGTTTTGTTTAGGAGATACATTGGCCCCTTTTTTGACAGAAACAAACACAGAAAAAATCCAATTGCTATTATCAAATCCGCCATATATCTCCAAATCTGAATGGGACTTGATGGATGAAAGTGTTCGTACCTTTGAGCCTAAAATGGCTCTTTTTGCCGACAATAACGGATTGGCTATCTATCAGAAATTAGCCCGGCAGGCACCCAGCATTTTGGCTGAAGACGGACAGATCTTTTTAGAAATTGGTTTTGCGCAAGGTGAAGCTGTTAGAGGCATCTTTCAAGCAGCTTTTCCTCATAAAAGCGTTGAAATCATCAAAGATTTGGCAGGACAAGACCGTATCTTGCATGTGTTTTGATGGGGAAAAAGAAACCGCCTAGCTGTGGAAAAAAACTTTTTTATTTTGTTTCACAGAATCAAAAGGCGATAATAAGAAGTGTTCCACAGAAAAAAGACTTATCAACATAGTTATACACACTTGACAGATGAGTTGTCCACAGAAAGTGGATAACTACTGCCTGATTGTTGATAAAGTCCGATTCGTTCTGAGAAAGGTTGTGGATAAACTGTGGAAACAAAACGATACGAGGAAGAACAAATCACAGAGGCAGCAGGGATGTTGAAATCTGGCGGCTTGGTAGCATTTCCAACAGAAACAGTCTATGGACTGGGAGCTAATGCGCTTTTGCCAAATGCGGTAGCACAGGTTTTTGAGGTGAAAGGACGGCCGCAAGATAACCCGCTAATCGTCCATGTAGCTGACTTCCAGCAGGTAAACCAATTTGTGGAAAACTTCCATCCTTTGACGGAAAAAATCGTTGAAAATTTCTGGCCAGGGCCGTTAACGTTGATTTTTCCTGTCAAGGAAGGGGCCTTGCCACAGGTAGTCACAGGTGGCTTATCCACAGCCGCCTTTCGTATGCCCGACAGTCCAATGACGTTAGCTTTGATTCGAGAAGCTGGAGTTCCGCTGGTCGGTCCAAGTGCTAACACTTCAGGAAAGCCAAGTCCAACCACCGCTGAACACGTCTTACACGACATGAAAGGGAAAATCAGTGGTGTATTGGATGGAGGGGCCACCGAGATTGGTGTTGAGTCTACTGTGTTAGACCTCAGCACACCGGATGGCATCCCGACTATTTTGCGTCCCGGTGCTATTACTCAAGAAGCTTTGGAAGCTGTCTTAGAAACCCCTATCGCAGTCGATGCTCACTTGGTGAAAGAAAGTGAAACACCCCGTGCGCCAGGCATGAAGTATAAACATTATGCCCCGGATACCCCGGTTTGGATGGTGCGTTCGGAGGATTGGCCGTCAGTTCTCGATTGGATAAAAGCCAGTGGCAAACGAGTCGGTATCATTGCCGGGCCGACAATCTCTGAGCAGATGCGTTACGAGGCCGCAGCCGTATTTATGCTGCCGCAAGATACTGTCGCTCAAGCCGCCAAAGGACTCTTCGCAGGCTTGCGTGCACTAGACGAACCTCAGTTGGGGTTGGATGCTATTTTTGCGGAGACTTTTCCTGAAATAGGTCTAGGTGTCGCCTACATGAATCGACTCAGCAAATCTGCCGCAAAAAGATGGTTTGAAGCGGGAATGAAGGAAAGCAAATGAAAAGACAAACAGCCCCCTGTTGCAGGGGGCTGTTTGTCTGAATTAAATGGTGAGGATGTTGTAATAGTAATTGAAATTAGATAGTTATTGCGGAGATAATTGAAACACAATCAATTATCTATTAAAATGAAATTCTGAGGATCTGAGGATTCTTACAGCAGTCATGCTCAGCATGTGGATTGAAAGATAAGTGTATTTTTGTTAAGACCGGCTCATTTAGACCGGTTTTTTATTTTTATTAATTTTCTATATAAAACAACAATAATACACTTATGAATTTTTATTGATATTTTAGACATTGTATGGTAGCTTTGAGTTACAAAAGAAAGCGCTTTTTTTATGTTTGGATCAATAAATTGAATGAGGAGGATTTCTATCAAAAGATTCTATTTCAAAGCTGAATTGTATTATAGCCATACGGATAATTCTACAGAAAAAACCGGTATTCTGTTGGTTGTCCTGAAAAAGATCAAGGCAATAATATTGAGAAGTTTATCTCTCTTTTTCAGCTAAAAGTGGAGGGGAATTGCTCACTTGTAAAAGTGAGCAGTTTGTTCTCGTAGATCCTTTTGATAGCTATGAATAGTTGGGAGGGAGAAAATGTACATTGCTCATTTTAGGGAATCAGACGGTGCCAAACAAGCACTTGCCGACCATCTGCGGGAAACCGCTGAAATTTCTGAGAGTAACGGGGCTGTTTTAGGCATACCAACAATGTGTCGGATAGCTGGATTGCTTCATGATGCAGGCAAGTTTTCAACAGCTTTCCAGAATTACATTTTGGCAGCTCATGATGGGGAGACAGTCAGGCGGGGAAGTGTAGATCATTCTACGTATGGTGGACAGATGATACAAGCCTGTGCAGTTAAAACAAAATATGAAGCGATGGCACGGGAAATGATTGCGAACGCTATTTTTGCCCATCATAATCCTGGAGGGCTGTTGGATTTTATTTCTGGAGAAGGAGCGGCAGACTCTCCCTATCAGATACGATATCAAAAAGAGCTGGATGAATACGACAAAGTAAAAGAACTTTTCTTTGACACTATCCTGCCAGAAGAGAGCTTACAAAAACTACTTCAAGATTCTGGCAACGAATTGGCGTCATTGATCGGTGACAAACAAATAATAGAACGTACCGATCAGTTTTTTCTGACAAAAATGGTTTACAGTGCCTTGCTGGATGGCGATCGACGCAATACTCAGCTGTTTGAAGAAAAAGGTAAGTATACAAAAATTGAAACAGAACGATTATTCTCAGAGTTGGCGGATCGCTTGGAAGAGACTTTTTCCGAGTTTCAAAATGGTGAACAGACGACAATCAATTACTTGCGGCAAAAAATGGCAGATGCTTGTCTGGTTGCTGCAAATCGTCCGACTGGTATTTACCGATTATCTATCCCAACTGGTGGGGGCAAGACGTTGAGCAGTATGCGTTTTGCGCTGAATCATGCGCTATCAGCAAAGAAGAGGCGAATTATCTACATCATTCCTTTCAGCTCAATCATAGAGCAAAATGCCGAAGTATTCCGAGAAAAACTAGGAATCACAGATGCCGAAATTTTACTGGAGCATCATGCTAATCTGGTAGCAGAAGCAGATGATGAATCTGAAGAAAGTGAACGGAAACAAGCACTGATGCAGGATAATTGGGATAGTCCAATTATCGTGACAACGATGGTGCGTTTTTTAGAAAATGTCTTTGCAGGTTCTACCCGTAACCCTCGCAGAATTCACCAGCTGTTGAACAGTATTCTAATTTTTGATGAGATTCAGTCTTTGCCTCCAAAATGTTTATCAATGTTCACTAGTTTAATCAATTTTTTGAAAAACTATGGGCAAACTACGACTTTGTTATGTACAGCAACCCAGCCTACTTTGGAAAAGCGCAAAGTTGCATTAGAGTCTGCAATAGATTCAGAAATTGTTCCTGATTTAGAGGCAGTGAGCCATGCTTTCGAAAGGGTACAAGTTATTGATAAAACGATTGACGAAGGTTGGAATGCTGATCAATTGGCAGAGTTTGCTTTAGCTATTGCTTCCAAAGAGCAGAATTTACTGATGATTTTGAATACCAAGAAGGCGGTACGCAGTGTCTATCAGAAATTGCTAAACTCTGGGATGACAGTTTTCCATTTATCAACTGCCATGACACCAAATCACAGAAGTTTTGTTTTAGATAAAATACGGGAAGCCTTGAAGCTGAGTGAACCAATCATCTGTGTAACGACTCCATTGATTGAAGCTGGGGTTGATATCAGTTTTTCCTGTGTTATACGCTCACTTTCAGGCTTAGACTCTATTGCACAAGCTGCTGGCCGTTGTAATCGAAATGGAGAATCGGATCAATTACAGCCAGTATATCTGGTGAATCCAGTAAAAGAGTTGGAAAACATCGATAAAATGGCAGAAATCAAAACGAAGGCTGCAATAACCAGAGAATTATTGCAAGATAGGAAGTATCTCAAGGATGAATCTAGTTTGCTAACACCGGAATTGATGATGCGATTCTTTGATAAGTTTTACAGCCGGGTTGAAAAAACCGGTGAATCAGAATATCTGTTCAATCAAGGGTCGCAACAACTGTTTGATTTGATGCAAAAGAATAGTAATCGGCGTCTCTTTTATCAATCGATGAAGAAGCTAAAAGTGCCGACCTATCTAGTTAACAGCCCACAAACAATTGCTAGACATTTCAAAGTTATCGAGCAACAGGGCGAATCAGTCTTGGTGGAATTTGGAGATGAGGGGAAGAAGTTAGTAGCAGATCTTTTGGCAGCCGAAGAAGTTGTTTTTGATAAAGCATGGTATCAAAGGGCGCAAAGAAACAGCTTGAATTTGTATAATCACGAATTTATACGCCTTCAAAAAGACGGCTTGATTTCACTAACGGAAGCAGGAATTTATGTTCTTCATGAGAATGGGTACGATCCTCAATATGGATTGAATTTAGCAGGGGATTCCTTATCCAACTATTCGTTTTAATAACGTTGTATGAAAACGCTTTTCTGATGTTTGAATTTTTGATATAGTCGAATCAGGGATATGCTACAAAATGATTTTGAAAGGAGGGAATTTGTTGAAAAATCAAATTTGTTTTCGTGTTTATGGGAAATATGGATTGTTCACAGATCCGATAACTAAGTTGGGAGGCGAGAAATCCAGCTATCCAGTACCTACTTACCAAGCATTAAAAGGAATCGCAGAATCAATTTATTGGAAGCCGACAATTATATATATTGTTGATGAAGTTCGGGTGGTTAATCCTATTCGAATGGAATCAAAAGGAGTTCGTCCATTGGTTTTCAATAACACGTCCAGCAGTAACCTCGCTTATTATAGTTACTTGCGGGATCCGGTTTATGAAGTAAAAGTGCATTTTGAATTCAATCACCATCGTCCTGATTTGCGGAAAGACTACAATGAGAACAAACACTATCAAATTTTGAAGCGATCATTGGCCAAAGGTGGTCGACGAGATATCTTTCTAGGAGCTAGAGAGTGCCAAGGATATGTCGAGCCCTGTGAATTTGGTGAAGCTGTAGGTGCCTATGATGAGGATGAAAATCCACAATATTTTGGAACGATGGTTCATGGGTTATCTTACCCTGATGAAACAGGAAAAGATGAACTACAAGTTCGTCTGTGGCAACCAAAGATGGAGCAAGGGGTAATCATTTTTCCACGGCCGGAAGAGTGTCACCTTGTTCGTACCGTGAAAAAGATGAAGGCTAAAGAATTTACGCTGTCAGACATTCAATCAGCAGAAGTCTTGTTTCAGGAGTTGGAGGTGGAGAAATCGTGACTTGGATTGCAGACTTATATGAAACCTATGAAGCAAATCAAGACCAAATTGGCCAAATTTTGATAAGAAGAAACCAACAGTTTTCTCTACTTCCAGTGGGTCATGCCTATAGAAATGTACAAATTGAGATGCAGATTACGCCAGATGGGGAATGCTTTGATGCTCGAGTTTTGAGTAAAGAAGAGATGCCGACTATCATTCCGGTAACTGAAGCATCTGGGGGAAGGACCAGCAGTCCCGTTCCGCATCCGCTCCATGATGGGCTGAAATATGTTGCAGGAGATTTTGACCAATATGTAGATGCAAAAAAGAAAAAACCGACACCTCATGAAATGTATATGGAACAGTTACAGCATTGGTCTGATCATGACCCACGCTTGATGGGAGTATACCGCTATCTGCAAAAAAATCGATTAATCAAGGATTTGGTAGAAAAAAAGATTTTGTTCCTTGATGACAATGGCAAATTACTACCAAAATGGTCGAAAGAAATGACGGATAAACTAGGGTACAAACCGGCAATCTTTGATGTATTGGCAGGAAGTCAGGATTCAGCGATGATTCGTTTTACGATTCATGATCCACGAGGGAATAAAAATGAGCTCTTGTTATGGGAAGATCCTGAAATTGTAAAATCAGCAACTAAAGAATTCATTGGAGGACAAGAGGGTATCGATTATGTAACTGGAAAACCGATGCCTGTGACAGAATCACATGCCTCTGGATTACGCTATGGCGGCGATATGGCTAAACTGATTTCAGCTAATGACGCGACTAACTTCACTTATCGGGGCAGATTTACAGATAAAACACAAGTTGCCGGTGTCGGTTATGAAGTGTCACAAAAAGCACATAACGCGCTAAAATGGCTGATTTCTAAGCAAGGTATTATTCGTGATGGACGCGTTTATCTAGTTTGGGGAAAATCACTTCCAGAACGTTTTACACCGATGGCGGGAGGTCTTGATTTTTTTGGTGAGGATGACGATCTGGAAGAAGATTCTGGAATACCTCAAACACAAGAAGAGTTCGCAAAATTGCTAAAGAGTGCAATATACGGAAAAAATGAAAATTTGGCCATTGATGACAGAGTAAATATTATGATTTTAGACAATGCAACTCCGGGACGAATTGGTATTTTGTATTATAACTCTACCGATCAAAAACAATATTTAACACGTATCGAACTGTGGCAACAGCAAGCAGCTTGGCGTCATACGTATTTTGTGAACAAACAGCCGCGACATTATTATGGAGCGCCCAATTTGTATGACATCGCCAAAGCTGCTTTTGGTGAAAATGCCAATGATAGAGTCTTGAATAATGCGACAACGGCTTTATTTACCTGTGTAGTTGAAAATAAAAAGGTTCCTTACGATCTGATGTCCAAATTGGCTCATCGGGTTTCAAACCCAGCAAGTTTTGAACAAAATTGGCAGTGGCGTAAAGCTTTAGAAATTTCTTGTTCCATGGTAAATAATTACTTTTTCCGTGATAAAGGAGGATGCTCAGTGAGTCTCGATAAAGAAAGAAATGAGCGTAATTACTTGTTTGGACGCTTATTGGCTGTTAGTCATGTACTTGAAAATGAAGTTTTAAAAAATCAGGGAGCATCTGGACGATCTACTAGCGCGGAACGTTATATGAATGCGTTTAGTATGCATCCGGTAAAAACCTGGATGATCATTCGAAAAAATTTGCAACCTTATATTGATCGTTTGCGCCCAAACCAAAAAGTTTTTTATGACAAGTTATTTTCTGAAATTATGGATCAATTTAATCCAGAAACGTATACAGATAAGTCATTAGATGGGCGTTATCTGTTAGGGTACTATAGTCAAGAATATGCAATTTATCATAAACAACCGGTCAAAGAGGAGGAAGAATAAGATGAGCTTGCAGAACAAATACGATTTCAAGGTGATTTTTTCAGTGAAAAATGCGAATCCAAATGGCGATCCATTGAACGGAAATCGGCCGCGGCAGGATTTTGAAGGGTTTGGCGAAGTCTCTGATGTTGCTATCAAACGGAAAATTCGCAATCGACTACAAGATCTTGGTGAACGCATCTTTATCCAATCAAATGACCGTGCAGATGATGGTTTTACTAACCTCAAAGATCGTGCCGAAAGCGTAGAATCTCTGAAAAAGATTCTTGGGGACAAGAAAAAAGCGGACGTTGATGCTTTTGCTAAGGTTGCTTGTGAGAACTGGTTTGATGTTCGAGCTTTTGGGCAAGTTTTTGCTTTTTCAGGAACGCAAGTATCAGTAGGTGTACGAGGGCCCGTTTCCGTTCAATTAGCCGAAAGTGTAGAACCGGTAGAAATTACTTCTATGCAGATTACTAAAAGTGTCAACTCAGTTCCTGGTGATGGGAAAGGCTCTGACACCATGGGAACGAAGCATTTCGTGAGTAGCGGTCTTTATACCTTTAATGGAAGTATTAATCCTCAATTAGCTGAAAAAACGGGCTTTACTGATGCTGATGCTGAAAAATTTTTGGAAGCTTTAAAATCTTTATTTGAAAATGATGCGTCAGCTGCTAGACCTGAAGGATCAATGACAGTGGAAAAAGTTTACTGGTGGAAACATCCGAGTAAAGCAGGCGCTTATCCATCCGCAAAGGTTCATCGTTCCGTTAAGCTGATTAAAAAGGGTGATGTTGATGTACCACGCTCTATTGAAGATTACGATATTGAAGTGGCTTCTTTAGAAAAATTGCCGGTTCAGGAATTTGATGGTATCTGAGCATGTATCAAGAAGAAGATTTCTTGATGATTTCGGGAATTCAGCATTTTGTTTTTTGTAAACGACAATGGGCGCTGATTCATATTGAACAACAGTGGGCAGAAAATACGCTGACGGTAGAAGGCAGCCACCTGCACGAAAAAGCAGATCAGCCTTTTATTCGAGAAAAGCGTAATGATCAATTGATTGTTCGAGCCCTCCCCATCCATTCGCGAGAGTTAGGAATAAGTGGTATTTGTGATGTAGTGGAATTCATCCGTGATGATAGCGGAGTAATGATTCCCAAGTACCAGGATCGTTTTCGCATCAACCCTGTTGAATACAAGCGTGGAAAGCAGAAGCCGGATCTCAGTGATGAAATGCAGTTGACAGCACAAGCTTTCTGTTTGAACGAAATGTTAGTTGCTGAAATCAAAAGTGGCGAACTATTTTATTTTGAAACCCGTAATCGACTGACCGTAGAAATCACTAAAGAGAAATTAGAAAAATTGCAGGAAATTACGGCTGAGATGCATGAATATTGGCGTAAGCGGTGGACGCCGACTGTGAAAATCACGAAAAAATGTGAACGGTGCTCCTTAAAAAACGTGTGTTTGCCAGTCCTTTCCAAAAAAGAATCAGTAGCATCCTACATGAAGCGGAGGTTGGCAGAATGAGAAAACTCCTAAATACAGTTTTTATTACAACTCCTGATTTATACCTTCGCTTGGATGGTGCGAATTTAGTAGTTTGGAACCAAGATGAGCGAGTGGGGCGGATACCGCTTCATAACCTAGAAGGAATCATAACCAATAACTATGTGGGGATGAGCCCCGCGTTGATGAGTGAGTGTATGAAACGAAATATCGCCATTACATTTTTGACCGCTGGCGGTAAATTTCAATGTCGTGTTGTGGGGCCAACTTTTGGCAATGTACTTTTGCGTAAGAAACAGTATCTGATGTCGGAATCTGAACCAGAAAGCTTGACCATTGCCAAAAATTTTATTATAGGTAAACTATACAATCAACGTTGGATGTTAGAGCGTTTTACTCGAGACCATGGGTTGAGGATCAATCAAGAGTTGTTTAAGCAGGTTTCAGCTGAATTGAAAGATGGTATTGGAATAATTCGCTCTCAAGTAACTGAATTGGATACATTACGAGGAATTGAAGGGCAGCTGGCTAGCCGATATTTCTTTGTATTTGATCAGATGATTTTGCAACAAAAAGAGACCTTTCAATTTAGCAACCGCAGCAGGCGACCGCCACTCGATCCAGTCAATGCACTATTATCTCTCTCCTATTCATTGTTGACCCACGATTGTGCAGCAGCATTAGAGTCAGTTGGTTTGGATCCGTATGTTGGCTTCATGCATCAGGACCGACCAGGTAGACTATCTTTAGCGTTGGATTTATTGGAAGAACTCCGAGGAGTCTATGCGGATCGTTTCTGTCTGGGATTGGTCAATCGTAAAGTATTGACTAAAAAACATTTTCTGGAAAAAGAGAGTGGAGCCGTCTTATTGACAGACGATGGACGAAAAATATTTTTTGATGCCTGGCAGTCAAAGAAAAACGAAAAGCTGCAGCATCCTTTCCTAGGAGAACAGATTCAATGGGGCCTGGTTCCTTATGTTCAAGCCTTGCTACTTGCGAGATACTTGCGGGGTGATCTGGATGAATATCCGCCCTTTCTTTGGAAGTAGGTGCTCAAAATGATGATATTGGTAACCTATGATGTTTCAACCCTCGATCGTAAAGGTAGCAGGAGACTTCGGAAAATTGCAAAAATCTGTCAAGATTATGGAGTCCGTGTACAAAATTCAGTCTTTGAGTGCGTTGTAGATCAAACGGAATATACACAGCTAAAAATCAAACTCTTACAAACAATCGATGAGAGTGAAGATTCATTACGTATATATCGCTTGGGTAAGCAATACAAGTCTAAGGTTGAACATTTTGGTGTCAAAGAAGCGATTCAAGTTGAAGATACACTGATCTTCTAAGTAATGAATGGTGCGAACCAGGGGCAAACATCTTTTTCCTATAGGTTTCGCACCTGATTTTTTTTGAAATTCTTTTTATTTGTGGAAATATCCATATGGTTGTATGCATATATTAATCATATGCACAGAAATAAACAAAAATGAGACGATATTTACTTATTTTTGCAGTCGCTCCCTGTATTGGGAGCGTGGATTGAAATCCTTTTTTATTTTCATAAATATCAAAATTTATTGTAGTCGCTCCCTGTATTGGGAGCGTGGATTGAAATACTATTCATAAACAAGATTATAGAGTCAGTAACCACGTCGCTCCCTGTATTGGGAGCGTGGATTGAAATCCAAAAACAAGAAATGCCTACCTCAAAAAATTAGGTCGCTCCCTGTATTGGGAGCGTGGATTGAAATTATGCCCTCCAGCGGTTGAAGGAGTTCGGCATTGTCGCTCCCTGTATTGGGAGCGTGGATTGAAATTGTAATGTATCGGTAATTTTGAGATCATTATTTTGTCGCTCCCTGTATTGGGAGCGTGGATTGAAATTTTCTTGAATTGGTAACAACGAAAAGAAAAATCGTCGCTCCCTGTATTGGGAGCGTGGATTGAAATAAATTCACTCACCTCTCAAAATACAGTCTCAGTAGTCGCTCCCTGTATTGGGAGCGTGGATTGAAATTATCACTTTATAACTAGCCGTGCCGTTTTGATCTAGTCGCTCCCTGTATTGGGAGCGTGGATTGAAATACATAACCGATTATATAATCGGTAAATAAAATAACGTCGCTCCCTGTATTGGGAGCGTGGATTGAAATTTTTCCGTCTGGATGGAAAAACATTCCTTTTTTGTCGCTCCCTGTATTGGGAGCGTGGATTGAAATACGTTTTCCATTGTTTGAGCAAACTCTCTCGCCGCGTCGCTCCCTGTATTGGGAGCGTGGATTGAAATTTTAAATTTTGGTCTAGTCCTTTTCGGTCTAGTCGTCGCTCCCTGTATTGGGAGCGTGGATTGAAATTCCATTTTCTTCGGTTTCTAAAAGATTTACATTACGTCGCTCCCTGTATTGGGAGCGTGGATTGAAATCCACGATAATAAAACACGACTACCAACAATCTTTAGTCGCTCCCTGTATTGGGAGCGTGGATTGAAATCGCACGATAGTCCAGGTATTCACCGGTAGCAGTCTGTCGCTCCCTGTATTGGGAGCGTGGATTGAAATTCAAAGGGTGTACGAAACGCCATTCTTGAAGTCAGTCGCTCCCTGTATTGGGAGCGTGGATTGAAATCAAACCTCTTTAAAGTGAGGATTGACGTTTTTCGTGTCGCTCCCTGTATTGGGAGCGTGGATTGAAATATTTTTATCATTCCTTTTTTGGCTATTTATTTATGTCGCTCCCTGTATTGGGAGTGTGGATTGAAATAATAAAGCCCATAAGCAATACATGAAAAATAAACGTCGCTCCCTGTATTGGGAGCGTGGATTGAAATTACAAAAACGTTTGTTTCAAGGTCCCACGCATAGGGTCGCTCCCTGTATTGGGAGCGTGGATTGAAATGTTATTTTGTGATTGCCCCTGTTGGATTTCAGGTCGCTCCCTGTATTGGGAGCGTGGATTGAAATTTTCGAACGCCATCGAGGTCAATCATCACGTCTCCGTCGCTCCCTGTATTGGGAGCGTGGATTGAAATGCTTGTAATGTATGATATGCTTTTCTTTTTTTGGGTCGCTCCCTGTATTGGGAGCGTGGATTGAAATAGCGGTTAAGGCAATTTGATCAGCGTTCTTTTGGTCGCTCCCTGTATTGGGAGCGTGGATTGAAATTTTATGGTCAGGCGGTGACTGCTGATGGCAATTGTCGCTCCCTGTATTGGGAGCGTGGATTGAAATGCAAGAACTTTGGCGAGGAGCTAGAAGCGGGCTATGGTCGCTCCCTGTATTGGGAGCGTGGATTGAAATATCAAGTTGCATCAAAACACCTACTTCTTTTTCGTCGCTCCCTGTATTGGGAGCGTGGATTGAAATAGCCAATTCACGATCATCAGCTCTTCCGGCTTTTGTCGCTCCCTGTATTGGGAGCGTGGATTGAAATATCAAACGGATGCGCGATGAGGAAGGCAAGAAATGTCGCTCCCTGTATTGGGAGCGTGGATTGAAATAATAACTATATTTCTTCAATGATTATCGGAAACGGGGCGCTCCCTGGATTGAGATACAGCCAATAGCAAACTAAGTTCTTTTTGCTGTCGCTTCCTGTATTAGGTGCGATTCAATTGAAATAAACATTTCTTTGCTCGTTATTTTAAGTAGTGATAGCAATCATTATCCCCTCTTCACGATAACTCTGTTTAATATTGGCCAGAGAATTAGGTAGAAGCTAATATTGCCCAAGGCGTGTAAGGCATCAAAGCTCAGACCGCTGATCCAGTAGGGCCAAAATACGGTCATTCCCATAAGAAAGTAATTAAAAATAGAGTAAATAAATCCGTAAACAAACCCTAGAAGACCGGAAATCACGGCTTGGAACCATAATTTGGAACCAAAAACTGGAAGACGGGTGAGTAGATAGAAAATCAGTAGGATGCCAGTGTAACTGATGAATTGTCCGATAGTCCAAATTCCAAAGCCTAAAAATAAATTCGTGATTACCAGGGATAAACCAGTAACTAATAGAGCTTCAGGAAGACTCAAAATGAGAGTCAGCATTAACAAAATTGCTGTCATAGGTTGGACGTTTGGAAGAAAGGTGAACAAAAATCGGCCTACTACACAGGCGGCAGTGAGCAAAGCCAAAAAAGCAATGCGGCGGGCTGTGAAAAAGGCAGATACGTGGTGTTTTGAAGGGTTCCGATCATTAATTAGATGATCGGCTTTTTTTTCGTGAGGTAACTTATTCATCAGGAATTCTCCAGTTCGCTTTTTTTGAAGTTCGTTCAACAGGCAACGGACTCAGAGCCTGTCTTTTTATTATCAATATCGATTAGAACTCGTAAAAAACAGTCAGGTTGTGGACTGTGTGCAGTACAACTTTATCATATCTTGTGGAAGGGTGGAATATTCTGAAAATTATTTCTAATTTTTCCAAATGATAGGATAAGCATGATAAAATGTGTACAAAGTAGAACTGGTTCCTAAGAATTGGTGAATCACGTTCCACAAGATGGAGGGATGTACCCAAACATGAAAATTTCAAAATTATTTGAACCAAATAAGACAGTTCTTTCTCTTGAGGTTTTTCCACCTAAGAAAGAGAGCGGGTTAGGAATGATTTATGAAACGCTCCATGAATTGCAAGGGGTACGTCCGGATTTTGTGAGTGTGACATATGGGGCTGGTGGCAATGAAAGTTCCAATAAGACACTGGAAATCGCTGCGACTATCAAAAACAGATACGGAATTGAAGCGTTGCATCACCTGACTTGTGTAAACAATACCCAAAAAGAGATTCAGGCTATTCTCAAAGCGATGAAAATAGCAAAAATTGAAAATGTGTTAGCCTTACGGGGAGATTTTCCTGAAGACAGTAAGGGACAAATGCAGGCTCAGGATTTTACCTATGCCAAAGATCTAATCTCAGAAATTGTGGTTGATCCTTCCTTTTGTGTGGCGGCGGCTTGCTATCCGGAGGGGCACATTAGCCAAGCTTTAGACGAGGAAAATTACAGTCATCTTTTGGAAAAAGAACAGGCGGGAGCAGAATTTTTCATTTCTCAGCTCTTTTTTGACAATGAATGCTTTTATCGTATGGTTGAAGGGGCACGACAGATTGGGGTGACTAAGCCGCTGGTGGCTGGAATTATGCCAATTTTATCGCAGGCCCAGGTTCAGAAAATGATTTTCATGTGTGGGTCTAGTCTGCCATCAAAATTGATAAAGCTGATTTATCGCTATGGTAATGACCCCATCGAATTGCGCAAAGCAAGTCTGGAGTATGCTTGGCAGCAAATGGATGATCTAATTCGTCATGGTGTCGATGGGGTACATCTTTATACTATGAACCGATCAGAGATTGCAATCAAGACTTTTGCCCATCTACGCAAGGAGGAGAGCAGTAAATGAAGAAAGGTCTAATCCCTTTAAATAAAAAGGAAGTGCTTCGTTACTTAGGATATAAGCGAGGGCAGGAACTTACTGGTGATATCAATGCAATTGTGGAGGAGATGATGGTCGAAGTTCAAAAAGTATCCAATGCACGATATCTCTACCAAATTTTTGATATTGAAGCCGATAATGAGGAAGAGATAATTCGTGTGTTAGATACAGAACTAGTGTTAACTGGCAAGGCTATCTGGCGGCATCTTCACAAAGCTCAGAAGGTAGCCCTTTTAGGATGTACACTCGGTATTGAAGTTGAGCAGGCTATCCGTCGCTTTGAAATCACTGATTTGACCCGGGCTTTAGTGTTAGATTGTGCTTGTACAGAATACATTGAAAAAGTCTGTGATCTTGCGGAATGTGATATCGCTGAGGCGGCATCTATGATGAGCTTTAGCGATATTTCCCAGACGCAGAAAGCTTGTCCGAACTATACATTGAACCAACGTTTTTCTCCAGGTTATGGGGATTTGCCGCTAGCGATTCAGCCGACCTTTATTCAGACAATCCAGGCGGATACTAAACTTGGAATTACATTGACAGAAACGAATTTAATGATCCCCAGGAAGTCTGTTACTGCTATTATTGGTTTATTTACTGACCCCGCGGCTGCCAAACCGAGAAGAAGGGACAGTTACTGCCGAGAGTACGATTTTAGAAAATGTGATTTCCGAATTGGAGGACAAAGATAATGAAGCGAAGCGGGCAAACGAGCTTTATCAAAAAGAAAAAGGAACAATGTGAAAATATCCCAGTCTTAAAGGCTTTACATGAAGGTTTTTTGTTGATTGATGGCGCTATGGGAACGATGTTGCAAAAAAATGGTCTGCCAACTGGGATGCAGCCAGAATTTTTCAACTTGACGCATCCTGAGGTAGTTGCAAAAATTCATGAAGAGTATGTTTTAGCTGGTGCGGATATTATTACTGCTAATACTTTTCAAGCAAACCGACACAAGATTGCAGCAGAAAAATTACCGGAGATTATTACGACAGCAGTTCAATTAGCTAGATCTAGTAACCCACGTTTTGTCGCCTATGATATAGGTCCCATCGGTACTTTGATGGCTCCTTATGGTACGTTGTCTTTTGAAGAAGCCTACGCTATTTTCAAAGAGCAGGTCGTGTTGGCAGAAGCAGTTGGTGCAGATTTAGTGATTTTGGAGACAATGAGTGATTTATTGGAGACAAAAGCAGCATTGTTAGCTGTCAAAGAAAATACCTCACTACCGGTTTTTGTGACGATGACTTACCAGGCTGACGGTCGAACTTTTGTTGGGACGGACCCGTTGACTGCGACATTGACATTACAGGCACTGGGGGCAGACGCCATTGGTCTAAACTGCTCCTTGGGGCCTAAAGAACTACTGCCGCTGGTAGATACAATCCTTGACTATGCCAAAGTTCCGGTAGTGGTACAAGCAAATGCCGGGTTGCCAGAAATGGAGGAAGGGAAGACTGTTTATCGGATTACCGTGCCGGAATATATAGAGCATGCGACAAAAATGTTGACTAAAGGAGTACGGGTAATCGGAGGATGCTGTGGCACCACCCCTGATTTTATTGCCGCACTACGGCACATTTTAGATGAAAAATTTGGTGGCCAACCACGATTGACGACACCCAAAAGTGTGACTGCTGTGACATCTGGCTCACAAACAGTAATACTGAATCACCATCTGTCTTTGATTGGTGAACGATTGAATCCTACTGGAAAAAAACGCTTAAAAGAGGCGATTCGGCAGGAAGACTTCGCTTATATCTTGAGAGAAGCCATTGACCAAGTACAGGCGGGTGCTGATATTCTTGATGTCAATATGGGATTACCTGAAATTGATGAGGCTGCAATGATGGTAAAAGCTATCGGGGAATTGCAAGGCGTGGTGAACGTGCCACTACAGATTGACAGTTCGTCCATTCGCGCTATTGAAGCTGGGGCCAGAGTTTACAATGGTCGGCCGCTAATCAATTCTGTTAACGGCAAAGCAGAAACTATGGCTGAAATTTTTCCAATTGCAAAAAAGTATGGAGGAGTAGTACTAGGGTTAGCGCTGGATGAATCCGGTATCCCTGAAACAGCGGCTGGTCGGTTGGTAATCGCCCAACGAATTGTCGAGACAGCGGCATCTTATGGAATTGCAAAAGAAGACGTGTTGATTGATCCGTTAGTGTTGACAGCTTCCGCGCAGCAAGACCAAGTACAAGTGACGCTCGATACATTGAAATTGTTAAAATCAGAGCTAGGTGTTCAAACGGTGGCAGGAATTAGCAACGTTTCATTTGGATTGCCAAATCGTCCACTTCTAAATACGACGTTTTTAGCAGCTTGTGTAGGAGCAGGGCTAGATGCGCCAATTATGAATCCTTTGAGTGAGCAAATGATGGCTGCTGTTCACAGCCTGCGAGTAATCAATCATCAGGATCGAGAGGCCACTACTTATATTGAAAAAAACCAAAACGTAACTCTAAATGCCATTGGAGGAGATAATAAACTTGCGGCCGTTGAGGTGAACAAAGCTGTCAATAAAGAAAAAATAGTTGCTTCTGCGGAAGATTCATTAAGAACTATGATTTTGCAAGGACGAAAAGATGAAACGCCAATAAAGACCGCTCAATTATTGGAAACGACCTCACCGTTGGAAATTGTGAATCAAGAGTTCATTCCAGCGTTGGATGAAGTAGGTGCAAAATTTGAATCAGGGCAATTATTTCTACCTCAACTGATGCAAAGTGCAGATGCGGTGAAAAGAGCGCAGGCTGTTTTGAAAGACTATTTAAGTAAACATGACCAGCAAGTAGATAAGCAGGGGAAAATTCTTTTAGCTACAGTCGAAGGCGATATTCATGATATCGGCAAAAATATCGTCAAAATGATTTTGGAAAACTATGGTTTTGACGTGGTTGATTTGGGAAAGGATGTTCCGATTCAGAAAGTTGTGGATAGTATTCGCGAACAAGATATCAAATTGGTGGGATTATCGGCGTTGATGACCACCACTGTTCAAAATATGAAGGCCACCATCACTGCTGTGAAAGAGGCAGGGCTCAACTGCAGTTTTATGGTAGGAGGGGCTGTACTAAATGAGGAATATCGCGCATTCGTAGGCGCAGACTATTATGCAAAAGATGCTTTGGAATCGGTGACAATCGCACAAGCTTTTTTTAATGAACATCCTGAATATAAATGATTGGAAAAGCTGACGCATAATACAAAGCGGTGGAGTGAGGAGAAGAGACAGTGAAAGAACAGTGGCTGCAATTAAAAGGAGAAAGGCGAACATTACCAAAGCTGATCTTGGGGACAGCAAACTTTGGTGATCCGAGTCGGGAAGACCTTGCTCAAGAGGTATTTGATGCGTATGAAGAGTTGGGAGGACGCGTTTTCGACACTGCCCGAGCTTACGGTAACGGAAAAAAGGCGCTAAAACGTTGGCTGACCACAATCAACCCTGACAGTGGTCGCTCTCGCATGGCACAGCGAAATCAGTATACGATTATCACCAAATGCTGCCACCCTAAATCAGGAAGTAGTAGCCCTCGCGTGACTCCTAAGGCTGTCCGGGAAGATTTAAATGCAAGCCTGAGAACATTAGGGTTGGATTACGTTGAAGTTTTACTGTTTCATCGGGATGATGAAACCATGGCAGTGGGTCCCCTGATGGAGGTAATGGCAGAGTTGTTAGCAGAAGGAAAGATTGGCGGGTTTGGTTTTTCTAATTGGAGTCAAAAACGTATGACGCAAGCTATTGCTTATTGTCGAAAAAATGGTTTGGCTACTCCAATCGCAAATAGCCCTAACTATTCGTTAGCACAAGTCAACGGGCAACGATGGCCAGGATGCCTAACAGCGGATGAAGAGATGCTTCGTTGGCATACGCAAAACCAGCTGCCACTTTTAGCGTGGTCACCGCAGGCAGAAGGTTTTTTTGTACCCCGCTATGAGTCAGAAAATGGCAAAAATCATGCGCCAACAGACTATGTAGCCGCCTATTTCAATACTGTCAATTGGCGACGCTTGGCTGCCGTAGAAAAGAAAGCTACTGAAAAGCAATTAGCACCTACACAGCTTGCACTGGCTTACGTCATGCAACGACCGGACTTTCCGGTGGCCGCCATTGTAGGGACCTCGTCTGTTACTCACCTGAAAGAGGCTTGGGAGGCACAGACCATCAGCTTGACGAATTCTGAATTGCAACAACTAGCATGTGACTAAATTTTTCTGTACCCATTATCCTACAATTGAAGCAGCGGTAACATAAGTTAGCTTGACTTACTGGTGAATGCAAGCTTCGATGAAACGTATCTTTACAGGACCGCTTTTCTTATATAAATGACTGAAATAGCTGCTTTTTCAAAGTAAAAGAATGCTGTGACAGTCGTCTAGTCACCTGCCTTCGAAGCGAGCACTATCAAATATGAGCCATAATGAAAAACCAAGTCACTTCCATTAAAAAAATAGTGGGAGTGGCTTGGTTTTTCATTGTTGAAAATTTCAAACGCGAACTTTCCATGATTTTAGGAAGGAAAGTTACCGTCATCTGTACTTAGATCTAATGACGCCAAAGGAAGTCTTTCTTCTTTTGAAACCAGAAACAATGCTGAGTACATGGAACTTATTGATAGTGATAAGAGATGCCTTAAAAGAGGTTTTCTGAAAAGCAACTCTCAGTTAGAAGATAATATTGTCTTTAATCATTTCTAAGTCGTGGATTAGGATTTTTCGCTCTTTCATGCAAATCGCTCCCATCTCGCGGAGCTGTTGCAGCATGCGGCTGACTGAAGAAGCTGTTGTTATTCCACAGAAATGTGCGATTTCTTCGTTGGTAACGATAAAATCAATCAAGATTCCTTCATCAGTTGGGACGCCGAATTTTTCTTGCAGTTCAAACAGCTGGGTACAGACTGCTCCAAATTTTCCGTTCATCAACATTTGTTGTAGTTTTTTCATATTGTGAAGTAGGCGCACACGATAATAATCCTTGACATACTGCTGCAGGTCATGACTTTGATTGATATCTTTCCAAAACTGGACGCGATCAATTCGATAAAGCTCTGCGACTGGCGATTCAATACGGATGTTGAAGGGTGCGTCAATAAATTGGGAGTACTCATCTTTCAAAAGAGACACAATCTCTAGTTGATTGATGTAGCGCAGATTGAACTCGCGGCCATCCTTTGAGATGACGCTGGTTTTGATAACGCCGCTTTTCAAAATGTAAGCATAGCTGTCTTGCAAACCTTCATAAGTCAGGTATTTTTTGCGGGTCTTTTTTACGATAGGAAATTGGTGGGCAGTGAGGTATTCCTGTAAGACGTGATTGTCCATCCGGTTGGGCTCCTTTGGTCTTTTCAGCTGCCAACTGTCGTAATTTTGATGGCAATACTTGTTGGCTGATACGACAATTTAGTTAAGCTTGAAACTGTACAATTATTTTCTGAAAAGATAGTTGCCTCTATTAAAAACCTGCTGACGGCAAAAAGCAATAACAAATGTTAATAAAAAATGTTTTCAGCACATGTTGATAGCAAACTCGATTTTTCTTGATGAAAATTTTCTGTAAACTATCGCCATTAAGTATTAGCTGCCGTGAAAATCTATTAAAGGGCGCCTTGATAGATTTTTCGCAGTGAAAATATTGAAGCCGCAGCTGCTGGTGAAGGATTGCATCAGTTGGAATCAGCTGGTAATTCAGCAGTTTTTCACTTTGCTGACTGCACACAGTGGACTTATTTCAGGAGGAACCTATGGAAAATCAAGAGAAATTATTTAACAAAGGGTTTGTCAGTATCACGTTGATCAATTTTGTCGTGTACTTGGTGTATTACCTGTTGATGGTAATCATTGCAGTGATTGCCCAAGACAATTTGCATGCCACTCTCAGTCAAGCAGGGTTGGCGTCGGGAATTTATATTATCGGAACGCTGATTGCTCGCCTGCTGATGGGGAAAAAATTGGAATTGTATGGGAGAAAAGCGGTCTTGCGCTATGGCGCGTTGTTCTATTTGGCAACGACGATTGCCTATTTGTTCATACCAGGAATTGGCGTACTTTATGGGGTTCGCCTGCTGAACGGTTTTGCCTATGGGACTGTTTCTACTGCTACGAATGCCATTGTCACCGCCTATATTCCACGTTCTAAAAACGGCGAGGGAATTAATTATTATGGACTGTCTACCAGTTTAGCGGCAGCCATTGGTCCTTTTATTGGGATGATTCTGTTAAATCTCACCAATTTTTATACAATCATCATTTTCTCAGTCGTATTAATCGCTGCGACAACAATTGCTTGCTGGGTTTTCCCAGTGAAAAATATCACCTTAACACCAGAACACAGAGCTGCTTTGGACAGTCGCAGTCTCGATAGCTTTATTGAGAAAAAGGCGCTGTTTATCACTTTCATCGCTTTTTGGATGGGCTTAGCCTACTCCAGTGTGCTATCTTTCTTATCTTCTTACGCACAGGTTATCCATTTAGTCGATGCGGCTAGCTTTTTCTTTGTTGTCTACGCTTTAGTAATTACCGCCACACGACCAATGTCTGGTCGAATCTTTGATGCAAAAGGTGAAAACTATGTAATGTATCCCAGCTATCTTTTCTTGGCCGCTGGATTAGCAGCGTTGAGTTTCACTACTAGCAGCTGGATGCTTTTAGTATCTGGTGCCTTGGTGGGACTTGGCTATGGTACCTTTATGTCAAATGGGCAAGCCGTTTGTTTGAAAACTGCAGATAGCCACCGGATTGGTATTGCGTTGTCTACTTATTTTGTAGGACTCGATCTTGGTTTGGGGGTTGGACCTTACCTTTTTGGCATGTTGCGTAGCCACATGAGCTTCCAGAATATGTATTTGGCTGCCGCTATTTTGCCGATTGCTTGTGCTGTAGTCTATCGACTGTTCTATCGCCAAGCAGATGCAATGGAAGATGCTGTAGAAGAAGTGGTGGAAGAAGTTAGCGCTAAAGCAAAATCAATTGTTAAACCACTAAACTCAGCAGACGATACAGTCAAATAACTAGTTATTTGGATTGTTGTTGAAAGTATACCGTCCAACACTGACAGCTTAGTTGTCCGTAGACGGTGAAAAAATAAACGCCTTAAGGCAGGAGGTGTCCCGTGCATGGACAAGGATATGGTAAAGATCATGCAACAGACATTGAACAAACTAGACGAAATCGCCCATAAATTGGAGCATATCGAGGTCAACACTCATCATCTAGACGACCAGCAACAAAGCTTAGAAGGTACGATGAAGCAGTTGAAACAAGTCGTTCAAAATGATAATTTTATCGGCTAATTACGGCTAAACGCTTCGATTGCAATGAAATAGGGAGAGTTCGTTTCCCACTCAGAAATGAGCAACTAAAAACCTGCTGAAAGATTCCTTTCCGATTCTTTCAGCAGGTTTTTTACCAGTTAAGAAAAATGTGAGTAGCGATTATCAAAACCACACCGGTAGCATCATAGCGCTGATTGCCACACCTTTGTAAGCTTCAGCCTCTTTTTTGAGTTGATAAAACAAAGTCAATAGTGCTTTGGGGAAGTGGTCTTTGTTTTCCAGATAACGCATTGGAATCTCACTGCAAATACGAGCAGCGATCAGCTTTGGATTTTGGGTCTTTTCCAGTTCAGATGCGGCTTCCAAGACAAAATCCTGCAGCTCAGAAATAGCCGCTACTTCTGGATCTGAGTAAGCGGTACTCAATTGCGCCATCATGGTTGTTACTCTGTTTTCAGTCATCTCATCATCTCCCAAATCCTACTATACGCTTCCTCTAAAGGGTGTAAAGTGGGAACCATTGAGCTTACGGTTTTGATAGCTGGTTGATGCGAAAAAGGCAATGATGAATTTTCAGAAAACTCTTGACAATTGTCGTTTAGCGCTTTATCATGTAAAAAAGCACAAAAGAAAAGCGATGATAAGAATCAGTACACTTGAGACGAAGGACAGAAAGCAGCCGGTAGATGAGAGGCGCACGAAGTCAAAAGTGGAATTCCTCTTGGAGCTTCCCGTTGAAGAGCAGTAGGCGGTGACGGATGTGGCCTTCGTTAACAGGCCGGGGTATCAGTAGGCAGCATTCTCAGTTTCAGTCTGAGTATGAGATGGCCGACAGCGTACCTGTCAAGGTGTACGGTGTGAGCCGGACACAAAAAAAGGTGGTAACACGAGCATATAGCTTCGTCCTTTCCCGGATTGGGAAGAGGGCGGAGTTTTTTTATTTTATCGTTCTTGGAGGAATAGCGGCTGCTGCTATTTGTGCCAAGAAGGCAGGTGTGAATGTACTCAAGGATAAGAATTTTCCAAAATGAAAGCACCGAAAAATAAGTTTTGAGGCCAGGTGTCTAAACAAGATCCGCACCGTCACTCAAAGCGGACGTTTTCAAAAGTCCTTTTTGAAAACAGAAAATCTACACTAAAAACTAAAGCACCGAAAAACAAGTTTTGAGGCCAGGTGTCTAAACAAGATCCGCGCCGTCACTCAAAGCAGATGTTTTCAAAAGTTCTTTTTGAAAACAGAAAATCTACACTAAAAACTAAAGTACCGAAAAACTTCAAATTGGGGGAATTTAAAATGAGTTTCAAACAATTGAGTCAGCGTATCAATACAGAGACGGTAAAGGCGGTTACAAAATTGGATCCGGAGGTGGCTGCCAAAAAGGCTGACCGGGATGCCGAATTGGAGAAAATTATCACGGGTGAGGACCAGCGTATCCTTTTGGTGATTGGGCCGTGTTCTGCCCACGATGAAGAAGCTGTGATGGAATATGTCCGTCGTTTGGCCCAATTACAGACGGAAGTCGCTGATAAGGTCTTCATGGTTCCTCGTATTTATACCAACAAGCCGCGGACCAACGGCGATGGGTACAAAGGATTGTTGCATCAGCAAAAGTTGGATGAAGGGTCCAATCTGATTCGAGGCATTCTGGCTGTTCGTAAATTGCATAAAAGAGTCATTACCGAAACGGGGCTGACAACTGCTGACGAAATGCTTTACCCGGAAAATCTGGAGCTGGTGGAAGATCTGGTGAGTTATGTGGCGGTGGGGGCACGTTCGGTGGAGGATCAACAACACCGGTTTGTAGCTTCAGGCATCGATCAGCCAACAGGGATGAAAAATCCAACCAGCGGCAATTTGACAGTGATGTTCAATTCGCTATATGCGGCACAACAAAAGCAGGAGTTCATTTACAATGGGGCCGAAGTGGAGTCTAGTTCGAATCCACTGGCTCATGTAGTCTTGCGGGGAGCATTGAACGAGGCGGGAAAAAATGTACCCAACTACCATTATGAAGATTTGATGGCCGTTGCTGACATGTATAAGAAGGGGACTTTCAAAAATCCTTTCATCGTTGTCGATACCAACCATGACAATTCTGGAAAACAATGGGAGCAACAGGTTCGAATTGTCAAAGAAACGATGAACAATCGCGACTGTCAAGCTGACTTAAAGACTATGGTCCGCGGATTCATGATTGAAAGCTACTTGGAAGATGGCCGTCAAGAACCAGATGGACAAGTCTTCGGACAGTCCATTACCGACCCTTGCTTAGGTTGGGAGAAAACAGAACAACTGGTCCGCTGGATTCACGCCAACGCCTAGAGAAATGATTTTTGATAAGCTATTAATGAAGCTTCTTTCCTTTAGAAAACGCGAAAAGTAACTAAAAAAATCGATAAACCCAAATCTCAATGAGTCGGGTTTATCGATTTTTTTAGTTAAGCTAGTTATTGCAGCAATGAACCAAAGCGGGGTTCTTGCAGCTCGTGTCCTAGATAGCGATAGACAGGATAGTTCTCTCCATTTGGCAACTGGAGAAGTTTGACTCTAAAACTGTAAAGAATCGTTGGCAAAGTGTTGCAGTGCTGCTGTACATAAGAAATCACTCGGTGGTCCCAATCACAAGCAACAGTAAATGTATCTTTGAAGACCCGTTCATCTAAAGCTTTCGTGATCCTTTGAACCAACGCCGGGTGATCGTTTTCCGAGGTATGCTGCCGGAGATCATAAAGCAGCTGATTTTTATTGGGAATTCGACAAAAATTGTTGCGATGGAGGGTCACTTCCTCCCAATACTCTTGTTGGTAGTGCTGTAGCTTATTCAGTATAGTGAGCAGGTCCGACTGCTGACTGCTGTATTGGTGTAGATCTTCCAAAAGAGCAATGGGTAGTTCATTGACCGGCGTATGAGCCTGCCTCCATTCAAGAATCAGCGCTTCGTTCCAGCGGGTCTCGTGATAAAAGTGGGTCGCAGAAACTGTCAAATTATGTTCGATGAAGCGTTGGATCGGATATTTCATGATATTCCTCCTTTTGCACAGCAGCAGATAGCGTAAATGGCAACAATCACAGATGGATTTCACATTATCGGAGAATAAGAAAAAGAGACAGCAGCAAACTAGAAGTTTCTTTCTATCTTCTAATGATAGCACAACCGAAATGAAAGCGTAATCAAAAAGTAAGATAGTTCACAAAGCTTTTGAAAGAATATGATCTTTTGAATTCCTGGATTTGGTTGTGATGACTCTGTAAGAGGAAAAACGTCTGTTAGATTCCCTAAGAAGCTCCAAAAGAGTTTGTACATCAATCATTAGATAAATTTGTTATTTTTCCCATGATAAGGTGGCTTCATTTTCGGCTAAAAAGTGATACAATAAGAACAAGGTCTAGACCTGTAAGCGTTTTGCTGAAGGCAGGCAAAAGGCAGCGGCAGGCTTCGAAACAATCCATAAGAGGGAAGCAACTTCCTCTAGCATAAAACGTTTTTGAAGCAAACTGGCTGCTCAACCAATCTCTAGGAGGAAATACTATGAAATTAGCAGTATTTGATATCGGCGGCTCAGCTGTAAAATATGGATTATGGGAAAATCGTGAAATTAGTCACACTGACAAATTTACAACACCTGCCAGTTTCGATGAGATGAAGGCAGAAATGAAAAAAGTAGTCGCTGGCTTTGGCGAGGGAATTGAAGGCGTGGCAATCAGTGCACCGGGGGCAGTCAACGTACCTGCTCGCCGGATTGATGGTATCAGTGCCGTGGAATACATCCATGGTCGACCTATTTACGATCAGTTGGAAGAACATTTGGGATTACCTGTGACTATCGAAAATGATGCCAACTGTGCCGGCATCGCCGAAGTTCAGATGGGGGCCGGAAAGGATGCTGAGAATGCTGTCTTTGTAGTAATCGGTACCGGTGTGGGAGGTGCGATCTTCATCGACCGCAAACTTTACAAAGCCTCTCACCTTTTCGGAGGTGAATTCGGTTTGATGAAACCGCGCGGCGATCGGACCTTGAGTCAAGTGGGAACTGGGGTCAAAGCCGCACTACAGTATGAACAAATCACTAAAAAAGAAATTGATGGCAAGGCGCTCTTTGAACTTCAAGAAGCCGGTGATAAGACTGCAGATCTGGTTTTGAAGGAAATGTATGACAATATCGCAGCTGTTTTGTACAATATTCAGGTTTCCATTGATCCAGACGTCGTAATTATCGGTGGTGGCATCTCTGCCCGCGCTGAATTACCGGAAGAGTTGGGTAGTCGTTTGTACAAAACATTGGCAGAAGAACGGGTCGAAGAAATCATGCCCGTGATTCGCAATTGTGAATTCCAAAATGACGCCAACTTACTAGGAGCCGCCTTGAACTTTGAATTATTGCACAAAGAGTTGCAAGACAAAACCTTGCGGGACTAATTGTCGATTGGCAATCGTTAATCGCTGGTAACAAATCAGAATAAGGTGCTCTGGTGTCAAAAAAGATACCGGAGCACCAATCAGACGGATAGTCGGTAAAACGCCAAGCAGTAAAGACAATGGGGACTAAAAAACGGTACTTTGCCTAACAAGGCAGCTGCGTTCAAAAAGGCTGTTACCAAGAAACAGTTGTTGAAGGTGGCTTGAAACGCAACTACCGTAAAGAAAGCAGCTGACATTCCCCCTCCCCCAGTTCTTTTGCCTGCAAGGTATTTTGCCGCTTTTTTATATTGCAGAGCTTCTGAGTGGCTGGACTTAAAAAGTCAAATTATTTTGAAAGTTCACAGAAAATATACGGCTATTTGTGTTACAATGCCATTAAATAGTAGAAGAATCGCCATAATGTTCGGCTTTGAAGGAAAGAACAGTGGCTCACAAGCGGTTGGGTTGCGGAGTTTTCCTGCTTCTGCTACTCTCAAATTGGCATTGCGGCTTTTTCGTAGGTAAAAGACGAAGAATCGCAGCAAGCTGAAAAATGTTTTAGAGCTATCAATAAGGTGAAGGGGTGTTTTTGTATGACGTATCGTGATTTTGATCCGGATCTATGGCATGCTGTGGATCTCGAGCTGAACCGGCAGCAAAATAATTTGGAGCTGATTGCTTCTGAGAATATCGTTTCTGAAGCGGTCATGGCAGCACAGGGCAGTGTCTTGACCAATAAATATGCTGAAGGCTATCCGGGGCGCCGCTATTATGGTGGTTGTGAATTTATTGATGTAGTAGAAAACCTAGCGATTGATCGTGCCAAGGAACTTTTTGGTGCCAAATATGTCAATGTTCAGCCTCACTCCGGCTCTCAAGCGAATACAGCGGCTTATCTGGCTTTGATCGAAGCAGGAGACGTTGTGTTGGGGATGGATCTTTCCGCTGGCGGACACCTGACGCATGGTTCCCCGGTGAACTTTTCTGGTAAAACCTATCACTTTGTCAGCTATGGGGTCGATCCTACCACTGAAGTTATCGACTATGATGTTGTTCGAATCCTTGCCCGTAAGCATCAGCCAAAATTGATTGTAGCCGGTGCCAGTGCGTATTCCCGCACCATCGATTTTGCGAAGTTTCGTGAGATTGCAGATGAAGTCGGTGCCAAATTGATGGTGGATATGGCCCACATCGCTGGATTAGTAGCTGCTGGTCTGCACCCATCACCGGTTCCTTATGCTGACATCACCACCACGACTACCCACAAAACATTACGGGGACCACGGGGCGGGATGGTCTTGACTAACAACGAAGAACTGGCTAAAAAAATCAATTCTGCGGTCTTTCCGGGAATTCAAGGGGGACCTTTGGAGCATGTAATTGCAGCGAAGGCTGTTTCTTTTAAAGAAGCATTGGCTCCTGAATTCAAGGACTATGCCCAACAAGTCATTGACAATGCCCAAGCGATGGCCCGTGTCTTTAATCAGGCACCAGAAGCCCGGTTGGTATCTGGAGCAACGGACAATCATCTGCTTTTGATTGACGTTCGCGGTTTTGGGCTGAACGGCAAAGAAGCCGAAACAATTTTGGACAGTGTCAGCATCACCGCCAACAAAAATTCGATTCCTTTTGAATCACTGAGTCCATTCAAGACGAGTGGTATTCGAGTTGGGACACCAGCAATTACCAGCCGCGGCTTCAGCACAGAAGATGCAGTTGAAGTGGCCAAATTAGTGGTGCGGGCCTTGCGAGAACGTGACGACGAGGCAGCTTTGGATCAGGTTCGTTCTGAGGTAAAAGTACTGACTGAAAAATATCCATTGTATCCTAATTTGTAATTTTATTACCCAATAAATATTGTTCTGACAAAGAATTCCGTAGTCCAGAGGGGCTGCGGTTTTTATTTTAAATTTTCTGACAACATAGACAGAGGTATGCAAAGGGAGTACAATGATGGAAATTTGAAAAGTGAGCTGTAACCCAGCTATTACAAGATAATGACTGGGCTACAGGAAAGTGGGGATAACATGATTGAATTTCAACAAGTGACAAAAAAATATGGCAACAACACAGCTTTGGATCGGCTGGACCTTCAGATTAAAACCGGAGAAATTTTTGGCTTTTTGGGACACAATGGTGCCGGAAAATCCACTACCATCAAGAGTTTGGTTTCAGTGATTGAACCCACTAGCGGCAAAATCATTGTCGACGGCAAAGAGCTGAGTGCCAATCGTTTGGAGATTAAAAAGCGGATTGGCTATGTTCCGGATACACCAGATTTGTTTTTGCAGTTGTCTGCCGGTGAGTATTGGGATTTGATTGCGGCTGCCTATGAATTGCCAACTGACAAGAAAAAAGAGCGTTTAGAGGAACTGGCAGGCTTGTTTGATATGTTGTCACACCAAGAAGAAGCTATTGGTAGCTTTTCCCATGGGATGCGGCAAAAGGCGGTTTTGATTGGCGCCTTGTTGCCAGATCCGGATATTTGGGTGTTAGACGAGCCTATGACCGGACTTGATCCACAAGCTGCTTATGATTTGAAAGAGATGATGAAGCGGCATGCGGCACGGGGCAATACGGTGATTTTTTCGACTCACGTTTTGGATACCGCACAACAGTTGTGTGATGAACTGGCGATTTTGAAAAAAGGCGAGTTGATTTACAATGGCAATACTGATGACTTGTTGGCGCAATCACCGGGGGAATCACTGGAAGCAATCTATTTGAAGATGGCCGGCCGGCAATCAGATGGCAACACCTTAGCAAGATTGGAGGGTGAGGCCCATGAATAGACAAAAATTGGGGGCATTGATTCGTACATCGCTGCGTTATGCCAATCCTCAATATACCGAGAAGGCTCGCAAAAAAGGAAAAAGCGGGGCTAAATTGACCCGCTCGCTGGTTTTGCAGTTTGTCTTTCTGGCAGCGTTGTTTACAGTGTTATACGGGGGAATCCTCTTTTTGACTGATTTTTCTCGTATGTCGGGTTATTTTACGATGTATGTCGGTCTTTTCGGAATCTTGGCCTTGTCCCAGGGAATTTCGGTAATCTACAATGTCTTTTTTGAAAGCAAGGATCTGGGAGCTTACTTGCCGCTGCCGTTTCAGCAGGCGGAAATTTTTCTTTCAAAAATCCTGGTCGTTATGCTGACAGTAGTACCTTTTGTGTTGCCATTGTTGGTATTGTTTGCGCTAACGGCATGGCAATCTGGCAGCATGATTGTGCTAGCCGCCGTTTTGGGAATCGTGGGCTTTCTACTATTTTTAGGCGTCATGTTGTTCTTGTGTGCCTTGATTGTATTGGGTTTGACCCGGACCAAGCTGTTTCAAAAGCATAAGAAGCTGATGACGACGGGGTTGATGGTTTTGTCGACTGGGATTGCGGTTGTGGGTGTACTGGTGATGCAAAACTCTGGTCATGTGGACTATTCAGAAGCCTCGGAAGCTTTGCCGGATCGAGGGGCACTGGTGCCGTTTTTGCCAGTCTATTGGGCCATGAATCGTCCATTTTCGCTGCAAGGACTTTTGGGATGGGCAATCTTGATTGGTGTCTTTTTGATTTTGGCTCTGGTCATCAAAGTGTTTTTCTTGCCTAAACTCTACGAACAATTGACTGAGATTTCGACTGCCCAAGCGGTGGTCAAGCGCAAACGCAAAGATGGTCAAAGCCTGAATCAATTGCTGCGGGCCTATAACCTCCAATTAATCAAAGATCCGAATCTGGCAATGCAGGTGCTATCCAGCTCGGTCATGATGCCGCTGGTGATGTTGATCTCTTCTGGCGGAGCGGTTCGCAGTACCCTGACAGACGGTTTGCCTGCTAAATTAGCTGGGGTGGCGTTTGCTGCAGGCTTGTTATTGTCTTTTCTGTCTTCCAATCCGACGTCCTTTGTGGCTAATATCATTTCTTTAGACCGAGAAAATTATGACTTTATCAATACGCTGCCTATCTCTAAGAAAGACTATTTGAAGCAAAAATTTCTCGTAGGTTATCTGATCCAAGCAGTGATTGCAATTTTGATGGCGGTGGTAGGTGGCGTGATGTTCAAGCTGTCACCACTGTTGATTATCTCATTGATTTTGGGCACTTTAGTGGGCAGTTTTGTAATGAGTCTGTTTTATTTTGCCAGAGATCATCGACTGCTTTTGACTAACTGGACCAGTGTCACACAGCTTTTTCAACGTGGTGGTGGGACTTGGCTAATGGTAATCGTGATGTTTTTGGGAATCTTTTTAGGATTTATTGCTATTGGTGTGTATGCAGTTGCGGCGCTATCGCTACCTTTTGTACCACTGAATATTTTAGTAGTAGGCGGACTGCTGTTGATTTGTGGCGGCGTGATTGTTTACTTCAAAAAACAATTTTGGGACAAGCTGGACACACTGGACTGGCAGCGACGAATTTCTTTAAATAAAGGCGAAGGTCCTCGAAAAATTGGACCCAAAAAATTTCGCTAAACAAGAAACTCCCCCATAACGGCGGGAGTTTCTTGTTTAGCAGATGAACGCAAATTGTCGTTGGAATCTTCAAAAAAGAAGATATTTTCAGCAATTCACTTTGTCAGTTGTGAGAATCGATATCTTGCATTACAATAAAAGAAAACTGCGCCAGTGGATCGGGAAGCTTTTCCGATGCAAGGTGACAATCAAGGAGTGTACGTAATGGGCAAATTTCAAGTGATCGACCATCCGTTGATCCAACACAAACTGACCATCATTCGGGATAAAAACACCGGAACTAAAGTATTTCGCGAGGTAGTCGATGAAATCGCCATGCTGATGGCTTATGAAGTTTCACGAGACATGCCACTGGAGGACGTTGAAATCGAAACACCGATTGGCCGCTCTACCCAAAAAATGCTTTCCGGTAAAAAAGTTGCTGTGGTACCAATCTTGCGTGCCGGTATCGGAATGGTGGATGGAATTTTGGAATTGATTCCAGCTGCTAAAGTGGGCCATATCGGTATGTATCGGGATGAAGAAACATTGGAACCTCATGAGTACTTCTTCAAGATGCCAGATGATATCGCTAGCCGTCAGCTTTTTGTAGTGGATCCTATGCTGGCTACTGGTGGCTCTGCAATTATGGCCATCGATTCATTGAAGCAACGGGGTGCTTCAAACATTAAATTCGTCTGTTTAGTAGCCGCTCCTGAAGGCGTTAAAGCATTGCAAGACGCTCATCCGGACATTGATATCTACACGGCTGCCTTGGACGATCACCTGAATGAACACGGCTATATCGTGCCAGGTCTCGGGGATGCCGGTGACCGTTTGTTCGGTACGAAGTAAACGCTGGAAAACTAATGATAGAAAGCCGAGGGGAAATTTTCCAATCGGCTTTTTTTTTAAGGGTAAAAGAAAATGGTTCTTGGATCTGACCGCTGAAATTGGAACAACTTATTTATGCTGCTACCCTGTTGAAAAAATGACTGAAAAAGTATTGGGGACTAGAGTGATGAAGGTGAAATTTTTCGAAGGAATGCATGGCCGAATGTCGTATGTTTTACAAAAGGGGGAAAGTGGCCGACCGCTGCTGGTTTTTATGGCTGGCTTTGGCACGACGAATAATTACTTGGAATTGAAGAATATTGCTAGGAGAATCGATAGTACTTTTTCAAAATTATTCATTGATCGCTTGGGTGTTGCCAGAAGTGATGAGACTTCGGCACCCCGAACTTGGCAGAATATTGTCGCTGAACTGCATGAATTGATTCGTACTTTGCATGAGGGCCCGGTTCTTTTCTTTGCACATTCCGCTAACGGTCCAATTTCATTGGCATATGCTCTAAGTTATCCTGATCAGGTCGCAGGATTGATTTTAAATGAACCAACCACTGTCAAAGTCGCAGAATTTTTTACTACTTCGAGTTATCAAAAAGCAAATGAGTGGCTTTCAGAAATGACCCCGGAAGAGCGTTATGAGGCAACAAAGGATCAGGAGTTAACACCGCAAGAGGAACAATTATTGGAAGCGTCAGAGAGGACATTTTCTGAAGGCACGACGATTTTTTCCGAGTATCTGGCTTCTGAGCAAAATTTAAAGGAAATTAGCGCCATTACCAAAGCCACAACTTCTCTACCGCCAATACTACTATTTGCTCAGCCTTTTAGAGAACAGGAGTACCGAGATTCTGAGTACGCCGGAGAAAAGACTAAGCTGTGTCTTATAAAAGGGCACCATGCGCTCTATTTGGCTCAGCCGGATTCGGTGGCCACAGCTATTAATGACTGGTTAAAAAGCCGGCCGATTTGATTCAAGAAAAAAACGGTTTTTACTTTACAAACGGCTGTTTTTTCACTATACTCTTATTCGTTGACATTGCTTCAACGAATGCCGACTTAGCTCAGTTGGTAGAGCAACGCACTCGTAACGCGTAGGTCGTAGGTTCGATCCCTATAGTCGGCATTTGAGAAACCTTGAGTAATCAGGTTTCTTTTTTTTACTGTAAAACACGACGGTGGCCTACGAAAATAAGAACAAAAACGATGCTGAACAGTCCTAGACGATGCAGGGAAAAGGATTCTTGTGGTGATTTTCTTGAGCCAATTTTTGAAGAAAAGTTAAAGCTGAAACTGTGAAAAAAATGATTTCCTGAAAAATTTCACAAAGTGTGCTATAATGAATGATATAAAGGGAGGTTTTTTATTGTGGCTACTTTTGGAAAATTTGATGCAACAGTCGTCCCGTCAGATCTCGGTAAGAAATTCAAACCCGAGACACATGTGAAATTTTTGATCTATGGTCAACCGCAAACCGGTGTGGTCACCAAACAGCTGAAGAATTCAGCAGTGGTGGAACTGGATCAGACTCCTGAAAATCAGCAGTTGATGGTTCAGAGCAATGGTGTCATGATTATCAATTATAAAAAAATGCAGAAAGTCTGAAGAGACTGCCAATAGCCTACTAGCCCAAAGTCGTTGCTTAGTCAGCGGCTTTTTTTGCAGAGTTTTGCTAAGTACAGCAAATATTACAGAGAAACTTTCTTCGTCGTATCAATTTGACGGGATACCTGGCACAACGATCATCGTAAAAGGGACTGTTGGTTTTAATACAGATGTATGCAGCTTTATCCCTAGAAGAGCCTACGGAAAACTCTGTGAGAGGGTATTTTTCTTAAGATTCTTTACTGTTGGTTAGGGCCGGACTTTCTTTTCCTGACGAAACCCTCTATAATGTATCAGTGTATCTGAAAAGCGCCCAGCAGTTGAATCCTTCGTTTTTACTGGCTGTGGAATGGACTTTTCGGAGTAGAACGAAATTGTCGGAGAAAAGAGTGACTTGATGGAGAACAGACTTTCCCAAAAGAATGACCGGGCGTTGCGTGACAGCCGTATCGACTACGGTGTCATCCTACCCGTTTTTTTATTGTGTATGATTGGCTTGGTTTCTTTGTATTCCGCCTTGTCCCATGACCCCAGCGGTCGTTCTGTGGTTCGCGGGGTATTGATGCAAAGTTTGTGGTATGGTGTCGGTACAGTAGCAATCGTAATTATCATGCAGATGAAGTCCAAATGGCTTTGGAAGCTAACCCCGGTGATTTACGGACTAGGTTTAGCAGTAATGGCGGCTTTATTGAAATTCCATGATAAGCAGCTGGCGATAGAGACGGGTTCAAAAAACTGGTTTCGAGTGACCTCTAACCTGACGTTTCAGCCTTCTGAATTAATGAAAATCGCCTATATTATGATGATGGCGCTGGTGGTAACTTCCCATAATGTAAAATATAAGGCTCGTACCTTACGTTCAGATTGGCTGTTGATTGGCAAATTGATGCTGGTCACCTTACCCACAGTCGGCTTGGTTATTGCCCAAAAAGACTTAGGGACGATGTTGGTGTTTCTGGCAATCTTCGGTGGCGTCTTTTTAATGTCAGGTATCAGCTGGCGCATCATTATACCGGCTGTAGCAATTGCTGTGATTATCGGCGGTGGGCTGATTTTCTTAGTCATGACGGATTTTGGTCGTGAGCTGTTGTCTCATGTGGGTTTTCATCAGTATCAGTTCAAACGGATTGACTCTTGGTTAAATCCGTTCCATGATATACAAGGGGATTCGATGCAACAAGCTTATGGCATGATGGCAGTCGGTTCCGGCGAAATGTTTGGGAAAGGGTTCAATGTCTCCGATATTTACGTGCCGGTACGAGAGTCAGATATGATTTTTACCATGATTGGTGAGATGTTTGGCTTTGTCGGCAGTGCCTTTGTGATTTTGGTTTATTTTGTTCTGATTTATCAAATGGTAAAAGTCTGTTTTGATACCAATAACGAATTTTACACATATATTTCAGTGGGGATCATTATGATGATCTTGTTTCACGTTTTTGAAAACATCGGTGCTAATATTGGTCTTCTGCCTTTGACGGGGATACCACTGCCGTTTATCAGTCAAGGGGGGTCATCAATCTTGTGTAATATGATCGGGATTGGGTTGATTTTATCCATGCGTTATCAAGCAGGAGCTCCAAAAGACAGCCTGTCATAAAAACGGCGGTCTCGACCGCAGCATAAGGAGGACAAAATGTACACATTGTATTGGTACCCGAAATGCGGTACATGTAAGAAAGCCAAAGCATGGCTGGATTCACAACAGGTAACGGTCCAAACCGTCGATATGGTCCAGAATCCTCCCAGTGCAAATCAGTTGTCCGAGTGGATGACCCAAAGTGGTTTACCAATTCGGCGCTTTTTCAATACCAGTGGCATGAAGTACCGAGAGCTGGGATTGAAGGACCGCGTGGCTGATTTAACGAAGGAACAGGCTTGTGCATTGTTAGCTACGGACGGCATGTTGATCAAACGTCCGATTTTAGCAAAAGATGGTCAATTTTTGGCTGTCGGCTTTAAAGAAACAGATTATGAAGGAGCAGTAAATTAATCATGGAAAAGAAATGTTTGAAAACAAAGGATAATTTATGGATCTTGTTTAACGGAGCGGAGTATGTGATTGGCCTGAGTGCCCAAGCACAAGAAGACTTGGGAAAAGTGACTTTTGCTAACTTGCCTAAGCCTGGAGCAAGTGTGAAACAAGGGGAACCAATGGTCGAAGTTGAAGCTGAAAAAGCGGTTCAAGAATTCCCAGCACCATTGTCTGGTACGATTTCTTCAATCAATGATAAGATTGCTGAAAACATCGACGTCTTAAATGACGAAGATGAAATGAATGCTTGGCTGGTTGCGTTAAAAGACGTGGACACAACCGAGTTTGACAATCTTTAAAATCAGCCAATAACAGCAAAAAGTCGCCGCCGCAATTGTCGGCGGTTTTTTACTGTTTCGAAGCTGCGGAGCCTTTTTTACAAGAGTGAAAATTTCTGAAAGTTTCTGGTTGACAGTCTTAAATCAGCTTGCTATAATCATCATCAATAACAACACAACTGAAAGCTTTGAAAAGAAGAGTACGTTTCGGAGCCGTTTGCAGAGAGCCCGGTCAGCTGAAAAAGGGTAGCGGAGAGAAGAAGCGGAAGATGGTCTTTGAGCAGATCAAGTGAGCAACTGCAAGCTTGATACGGGAACGCCCGTTATAGCGTCACGGTATGCAGCTGCACATCAGAAACAAATCTGAAGAGCTTAAGTACCGGATGAGGTTATTATTGAGAAATAATAGCGAACCAAGGTGGTAACACGAAATGATAAAGTCGTTTCGTCCTTTGCAACAGCAATGTTGTATCGTGACGAGACGGCTTTTTATTTGTATACTGACAAGGTGAGTACGCTTGTGGGTTAAACAATAGACAACGGACAGCCACATTTTAGATTTAACGCAAAAGAATGGAGAAAAGTACGATGGCATTGATCCAATTGAACAACGTCAAACGAACCTTTGACGTGAAAGGAAAACAGATCCGTGCAGTGGACGATGTAACACTGGCAGTGGAAAAAGGCGATATCTACGGTATTGTTGGTTATTCCGGCGCCGGGAAAAGTACCCTGGTACGGTTATTGAATGGTTTGGAACTACCCACAGATGGAGAAGTAGTTGTGGACGGGGAGAATATCTCTGCCCTCAGCAAAAAAGGGCTGCGAGATTTCCGTAAAAATATCGGGATGATCTTCCAGCATTTCAACTTATTGTGGTCTCGTACGGTTTCGGAAAATATCCAGTTTCCTTTAGAATTGTCGGGAATGAAAAAAGCCGAACGGGTACGCCGGGCCGAAGAACTCATGCAGTTGGTTGGTTTGGAAGGCCGCGGGGATGCCTATCCAAGCCAACTCTCTGGCGGACAAAAGCAGCGGGTAGGGATTGCGAGAGCATTGGCAAATAATCCGAAGATTCTCTTGTGTGATGAAGCGACGAGTGCGCTGGATCCCCAGACCACGGATGAAGTGTTGGATTTGCTGTTGGATATCAACCAACAGCTGGACCTGACCATTGTGCTGATTACCCATGAGATGAACGTCATTCGAAAGATCTGTAACAAAGTAGCTGTGATGGAGCTGGGAAAAGTCGTGGAAGAAGGTTCGGTGGCTGAGGTGTTCCGCAATCCTCAACAGGAAGTCACCAAACGATTTGTACAACAAGACTTAAAACCAAGTGAAGATCCGGCAGAAGTGCTGACGGAATTCATCAAGGAAAATCCAAACGGCACACTGTTGACGCTGACTTTCAAAGACGACAATGCCAATGAACCGGTAATCAGCCAAGCCATCCGGCAATACGACGTGGATGTTAATGTCGTTTATGGCAATATTCGACAGGGCAAAGAGGGCTCTTTTGGAACCTTGACCGTCCTTTTGACCGGAGATGCCACCGCTATTCGTCAAGCGACTGCGTTCTTCAGTGCCCAAGAAGTAGGAGTGGAGGTGTTGCACCATGGATAAGAGTTTTTCTGAGATCTATCTGAATTTTGATAAGGTCAACTGGGATCGCATGAAAGAAGCCACCGTAGCAACACTGGCAATGACGGTTTTCTCTTTAATCGTTGTTTTGATTTTAGGCTTTTTACTAGGACTTGTGTTGTACAGCCTCAGTCGTAAAAAAGGCTTAGCTTACACACTTTTGTACAATGTCGTTTCGGTGGTCAGCAATATTTTTCGCTCGACACCATTTATGATTTTGATGGTGTTGATTATGCCTTTTACAAAAGCAATCGTTGGGACCATCATTGACTGGCCTGCAGCTTTGCCGGCGTTAATCCTTTCAGCGGCACCATTTTATGCACGTATGGTGGAGATTGCCTTACGGGAAATTTCACCCGGTGTTATTGAAGCTGCCAATGCAATGGGTGCCAACAGTTGGCAAGTCATGTACAAAGTATTGATTCCGGAAAGCCTGCCCGCGCTAGTTTCTGGTTTTACCGTAACGGCGGTGTCTATGATCGGCTTTACCGCAATGGCTGGTGCTATTGGAGCAGGTGGTCTAGGATCATTAGCCTGGTCAGAAGGATTCCAGCTGAACAATCAGACCGTGACGTTGGTTGCCACAGTCATTATTTTGGTTATTGTTTTTATTGTCCAAGGATTGGGCGACTTTCTTACCAATAAATTGGATAAACGTTAAAAGGCTTTTCGACAACATTTGGGCTTTCGCCGCGGCTAATTTAAAAGGCGGCTTTGAAAATAAGGAGATTTTACCAGAAGCGGTCTGAACAAACCGCTAAAAAGAAAAAGGGGAAATGGACATGAAAAAGATTATTGGACTCGCAGCAACATTCTTATTGGCATTCGGCGCATTGGCCGCTTGCGGAAACAACGACAAAGATACCGCCGATAGCTCAGCAAATAGCGGCAAAGACGGTGAAACCACGTTAGTAGTGGGTGCTTCACCAAGTCCCCACGCTGAAATCTTGGAGGCAGCTAAACCTGTCCTGGAAAAAGAAGGCATCAAACTGGAAGTAAAAACCTTCACTGACTATGTAATGCCAAATAAAGCGTTGGCTGAAAAAGAAATCGATGCCAACTACTTCCAGCATATTCCTTATTTTGACAAACAAGTGAAGGAATATGATTATGATTTTGCAAACGCAGGTGCTATTCATATCGAACCGATGGGGATTTATTCCAAAAATATCAAGAGTCTGGAGGACATCAAGGAAGGCACCCAAGTGATTACTTCAAACTCTGAGTCCGACTGGGGCCGTATTCTGACTATCTTGGAAGATGCTGGGTTGATCAAATTGAAAGATGGCGTGGAAAAGACAACAGCAACATTTGATGACATTACCGAAAATCCTAAAAAATTAGTCTTCAAGCACGACATCGATCCAGGGGTCTTAATTCCAACCTATGAAAATGAGGCTGATTCATTGGTAGCTATCAATGCGAATTTTGTCTTGAGTGCTGACATGAATCCGACGAAAGACTCTCTTTTGTTGGAAGCTGATAACTCACCATATGCCAACATCATTGCTGTTCGTGCAGGTGATGAAAACAAAGAAAGCATCAAAAAACTTGTCGCTGCTCTTCACAGTGACGAAGTGAAGAAATTCGTTGACGAAAAATGGCAAGGTTCCGTTAAAATCGTAGACGCTAATTAATTGATATTTTGAAAAACATAGGCCGTGCTTGTTAAGATACGGCGGCGGGTTACGAGACAACTTCTATAATAAATGGAAAAACGAACAATGGGCGCCAATTTTGGCGAGACCATTGTTCGTTTTTTATAACTCTTATCTGTAGTCATCAGTCAAATACCTATGGACTATGGTTTCTTGTTGATTAGATGTAGCAGTTATCAAGAAACCGATTTTGCAAGCTGGTAATTTTGCTTTGTGGACCTACCAGCCGATTAAACCATTGCGATCTTGAAAGGTGCCAGTAGGACCATTTTGATCCAGTGTGGCCAGGCGGAAGATCGCATCAGTGCCTTCTGTGACCGATTGGCGGCCGCGATTAAAGTTGCCGCCGGTATTGGTGGGCCCGGGATCAGCAGCATTGATGCGCATGTTTGGCAATGCTTTTGCATATTGAAGAGTCAGCATCGAAAGAGCCGCTTTGGAAGAAGCGTAGGCGGGTGAAATGACTTTTGATTCTAAGGTAGTGTCATCTGTCTGTTTGGCAAAGGAACCGACACCGCTGGAGACGTTGACAATCACCGGATTATGCGAGCGTTGCAACAATGGTAAAAAGGCCTGTACGACCCGAAGGCTGCCAAAAACATTGGTGGCAAAGACTGATTCCAGCAAAGCCGCATCAACTGCTTCAATAGGGCGCCGCTCGCCAGGAATCCCTGCATTGTTGATCAGGACATCCAAAGAGTCTTCGCGGGTTTGGTATTGGAGGAATGCTTGTTGGACCGAAATTTCGTCGGTTATGTCCATTACCAGAAATTCACAGCCCAGCTTTTCAGCAGCAAGGCGTCCTCCTTCAACACTTCGACTAGTAATATAAAGTTTATGGCCGACTGCTAAAAGTCGCTTGGCAGTTTCAAAGCCAAGGCCGGTATTGCCACCGGTAATCAAAATTGTACTCATAAAGTCCCCTCGTTTCTTTTTGACAACTGTACCGCAAAGCTGCTGAAATGAACAGCAAACAGGGTAGTTGTCAGCAGCTGATGGCTAGGGTGCGAAATCAGCCAAGACGCCATTTGGGACAAGAAAATGGTGTGTAGATAGGAAAGAAGAGCAAATTCTTTAAAAAAGAGATTGTGGTGGCGACTGCAACAATTCATAGAGTTGTGAGGCAAATGCTTCATCAGGAAAATCATAAAACAGCGCACGACCATTTCGAAAGATAGTGATGCTGGGAAGTTTCTCTTCTTTTACAGCGTGTGATTCAGAATCGGCTGTTTGGGTATCTTGAGAGTGCCCTTCATTTTCTTGTACCAATTGGCGTTCAGTTGAAGTTTTTGAGTGAAGCTGAATCAGCAACGCCAGCTTATTTTGCCGGCAGGGCCAACCGGCTGCAGTAGAGATGGCTGCCAGTTCTGACAGTGAAACCGGTGCTGCCAATTGACCTTGGTAGATATGGCCGCAGACTTTTTTCAGGGGACGTTTAATTTGTAAATCAGTTTTTTTGCCACAGCTTGGGCACTCTTCTTTTTTGCGAATCTTGAAGCGCTGTAGTTCGCCTGACCAGACATCTGTCACTAAAAGTGTCTGCCAGTCCATTTTTTCTGGTTCTAACAGGCAGCGATAAGCTAGTCCTACTTGTAGTGCACTTACCAAGGGAATCAATGGGGTAATAACACCGATTGTCTCACAACTTTTTTCTGTCAACTCAGCCATCTGAGGAAAGACACATTGCAAGCAGGGTCCGTATGCTGGCTGAAGGGCCATCACTTGTCCGCTAGTCCCCCCGCAAGCAGCAAAGATAAAGGGTAGGTTTTTTTCAAGACAGAAGCTGTTGATGCTTGTACGGACAAGAAAATTATCGGTACAATCCAACACCAAATCCAATTTCCCTAACTCTTGAAAAAGCGCCTGATCAAAAGTCATGGCTAACGGCGTGACTTTGATAGCGGGATCGATGGCTGACAATGCTTCAGCACAAGCGGTTACCTTGTGTCGTTTGGCCTGGACATCGGCTACGGTAAAGAGCGTTTGGCGTTGGAGATTAGTCAGATCGACGGTATCAGGATCGACTAGAATCAATTCACCAACCCCGCCACGAACTAATTGTTCGGCGGCATAAGTCCCTAATGCTCCGCAGCCCACCAATAGCAGTCGACTATTATGTAATTTTTGTTGTCCAGTTAAGCCGATTTTGCTGACTCTAATCTGACGGTCGTAACGATTCATGGTAAAATCCTTCCAATCTGTTAAAATAATGGGGATGAGGTTCCATTATTATCTATCGGAACCAGCACAAATGAAATAAGTTAATTCTGTTAAAAATGAGACACGGGGGTAAAACAATGGACGAATTGACACATTTTAATCACCAGCAACGGGCGAAGATGGTAGATGTTACGGATAAAGCTATCACCTTTCGCGAAGCTGTAGCGACTGTCAAAGTCATCATGGCACCAGAAACGCTGCAACGGATCCATGCCGGACAAATCAAAAAAGGGGATGTTCTGGCTGTGGCCCAAGTAGCCGGCATCATGGCAGCTAAGAAGACGAGTGAATTAATTCCTATGTGCCATCTGCTGCCACTAAATGGTGTGGACATCAGCTTTGAAGACGATGGTCAGACTACCCTCATGATTACTGCTGTCGCTAAGGTCAGCGGCAAGACAGGCGTCGAGATGGAAGCACTGTGTGGCGCACAAATCGCTGCACTCACGGTTTATGATATGTGTAAAGCTATGGACCGCGGGATGGTGATTACAGACTGCCACCTAGTAGAAAAAAAAGGCGGAAAGAGTGGCCATTTTGTTTTTGGTGAATAATCACGGCCGTAAAACAATGAGAACTACCAATTTTACCTGATATTTGGCGGGTTCTCACTCAGAAATTAGAGCCTTGCTAAGAAACAGAGCCTGCGTTGTTGCGCAGGTTTTTTTGTTGCCGAGTTTTCAAGTCGAAAAAGTACCTAAGCAAAAGCTTGTCGGAAAGTCATTTCCAAGCTTCCACCAAAGTTTATTCCATAATTTTCATTAAAGCAACTGTATTTAGAAAGGGCTTTCGTATATAATGAGTTGGAGCATTAAAATTATTCATGATATCTAAAAAATAGTGAGAAGGTAAAGCCATGGCATTCATCAAATTACAAACCGAACCCATCGACGTTGCTGCTTGCTACGCACGTTTGAAGGCACCTCAATATGGCGGGATTGTGACGTTTTGCGGCACAGTACGGGAATGGACCGGTCCGCTGCAGACTACTTATATTGAATACACTGCTTATGAAGACATGGCGGTGAAAGAATTGGAAAAATTGGCTGCTCCTGTTGAAGCTGCTGGCGGACAAGTGGTGATTGTGCACCGCTTAGGACCTTTAGCCATTGAAGACGAGGCCGTGTTTATCGGCGTGGCCACTGCCCATCGCGGGGCCGCTTTTGATGGCTGTCGACAGATTATCGATCAGTTGAAAGTCAACGTACCTATTTGGAAAAAAGAAATCAATCACAATGGTCAGCGCTGGGGAGGAGAGATGGCAAATGAAAGAGCTTAAGCTGTTTGCCTATTTGGCAGAGACTCTCGGCGATACGATTACCCTGCAACTGCCACCGACATTTGATAAAGAACAAATTTTACAGGTAGCAGCTGCGGCTTACCCATTGATGAAAGCCGAAATTATGACCTGTAATGTAGCAGTGGACCAAGAGTTTGCCACTATAACAGATACATTTGTCAGGGAGGAAGTTGGCGAGATCGCATTGATCCCACCGGTGAGCGGAGGTTGAACAAATGACAAAAAGAATGGCGCCAGCACCGGGCTTGGCACAAGCTCCGGCGACTGAAAGAATAAAAGAAAAACAACAACCGCAAGAAGTTGGAAAACGAGTACCTTCTCAGACAGAGGATGTGCTTTCTAAACGTCAAGGATTAAGGGACCCTTATGGCCGGTTGCATGATTATGTACGCATTTCTGTGACAGATCGCTGCAATCTCCGCTGTGTCTATTGTATGCCGGAAGAGGGGCTGCCGTTTTTCCCTACAGATAAAGTGTTGAGTGCAAATGAAATCATACAGTTAGTGGAGAACTTTGCCCAGTTGGGAATCACTAAAATCCGTTTGACTGGCGGGGAACCATTGTTACGAAAAGATATTCTTGATATTGTACGAGGTATCAGCAATGTGGCGGGCATTAGAGATTTGTCAGTGACGACAAATGGTTTGGCATTGCCACGACTAGCCGGTCCACTATGGGAAGCCGGTGTCAAACGGCTCAATATCAGTTTGGATACTTTTGATCCGGAACGGTATAAAAATATTACTCGTGGCGGCAATCTCAAGCGGGTATTACAAGGTCTTGAAGCAGCAGCAGCTTTGCCCTTTGAGCAGATCAAATTAAACACTGTCGTCATTCGTGGACAAAACGATGACGAGTTAGCTGATTTTCTCCGTTATACCTTCGATCATCCGGTGAATGTCCGCTTCATCGAATTTATGCCAATTGCAGCAGATCAGGACCAGTGGGAAAAACAATATTTTGGTATCGAGAGAGTCTTTGACGTCTGTCGAGAAGAAGGCTGGGACTATGAGCCTATCGAATTTGCCGGCAATGGTCCTTCAGAAAACTTCCGTATCCGGGGTGCTCGTGGTAGCTTTGGTTTGATTCATCCTGTTAGTTGCCAATTTTGCGAAGGCTGTAATCGGCTACGAGTGACAGCTGATGGATGTTTGAAATCTTGTCTGTTTTGGGATGATGAAGACAATATCCGCCCAGAAATTTCTGATTTTGCCGCTTTTTCCGAAAAAGTTCACCGAGTTTTAGCAACTAAGCCGAAAAATCATGAAATGGCTCTTGATCGCCAAGAAGAAGTCAAAGATAAGCGGCCTACTTGGCGTCATATGAGCCAGATTGGTGGGTGAATAGCTCACTATTTGTTGCGGATTTTAGGGGTTCTTTACTTCTTAAAATGGGAAATCACTCGCCAGATAAGCTCAAAAAGCGGGTACATTTTTTTCGTTGGATTTGAGAGTGAGTTTTATTGGTTCGCAAGCAGGTGTCAGCGACTGCTTGCGGGCTTTTTTCATTTATTACTGTGGAGTTTAACTTTTGACTGGGTGGTAAATAGAGCCGGCTTTCCGCTGAGTTGGACTATGGGAGCTTTCCTTCAAAATTATTGCCGCTTTGTGGTATCTTTTTTCGATTGACAAACACACGTAAATCAAATACAATAACACCAATCATATAAGCGACTGCTTTGAAAAGAAGAGTACCGATCATGGATTTTTACAGAGAGCTCCGTTTGGTGGAAAGGGGCATTTGAAGTGTTTGGGAAGATGGTCTTTGAGCAGACGGGTGCGAACCTTGTTAAGGAGTGATCTAAGGCAAGGACAGTGCTCGACGGGAGCGCCCGATATAGCGCCACGGTCTTGCAGGGCCAGATTCTAAACTGCTTTTGGAATCTGTGAGCTGTTGCAGTACTTGGTGAGGTTGTTGCAGTGATGCAGCAGCGAAAAAAGGTGGTCACACGATACGTCGTCCTTTCATACATTTTTGTATGGAAGGACTTTTTTGTACCCGGGATGAGCTGACAACCACGAAAAAAATCACAATAGGAGGAGGTTTTCCTATGCCTATCAAATTGACGGAAGGTTTTCCCGCAAAGGCAGTGTTGGAAAAAGAGAATATTTTTGCCATTGATTCGAAGCGAGCTCGCAGCCAAGATATCCGTCCTTTGCGTTTGGCTATCTTGAATCTGATGCCACAAAAAATGGATACAGAAGTCCAGCTGTTGCGTTTGATTTCCCAAAGTCCACTGCAGATCGATGTGGATTTTTTGAGAATCGCGACTCATGAACATAAGCACACGAGTCTGCATCATTTGAACAAATTTTACCAGACTTTTGAGGAAGTGGCAGAAAAGCGCTATGATGGGCTGATTATCACTGGTGCACCGGTGGAACAGTTGCCTTTTGAAGAAGTGGATTACTGGGACGAGTTGATAGAAATTCTAGATTGGGCCAAAAACCATACCACCAGTACGCTGCATATTTGTTGGGGGGCGCAGGCAGCCTTGTATCACCATTACGGGATTGCTAAAGTTCCCTTGGAAAAGAAATTATTCGGAATCTTTGCCAATCGCTCGGTAGGCAATCACCGTTTGATCAGAGGCTTTGATGATTATTTTTATACACCGCAATCTCGTTATACCAGCGTAGATGAGCAGCAATTGGCTGAGTGTGAGCAGTTGAAGGTGATTGCTCGCAATCCTGAGATTGGCTCTACCATGATTGTCAGTCGCGACCACCGGGAAGTTTATGTTATGGGACATTTTGAATATGCGACTGAAACCCTGAAGAAAGAATATTTTCGTGATCAAGATCGTGGGCTGGCTACAGAACTACCGGAAAATTATTTCCAATACAATTACCCTACAGACAGCATTCGTAATACTTGGCGGGGACACGCCTATCTTTTTTTCCACAATTGGTTGAATGATGTCTACCAGGTAACACCCTATGCAATCCAGGAGGTAGGTAGCAAATTAACGCTGCCAGAACTAGAAAAGCTTCCAGACAGCTGAAACTGTGACAAATGGAAGTACCAGTAAGAAAAAGTAAGAATAAAGGAATATCTGGGGCAGGAAAACTTGCCCGAGAGGAACCAGGGAAATGGCGATTGGACACCGCCAAAAACAAGTGATTGCCTGGACAGCAGTCACTAATGTCACCCGCAGTGGCGATAAAAATAACCTGTCTTCTAGAGATTAGCAGGCAGACTTATACACAGCAAGATAAAGGATGACTGAGGAAAGAAGTGGAAGTTATGGACATACAGACATTTATCGAAACTTACGCAGTGGCGCGCAAAGGCAGTGACTGCCTCAAATGGGACGCGCTGCAGGAACGTTTCGGTGCAGAAGATCTGCTGCCTTTATGGGTGGCGGATATGGATTTCAAAGCGCCGCCGGCTGTTGAAAAAGCCCTCATTCAGCGCGTTCGTCAAGGAGCTTTTGGCTACTCACAAAATCTACCGGATTATTTTTCAGCTTTTGCTGTTTGGCAGAAAAAGCGTCACGGAATCACCCTTGAGTCGAATTGGCTGCGTTTTTCAAAAGGGGTGGTGGAATCCATTTATCATCTGATTCAAATTTTTACGACTCCCGGCGATGGTGTTTTGATCCAGCCACCAGTTTATTATCCTTTTTTTAATGCTGTTCGAGAAACTGGTCGCAAGCTAGTAGAAAATCAATTGGTGCAGTCAGAAGACGGCAGTTGGCAAGTGGATTTGGCAGCTTTTGAAAAACAGTTGGCCACTGGCAATGTTCGGTTGTTTCTGCTTTGTTCCCCTCACAATCCAGTGGGACGAATTTGGCAGGAAGCAGAGCTGCAAGCACTGTTTGCGCTTTGTGAAAAATACGATGTCTTAATCTTAGCTGATGAGATTCATCAAGACTTTGATTTCAGCGAAACAGGGTTTGTTTCTGCGTTGCAGGTAGCAGAAGGCCATTTTCAAGAAAGATTAGTCGTCGTCAATGCCCCATCAAAAACTTTCAATTTGGCCAGTCTGCTTCATGGGCATATTCTTATTCCAAATCATGAGTTGCGGGAATGCTTTGATCAGAAAATCAAACCCTTGAGTCAGTCAGAAAACAACCTTTTGGGGCAAATAGCCGGTGCAGCAGCCTATCGTGATGGGGGAGACTGGTTTGACGCCGTAAAACAAGTGATTTGGGAAAACTACCGCTATTTGCGAGATTATCTGGTCAAAACAACACCTAAAATTCAGGTGAGCCAGTTGGAAGGAAGTTACCTGGTTTGGTTAGATCTCAGTGGACTCGGTCTTACAGATGCCCAAACGGTCGAAAAATTCATCAAAGAAGACTGCCAGCTGGCGGTGGATTTTGGCAGTTGGTTCAGCGCCGAAAGTAGTTCTTTCATCCGTTTGAATCTGGCTTGTTCACCAGCTGTGATCAAACAGGCGTGTGACCGTTTAGCAACAGGAGCTTTAAAGCGACAACTGTCTGCAGAGAGGCAAATCAAGTGAGAAGCAAGGGATAAAAGCACTTCATTTGCAGGAGCGGTATCTTTTTAGAAAAGGCAACCAGCTGATGAGATTACAAAAAGGCAAAAACCACTAGCTGCCGACAACCTACATGAAATTGAAAGAAGGAATTTTCCATGACCAAAGAAAAAGTGACGACCTTTTTAGCGCAAATCGGTAATCAAAAAGATCCTTATACTGGAGCAATTTCTGCACCAATTCATCTTTCTACAACGTATTCCCACCCGCATCTGGGGCAATCGACGGGTTTTGATTATACCCGCACAAAAAATCCAACTCGTTCAATCTTGGAAGAAGCATTGGCAAAGTTGGAAGAAGGCAGCTTAGCCGTAGCGACGAGTTCTGGAATGGCAGCAATCCAACTAGTCTTGGGACTGTTGCCACAAGGTGCGCATATTTTGGCGGGGCGTGATCTTTACGGCGGCAGTTATCGGTATTTCAACTTTTTAGAAGAACAGGGAGTTGCTACCTTCGCTTATTTTGACAGCCAGGAGGAATTTGAGACTCTGTTAGCAGATACCCCAGAAGTAGCAGCGGTCTTTTTAGAGACCCCCACCAATCCTTTGATGCACGAGTTTGATATTGAAACGATCGCTGACAAGACCCATGAGCACGGGGCGCGTTTGATTGTGGACAACACATTTTTAACCCCACTTAGACAAAAGCCGCTGACATTAGGTGCAGACTTTGTCGTTCATTCCGGTACAAAATTTTTGTCTGGTCACAATGATTTATTAGCAGGAGTGGCTGTGGCTAAAAGTCAAGAGGGTGGGGAGAAACTCTCTTGGCTAGCCAATACGACAGGTGGTACGTTGGCACCTTTTGATTCGTGGCTGTTTATCCGCAGCTTAAAGACACTGTCACTGCGCTTGGAGCGACAAGAGGAGAATGCCGGAAAATTGGCTGCACAGCTTCGAAAGCTTCCTCAGGTGACGGAAGTTCTTTATCCGGGAATCGGAGGAATGATTAGTCTGCGGGTTACTGATCCCCAAAAAATTCCAGCCTTTCTTGAAAGCTTGGAGCTGTTCACCTTCGCAGAGAGTCTGGGGGGCGTAGAAAGTTTGGTGACTTACCCCACAACTCAGACCCACGGCGATATTCCGGTAGCAGTACGGGAAGCCTATGGACTGACACCAGATTTGTTGCGACTGTCGATTGGAATTGAGGATGCAGAAGATCTCTTAGCCGACTTGGTTCAGGCCTTGGAAGTATTTCCCACTGCCAAAACTATTTAGAAAAAGTGACAAATTAGATACCAACAAGAGGTTCAACAAAATCTTTTACTGACAAATTGCTGCAGCCAGGGGGACTAAAGCAATGTTTGGATGCAGTCGGCAGCATGCGCAATAATTTTTTATAAAAAATCTGCTTTTTGTGGTCTAGACGTTTGCCAGCTATGCTAGATGGTGCTATAATCGGACTATACCAAATACAAGAAAGCAGGGCTGAGCATGGAAATCATCCGCGTGAAAAATGCTGAAGAAGGCGGCAAAAAGGCATTTGAATTGATCAAAGAAGGTATGGCAAACGGCGTAAAAACACTAGGACTGGCAACAGGCAGTACTCCGATTCCATTGTATAATGAAATGACAACAAGCGATCTGGACTTTTCTGAGATGACTTCTGTCAACTTAGATGAATATGTAGGTTTAGGCGGCGACGACGAACAAAGCTACCGTCATTTTATGAACACGAACTTGTTTGATAAAAAGCCTTTCAAAGCCACTTATGTACCAAATGGCAAAGCGGCAGATTTGGCAGCTGAATGTGGTCGCTATGATGAAGTCATTGCTTCTAACCCAGTAGATATCCAAATCTTGGGTATCGGCGTGAACGGTCACATTGGGTTTAACGAACCTGGTGCTGACTTAGAAGGCAAAACAGCTGTCGTAGAATTGACAGAATCAACAATTGAAGCTAACAAACGTTTCTTTGACAAAGTTGAAGATGTGCCGACACGAGCGATCTCTATGGGAATCGGCTCTATCATGCAAGGAAAACAACTGATCTTGATGGCCTTTGGTGAAAACAAAGCAGATGCAATCAAAGGAACAGTTGATGGACCAGTAACAAACCATCTACCAGCTTCTGTTTTACAAAATCATCCCAATGCAATCATTATCGTGGATGATGCAGCAGCTTCAAAATTATAAAAAAAGACCGGAAGTAGCGTCCGAATGACGCCACTTTCGGTCTTTCTTTTTACCAAATTTAGAATCAGCGGCAAACACGATTAGCGCTACTCAGAAAAGTACCTGCCACAAATAGGCCAGTCCCAATGTTAAGAGGCCGCTGAAAAAGTTGACGGTATCATTGTTGAAGCCGATAATACCACTGATTTTTTGCGTAGCCGCCCCATGATGCTGCGTTTTTTCGGTAATCCGGCCGCAAATTTGACAACGGTATTTTTGTTGCAGTGTTGCTCCTAATAAGCTGTCGATCCATGTGGCAGCAAACCCACAAAGGGCCGGTAACCAGAAGGTGAGTCCGTTGGTCATTTGTGGAAATAGCAGCTGATTAGGCAACCACCAGACACCGGCAATTATTCCGGCCGCTGCTATTCCAGCGCAAGTTCCTAACAAGCTGACACCACCAGATAAACCGGCTGCTAAAGGACGTCCTGTCAGTAGTGAACGAGGCGGTCGTCGGGACAGCACACCAATCTCAGATGACCAAGTATCAGCAGCAGCACCAGCAATTACAGCAATTTGACAATATACGAGACGAGGATCACCGCCGGCTAGTTGTTGCCAAAGTAATGCAATTAACAAAGGGCCACAGTTTGCAACCACCTGCCAACCATCTCGAGCATGACTTTTTGCAATACGTTCATCGGAATCAGCAAGCTGCCCACCAGTGGTCAAAGCTGTTACCTGTGATGGAGCTTTCCGAAAGTACTTTTTCAATCCTTGGACTAGATAACTCATAGCAAAAAACAGAGCTAGATAACCTGCCATCACCGGTGAAAGAGCAAAAATAGCTGTGCCCATCACAAGTAAGAGCAGGGCCCCAGAAACATCTAGCCAATCACAAGCCAGACTGAAGACAGCAAGCAAACTACAGCCAATCAGCCCTATCACAGCTAGGTAAAATGTGATCATCGGTTTTTCTCCTCGTTTCATTGATAAAGTAAAGGTAAAACTAGCATCAGCCAGCGAGTCCTCATTTTACTGTAACAGCCCATCGGTAACAAGGCCTGGATGGAATTTGCCAATAATTTGCCGATTTTTTTGCAGTGTTCGATCAAAGGCTTTGAGCAGTGGCTGTAATTGAAATTTCAAATAAGAGGAAGTCTTGCTTGATTTGTTTCATTCCAGCACATAAAAAGGATAGCAAAGCAAAAAGACGCTTTTATAGCTATCAATTGATAATTTAACAAAAAAGCCAACCAGCAGTAGAATTATCCACACTACTGCTGGTTGGCTAAAAGTCGGTGTTGGGAAATTTGCAAATTACTTACATACCGATAAGATAATCATCATCTTGCATTGCTTCTACGGTTCCCAACAGATAACCATTACCCACTTGTGAGAAGAAATCGTGGTTTGATGTTCCGGTGGAGATCCCGTTCATGACAATTGGATTGACATCATCAGCAGTGTCGGGAAACAGTGGGTCTTGACCGAGGTTCATCAAGGCCTTATTGGCATTGTAACGCAAAAAGGTTTTAACTTCTTCTGTCCAGCCAATTCCGTCATAAAGTTCTTCGGTGTAACGCTCTTCGTTTTCATATAATTCGTAAAGCAAGTCATACATCCAATCTTTCAATTGTCCTTGCTCTGCTTCAGGCAGTTCATTGAATCCTAACTGGAATTTATAGCCGATATACGTGCCGTGGACACTTTCATCGCGAATAATCAGCTTGATAATTTCTGCTACATTGGCCAGCTTGTTGTTGCCAAGATAATACAGTGGGGTATAAAAACCTGAATAAAATAAGAAGGTTTCCAAAAAGACGCTGGCAATCTTTTTTTCTAAAGGCGTGCCGTTTTTGTAAATTTCATTGATCCGTTCGGCTTTTTTCTGGAGAAATTCATTGGTATTGGTCCAGGCAAAAATTTCTTCGATTTCAGCAGTGGTGTTTAATGTTGAAAAAATCGAGGAATAACTTTTTGCGTGGACAGATTCCATGAATTGAATGTTGTTGAGGACGGCTTCTTCGTGTGGCGTGCGAACATCTTTGCGGAGCTGATCCATCCCGCTTTCTGATTGCACCGTATCCAACAAGGTCAAACCACCGAAAACTTTGCCGACCAGGTCTTTTTCCGCAGGAGTCAGCTTGCGCCAATCGTCAAGGTCGTTGGATAAAGGAATCCGAGTATCCAGCCAGAATTGTTCCGTCAGTTTTTCCCATGTCGATTTGTCGATGATGTCTTCAATCTCGTTCCAGTTGATCGCTTCATAATAGGTATTGGTCATAATCGTTCCTCCATTGTTCTTTGTTGGGGACCAAGAAGAGCTGTCCGCAACAAGCTGCTGACAATCGTGTTCAAAATACGTCAAATGAAAATCGCAAACAGCTCGTCGCGGAGGGCTAATTCAAACTTTAAAAAATCAGATGACACAGCTTTCGCACTGGTTGGAGCCGATTTCTTCATTGTCGTCAGTAAAGGTGCGGACATAATAAATGGATTTGATGCCTTTGTTAAACGCATAGTGACGCAGAATATTTAAATCACGAGTGGTTTGCTTGTTCGTGTCTGTCTTCCATTCGTAAAGACCCGCAGGAATTTCTGAACGCATGAACAAGGTCAAACTCATTCCTTGATCGATGTGTTTTTGAGCTGCGGCATAAACGTCAATCACTTTGCGCATATCCATGTCATAAGCAGACTTGTAATAAGGCAAGGTATCGTTGGACAGGTAGGCTGCAGGATAATAGATCTTACCGATTTTTTTCTCTTGGCGTTCCTCAATCATACGAGTGATTGGGTGCAGACTGGCGCTGGTATCATTGATATAAGAAATCGAACCGTTGGGTGCAACCGCCAAGCGATTTTGGTGATATAACCCATCTTTTGCGACGGCTTTTTGCAATTTGCGCCAATCTGCAGCCGTCGGAATGAAAATCCCGGCAAAAAGTTCTTTGACTTTTTGTGAACGAGGGACATGTTGACCGGCTGTATAGTCGGCAAAATAGCTGCCGTCTGCATAAGCTGATTTTTCAAAGCCGTCAAAAACAATCCCCCGCTCCCGAGCAATCAGATTGGATTCTGTCAATGTCCAATAGTTTAACAGCATAAAGTAGATATCGGTGAATTCAATAGACTCAGCCGAGCCGTATTCCATGTGGTTTTTAGCAAAATACGTGTGTAGGCCCATCGCGCCCAATCCGATGGTGTGGGCTTCCTGATTGCCTTTTTCAATAGAAGGAACCACGTCAATGTGGGAATGATCTGTCACGTAAGTCAGCGCTCGAGTCATGGCTTTAACGGAGCGGCCAAAGTCAGGACTAGCCATCAAATTCACGATATTGGTGGAACCCAGATTGCAGCTGATATCAGTGCCTAAAACCTCATATTCCTGCTTGCCATTGATGAGTGAGGGTTTTTGCACCTGTAAAATCTCAGAGCAGAGGTTACTCATGATAATCTTGCCATCAATTGGATTGGCCCTGTTTGCGGTGTCGATGTTGACGATATAAGGATAGCCGGATTCTTGTTGCAGTTTGGAAATTTCGTTTTCCAAATCCCGGGCTTTAATCTTCGTTTTTTTGATTCGAGGATCGGCCACCAGCTTGTCATATTCAGCAGTGATATCCAGATAAGAAAACGGCATTCCGTAGACCTGCTCTACGCTGTAAGGAGAAAATAGGTACATATCTTCGTTTTTGCGGGCAAGTTCATAGAATTTGTCCGGGACGATGACACCTAAAGACAAGGTTTTGACCCGAATCTTTTCATCGGCATTTTCCTTTTTCGCTGACAGGAAGTTGATAATATCTGGGTGGAAAACGTTCAAGTAGACGACGCCTGCTCCTTGTCGTTGCCCCAATTGGTTGGAATAGCTGAAGCTGTCTTCAAAAAGCTTCATGACTGGCATCACGCCGCTGGCTGCCCCTTCGTAACCCTTAATAGGAGCGCCTGCTTCCCGCAGATTACTCAATGTAATACCGACACCACCACCGATACGAGAAAGCTGCAAAGCACTGTTAATTCCACGACCAATAGCATTCATGTCGTCTGTGATTTGAATCAGAAAACAAGAAACCAGTTCACCACGACGTTTACGGCCAGCATTCAGAAAAGAAGGGGTTGCCGGTTGGTAGCGTTGGTGAATCATCTCATCTGCCAATTGCAGCGCCAGCTCTTCGTTGCCTTCTGCAAAATAAAGGGCATTGACGGCGACGCGATCTTCGTAGCTTTCCAAATAATACTCTCCGTCATTGGTCTTCAAAGCATATTGCGAATAGTACTTGTAAGCTGCCATGAACGACTTGAAGCGAAAGTTTTGAGCGGTCAAAAAATCATACAATTTTTCCAAAAATGCCGGAGTATACTGCTGCAAAAATTCAGCCTCTAAGTAGTCCTGGGCTACCAGATAAGCCAGCTTTTCATGGATATCTTTAAAGACCATTGTATTGGGAATGACATTTTCTTCAAAAAAAGCTGCCAAAGCTTCTTGGTCTTTGTTCAATGGAATCTGTCCGTGTACCGGGCGGTTGATCTCATTATTCAATTTATAATAGCTGACATCTTGCAATGTTTTTAAACTCATAGGGATCCTCCTCGTTGAAACTGTGATTGCGGCCACCGCAGTTCAAGCTGGTGGGCGGTAAAAAAGGACTTGCCGACCCTGGTGGCTGGCAAATCCAAAGTGCCGAAAGTTCGTGTTTGGCATGTGTGTTAAGAAGCCAATTGGCGCAATTGATCCGGGCGGAAACCGACGATTGCAGATTCCGCACCCAAGATCACAGGAACAGTTTGAAAACCCTCCGCCTTCAAGCGGTCTACCGCCTCGGGGTGTTCGTCAATATTGATTTCAGTAAAGGCAATCTCGTTCTCTGTCAGGAAACGTTTCGCCATCTTACATTGCATGCAGTTATTTTTTGAGTAAAGGGTAATGTTCATCTGCTGATCCTCCATGTCTTCTGTTGGTATTTTCAGTATAGCGGATGACTGTAGTAAGTCAACGGTTTTGCTTTGCTCAGACACAAGATATAGTATTCGAGATTGTTATCAGTCACTACAGGTTGTGTTTGTCTGTAGGAGTATTGAGAGGTAAAAAATCATGGAATCGGTTCTTTTCGTCGAAAAATCAGTAGAAATTGAAAAGAATTATTTTGACTTTAATCAGTGACCAATTTTTAACTACCTGTTATCTCCATCAGACAGTTATAAGAAACAATCCTGCCAGCTTGTTTTAACACTTACGGGATTTTTTTGAAAAATGCTGCTGATGGGCTTTGTAAAAGGAAAAAGAAGTATCCGCTTTCATTCAATTAATTCCTGCGTTTTGAAGAGTTTACAACAAAGGTTCAAACAAAAAAAGTTTTCCATGTGAATTTTATTACAAATTGCAAAATCTCGTTGACTTACAAGGAAAATCCCTTTATTCTCAGAAGTAGAAAAGCATTGAGAATAATTCTCATTCGCAACGGGGAATTGCGAATGAGTCCAATAAAGTGAAAGTCGGGGGAACTATCATGGGGAATCTAACAGAAGCAATACCACACAAAAATTATCAGGTAACCAGCATTCCTGAAGAGCCGCAAATTAAGCAACATTTGCAAAATTTGGGGCTGATTCCAGGCAGTGAAGTCATCTTGCTAAAGACGCAAGGGAAAAACGGCATCGTTCTTTTGCACAATAGCCGCATTGCTTTGGATCAAAGTATTCTTGAAAAAATCCTCGTAACGGATGCTCAGACGGAAAAAGAAATCCTTTCTCTAGATCAATTAGCCGTGGGAGATAACGGCAAAGTGGTCTCGGTCTTCGGTGAAGGTGCAGTGAAACGTCGTTTGATGGACATGGGGCTCACAAAGAATGTGCAAGTTACCGTTAAAAAATTGGCGCCATTAGGAGATCCTATCGAACTGTCTTTGCGGGGGTACTCCCTTTCTCTGCGTAAAAATGAAGCGGAGTATATTTTAGTAGAGAAGGAGGCCGCGGCATCATGATGAAAAAAAGACAGCTGCAGATTGCACTGGCAGGTAATCCCAACAGTGGAAAGACCAGCACTTTCAATAATCTAACCGGCTCTTTGCAATACGTGGGGAACTGGCCGGGTGTAACAGTGGAGCGTAAAAGCGGCAAACTGAAAAAAGACAAGAATATTACTATTCAGGATTTGCCTGGGATTTATTCCATGTCTCCTTATACACCTGAAGAGGTCGTTTCTCGTGACTACCTGTTGAGTGGTCAACCAGATGCCATTTTGAATGTTATCGACGGCTCCAATATTGAACGCAACCTTTACCTGTCCACTCAGTTGATGGAATTGGGGTTACCGATGGTAGTCGGGGTCAATATGATGGATATCGTCAAAAAGTCCGGTAAACGTATCAATCTGGAAAAATTAGCTTACGGATTGGGTGTTGAAGTTGTCGGGATGAGCGCACTTAAAAAACAAGGGCTGGATCAGGCGATTCAAAAGACTGTAGAAACTGCCGAAGCCGCGCAACTGCCTCACTATCCTTCTTATGATGATCGTTTAGAAGCTTCTATTTCTGAAATCATCGACGTTTTAGGTAACACAGTACCGGAAAAGCAAGCCCGTTATTATGCCTTGAAGCTTTTTGAAAAGGATTCGCTAGCCCAAGCACAATTGGATCTTTCCAAAATTCAGCAAAAAGACATTGCTGAAATTATCGCCATTACAGAAAAAATCTTTGGTGACACTAGTGATGCAATCTTAGTTAATGAGCGTTATGAGTTTATTGCCCGCTTGATGAAGCTATGTATGACTGACGAAGGGGATCTGCGACTGTCGGTTTCTGACCGAATCGATCAGGTGGTCACAAACCGGATTTTGGCACTGCCGATTTTTGCCTTGGTGATGTGGGGTGTGTATTATATCTCCATTCAAACGATTGGGGTAATGGGAACCGACTGGGTCAATGATGTGTTGTTCGGGGAACTGGTTCCCAATCATGTGGCGGGCTGGCTTGAGGCAGGCAATGTTGCTCCTTGGATGCAAGATCTCTTGTTGAACGGGATCATTGCTGGTGTCGGCGCGGTAATTGGCTTCTTGCCACAGCTATTGGTTTTGTTCTTCTGTTTGGCTCTTTTAGAAGACTGCGGGTATATGTCACGAATCGCCTTTGTCATGGACCGAATTTTCCGCAAGTTTGGCTTGTCAGGAAAATCATTCATTCCTATGCTGATTGCTACTGGCTGTGGGGTTCCCGGAGTCATGGCTAGTCGTACTATTGAAAATGAAAAAGACCGGCGCATGACGGCTATGATTACGACCTTTATGCCTTGTGGTGCCAAACTTCCTATCATCGCATTGATTACCGGTGCCTTTTTCCCTGAAGCTAGTTGGGTAGCTCCCTCTGCTTATTTCGTCGGAATCGCAGCTATCGTGTTGTCAGGCATTGCGTTGAAAAAAACGCGTTTGTTTTCTGGTGATCCGGCGCCATTTATTATGGAATTGCCGGCGTATCACCTGCCACAAATTCGTGGCGTCTTTCATCAGGTGGCTGATCGTGGGATGGCCTTTGTCAAAAATGCGGCAACGATTATTTTCGTTTCCAGTATCGTGATCTGGTTTACTTCTACCCACAGCTTTACGTTCCAGAGTGTGAGTGAAGACGGCAGTATTCTGGCTGCCTTTGGTCGTTTGATTGCACCACTGTTTGCACCACTAGGCTGGGGCAATTGGCGAGAAACCGTTGGAGCCATCACCGGTTTGATCGCCAAGGAGAATGTTATCGGAACTTTTGGTGTCCTATATGGTGGACTGGACGAAGTGGCAGAAAATGGCGCAGAAATCTGGGGCGCCTTATCAGTTGCTCTGACACCGGTAGCTGCCTATTCTTTCTTAACCTTCAACTTGCTTTGCGCACCGTGTTTTGCAGCAATCGGGGCTATTCATCGGGAAATGGGCGATATCAAGTGGACTATGCGAGCAGTCGGATACCAATGCGGGCTAGCTTATGGAGTCAGCTTGGTGATTTATCAATTCGGACATATCATCTTTGAAAACGGCACAGTTGGTATCGGAACCTTTGCAGCAGCAGCTGTTTTGGCCTTTATGATTTGGGCGGTTCTTCGTAAAGTTGATGTGAAGAAAGCTGACGGGTTTGTTTTGACACTGCCGGACGCTGTTGTAAAAGAAGGAGCGAAATAATATGTTTTGGACTATTGTTTTGAGCATTGCAATTTTTGGAGGTGCCGGGTGGGTCGTTTTCAACAAAGTCACCGGTCGTTCGTCAAAATGTGAAGAGTGTAATTGCGGCTGTAGTGTCAAAGACAACAAGTTGATGCAGCAACAAAACGCTTCAAAAAATTGAACATTGTTAAAAAGGCTGTGACAATCAACTAGTCACCGTCCTTCAAAGCGAACCTTACCAAACGTGAGTCCACAAAAGCCAAGTCCCTTCCATTAAACAATGGAAGGGACTTGGCTTTTTATGTTAAAAAATTTAAACACAGACTTCTCTTTAAAACTGGGGGAGTGTTCTTGCTGGGGCTTTGACACGAGGATTGTCGTATCCATTTTCTTGCATATAGTTGCTTGCTCAGTTGATGAAACCCATCAGACACAATAAGAACATGGTTGTGGTGACAATAGCAATCATAATTAATTCCAACTGTGTCGGTGTAGCGGCTAATTTTGATGGATTCCCTTGGATAACCGCAGTGTTTGGCCAATGGGTGGTAATGTATTTTTCATAAGGCATGGCCTGGGGTGTCAATGCGACAGTGACATCTTGGGAATTTTCAGCTAATTTTTCCTTCAATTCATCAAAGGTCACCACAGTCCAGTAAATGGTGGGATAGTCTCGCATCAATTGACGTAGGCTTTCATTGCTAAATGCTGCCTGGCGCTTTTCTGAGGGGAGCCCGCGGACCGTAAGCTTGGGGCCTTGTGCCACCAGATAACCGGTGGTCCGACCCAATACCATTCCCTTAGGTGCCATCATGTAAAGAAATTCATCCCGATCAGGAATTATGATCTTTAACTGCGGATCCAGATCCTTCAGTGTTTTAGCAAATCGCTCTGAGACTGGGGGCAGTGCGGCAGCTTGATAAAGGGTGAGATCAATTTTTTTCAAATCATAACCAGGAACAATCTCCCATTCATAAGCCGGATAGGTGACTTTCAAATAATTCATAAGGCGAGGCAGGTACTGCTGGTCTTGCCAAGTCCATTGCAGCGCATTGTTCTGCTGGCGGCTAATGGTAACGACGATGCCTTTCATAAAAAACTCCTCCTCTGGGGATGAATGTGAAACTTACGGATTGATATAACCTTGAAATCCTATCGCAGCCAAGATCATCATATAAGTGAGGGCCCACAAGATAATCGCTGGGTCATACATATTTTCACCTTGACCATACACATTGGCTCCGCGGTTAGTTTTTATCAGGTAGCGCCAGGTTTGGATAAAGCATAGAAGGCTGTAAAAAAGAGGAATCAAAAAGCCTGATGGTTGAAAAATAATCTGGCAGATCAATGCGGTCAAAGATAAAAAGACAAAACCAGTGAGAAAGCGGTGAGCAATGAAAAATTTTGGTTTTTGTTTGTCCGGCAGCTTCTGATCCTGCAAAAGCTCATCTAAGGAAAGGTGATAGAGCTCACTGAGCAGGATCAGGTTTTCAATATCCGGCTGTCCTTTGCCATTTTCCCAGTTGGAAACACTCTGACGAGAGACAAAAATAGCTTGGGCCAACTCTTCTTGAGTCAATTGGTGTTCTAAGCGTAATTCTTTTAAGTGACGACTGATATCCATAATGAAGCACCTGCTTTCTTGAGTTCAAGTTCAAAAATACTGGCAATGGTTAGGCTTTTAGTCAATGAGAGGTAAACCTGACTGAGAACAACAAAACGATGGAAAAAAAGAATTTTGCTCAGGTACCTCTGATACATTCATCATAGCAGAGCTTGAGTAAAACTGAACTGATTTCTGGAATATTTCAGTGTCAAAATCAGTTGACATGGCTTTAGAGCGGGCTTTTTTGCTGCTGGATATGCTATAGTGAATGAGAGAAAACGTCCGGTTTACTATAAATCGGAATATGTTGGAGGAACCTGTTTATGAAAAAAATCATCGTTGCCATCACCGGAGCATCCGGCTCAGTCTATGCAGTGGACTTGTTGAAAAAATTGAAAAGTCGTCCCGATGTGGAAGTCCATGGAGTAGTGAGTCGCTGGGCCTGGGAAAATCTTCGTTTGGAGACGTCATTGACGCAAGAAGAAGTCATTGCCTTGATGGACGTCTATTATGAGGAAGAAAACCTAGGTGCGGCAATTGCCAGTGGTTCTTTTCTTACTGACGGCATGGTTATTGTGCCGGCCAGCATGAAGACGGTAGCGGGAATTGCCCACGGTTTTTCAGAGACCTTGATTGGGCGAGCGGCGGATGTCATCTTGAAAGAGCAGCGACGTCTGGTGATTGTCCCCCGGGAAACGCCGCTGAGTGTGATCCATTTGGAAAACCTTACTAAACTGGCGCGTCTGGGAGTAGTCATTGCGCCACCGATGCCGGCTTTTTACACACAGCCTCAGACGATTTCTGACCTGGTAAGTCGTCAGACTGATCGGCTGCTGGATTTATTGGGATTGCCACAAGCCGATGCTGTGCGCTGGCAGGGGGAGGAAAAATGACGTTTTTACGAAAAGAATTTATGACGACTCAGGCAGAGTATACAATGCAAGCAGAAGTGACGATAATCAACGAAGATCTTGTGGTGCTCTTGACCGGTGGAGATGTCCCGCATGTGGGAACTGTGACTGAAACGCTGGCTGAAGGGGTGCAGGTAAGCATACCGGCTACTAATTTTGAGTCCGAGTTTTACGCTTCGAAAAAGACGGCTACTGATTACGGTACTCTACGTTTTCCCAGTCATTCTGGACGCTTTCATAAAGACGATGTATTGGCGGAATCTTTTTTGAAAGCACTGTCCTTAGCGCCAGAAAAAAAAGCTGTTGTCATCGCCGGTGTGCATGTGGACGGCATCACAAAAGAGCAGATTGCAGTTTCCTGTCAAATGGCAGCCGCACTGGGGACGCAGGCGAAAAGCTGGCTGACAACAGTGGCTCCTGAGACTCGTGCCCCTCGCTATTACGATTGAAAAGTAGGCACAAATGGCCTTAAAAAACCTTAACAAAAAGGGGCGATGTCAATAAAGGCGATCGTCCCTTTTTAATGAGCTCTTTTTAAAAACAGCATAAAAAGGCAAAACGCTTTCTGATAAGCGGGACTTGAGTTTGCAGCAGAAGTAACAAAAAGAAAGTTTTATTTTAGCAAGTTAGCTTTTGTCACAGCCGTTTTTGCTTGAATTAAATAATGGTGAAAAGCAGCACAGACATTTTATTTTTCGGTGGGTTAGTGTTAGAATAAGCATGTTTGTTTTTGTGATACAAACTACAAAGACTGCTGTAATGTTGAGCGCGTCCTTAAAGACGACTCAAAAGGAGAACAGTGCAAATGAGCGCTGTTTTCAGACGGCCGTTGTTTGAGCGAATAGTGCGACGTATTCATATAGAAGGGAACTGTTTATGGCTTATAAAAATCTGCAAGAATTTATCCGCAGGCTGGAGAAAGATGGGGAATTGAAACGAGTCAAGTCACCGGTCTCAGCTGAATTGGAAATTACTGAAATCACCGATCGTGTGTCAAAAGCCCACGGACCAGCCTTGTTGTTTGAAAATGTAGTTGGTTCAGAATTTCCGGTACTAATCAATGCGATGGGGTCAGAAGAACGAATGGCATTGGGACTAGGCGTCGACAACTTGAACGAAGTCGGTGAACAGATCGCAGACTTGATCAATATGGCCAATTATGCCGGTTGGCTCAAAAGTGCGGCACAACTGCCGAAACTATCGCGGATGGCGGCGGTTTTTCCTATTAAAGTGAAAAACGGCGCTTGCCAAGAAGTGGTGATGACCGACCCTGATCTGACAAAACTGCCTATTTTGCAATGTTGGCCACAAGATGGCGGGCCATTTATCACCTTGCCGCTAGTGATGACAAAAGATCCAGACACCGGTCAGCAAAACACTGGCATGTATCGGATGCAAGTATATGATAAAAAAACGACCGGAATGCATTGGCACTGGCACAAAGATGGTCGGGAAATCTATGAAAAGTATCGCAAATTAGGGGGCAAAATGCCGGTTTCAGTTGCCCTTGGTGGCGATCCTGCAATCACTTATGCAGCCACCGCACCCTTGCCTAAAATGATTGATGAAATGATGTTGGCGGGCTTTTTGCGCAAGCGACCGGTGAAAATGGTCAAGTCCATCACAAATGATATCTATGTGCCGGCAGAATCTGAGTTTGTCATTGAAGGCTATGTGGATGTGACAGAGCCATTGCGAGAAGAAGGGCCTTTTGGAGATCATACAGGTTATTATTCTTTAGAAGACATGTACCCGGTATTTCATGTGACTGCCATCACCCACAAAAAGAATGCCGTGTATCCTACAACGATTGTCGGGCAGCCGCCGATGGAAGATGATTACATGGGATTGGCTACCGAGCGGGTCTTTTTACCTTTGCTGAGGATGATGGCACCTGAAATCGTGGATTTGGCCATGCCTTTTGAAGGAGTCTTTCACAACTGTGTGATTGTTTCCATTAAGAAAAAATTCCCTTATCACGCCCACAAGGTGATGAATACTTGCTGGGGAATGGGCCAGATGATGTATACCAAGATGATTGTTGTAGTAGAAGAAGATGTCGATCCTCACGATTTCTCCAAAGTCGCGTGGAAAGTCTTCAATAATATTGACGCCAAACGTGACCTGGTCATGAACGAAGGGCCGCTGGATGCCTTAGATCATTCCTCGCCAAATGCCTTTTTTGGCACACGCTTGGGAATCGATGCCACTCGGAAATGGCCCGAAGAAGGACATACCCGTCCTTGGCCAGACGATGTAACGATGGATGAGACAACGAAAAACAAAGTGACGAAACGGTGGGCTGAATATGGCCTGGATTAAAAAGTTAGGACAAAAACTGCATGCATACGGTGTGTTGGTGATGTTCCAACACACGATTTTTTCCTTTTCTTTTGGGATTGTCTCGCTGCTCTTGGCTTCTAACGGTCAATTTCACTGGCGTAAGATTCTCTTATTAGTCATTGGCCTTTTGGCGGCTAGAACTGGCGCTAATGCAATCAATCGAGTAATTGATGCTGACATCGATCAGGCCAATCCTCGAACAGCGGTACGACAGATTCCGCAAGGGAAAATGAGTAAAAAAGAAGCGCTGTGGTTTGCGATTGCCTGCTTTATAGTCACAGTGATTGTGGCGGGCCTTTTGGGACCAGTGACACTGGCATTGTCGCCTATTGCATTGTTCTTTATGGTCTTCTACTCTTACACAAAGCGTTTTACGGCATTGTGCCACCTGGTATTGGGTTTCACTTGCGCTATGGCGCCGGCGGGAGCTTGGATTGCCATTACCAACAGTTTCTCTTGGACAGCCTTCTTTTTGTCCGGAGCCAATATGCTGTGGGTCGCAGGTTTTGATATTATTTACGGTTCACAAGATGTGACGTTTGATCGCAGTCATGGCATCCATTCGATTCCAGCAGCTGTGGGTGTCAAAAATGGACTCTTGATTGCACGGTTCTTTCATGTCATCACTTTTGGCTGTCTGGTGCTGGCAGGGATTGTGACACCGCAATTTGGCTGGATTTATTTTGTTGGCTTGGTGGCTATCGGTAGTTTGCTAATCGTAGAACACAAAGTTGTGCGGCCGGACCATTTGGCACATGCAGAAATTGCTTCATACAATGTCAATGAAATCGTCAGCCTGGTCTTTTTGGTTGCCGGGGTGTTGGATGTGTTTTTATAACTTCTTGATTTATGTGTTTAACGGAAATTTGGAAATGTGGACAAAAGAATGTAAAGAAAAGGGGATTTATACAGTAATGAAAAAATGGACAAAAGCATTGGGAATTTTAACATTGGCAGTCGTGACGCTGGCGGCTTGCGGCAGTGGCGATAAAGAAAGCGACAAAACCGGAGTATCCAGCAGCGCTAAAGAAAACGAAGTCACTACTTTGACATTAGGTGTTATGCCTTCTACCGATAACATTCCATTGATTTTAGCCCATGAAAAAGGCTTTGATAAAAAACACGGTGTTGAAATCAAGCTGGAAAACTTCAAAGCAGCCAAAGACCGTGACGCAGCTTTCCAAGCCGGCAAAGTCGATGGTGTTTCTACTGACTTAGTGGCGATTGCTATTTATCAAGAAGCCGGCATGGATGTAAAGATTACAGGAAATACTTATGGCCAATTTGATTTGGTAACCGGTGACGACAGTATCCAGTCTGTTGCTGATTTGAAGGGCAAAGACGTTATTTTGTCTAAAAAGACCGGGACAGAATATGCTGTGACGAAAATGTTGGAAAAAGCGGGGCTCAAAGAATCTGATATCAATGTCAGTGAAGTGCCGCAAGTACCGACTCGTTTGGAGTTGTTGAAGAATAAACAAGCACAGGCGGCAATCCTGCCAGAACCTTTTGTAACGATGGCTGTAGCCGATGGGTTGCGGGTCTTGGATTCAACTCGTGAGATTGGAATCAATCCATTTGTTATGGGGATGCCAGCGGATGTCATTGATAAAAAAGCAGATGCTATCAAGGGGATGTATGATGCTTACAATGAGGCAGTGGATTACATCAAAGACCACGACAAATCCGATTATATCCAGCTGTTCATCGATGAAGTTGGTTTCCCGGAAACTTTGAAAGATCAAATCACTGTACCGGATTATACTCACGCAGAACAAGCAACGGATGAAGATATCACTTCAGCATTTGCATGGGCGCAAGAAAATGATTTGCTGACTAAAGATTTGAAACCGGCAGATGTCTTGTCGGATGTCTATTTCAAGTAACAGCTGAATTTGCTGATCTTCAGCAGAAACTTTGATAAAAAAATGACCTCAGCGGCCTGCATTTGTTCGGGCCGCTGTTCTTAATAACCGGCAGCGATAATCAGTCGGGGCCACAGGAGGAAACAAGACATGACACGTATGTATCAAGGACGCACCATCGAACTTTTGGCACCGGTGGGCACTTATGCAGATTTTCAACAGGTAATCCAAAGTGCCGCAGATGCCGTCTATCTTGGGGGCAAGAAATTCAACATGCGGATGCACAACCCCAAACACAATCTCACCAATGAAGAAATAGCAGCCGCAGTAGTTACCGCCCACAGTCTCGGAAAAAAAGTTTATGTGACCTTCAACAATATGATGACCAATGAGGAACTGGCGGATGCCGAAGCTTACCTGCGCTTTTTGGAAGGCGCAGGTGTCGATGCGCTGATTATTCAGGACTTTGGGGCGGTCCAATTGATCAAAGAATTGAATTTGGATCTGGAGCTGCATCTGAGTGTTATGGCTAACGTTCACAATGACGAGATGCAGGCAAGTGCCCAAGAGCTGGGAGTGACCCGCTGCGTAATCTCCCGCGAAGCTTCCCTGAAAGATGTCCAAGATTTTGTACGGGAATTTCCAGAGCTGGAGTATGAGTATTTTATCCACGGAGACATGTGTGTGGCTCATGGAGCGCAGTGTTATGCGAGTGGTGTTTATTTCGGAAAAAGTGGTAACCGGGGGCTGTGTATGAAGCCTTGTCGCTGGGCCTATCAAGATCCGCAAAAAACAGAAGAAACGACTAAAGATGAGCTGATTTACCCGATGGCAGTCAAGGATATGTCTTTGTACCAACACATTCCTCAACTCATTATGTCAGGTGTAAATTCTTACAAGATTGAGGGACGGATGCGCGGAGCCGATTATCTGATTGAATTGATTAATCTTTACGGCGAAGCAATTGACCGCTTTTTAGCGGATCCAATCAGTTATCAGACGGATCAAGAAAAGGTAGCCTTTCTTGAAGAAAATCGCGTGCGAGATTTGTCGACCGCCTATGCATTTGGTAAGCCGGGTCTGAGCAATATCGCCATCGATGGAAAAAGAGAGCCCCGGGTCTTTTCCCGTCCTTTGGAAGAACCAATTATGAAAGAGCGCCGAGTGGAAAAAGTGGCGGCACATTTGCAGGAGCTGTTAGCAGCTGCCCAACAAACCAGAAAAAATGAGCAAGTTGGACTAGCAGACTCAGCGACGCTTTCCCAAAAAGCTGAGGGTGTCGAGTCTGATGCTGAGGTGAAAACCAGCGCAGCAACGGCAACTATGGCAAATCCTGCTGAACCGACAATTCCTGAAATCCGCGTGACAGTGGATAATAAGGCCTCTGCATTGGCAGCGTTGGCGTGTGGAATCGACAGTCTCTACCTTTCTGGAGAAGTTTTGGCTCCCAATCCACCATTTAGCAGACAAGATTTACAAGAAATTGCCGACTGTGCAAAAGAAAGTCAGACGCCGGTCTTTTATGTGCTGCCCCGCATGGTCAATGAGGATCAGTTTCGCCGATTAGATGGATTAGTAGCGCAATTGCCGCAATTAGGCATCGATGGTCTGCTGGTTTCCAACATTGGCGAGGTTCATCGTTATAAAAACAGTGGTCTTAAACTTCGCGGCGACTACGGCTTAAATGTGTACAATCATCTCAGCGGCTGCTTCTATCAAGCACAAGGTTTGGAATCGGTGACCCTTTCCATCGAAGCACCAGCAGCCATTGTTGCCGAAACGCCAGCTTTGATGCCCATTGCTACTGAGGTGATTGTACAAGGTGCTCCGACGCTTATGTATATGGAACACTCCTTTAAAAAAGCTGAAATCGATCGGACAGACGAAGATTGGATCGATGGCGGAAATGCCGGTGACAATCTCGACTTAATCGATGAAAACGGCTTTATCCGCAAGATTCGTGCGGACCAATATGGTAAAAACCACCTACTGCCAACGAAGGATTTTTCTTATGCGGTATTATTACCTGAGTTGCTGCAGACTGGAGCAAAAGCGCTGCGGATTGAAGGAAAAGAATACGATTCAAGCGCACTGCGCCAAGTGATTGCTATTTACAAAGAGGCCTTGCAAACACCACAAGCAGAGCTGACCCAACGAATGGCTTGGGCACAGCGTTTGGAACAAGCAACAGGGCATGAACAGAGCTTGCAAACACTTATTTTTGATTGAAGGCAGCTGCTAAAAATAAGAGGAGCAGCCCTGTCTGCCTGCTAGAGTCTCGCGTTAAAGAGAAGTTAGTTTACTACAGAGAAAGGATGAAGATGTATGAGTTATTTGGGGCCAGAAGGTGTCATTGCTAAGAAAAATGAGTATTTTGTACCTTGTATCAACCATTTTTATAAAAATCCACCGCAATTTGTCAAAGGGGAGATGCAGTATCTCTTTGATTCCACCGGTAAAAAATACTTAGACTTCTTTGCCGGTGTTTCTGTCATGAACTGCGGCCACTCCAATCCCGCCATCATCGACCCGGTGATAGAGCAGATCCACGATTTGCAGCACGTCTGCAATATCTATCTTACTGAAAATGGTGTCAACTTAGCTGAAGCGTTGGCTGAGGTAACACCAGGAAATCTGAAACGGAGCTTTTTCGTTAATTCCGGGACTGAAGCCAATGAAGGGGCTCTGCTGATGGCACAGCTGTACACCGGGGCTCACGAATTCATCGGGTTGGATTTGGGACTGCATGGCCGGACTCAGTTGACGATGAGTTTGACAGGTATTGGAATGTGGCGAACTACGGATACGCCAAATGGCGGCATTCATTTTGCCCGTAATCCTTATTTTTATCGGGATGGTCGCCGTGATGAAAATCAAACGCAAGAAGAATTTGAAGACGAATGTATCGCTGACGTGGAGCGTTTGATCCGACGCCGAACTTCTGGCAAGATTGCGGCAATGATCGTAGAGCCGATTCAAGGAAATGCCGGAATTGTGACGCCAACGCCCCATTACTTCCAAAAGCTCAAAGCATTGTTGGATCAACATGGCATCTTATTGATTGTGGATGAAGTCCAAACCGGTTTCGCCCGTACCGGAAAGATGTTTGCTATCGAAAATTTTGGTGTCGTACCGGATATTTTGACAGTTGCCAAAGCACTAGGCAATGGCTTTCCAATTGGAGCTTATATCACCACGGATGAAATTGCCGCTGCTTTTACGCGTCCTTCGGCATCTACGTTGGGGGGCAATCCGGTTTCTGCTATGGCCGGTCTGTCGGTCTTGCGCTATATCAAAGAGGCCGGGCTGATGGAAAATGCAATTGCTCGCGGGACTCAACTACGAGAAGGACTTTTAGAATTAGCTAAAAAACATCCCTTGATTGGAGATGTCCGTGGGTTAGGGCTGATGCTTGGGGCGGAAATGGTGACCGATCGCAAAACGTTGGCCCCGGCTGCCGACCAAGTGGATGAAATTTTGGAAAAGATGAAAGATCGCGGTATCATCGTAGGCAAGAACGGGGAAAATCGTAATGTCATGGCAATGCAGCCACCTCTTGTTGTCACGGAAGCCGATGTTCGCTTTTTCTTGGATAATCTGGATGACGTATTAACCGAAGTGAAATAAACGTATTTTTGAAAAGGTAATGACTATTAGACTATTAAGAGTCTTGTTATACAACCTGTTAATAAAACAAGCCGCTGCCTTCACCAAAATCTGGTGAGGGCAGCGGCTCGTTCATTGCAAAAAAAGACCTACTGGCGGGGGACCAGTAGGCAGGAGTAAAAATGAAAAAGTGTTAGGGTTTGTCTTGGAATAAGACAGGTTGTTTGTTGGTACACTGTTAATATACAATCTAATTGTGAATAAATTGTGAACAGTGTTTTGCATCCAAGTAAAGATTCTATTGCAAACTGTTTACGAAGCATTTTTTGTCGTTAAAAAGGTAAAAAAAACTGGATTTTGACAGGAGAAGTTAAAAGTAACCGCTCTTTTTTATAACCTAAAAAAACTTGGCTGCAAGGGGCTTTTTTTTACTCTTACTGCTTGCATTTTCAAAATCGGAGTGCTAACATAAGAAAGTACTTTTCTTAACAAATTGTATACGGGCTGTTAGCTCAGTTGGTAGAGCAGCTGACTCTTAATCAGCGGGTCGCGGGTTCGAGCCCCTCACAGCCCATTGGGTGCCAAACCCACGCCATCGGTAAACTCTTGGTCTCCTCGGAGATTTCGAAAAGAGTTTACGCGGTGGTATTTTTTTGTCTCGAAAATTTTTCGGCAGCAGGATCAACTGATCCGCTGCCGTTTTTTTATTTGTGAATGGTACCACTCAAGTAGTATGAGAAGTTATAAGGGATTCTTACATCAAGGGAGGACGTCGTCTTTTTTTCTGTCTAGTTGTGTGCTATAATTTATCTAGTTTTAAAAACTAGATGTAATAATCATTGAAATTCAGAAGGTGATGCGAAGTGGAAACAATGACCGCAAAATTGGAAGAATGGGGCACTGAGATGGCTCTCGCTCGTCTGCCTCGTTGGTCAGAGCTGCCGGACTTAGAGCTGTATATGGATCAGGTGATTAATTTAGTAGATGTGTATCTGACTCCTTTTATCAAGCCGGAAAAGCACAATCTGCTGACCAAATCCATGGTGAACAATTATGTGAAGCTAGGCATGATTCCGGCGCCTAAAAAGAAACGTTATACAAAGACCCATGTGGCATTTTTGATTGCCATTACCACCTTGAAACAGGTACTGACTATCAACGAAATCAAAGAAGGAATTTTATTTCAAGGAAAAGTGGATGGGATTCAGCAAGCCTATGATTTATTTTGCCAGGAAACCGAATCAGCAGTTGGTCGGATCGCTTCTTTGGCACAAGGCAAAACACTTGCTGAAACGGACGTTGTGATTCCAGTCCGATACTTGGCAGTGCGCTCGGCTACTTTGTCATTTGCCAACAAACTGTTAGCCGAAAAAGCCATCCAGTTGGAGATTGATTATTTGCAGGAAGCATAAATTTTTGATGATAAGGAGCTTACTTTTATGAATAAAGAAAAAATCGCCGTGTTAGCGGACTCCGGAAGCGACGTACCACAGGATTTTGCGGCAGCCCATCAGGTGTTCACGCTGCCTTTGAAGGTCATTTATCCGGAGAGAGAATACATCGATAAGCTGGAGATTACTACGGATGAAGTAATTGCTCGCATGCCCGGCGAGATTCCTTCCACCTCATTGCCAGATGGTCAGGCAATCCTAGCGATTTTTGATGAGATTAAAGCAGCCGGCTATGAAAAGGTAATCGCGGTGACTATTTCTAGCGGTCTTTCGGGAACCAACAACATGGTTCGCTTGATGGCCGAAGAGTATCCAGCATTGGAGATTTTTGTATTGGATACGAAAAATATCGGGATTGCTTCGGGTTTGCAGGCGATTCGCGCAGTAGAGCTGATTGAAGCTGGGGAGACCTTTGAAACTATCTGCAAAAAATTGACAAAAGAAGTTTTACAAAACAAAGTCTTCTTCAATGTTGCGACCTTAGAATATTTGCAAAAAGGTGGTCGGATTGGCATGGTGACGGCTCTTTTAGGAACGGCTTTAAAATTGAACCCGATTATTTCTTGTAACGAGGAGGGCGTTTATTATACTGTAGCCAAAGCCCGGGGAAGAGCCAAAAGTTTGGCAAAATCACTGGAACTGGTCAAACAGTTTGCTGCCAGCCATAAAAAATACCGCTTAGCCGTAGCCCACGCTGGTGCTGAAAATGAAGCCCGAGAGATGGCTCGACTGTTAAAAGACATGCTGCCGAATGCTGTGGAAGAGGTCTTGTTTGGGGAAATCTCACCGGCATTAGTCGTCCACACTGGCCCACAACTTCTAGGTGTCGGTGTACAGGTCTTAGATTAGCCTTTGGTGACTGGCGGTTTTCCAGAAATGGCCTTTCCTCCTAAAAGCTGCTTTTGCTCAGCCTTATGATGAAAAAGTGGCAGGAGAAAAGAAGTTAGTCAGCACCGAAAGAAAAACGCGTCAAAGAAGATAGGAAAAAGAAACGGGGCTGTGAGGATAGTTCTGTCAGCCTCCTCTTAAGCGAACACTACCAAACGTGAGAACCCAGAAGCCAAGTCCCTTCCATTTGAAAAAGTGGAAGAAACTTGGCTTTTTATTGTTAAAAATTTCAAGCACAGACTTTTCTTGATTTCACTAAGCTCAGCTAGTGTCATTCACTTCTGCATTAAAGTGGCCGAGGCGTGTCAGACAGCTTGGGGGTGCCAAAAGCAATAGTGTCGCTCGTTCACTAACGGATCGTCCGACACTGAAAAAATGAAAAACGTCGGTATTTTAAGAATTCGTTGCGAAGGACTGAGGGTTTTTGGGCTTTTAATGAAAACCCTGTGAAAATAAGGTATAATGGCAAGGACGAACCAGAGCGTGCTTGAAAACATTAAAGTCACTTGCTTTAGATTTTTTGAATCGGTGGTTTAAGGTTTTCCCAATGAGTAGCAGGAGCAGAGCTTTAGCTTTTATTGCCAAGGAAAAGCAACAGGTTGCCGATGTTTTCAAGCGTGTTCTGACAGAACAGTAAAGTAAGAAGAGGTGTTCTTTTTGAAAAAAATTCTAGTAGTCGATGATGAGAAACCAATCTCCGATATCGTAAAGTTCAATCTATCCAAAGAGGGCTATGACGTTTATACCGCCTATGATGGTGAGGAAGCGTTGGAAAAGGTCAAAGAAGTGGAACCAGATTTGATTTTGTTAGATCTGATGTTACCTAAGATTGACGGCCTTGAAGTGGCTCGGGAAGTCCGTAAAAATTATGACATGCCCATCATCATGGTGACTGCCAAAGATTCTGAAATCGATAAAGTGCTGGGCTTAGAGCTGGGGGCCGATGACTATGTCACCAAACCATTTTCCAACCGAGAACTAGTAGCTCGTGTCAAAGCCAACCTTCGTCGGGGTTCCCAAGCGGCCAAAGAAGCCGAAGAGCCAGCGACTACCGATTTGACCATCGGGGATTTGACCATCTTACCTGATGCCTACATGGTGACTAAAAATGGTGCTGCAATCGAGTTGACTCACCGGGAGTTTGAATTGCTTCATTATTTGGCGAAGCATTTGGGACAGGTCATGACTCGTGAGCATCTGTTGCAAACAGTCTGGGGGTATGATTATTTCGGTGATGTACGGACAGTGGATGTGACTGTTCGCCGCTTACGGGAAAAAATCGAAGACAACCCCAGCCACCCTAACTATCTGGTAACTCGTCGCGGTGTCGGTTATTACCTGCGAAATCCGGAACAGGAGTAAACTCTCAATGAAAAAAAAAGTTCGCTTTTTTCAATCGGTGAACTTTAAAATCGCCCTGGCATTTATCTTGATCCTGTTGATTTCGATCGAGATTATCGGGGCGTATTTTATTCGCGGATTGGAACGCAATACCATCAAGACATTCACTGACAATATGAAAGACCAGGCTTCCCGAGTGGCACCGGAATTTGCCAATGATATTACGCAAAAAAATGGCGAAGAAGCTACCGGTGATGAATTGTCCAATATCCAGTTGCGGCTGGAAAACAGCGTTTCTACCGACGTGCTAGAAATGCGGGTGGTGGATGCTAACGGGATCGTTTTGGGAGCCACACCTTTGACCGACAAATCCCTTATCGGCAAGAAAAATGACTATCGTGACATCAATGACTTAGCCTTTGTCGCTAAAACAGCATATGATGAGGTCACGAATAAACGGGTCTATATTGTAGTTCAACCTATTCAATCAGCCACTGGAGACACTGTGATCGGGGCCTTGTTTATGAAAAGCGACATTGAAGGCCGCTATGAGGAAATCCACGAAACGGCGTTAATCTTTGTATTTGCTTCTTTGATTGCGGCGGGGATTTCGATTGTTGTTGCGGTATTGGTTTCTCGCTCCATTACACAACCTATTGTTGAAATGCGGGAGCAGGCGCTGCGCATTGCTCGGGGAGATTACAGTCGGCGGGTGACGGTTTACGGTCGAGATGAGCTGGGACAATTGGCGGAAACCTTCAATCAGCTGGGGGATCGAATTGCCGAGACGCAAGACGCCATGGAGTCCGAGCGAAACCGCTTGGACAGTGTATTGTCCCATATGACCGATGGAGTCATCGCCACCGATCGCCGAGGCAAGGTGATCACTATCAATGAAATGGCGTTAACTCTGTTGAATGTCAAACGAGAAGAAGTCATCGGTGAATCGATTTTGGAACTGTTAGAAATCGATGAAGACTATACGCTGCGTAAGCTATTGGAAGATCCTGATGAAATGCTGATTGAACGAGAAAATCCATATCGGGGTCTGGTAATCTTGCGAACAGACTTTTCAATGATTCGCCGGGAATCCGGATTTATTTCCGGTTTGGTTGCTGTTATGCACGATGTGACTGAACAAGAAAAAACTGAGCAGGAGCGCCGCGATTTCGTATCCAACGTGTCCCATGAATTGCGGACACCATTGACCAGCATGCGCAGCTATATCGAAGCGCTGAGTGAAGGGGCATGGAAGGACGAAGAAATCGCACCAAACTTTTTAAAGGTAACCTTAGATGAGACAGATCGCATGATTCGTATGATCAATGATCTGTTGGACCTTTCTCGAATGGATAGCGGCAAAGCGGTGCTGCAACTGGAATATGTCAACTTTAATGAGTTGGTGAATTTTGTTTTGGATCGCTTTGATATGATCGTCGACAACCAAGACGTTCGGAAAAAATACCGTATTCGCCGGGATTTCACGAAGCGGGATTTGTGGGCCGAAGTCGATACGGACAAAATCATTCAGGTGATAGACAACATCATGAACAACGCTATCAAGTACTCTCCTGATGGTGGGACAATTACGGTGCGTCTGTCAGAGACCCACAACAATATCGTCTTAAGTGTCACTGACCAAGGTCTGGGAATTCCTAAAAAAGATCTGGGTCGCGTCTTTGACCGCTTCTATCGAGTGGACAAAGCCCGCGCTCGTAAGCAGGGGGGAACCGGGTTGGGTCTAGCCATTTCCAAAGAAGTGGTGAAGGCACATGGTGGTAACATCTGGGTAGAAAGCCAAGAAGGCCGCGGCTCCACTTTTTATATCACACTGCCTTACGAACCTTATGAGGAGGATTGGTGGGAATGAAGGTATCCGAAAAAATCATTCGTTACGGCTTGATTGCTTTGTTGGCGTTGAGTCTGTACCTCTCTTATAAAATCTGGTTAAGCCCTAATGCTCGTACCTATCTTGGTGATAACCAGGCGACGGTGGTGGCCAATGCGTCCAACGTGCGTAAAGCCGATGAAGTTTTTCTACCCACACGATTGGTTTGGGTCAAGAGTCCAGAAGACATCAAAATGCTCTCGTCGGAAAATGCCATCAGTAAAATCCACGAATCGGTAATTAAGGGACGTTACGGAGAAGTCAGTGGCACGACTTACGATGACGACCAAGCTTTTTTGGAGGCGGCTGACATTCGTCATGGAGTCGAGATGAGCTATTTTGGATCGTTTCAACTTTACGAATATGCCAAAATGTTCAATCTAAAAATCGACTTAAAGGGGATTGCTGATGGAAAAGATGTCTACTTTACCAAAGTACAGTGGGATTTTGACAACAGCCGCATCCGTTTTATCAATACCAGAAGGCATCAAATCTATGAAGCGTCTATGACAATGGAATTGGATCCTATAGAGCAGAAATTGCAGCAATTGGATGAAGCGTGGATGCCTATGACTGCCGAAAATCGGTTGTCCAGCCTGCAATACAATACTAGCGAGAAAGTGAAACTGAAACTTTACAGTTATATTGCTTCTACTCAAACGTATACGGTTTTCCGAAATGCCTTTTTCCAAGATCCAGAAAATGTCAAAAGTAGTGAAGAAAGTCGTGATACCGTATTGTATGGTGGTTCAGAAACGATGCACGTTCAAGAGAACCGTCAAATCGTGGAATTTCAAGGACAGTTAGAGACAACAACAGAGGGCGAAGAAGACATTTATGATCGTAGTTATGGTTATATCAGTCGTTTAGGGACGGGGATTGGTTATTTGCGTTTCTTTGATCGGGACAAAGATGGCATCACTTACCGCACCTTTATCGAGGGCTTTCCGGTGTTTGGTGATGCCTATCAAGGGGAAGTAACCTTTGACATTCGTGACAGTGGAACTGGTGTGCCACAAGTGGATATTCACAGCAGTTTAAACACGATTCAAATTCCGATTCCATCAGATGAGACGGTTGAACTGGCCTCCAGCAGTGAAGTGATTGCCGAGCTGACAGCAAAGGGCGCTCAGACAGACCTTTGGCAAACAATGGTTATCGGTTATCAGCGACAAGATGTCAAAAATGCAGACGGTATTGTGGATATGGTGCCTACCTGGTATATCAAGTATGATGACAACTGGTATTCTTATCAACAGCTGCTAGATCACTTGGCACAAAAGGAGGGAGCTTGATTGGATTTTAAACGAATCGAATGGATCTTCTTTCTGGCTTTTCTAGGGGTAAATATCTTTCTCTTGAGTATTTATCGTTCTGCAAGAACTGAAGAAAACAGTGTGTCCGCCTCCAATCAAAAGATTGCAATCGAACAACGATTAAAAGCTGATGACATCAAATATAGTGGTGAGCTATCTACAAAAAAGGCGGAAGGCTATTATCTCAGTGGAGAACCGACCGACATGCAAAAAGCAATTCAGGACTATCGCGATCAGCTTGACGACAGTACAGCTTTTCGCTTAGGGATCAAAGTTGATGATAACCAATTGATCCGCAATGTTTCTGAAGGCTTTAATATCACTGATGATGGCAAAACTGCCGAGACGTTAGCCAAATTTTTGAGTCAGGAGGGCGAAGTTCTTTATGGAAAAGAGTACCAATATCTGCCGTACCTCTCGTTTCAAGACAAAGAGTATCCGTCAATTGTGGCTGCTCAGAGTTTTGAAGGAATCCCTTTTAATGATGCTTCCAGCCGACTGGACATCACCTTGGAAAACACCGATGATCTCTTAAAAATCACCCGCTACACACAAACCCACATCGGCAAAATTGAAAAGCTGCGGGACAAAGTCAATCTATACACTGAGCGGGATGCGATTGATACTTTGTATATCAATAATCGAATCCCACCCAAATCTACTATCGTTTGGCGGCAACTCGTTTACACACTGAGCCTGCAGTTTAGAGGAACCAATGTGTATATTCCTGCGTGGTTCATTGCTATCGACACTGGTAGCAGTCTGCAGGTGGAGAAGGTTAACGCCATCACCAATCGGGTCTTTACCAACAATCCCGTTCAAAAGGTGGAAAAAAATTGACGATGGCCTTATAATGGAAAACGATTTAAGGCGCGCTTGGCACTAAGAGTATTGGCTGGGCTCGTACTGACAGATGAAACAGCCACAACTTTCTCAGCAAGCCTCAACCTGGAGAAAACGGCTGGTAGCAGCTTAAAGAAGGGAAGTTTCAACTCATGACCACCACAACGGCGACGGCAACAATGAATATTTCAATCTTAGCCAGCGGCAGTTCGGGAAATTCCCTCTATATTGAAAGTGACAAAAAGAAAATTTTGGTGGATGCGGGTCTTTCCGGTAAAAAAATCACCGCGCTTTTGGCAGAAGTTGGTCGTAAGCCGGAAGATTTGGATGCTATCTTAGTAACCCATGAGCATCGAGACCATATTCATGGTGTCGGTGTGATGGCTCGCAAGTATAAATTGGATGTCTATGCCAACGAGAAAACTTGGGAAGCGATGGATCCATTGATTGGCAATGTGCCAGTTGAACAAAAGCAGATTTTTGATATGGGAAAAGTGCTGACTCTGGGGGATCTGGATATTGAAAGCTTTGGTGTGTCCCACGATGCAGCGGCACCACAGTTTTACAGTTTCCATAAAGATGGAAAAAAATTCGTAATGCTAACGGATACGGGGTATTGTTCTGACCATGTGCGGGGGGTGATTCGGGATGCCGATGCTTACCTGATGGAGTCCAACCACGATTTAGAAATGTTGCGGATGGGGCCTTATCCATGGAGCCTGAAGCAACGAATCTTAGGCGATCGCGGACACTTGTCCAATGAAGATGGCGCATTGGTGATTACCGATATCATTGGTGATAATACTAAGCGAATTTATCTGGGACACTTGAGTAAAGAGAATAACCTGAAAGAACTGGCCCATATGACGATGGAGAGTACCTTAAAGGAATACGATCTTGGAGTTGGGGTAGACTTTGATATCTTTGATACCGATCCTGATCGGGCATGTGAGATGTTTAGCCTTTGACCGAGTCTCTAACCAAGAAGAACGAAACGATTGCTCGTTATCTTTGTTTCAAAAAATGAATACGAATAACGAAGACTCTTTGAGAAGCGAATGACTTTTCAAAGAGTCTTTTTTTGTTTTGGCAATAATCGTTTCCTGTGGGAAAAAGCTAGCGCTAAAACCATCTGTAACAATATTTAGTTGCTGTTGGAAAATAAACGGACACTCAAATCAACTGGCTAAAAAGCACATTAAAAATAATAACGCTTTCATTTTCCTTGTTGACCTTGCCAAAAAACACGACTATACTAAAACTGAAAAAAAATTAGAATCACAAAAAAATAGTTAGGGTGTTGGGGATGGATTTAGGTGAAGCAACAGCGGTGGTTTTGTGCGGGGGCAAAAGCCACCGCATGGGTTTTAACAAAGCGCTGCTACAGATGGATGGACAATTTGTATTGGCTAAAACAGCGCAGCTATTGAAAAAAATCTTTCCTGAAGTTGTCTTGATGACAGATCGGGCAGAACGCTTTTTCGAAAAACCGGCTTTTAACGAACTAACAATCTGGGAAGACGACTACCCAGGGTGTGGGCCATTAGGAGGAATCACCTCAGCGTTGGAGAAAATTACGACGCCTTATGCCTTTGTGATGGCTTGTGATATGCCAGAGCTGTCATTTGCGGCAGTCAATGAGTTGGCGCAAACTGGGCAAACTCCTCAGGTCTTGCTTTACCAAAGAAAGGGGCGCTTGGAGCCATTGTTTGGATTTTATCACCGTTCTTGTTTGCCGGTCTTTAAAGGGCAATTGGAGCAAGGCGATGGCCGCATTCGAGAGCAATTTGCGCAATTACAGGTAACAACGGTGCCAACAGACAAGTTTACTTTTACAAATGTCAACACACCGGAAGAGCTTATTCATTGGAAGAAAATGGAGGGAATGCTATGAACAGTTATACCACCAGAGAAGCAATTGATATTTTGATTGCTAAGGCCAAGGCGAAAACAAAGCTGCCGCTGCCGCAACTCATAATTTTAGGAATCAATGCCGGCGCGTTGATCGCTTTTGGCTACTTGGCTTTTTTGCGAGTCAGCGGGGCGGTTCCCAAAGAATGGGGCAGCGTGGCTACTTTTCTGGGTGCTTGCGTCTTTCCCATTGGGCTGATTGCATTGTCATTTCTGGGAGGTGAGCTGTTGACAGGTAATATGATGGTCATGACTATGGCAGTATTAGACAGAGAAATTCGCCTGCGAGAACTGTTTAAAAATTGGCTGCTGGTCTTTTTAACCAATGCCATTGGTGGCATCCTAGTGGCGTTCTTTTTTGGGCATTTTGTCGGTTTGAGTGAAGGCAGTTTTTTGGCTAAAACAGGAGCTGTGGCTACCGCAAAGTTGGCGGATGGGCCGCTGATGATGGTAGTTTCAGGCATTGGTTGTAATATTTTTGTCTGTATGGCGGTCTTTATTGCGACTGTTAGTAAAGACTTTCTAGGGAAAATGTTCAGCTTGTGGTTTCCCATCATGATTTTTGTCGTTTGCGGGTTTCAGCACGTCGTAGCAAATGCCTTTATCTTACCAGCATATCTTTTTGCTGGCGGGGCCATCACCTGGGGACAAATTATTGAAAATCTGATCTTTGTCGGAATCGGAAATGCCCTTGGTGGAGCATTGTTTGTCGCATTTCCTTTGATTATTTTGAATCCGCGACAAAAGGAGGCCGACAATGAAAGCAGAGCCTGAAATATGTCTGGCTAACTTAATTCAAATTGGTTCTACTGGGCGTAATAGTGGCAAGACAACGCTAGCACTGGAATTAATCAACTATTTGCGACAGGAGCGCCCGGTCTATAGCTTGAAAATCATTACCATCAGCGGCCGCCAAAAAGGAAGCTGTCAAAGAGGCGGCACAGGCTGTGGAATCTGTACGGCATTTACCGGTGGTTATGAGTGGAGTGAAGAGCATTATGCTAAGGGCAGTAAAGACACTAGTAAGATGTTGGCTGCCGGCAGTACCAAGACCTTTTTGTTGAAAGCGTTGGAGGAAAATTTGGCAGCAGGCTTTAGAGATGTTTACCAGCAAGTGCCTGAAGATGCTTGGTTAGTTTGCGAATCAAATTCGTTGCGGAAGTTTTTCCGGCCGCAGCTCTTCATCATGATGGACAATCAAAAAAAGGCAAAGCCCAGCGCAGCAGCAGTAATGAACAAAGCCGACTTGCTGATTCAGCGGGCCGAGGAGTTTGATTGTCGCCAGTTGTCTTTAATCAATGTCTGAAACTTTTTTGGAGGAAACTATGACTACTTTAACATTGGACGAAAAATTAGATATCATCGAAAAATATGATGCCAATCCTGAGCAGATTTTAAATATTCTAGTGGATCTGCAGTTTGCTTCTGAGGCGGGCTATTTAGATGATGAAACCATCAAATTGGTAGCGGAATGTCTGCATCTGACACAAACGCGAGTTTCTGAAATTGTCAGCTTTTATTCAATCTTGAAAGATCAACCGCAAGCCAAATATGTCATCAAAGTCTGCAATAGCAGCCCCTGCCGTTTTTCACATGGGCCGCTGGTTTTTGCTGAGCTGGAAAAACAGCTGGGGGTCAAAGAGAATCAGATGACGGCGGATGGGCTCTTTATGTACCATGGGATTCCTTGTTTTGGGGCCTGTGATCGCGACCCGGTAGTAAAGATCAAAGACACTGTTTTTGATCAGTTGACTGCTGAAAAAATTAGTCAGCTGTTGATGGGACTGCGCAATGGGCAGTACCCGGATTTATAGGAGGATCACAAATGGAAGAAAGAGTATTGACAGCGCGCTTTGGTCGTTTGAATGATCCAGCCGCAGTAGACGAATACCTGCAATTAGCCGGGTATGCTGGCTTGAAAAAAGCCCTGAAGATGTCCGGGCCGGCAATTTTAGATGAATTGGATGAAGCGCTATTATTGGGCCGTGGGGGCGCTTCCTATCCATTGGGGAAAAAGTGGCGACATTTGTATCAGGCAGCCGGTCCAGACAAATACATTGTCTGCAATGCTGATGAAGGAGAGCCGGGAACATATAAAGACAAAGCCTTACTAGAACAAGATCCGCTTGCAGTTATTGAGGGAATGACCATCGCCGGCCGGTTGTTTGATGCCCGCCAAGGCTACATTTATATCCGGGGAGAATATCGACAGGTGCATGAAATTTTCCAACGGGCCTTAAAAAACGCTAGAAAGGCGCATTTATTAGGACAAGATATCATGGGGATTGCTGGTTTTGATTATGATATCAAAATCATTTCCGGTGCTGGCGCATATGTTTGTGGGGAAAACTCGGCACTTTTGAATTCCATCGAAGGCAAGACCGGACGTCCACGAGTCAAACCTCCTCACTTGGCAGATGTCGGATTGTACGGCAAACCAACTTTAGTAAATAACGTGGAATCCTTTGCGGGAATCCCGGTAATCCTACGAGAGGGGGGGCGCTTTTACCGTCAACTGGGGACTGAAGGTGGCGGGGGTACCAAGTTAGTGTGTCTAACGGGGCACATCAAGCAGCGGGGCTTGTATGAAATTAAGCTGGGAACACCGCTGCAGGAGCTGATTTATAGTGAAACTTTTGGGGGCGGCAGCAGTACTGGTCGACCGCTAAAATTTGCGCACTTTGGTGGGCAATCGGGGATGATCGGTGACCTTAGTCAGTTGGAGAATTGTTTGTATTCCTACGAGGATTTGTGGGATCATGGGGTATCTGTAGGTTGTGGGGCAATTGTAGTCTTAGATGACAGTGTCAATCTCGTCGATTACTTGACCAGCGTGGCGGCTTTTTTTGCCCATGAGTCTTGTGGCAAATGTACGCCTTGTCGGATTGGAACTTTGCGCCAATTGGAATTGATGGAAAAAATTCAAAAAGGGCAAGCCACAGCCTATGATCTGGAAGTACTCACAGCGATGATTGGCCAGATTACTGCCTTATCCGCTTGTGGTTTAGGACAGTCAGCAGGCAATGCAATCGCCAGTGGACTCGCTTGTTTTCCACAAGATTTTCAAGAAAAAATGACTGTTGCAGCTGATCAGCGGAAAGTCGAGGTATCTTGGTTATGATTGAAACAAAAGAGAAACCATTAACTGTTACATTGTGTATCGATGATCAGGAAGTCACCGTTGCCAAAGGACAAACAATTTTGGAAGCCGCACAACAAGCGGGGATTTCGATTCCAACTCTTTGTCATTTAAAGGAACTTTCACCGGATGGCTCTTGCCGCATGTGTACGGTGGAAGTCGAAGGCGGGCGCAAAGGTGGCTTGGTCACCGCTTGTACTGCTCATGCCCAAGAACAGATGGTCGTTCACACGCAAAGTGAAAAAGTTCGCAGGGCTCGGCGCTTCATCTTAGATTTGTTGCTCAGCAATCACAAACTCGACTGCTTTACTTGCAGTGCCAATGGCGATTGCCGCCTGCAAGAATACTGCATCGAATACGGACTGGAGGCGACCAGCTTTGATGGGCGCCGGCAACTGGCTGACCAGCAAGATCGAAGCAATCACTTCTTTGATTATGACCCGGAAAAATGTATCATGTGCCGCCGCTGTGCCCGCGTTTGTCAAATGCGTCAGGGGCGTGATGTCATCAGCACGGCGAATCGCGGCTTCGATACCAAAATGCTGCCGTGCGGAGGAGAAGACTGGAGTGAATCCATGTGCGAATCCTGTGGCAATTGCGTGTCTGTCTGTCCTACCGGGGCATTGAGTACAAAAGCCCATAAAACATACCGAAAATGGCAGACAGAAAAAGTGTTGACGACCTGCCCTCATTGCGGAACCGGCTGTCAATTTTACTTTGTGGTCAAAGATGGCAAAATCGTCGACGTCGAGCCGGCAGACGGACCGGCAAATGAGAACCTGCTATGTGTCAAAGGAAAATTTGCTTCTTATAAATTTGTGACTGCAGGCGATCGTCTCAAGACGCCGTTGATCAAGCGAAATGGTCAGTTTGAAGAAGCCAGCTGGGAAGAAGCATTGGAGGTTGTTGCGGATGGCTTTAGTCGCTTGAAAGAGCAATACGGCGGCGATAGTCTCGCAGGCTTTTCTTGTTCCCGCTCCACTAATGAAGACAACTACGTCTTTCAAAAGATGGTTCGGACGGCGTTTCAAACGAACAATGTCGACAACTGTGCCCGGGTTTGTCATTCGGCTTCTGTACACGGACTGGCGATGACTTTGGGTAGCGGGGCAATGACTAACCCCATCGCCGATATTACTGAAGATGTGGACGTGATTTTACTTGTAGGTTCCAACCCAACAGAGGCGCATCCAGTCATCGGGGCACGAATTCGTCAAGCCGTACAAAACGGAACAAAATTGATTGTGGTAGATCCTAGAAAAATCGATTTGGCTCGTCAGGCGACTCTACATCTGCAGATCAAAGCTGGCACTAATGTCGCGTTTGCAAACGGACTGATGCACATCATTATCAAAGAAGGCTTGGCAGACATGGACTTTATTGCCCGCCGAACAGAAGGCTTTGATGAGTTGCGACAACTGGTAGCTGATTATACGCCAGCCAAAGTTGCAGCCATTTGTGAGATTGATGAAGCCGATTTGATTGAGGCAGCCCGTTTATATGCTAAGGCGGACAAAGCACCAATCATTTACTGTTTAGGTGTCACCGAACACTCCAGTGGGACAGAAGGTGTCATGAGCATGTCCAACATTGCCATGTTAGTTGGCAAATTGGGACGCTCCGGTTGTGGTGTGAATCCATTGAGAGGTCAAAACAATGTGCAGGGTGCTTGTGATATGGGCTGCTCGCCATTTGACTTCCCCGGCTATCAAAAAGTTGCCAACCCTGCGACAATTGAAAAATTTAGCCGCGCTTGGCAGACGAGACTCAATCCAGCTATTGGTTTAACGTCAACTCAAGTATTGCCAGCTGCTAGCCGCGGTGAAATCAAGGGGCTGTACATCTTTGGTGAAGACCCTGCAGTGACAGATCCAGACTTGTCTCATGTTCGTCATGCATTGAACAGCTTGGAATTTCTGGTAGTCCAAGACCTATTTATGACAGAAACTGCTAAATATGCCGATGTCGTTTTGCCGGGAATCAGCTTTGCCGAAAAAGATGGGACCTTCACCAACACCGAGCGTCGTATTCAACGTATTCGCCAAGCGGTAGCGCCAGTGGGACAAGGCCGGGAAGACTTCCGAGTTTTCTGTCAGGTTGCGACGAAAATGGGCTATCCAATGACTTACGAAGGACCAAAGGAAATCATGGATGAAATTGCCGGGGTCGTACCGACATTTGCCGGTGTTACTTATGATCGGTTGGAAGATATTCAGGGACTTCAGTGGCCTTGCCGCAGTCTGACAGATCCCGGAACGGCTATCATGCACGTAGGGGAATTTTCTCGCGGCAAGGGGCTGTTTAAAGCGTTGGCGTACAAGCCTGCCAAAGAACTACCAGACAAAGAGTATCCATACTTGATGTCGACGGGGCGGATGCTTTATCAATACAATACCGGTGCCATGACTAAAAGGACAGAAGGCATCAATGAACTGGCCGGCAGCTCTTATATCGAGCTCAATCAAGAAGACGCCGAAAAAATGGGAATTATCGATGGCAGTCGCGTACGGGTTTCTTCTCGCCGCGGCGCTATTGAAACTCGCGCAATCGTTGGTGAAAAGGTGCTTCCGGGAGCGTCATTCATGACCTTCCACTTTGAAGACGGCAATGTCAATGAACTGACCAATGCGGTTTTCGACGACATTGCCATCATTCCGGAATACAAAGTATGTGCAGTGGCGATTGAACCGTTAAGCTAAAGAAAATGGAGGAGAAAGATGATTGAATTGGAAGCAGCAGTGCTGAAAGTGAAGGAACGACTTTCTCCTCAAACACGAATTGAAAGCATCCCCTTAGCAGAAAGCGTTGGTCGTATCACAGCTGAGGCCATTACAGCACCCGCACCGGTACCAGCCTTTCCGCGCGCTGCAATGGATGGCTATGCTGTGGCTGCAGAGAGTACTGCAGGTGCCTCAGTCTTACAGCCGGTAGTTCTTAAGGTAATCGGGACACTGTTTGCAGGAGATAATCCGGCAACTTTGCAGCCTAAATTGGGGGAAGCGGTTCGCGTCATGACCGGAGCGGCTCTCCCGCTTTCAGTTGACAGTGTGGTGCCTCAGGAGTGGACGGATTATGGAGAAAGTCAAGTAAAGATTGTCAGAGAAATCTTGCAGGGAAAACACTATGTTGCTATTGGCGAGGATCTGCAAGAAAAAGAAACAATCATTGAAGCTTCCCAATATTTGACCAGTGAAAGCCTGGGAGTGTTAGCGAGTGTGGGCGCAGCGTTTGTTCATGTCAAAAAAAAGCTCCGTGTGGGTATAATTTCTACCGGTAGTGAGTTGACTGAAGTCGAAAAACCGCTAAAGACGGCACAAGTGTACAACAGTTCGGCTTATGTATTGGCTTCTTATATCCAACGTTCCGGCGGAGAAGTCGTCTTTCAAACGATTTGTGACGATGAGCCGCAGCAATTTGCAGAACAGCTGCGGCTTGCTCATAATCAAGTCGATCTAATCATCACGACTGGCGGTGTCTCAGTGGGACAAAAGGATTTTCTGCCGGCAGCAATTACGGAAAATGGCGGTGAAATTTTGTTCCATTTTGTCGCCTTCAAGCCTGGAACACCGGTGATGGCAGCCGTTTGGGAGGAAATTCCTTTGCTGTGCTTGTCAGGTAACCCGTTTGCAGCTTTGGTGGATTTTCACTTGTTTTATTGGCCGCTACTGGCTCACTTTTATCAAACGGCGACCTTTGAGCTGAAAAAGGAACAACAGCTTTTACGCTCAGAAGAAATCAAGGGCAGTGGTTTGCGACGATTTATCAGCGGTTACAGTGAAAATGGTCATGTGACGATCGAGAAAAATCGAGCCAAAGTCTCTCGTTTCCAACAAATTCTCCATAGCAATTGTTTAGTGGAACAACTACCACAGCAGCCCTTGCAAGATGGAAATCTTGTCACTGTGTATCGCTGGTTTCAAGGCTAATACTCTCTAATACTATAGTAGAAATTAAGAAAACGTCCTCGGATTTGTACCTTAATATAAAAACGAGAAGAGTATGGCATGACGTGGGAGCCCGGCAAAAGTCTGAACTGTGACAGCCATCTATTCGTCTAGTCACCGCCTCTGAAGCGAGCACAACAAAATGTGAGTCCTAAAAAGCCAAGTCACTTCCACTATTTCTTAATGGAAGTGACTTGGCTTTTCATTGTTAAAAATTTTAAATGCTGCCTAATCGTTGGGAGAGCTCTGTTCAAGGGAGAAAATCACGTCAGATTCCTACGACGCCTACATGTTGGTTTTCATAGAGGTCTTTTTGCGCGATATCCAACATGGCTACAGCAAAATCAGCCATACTGATTTCACTTTGGCCGGCGGAGTTAAAACCTAATTGTTCGCCAGTAAAGCGATATTCGCCACTGCGAGGGCCGTTGGGATTAAAGTAAGCGGCTGGTGAAAGATAGGTCCAGCGTAAATGGCTGCTATTTTTAAGTTCTTCAAAGGCTTTATACATATGGTAGGCTGTTGGATAATAAGGCGCATCAGCAGGGGATTCATCGATCATACGTGTACCATTGTCGTCAATGAACAATGAACTAGAGCCGCCGACGACTAACAAGCGGGTATCGGTATTTTGCAATAAACCAATCAGATGTGCCAAGCTAGTTTCGTGCATGTCCTCTTTACCAGCTGGTGCTCGAAACGCATCAATGATGATATCAAATCCCTGTAAATCTTCAGCGGTTAGATCGTATAGATCCTTTTCGATGAAAGGGACGTCGACGGGCAATTTTTTAGCATTGCGCATGATTGCAGTGACAGCCAGCCCACGAGCCAATGCTTCTTTTGTCAATAAGGTACCAGCGTGACCGGTAGCACCAATAATGGCGATTTTCATAATGATCCCTCCAGATTTGTTGAGCAACAGCTTGACCAAAAATGAATGGCCGCCAGAACTGTTTGGCTCAGTTTTCTTCATTTTATGGGGAAATGTCCATCAGGGTCAACGAATATGTCTTATGTCAGCGGGTTTCACGAATCTTTCACAATTTCTTCGCTATTTTTTGAAGTAAAAAACTTGCCAATAGCAACCAAAATGAGTATCATAAGTTTTGTAGGTTAGCACTCGAGATATGAGAGTGCTAATTCCCAAAAACACAAAATCGTAACAACATGTTACAGTAGCTTTTTTGATTAGGCGGCTGTAGCACACAAAAATTGGAGGGATTTATCGTGTTAAAACCATTAGGTGATCGCGTCATCATCAAAGTCGCGAAGGAAGAAGAAAAAACAATTGGCGGAATCGTATTGGCATCTTCCGCTCAAGAAAAACCCCAAACTGGTGAAGTAGTTGCAATTGGTGATGGTCGGACATTAGACAACGGTGAAAAAGCACCAGTAGAAGTCAACGTTGGTGACCAAGTTATGTTTGAAAAATATGCTGGCTCTGAAGTGAAATTCGACGGTCAAGAATATTTAATCGTTAACGGCAAAGATATCGTGGCAATTGTTGAATAATTTGTAATGCGTATCTTCCCCAAACTCTACCGGCAATCGCCGGAAAAAAACTTATGAGGTGAAAATTTATCATGGCAAAAGAAATCAAATTTGCAGAAGACGCTCGTGCCGCAATGCTGCGTGGTGTTGACAAATTGGCAGATACAGTCAAAGTTACCTTAGGACCAAAAGGCCGCAACGTGGTTTTGGAAAAATCTTATGGCTCACCTTTGATTACTAACGATGGCGTAACGATCGCTAAAGAAATCGAATTGGAAGACCATTTTGAAAATATGGGGGCTAAACTAGTTTCAGAAGTCGCTTCTAAAACGAACGACATCGCTGGTGACGGGACTACCACTGCAACGTTGCTGACACAAGCAATCGTACGGGAAGGTTTGAAAAACGTGACCGCCGGTGCTAATCCAATCGGCATCCGCCGTGGGATCGAATTGGCTACAAAAGCAGCAGTTGAAGAACTGCACAAAATTTCAACGGTCGTGGATTCAAAAGAAGCTATCGCTCAAGTAGGTGCAGTTTCTTCCGGTTCTGAAGAAGTTGGTAAATACATTGCTGATGCGATGGAAAAAGTTGGTAACGATGGTGTAATTACGATTGAAGAATCAAAAGGGATCGAAACAGAACTAGACGTTGTGGAAGGGATGCAATTTGACCGGGGTTACCTGTCTCAATACATGGTGACTGACAACGACAAGATGGAAGCTGTTTTGGACAATCCATATATCTTGATTACAGACAAAAAGATTTCCAACATCCAGGATATTTTGCCTTTGCTGGAACAAATTTTGCAACAATCTCGACCACTGTTAATCATTGCTGATGATGTGGATGGCGAAGCATTACCAACTCTAGTATTGAATAAAATCCGTGGGACATTTAACGTAGTTGCTGTTAAAGCACCTGGCTTTGGTGACCGCCGCAAAGCGATGTTGGAAGATATCGCTGTCTTAACTGGTGGGACAGTTATTACAGAAGATCTTGGTTTGGAATTGAAAGATGCTACGATTGAAAGCTTAGGGCAAGCTAGCAAAGTGGTCGTTGATAAAGACAACACAACAGTTGTTGAAGGTGCTGGTGCCAAAGAAGCCATCGACGCCCGTGTACAATTAATCAAAAATCAAATCGCAGAAACTACTTCTGATTTTGATCGTGAAAAATTGCAAGAACGCTTGGCTAAACTAGCTGGCGGGGTTGCTGTCATCAAAGTGGGTGCCGCAACTGAAACAGAGTTGAAAGAACTGAAACTGCGAATTGAAGACGCATTGAATGCGACGCGCGCTGCAGTTGAAGAAGGCATGGTTTCCGGTGGGGGTACGGCACTGGTAAACGTCATCACAAAAGTTGCTGAACTGGAAGCGGAAGGTGATGTTGCTACTGGTATCAACATTGTGGTTCGTGCTTTGGAAGAACCTGTACGTCAAATCGCTGAAAATGCCGGTTATGAAGGCTCTGTTATTATCGACAAGCTGAAAAATGCCGATTTGGGTGTCGGTTTCAACGCTGCCAATGGCGAATGGGTCAACATGGTGGAAGCCGGTATCGTGGATCCTACCAAAGTGACTCGTTCTGCACTGCAAAACGCCGCTTCTGTTGCAGCCTTGCTGTTGACGACTGAAGCTGTCGTAGCGGATAAACCAGAACCAGCTGCACCAGCAATGCCACCAATGGATCCAGGAATGGGCATGATGTAAGCTAGATTATAAAAAAAAGCGCAAAAAACTGCAGGTCGGCTGAATTTCAGTGACCTGCAGTTTTTTTAAGCTTCTGTGTAGTGAAAAATAATGTCGTGCAAAAGTGTTACAGATGGCTGACTGGTACGTTGATTGTAATAGGCGGCAAAGCGCTCGTCGTTCACATACATGTCTGCTAAGCCACGATGGTAGTCATTATTGTAAAAAGGTGCGACTAGTGTCAGCCACGTTTTATGGGCTTTGAAAACTTGGCCAGCTAGCGGACTATCAAGGTCTACTGGTTGTGGTTGGCTACTCAAAATCTCAAGAGCAGAAAATAGCTGGGCTTCTGCTGCTTGCATTTGCTGGTGCTCTTCTGAAGTGAGATTTAACCATTTTTGGTTGGCTTTTGCGACGGTCTCTTCGCCATATTTTTCGCGAATTTCTTGACCATAGTGGGCTTCGTTCTCTTGCAATTGCTCTTTTTTAAAAGCAGTAAATTTTTCTTTGTCGGTCATGTTTTTCTCTCCTTTGTAATAGGCCAGCGTCTGGTCCAATGTTCCAATGAGTGACGTCAATTGCAGCAACTGTTGCTCTAGCAAAGACCGCTGCTGACTCAGTAATTTTTCGATATCAAAGCCCGGCGCTTCTAATGTTTCTTTGATTTCTTCTAATTTGACTCCGAATTTTTTTAAAAAAAGAATCTGCTGCAGTCGGTCGACTTCGGCTTGTCCGTAGATTCGATATCCGGAAGAAGTGAATCGTTTTGGCGGCAACAAGCCGATTTCGTCATAATAACGCAATGTCCGGCTGGAAACACCAGACAGGCCAGCGAGCTTTTGAATCGTATATTCCATAAAGAGTCATTCCTTTCTTTTTTGCTGAGTAACAGCGGTGGCCACACTTAAAGAATAGCGGTTGACGTAGCGTGAAGGTCAAGAAAAAAAGCACAAAAAATTCAAAAAAATGTGCTATACTTTTTCTGTAAAACAAGTGCACACACTGTATTTTAGCGATTGATCAGAAAATAATAAGATATATGATAGTTTACTCGTAATGTATATTACTGAACAGTTATCGGATTGCAGAAATGCCCGTAAAGTTTGTCTTACGTCACACAACACTTAACAAAAGGAAGGTCATGCTATGAAATTAATCGAATCACCTGTTAATAAAAACTTGAATCTGGAAACATTTTATCCTAATATTACCAAATTTCTCTTTGATCATACGGCAATCAAATTTTATAAAATGTATGCGTTGGATCGGGTCCAGATCGTCTATGTAGATGCTTATGAAAAAATCTATCTGGTTATGGTGGATTCTCGTAAAAAAATTAAACGTAGTGAAGTGGACTTTGCGATCCATCGACTGCTGAAAACCGATCGTGAACATGTAAAGGTGGATGTGAGTGTTAAAGCTCGCATGGAGGATGCCGGAATCAAGTTTTCTCAGCCTCGTAAAGATATTATTCTAGTGACAATGGCAGCGCCGGAAGCTTAAATGAGTTTTACTTAGTGATAAGCCCTTTGCATCAGCCCCATTAGCTGATGCAAGAGGCTTATTTATTTTGGCTCGATTTCTATCAGTAAAAGATTGGCTCTCAAAATGGCTATATTTTTAGCAAGTTTTGCCTGTCTTTTGGTAATTTCTACTGTTAAACGGCGGCGTTTGCCACCCTATTGCTGATTTTTTGTTATAATGGAGGGCGAATATAGGGGTGCAGCGGTGTGTTCACCGAAAAGGCAGTCAGTAGTGCTGCCTACAGCCGGATTTAACAGATACTGCCGGTTGCTGCAGAAAAGAAAGGGAGAAAATTCATGAAACGATACCCGGACGACAGTTTAACACTGCACACGGACCTTTATCAGATTAACATGATGCAGACTTATTGGGAATTGGGACGGGCAGACCGCAATGCTGTTTTCGAATGCTATTTCCGTGAAATGCCTTTCAACCACGGCTACGCAATCTTTGCCGGCCTAGAACGGCTCGTTCACTATCTGGAAAATCTAAAGTTTAGTGAAAGTGACTTGGAATACTTACGGGAAGTTGGCGGTTACCCGGAAGATTTTCTACAATATTTAGCTGACTTTGAGTTCAAATGTTCAGTACGTTCGGCGTTAGAAGGAGACCTGGTCTTTGCGAATGAACCGATTGTCCAAGTGGAAGGACCTCTGGGACAAGCACAGCTGATTGAAACGGCTTTGTTAAATATGGTGAATTTCCAAACCTTGATTGCCACGAAAGCTGCCCGTATCAAATCTGTTATTGGCGACGATCCTTTGTTGGAATTTGGCTCTCGACGCGCACAAGAGGTGGATGCTGCCTTTTGGGGTACGCGGGCGGCTTATATTGGCGGTGCCGACGCTACCAGTAATGTTCGGGCAGGGAAAGTTTTTGGAATTCCGGCTAGTGGAACCCATGCCCATTCTCTGGTGCAATCTTACGGGAACGATTACGATGCTTTCATGGCCTACGCCAAAACTCACAAAGATTGTGTTTTTCTAGTAGATACCTACGATACCTTAAAATTGGGCGTACCTACAGCTATTCGCGTGGCTAAAGAAATGGGCGATAAGATCAATTTCCTGGGTGTGCGCATCGATTCTGGTGATATGGCCTATATCTCCAAACGAGTGCGGGAACAGTTGGATGAAGCTGGCTTTACAGAGGCGAAAGTTTATGCTTCCAACGATTTAGATGAAAATACAATTCTCAGTCTGAAAATGCAAAAAGCCAAAATTGACGTCTGGGGTGTCGGCACCAAACTGATCACTGCCTATGACCAACCAGCTTTGGGAGCAGTCTACAAATTGGTCTCCATCGAAAACGATGAGGGCGTAATGGAAGACACTATCAAACTTTCCAGTAATGCTGAAAAAGTTACCACACCGGGTAAAAAACAAGTATGGCGGATCAATCGCAAATCAGATGGTAAATCTGAAGGGGACTACGTAACTCTGGTAGACGAGGATCCTCGCGAAGAAGCGGAAATCTTCATGTTCCACCCGGTTCACACCTTCATCAATAAAACGGTGCGGGATTTTGACGCGCGGCCGGTCTTGCTGCCAATCATCGAAGAGGGCCGTTTAATCTATGATTTGCCAGATCTGGAGCATATCAAAGCCTATGCGCAAGACTGTTTGAGTTCATTGTGGGAAGAATACAAGCGGGATCTCAATCCGCAACAATATCCAGTGGATTTGTCTACTGATTGCTGGAACCATAAGATGGCCATCATGGAAAAAGTTCGCAAGCGGGTAGCTGCTTCAAGTGAGAAAGGGGATAACGAATTGTGAGTTTGCAAACAGAAATCATCAAAGAACTGGGCGTCAAACCTGAAATCGATCCAAAGGCTGAGATTCGTGTCAGCGTCGAGTTTATGAAGGCTTATTTACGAAAGTATTCCTTCTTGAAAACATTGGTGTTAGGTATTTCCGGCGGGCAGGACTCCTCTTTAGCAGGTCGTCTGGCACAAATCGCTGTGGCAGAACTACGAGAGGAAACGGGAGATAACAGTTATCAGTTTATTGCCCTTCGATTGCCTTATGGCGAACAAGCCGATGAAGAAGATGCCCAACGAGCACTGGCCTTTATTCAGCCGGATGTAAGTCTGGCGGTAAACATCAAGCCAGCTGTAGATGCCCAAGAAGCCGCTGTCGAAGCAGTGGGTATTGATGTTTCTGATTTCAACAAGGGCAATATCAAAGCACGTCAGCGTATGATTACCCAGTACGCCATCGCCGGTGCCAAAGCTGGTGCTGTTATCGGGACTGACCATGCAGCTGAAAATCTCACGGGCTTTTTCACGAAATTCGGTGACGGTGGAGCGGATATTCTACCGCTGTTTCGTTTGAACAAGCGACAAGGCAAGCTGTTACTCAAGGAATTGGGAGCACCAGCGGAATTGTACTTGAAAATTCCGACTGCTGATCTGGAGGACGATAAACCATTAGTGGCCGATGAAGCAGCTCTAGGAGTCACCTATGATGAAATCGACGACTATTTAGAAGGCCGCCAAGTTTCTGAAGCTGCTCGTCACACGATTGAAAACTGGTGGCAGAAAACTCAACATAAACGCCATTTACCGATTTCGGTCTTAGACGATTTCTGGAAATAGCTAAAAGTAAGGCAAAAACCGAATATTCTGATAATTTGTTTGCAGAATCACGGGTTTTCTTTTGCATAATAACTCCTCTTATTTTATACTATAAGTGGGAGTTTTGGGGAAGACTCCGTCAACAACGGCTAGAGGATACCATTTTGGTTCCTCTTTTTTTATTGTCAAAAGGCAAAGGCTTTGTTCGAAAAGATTGTATTTTCCCAAAAGAAACATTATACTTTTTTCGTTGAAAGAATCACAAAAGCGTGAACTGCCAGGGTAAAAATGATTTTTGAATAGTCTATGGATACTGCTAGAATGCGTTTTAGAGAGGGTAACAAGTGAAAAACAGTTTAACAATCTGTGATGTTTTTTGTCACGGTTTTTAGGAGAGGGGGCTAAAAATGAAACGGGCCAAGATTATGTATCTGGAGATTGCCGACCAGATCAAAAGTGAGATCATCAATGGTAAATATCCGGTGGGCAGCCTCCTGCCAACAGAAAACGAGCTGGAGGCGTTGTTTGGTGTCAGTAAAATCACCGTTCGTAAAGCCATTGAAATTCTGGCGGCTGATGAATACGTGGAGAAGAGAAGCGGCAAAGGGACTACGGTTTTAAGCGACCGTCCGTATAATAAATTATCCAAAGCGGCCAGCTTTTCGCAGCTCTTGAAGGAAGCGGATCTGCAATTAGAGACGCGTATTTTAGATTTGAAGAAGCAAAAGTTGACGCCGGCTGATGAGCTATATGCTTATTTTGGACGAGAAATGCTCGTCTATCGGCGACTGTATCTGCTTCAGGGGCATCCGTATATCTTGTTTAGCCACCATTTGCCGGCAGCGCTGAGTAAATTGCGACCGGCGGTATTTGCGGGGACGTCTTTATACCGTCTTTTAATCCTGCAAGGCTATGAGATTGAAAGCTTTGAAGACGACTTTGTAGCGGTACAGCTGAGTGAAAAAGAGCAGCAGCTACTAGAAACCACCAGCAACATCGGGCTCAAGCGCATCCGTAAATCATCAGCGGCTGATGGCAGTTTAGTGGAATATTCGACGGCGATTTATGATACAGCCAGACATCCTTATCAGATTGCTTATGAGACCTGAGTGAAAAGAATAGTTGGGTTTGGTGCCAATTGCTTGTGTCAGTTTAGACCTCTGGGAAACGGTGAACTCCGTTTTCCAGAGGTTTTTTCATTTTCCAGCAAAAATTATAAATAAAAAACAAAAAAACGTTTACAGACATCTAAAATCGTGTTATATTTCTTTGTGTAAAACATTATAATGTTATAAACTAAAACGGATTTTAGGAGGGTACTGCAATGAAAGGATTTGTAGGGGTCATCGAGGAGAAGATCATGCCAATTGCCAATAAAATGGGCAATCAGCGACACATGGTGGCCATCAGAAAAGGGATCATCGCGACGATGCCACTGACCATTGTCGGCTCATTCTTCACGATTCTATTGAATATTCCGGTAGACTCGATTGCCGCAATGATCGAACCGTATCGGGAAATCTTGGATGTGCCGTTTCGTTATACGGTAGGAATTTTGGCATTGTATGCTACTTTTGGGATTGCATCTTCTTTGGCCCGTTCTTACAAGCTGGATTCACTGACCGCGGGGATTTTAGCAACGATGGCTTTTCTAGTGACTGCTGCACCACCGCTTAGAGTATTCGAGGATGTAGATGGCGTAATCGCTGCCGGCCGTTATATCAATATTGCTAATCTGAGTTCCAGCTCATTATTTGGTTCAATCGTTACTGCAATTGTATCTGTTGAAATTTATCGTTTCTTTATCGTTAAAAATATTACTATTAAGATGCCGGATGGTGTACCACCGGAAGTTTCAAATTCCTTTATCGCATTGGTTCCTGGAGCGGCAATTTTGATCTTGTTCTGGGTGCTTCGCCATATGATTGGTTTTGATTTGAACGGCTTTTTGAGTAATCTCTTGATGCCACTGAAAGGTGTCTTAGCTGGAAACAGTCTGTTTGGTGGACTTTTGACGGTCTTCTTGATCTGTTTCTTCTGGGTGTTGGGGATTCACGGGCCAGCTATCATGGGTCCGGTCATTCGACCTTTTTGGGATATGTCGATTGCTGAAAACATGGAAGCTTTCCAAGCTGGAACCAACGCCCATGATTTGCCAAACTTGTTTACAGAACAGTTCTTGCAATGGTTTATCTGGATTGGCGGCGCTGGCACGACATTGGCATTAGTGGTCTTGTTCTTGTTCTCAAAATCAAAATATTTGAAAAAATTGGGTCAATTGTCAATTTTACCAGGACTTTTTAATATCAATGAACCTGTGATTTTCGGGGCACCAATTGTAATGAACCCCGTGTTGGCAATTCCATTTATCGGCGCACCACTGATCACGACGACTATCTCATACTTTGCGACTGTCTCTGGGTTGGTGCCGCGAATGGCTGCTCGTTTAGGGTTTGCAATGCCCTCACCGATTGCAGCTTGGATGAGTACTGACTGGAGCATCACGGCAGCCATTCTGGTTATTTTCAACTTTGTCTTGACTCTGGGAATCTACTACCCGTTCTTTAAGGTCTTTGAAAAACAACAGTTGGAAAAAGAAGCTGAAGAGCTGGCACAAGAAGCTGCTGCACAAGCAGAACCAAAACACGTTACTGTATCTTAAAGAAGGGGAGGTTAGGCTCGCAGTCGGGAAATTTAGACTGCAGGCTTGACCTTTTTGGTGATTGACATGCTGATTTTATTGCTTGGACTGTTTATCGTTTTGCAGATTTTGCTGGAGAAAAAGGGCCTGCCGCCTAAATTGGCGCAGGTAAAACTCCGCTACTTACTTTTGGCCAGCATTGGCTTTATTGTCGGTGCTATGTTGTTAGGGCTGTTGTTGCACATTCCGGTTCCACTGACGGCTGCTGCCACAATAGCTGCCAGTGTGGTAATCAGCTATCGTTTTCGCCTCCGATATGACAAATTTGAGAAAGGAAAGATCATATGAAACGCAAATTAGGAATTTCACTTTACCCGGATCACAGCGATCCCCAAGCCGACCGGTCTTACCTTGAAACCGCGCAGAAATACGGATTTAGTCGTATTTTTATGAGTATGTTGGAAGTTACAGATGGAAAAGAGGCAGTTGCTGCAAAATTTAAAGAGTTGATCTTTTTTGCAAAAGAGTTGGGATATGAGACAATCTTAGATGTAGCGCCAGCGATTTTTGACGAGTTGGGGATCAGTTATGATGATATGCGTTTTTTCCATGAGTTAGGTGCTGATGGCATTCGGTTGGATGTCGGTTTTGATGGCAACAAGGAAGCAATGTTGACTTACAATCCGCAACAAGTGGCTATTGAATTGAATATGAGCAATGATGTCGCTTATTTAGACAATATTTTGACCTATCAGGCGAACCGCCCTTACCTATACGGCTGTCACAATTTCTATCCTCAAGCGGGCACTGCTCTTCCTTATGATTTTTTTGCAAGTTGCAGTCGTCGCTTTAAAGAACAGGGAATCCGGACGGCGGCTTTTGTGACGTCACAGGTAGGACAGATTGGTCCATGGGATGTCAATGATGGGCTGCCAAGCTTGGAGATGCATCGAAAGTTGGCACCGGCTACGGCTGCCAAGCACTTATTTGCAACTGGCTTAATTGATGATGTAATTATCGGCAACGCCTATGCATCTGAAGCTGAACTGGCCGCAATGGGGGAGATAGATCGTTATCAGACAGCCTTTTCGGTGGAGTTTCTGCCAAGTGCAAGCGAACTGGAAAAGCAGATTGTTTTGAATGAACAACATTTTCGTCGTGGGGATATCACAGAAACGATGATCCGTTCAACGGAAGTTCGTAAAAAGTACAAAGCTGAGACCAATCCGCCCCACGATAACCTGGCAGAATTTCAGCCGGGGGATATCGTGATTGGCAATGATGACTTTGGTAAATATAAAAACGAGCTGCAGTTGGTCTTATTGCCTCACAAGGACAGTCGTAAAAATAAAGTGGCCGCGATTCGACCAGAAGAGCAGATTTTACTGCCGTTTATCGCACCATGGTCGAAGTTTCGTTTTACGGAAAAAAACTGAGGGATTTTTGATCCCGAAAAAAGGATGAAGAAGATGTATGATTTAGTGATCAGAAACGGACGTACAATCACAGGGGAACAGGTGGAAATAGCTGTTACCGACGGAAAGATTGTCGAGGTGACAAAAGTAATCAGTGGTCGCGGGGCAAAAGAGTTGACTCTTGCAGACGACGAGCGATTGTCCGCCGGCTGGATCGATGATCACGTACACTGCTTTGAGGAGATGAATCTGTACTACGATTATCCGGATGCTATCGGCGTGGAAAAAGGTGTGACTACAGTGATTGATGCTGGCACAACTGGGGCAGAAAATATTGGCCGTTTTTATCAGTTGGCCCAAGCGGCAAAAACCAATGTCTATGCACTGGTGAACATCTCCAAGTACGGGATCGTGGAACAAGATGAATTGGCCGACCTCACAAAGGTTCAATCACAACGAGTGGCAGAGGCCTTAAAAGCCTACCCCAATTTTATTTTAGGAATCAAGGCTCGCATGAGCAAAACTGTAATTGGAGACAACGGCATCAAACCACTCCTTATGGCAAAGGAAATTCAAGCAGAAAATCAGCAGTTGCCTTTGATGGTACACATTGGCTCTAATCCTCCGGAGCTGTCAGATATTTTGGCAGTTATGGAAAAAGGCGATGTCTTGACCCACTGCTTCAATGGTAAGCCCAACGGAATCCTGGATCAAAAAACAGACCGTATCAAAGATTTTGCCGTAGCTGCGTACCAACGAGGTGTGGTTTTTGATATTGGGCATGGAACCGATAGCTTCAATTTCCATGTAGCGGAGATTGCGCTGGCAGCTGGAATCAAATGTGAAAGTATCAGCACCGATATCTACATCCGCAATCGGCAAAATGGGCCGGTCTATGACATGGCTACAACATTGGAAAAATTACACTTAGTTGGCTATTCGTGGGAAGAAATCATTGATAAAATCACCATCGCGCCGGCTGAAAACTTCAAATTAACCACAAAAGGCCGCTTGCAGCCGAAGATGGATGCGGACTTTACAATTTTCAAGATTGGCAAGAAAGAAAAACAACTTACCGATTCCAATGGTAACGTACGTACGACGGATGAAGTGATTCAGCCAGTCAAAACCATTATAGGAGGCAGAATCTATGACAATCAGTTATGAAAAATTCGGCTTGAAAGATGTAATCAATGCTTCAGGACGGATGACGATCCTAGGGGTCTCTAAAGTGTCTCCATCCGTATTGGCAGCACAGCGCTTTGGCGGCGAACATTTCTTTGAGATGGCAGACCTTTTGGAAAAGACCGGCGCTTATTTGGCCGATTTATTAGACGTTGAAGATGCACAAATCGTCTCTTCAGCTTCTGCCGGGATTGCCCAGTCAGTAGCAGCAGTTATCGGACAAGGAGATCTATACCATACCTATCATCCTTATACTTCCCGCGTGACGCGCAGAGAAATCCTATTGCCTAAAGGACACAACGTTGACTATGGAACTGCAGTAGAGGTCATGGTAGAGATGGGTGGGGGACGTGTCGTTGAAGCCGGCTATGCAAACATGTGCACACCAGAGCATATCGAAATGATGGTTACCGCAAACACGGCAGCTGTTCTTTATATCAAGAGCCACCACACTGTCCAAAAAAGCATGTTGACGGTTAAGGAAGCCGCCGCAGTAGCCCATCGTCATGGTTTGCCTTTGATTGTCGATGCTGCTGCCGAAGAGGATCTGTTTAAATATATCCGTGAAGGCGCAGATTTGGTAATCTACTCTGGTGCAAAAGCTATCGAAGGACCGAGTGCTGGCTTAGTGATTGGGAAAAAAGAACTGATTTCATGGGTGCGCCTGCAAGGTAAAGGCATCGGTCGCGGCATGAAAATCGGTAAAGACAATATTTTAGGCTTTACCCAAGCCGTAGAAGACTATTTAGCCAATGGCAGCGAGTCTGGAGCAGCGATGCAGAAACGACTGGTTCCATTTGTGGCAGCAATCAATGAAATCTCAGGGCTGCAGGCTACTATCGTACAAGACGGTGCCGGCCGCGATATTTATCGGGCCAGTGTTAAAGTCAGCGGCCCCAAGACTGCTAAAGAAGTTATCCAAGGATTGAAGCTGGGCAATCCGGCAGTTTATACCCGGGAATATCAAGCCAACAATGGCATCATCGAATTCGATGTGCGCTCGGTAAATGAAAATGAATTGCAAAAAATCGTGAATCAACTAAAAGAAATCATCTAAAGGAGAATTTATTATGTCATTGACCCCGAATTATTTGGAAGACCGTATTTGTTTGAATGTCTTGGCCAACTCTGTTGAAAACGCGAAAGCTTGCTATGAAGCAGCTGACGGCCACGTTGTTCTCGGCGTTTTATCTAAAAATTATGAAACAGATGAAGCGGCAATCACCGATATGAAAAGATATCAAGAGGCCTGCGACAATGCACTGTCAGTAGGTCTGGGCGCCGGCGATCCCAATCAAAGTCAAATGGTTTCTCGGTTATCCGGTGTGTTGCAACCGCAACATGTCAATCAGGTTTTCACTGGCGTAGGAACATCCCGCGCTCTTTTGGGACAAGGAGAAACTGTGATCAACGGGTTGGTTTCACCTACTGGCAAAGTGGGCTATGTGAACATTGCGACTGGGCCGCTGAGCTCCAAAACGCCAGAAGCCATCGTTCCTATCGAGACAGCTATTGCACTTTTGAAGGATATGGGAGGTAGTTCTATTAAATATTTCCCAATGAAAGGCTTGGCACATAAAGAAGAATATCAAGCTGTTGCCAAAGCTTGTGGGGAAAATGACTTCTACTTGGAACCTACCGGCGGCATTGACTTGGAGAACTTTGAAGAAATTTTGCAGATTGCAGTGGATGCAGGGGTTAAAAAAATTATTCCTCACGTCTATAGCTCAATCATCGACAAAGCCACAGGTGACACGCGTACCGAAGACGTGCAGGCGCTGTTGCAGATGATGAAAAATACGCTGAAATAAGGAGTCGGACAACATGAAAATCGGTGCTTTCGGAGAAGTGATGCTGCGCTTGACGCCGCCGGAATACTTGCTTTTGGAACAGACCAATAATTTGCGGATGGAATTCACCGGTACTGGCGTAAATCTCCTGAGTAACCTTGGTCATTTAGGGCAAGAGGTCAGCTTAATGACCAAACTGCCGGCAAATCGACTTGGACAGTCGGCAGCGGCCAATCTGAAAAAATTGGGAATTGCCACAGATTATGTTGGATACAGTGGTGATCATCTGGGCAGCTTTTTTGCCGAAGTAGGTTATGGTCCGCGGGCAACACAGGTCACTTATCAAAACCGCCGCAATAGCGCCTTTAGTTTGGCAGCTGCCACGGACTATGATCTGTCAGCCTTTGTTTCAGAGATGGATTTGATCCATATTTGCGGCATCTCTTTAAGTTTGACCGAAAAAACGGCGGCTACTGCACAAGCGTTAGCAGAAACAGCAGCGGCAGCCGGTAAACTGGTGTGTTTTGATTTCAATTTTCGCCCCAGCTTGAACGATGGCGCCGGACAACGAGAATTGATGAAACAGCGCTATTTGGCAATATTGCCTTTTGTGGATCTAGTCTTCGGCTCGACGCGAGATTTGGTGGAGCTGCTGGGCTTTGGAGAGACGCCGGCTACAACGGCTGAAGCAGAAGAATTGATTCAAGCCTTTTTAAAAACCTATCAGATTCGCTGGTTTGCCGGAACGAAACGGGGGCATGATGAAAAGGGCAGCTTGCTTACCGGTCTCTTGTACACAGAAGCTGAGAGCTGTACGTCTCAGACCTATTCGTTACAAGTGTTGGACCGGATTGGTGCTGGGGATGCGTTTGCAGCAGGAATTCTGTGGGGAATCGCGCAAGAAAAGACATTGGCAGAAACAGTGTCATTTGCTTGTGCCAATGCTGTGCTCGCCCATACGATCGCTGGGGATGTCCCACTGACTACCGAAAAGATGGTGCAGCATTTTATGTCTGCGCCACAGGTGGACTTGCTTCGCTAAATGCAGCAACAAATGCAGCAACGAGCAGTTTCAAAAAGGTTCTTATTTGAAAAGAATCGACGGGTCTGCTGTTGGCTGTGGCTAGTGTTTCACTTGGCAGTTCATTAAAACACACAAGACCGACTGTGACTTATTGGAAAGTAAAAGCATTTTTGAAGCGGGGAAAAAACCGAAAGCAATCGGTTTTTTCTTCGCTTTTTTGGCTATTGATTCGCTGCAGGAATTGTTTTTTTCATAAAAGGGCTTTCGGTTATTCCCGCCTGCTTTACAAGGCCTAAGGAACAGACTAAAATAAAAGCTATTGACGAGAAAATAACGATTTTTTCTGAGTTTTTGTGTCTGATTTTTTAACGGATTCACTTTGTGGTGAAGTCGGTTGGTGATTTTGTTGGTAAATTTAACGGTTGGGAATGACGAGATGTGTTGAAGAATCATAACAAGTTGCGCTGGTTTTTAAAGGGGGGTGGAGTATTCTTTCTGATCCTTTTTAGTAATCTCTATCTGCAGTTTTGCCAAAATAATTTGTCACTGGATCTGGCATTGAAGTTTGCTTTTTCCTGGCACGAACAGAAATTTTTCTTAGGGTGTCTGGTACTCTTGGTACTGTACGGGGTGATTGCTTCGGTGATTGGCTCTGTCGGGATGGGAGCAGTGGTGTATGGTGTGTTCATCGGAATCTTAGGCTTTGCAGATTACATGAAGATGACCTATCGCCAGGAACCGGTTTATCCTGATGATTTAAAAATGGTGACCAATCTTGGAATGATGAAGGATTTGGTGGGAACCCCATTGTTTATTCTGTTGCTGGTCTTGATTCTGCTTTCTTTGGCTGGTGTGGTGTGGATGTTCATCCGCAGCTTGAAACTGACACGCAAACAGCAGTTTTTCCGTGGCGGGATGTTTTTGGCCTGTGTCTTGCTCTTAGGTTATTTCAGCAATTTCAATGATGAAAATAATCTGCTGCGTAAAGGCTACAATCATACTGCATTATGGATTCCCTACTCACAAAAAATGAATTATTACAATGTCGGTTTTGTCGGTGGCTTTTTGTACAATCTAAAAGTAGTGCCAATGGATGAACCCGCTGGCTACTCGGAAGCAGCTGTTAAAGAAGTAGTAGCAGATTACCAGAAAAAGGCGGCAGCCGCCAATAAAGCAGCCAGCCCATTAGATGACAAAACGGCGCCAAATATCGTTTATGTTATGAGCGAGAGTTTTTCAGATCCTAACCGCTTGAAAGGCGTGGATATCAGTGGTGATCCGTTGAAAGATTATTATGAAGTTGCTGACAAGACCTATAGTGGTCAAATGCTGTCACAAAACTATGGCGGCGGTACTGCCAATATCGAATTTGAAGCCTTAACTGGTTTTTCCATGGAATTGTTCAATCCGCAAATGACTACTCCTTACACCTTGCTGGTACCTAAGCTAAAACAGCTGCCTTCTTTGGTTTCTTTGTTGAAAGACCAAGGGTATGATACGACAGCAATTCATCCCTATGACACGTCGATGTATAAGCGCAAGGACGTTTATCAGGTACTAGGCTTTGATGAATTTTTGGATCAGGATACGATGAAGCATACCGAAAAACTGGAAAATAATCCCTATATCTCTGATGAGTCAGCCTATGAAGAAGTCATGGATTGCTTGAAATCAGCAGACAATCCCCAATTTGTCCATCTGGTGACGATGCAAACTCATATGCCTTATGGTGGCAAATACGAAAACATTCCCTACCAAGTGACAGCTGAAAACGGCAATCTTTCTTCAATCGCCAACTATGCGCAAGATGTCGCCTATGCCAGCGCTGCATTGAAAAATTTTGTCGCAAAACTGGAACAACTGCCGCGCCGGACGTTGGTCGTTTTCTGGGGAGATCATCTGCCGGGAATTTACTCAGATGAAATCCAAAAAGCCAACGATGGCACCCAGCTGCATGAAACAGAATTCTTGCTGGTAGATAGTCAAGGCAAGCTTCAAAGCGTGGGCAATGATCATTTGTCTAGTCCGTTTTACTTTGCTCCGACGCTGTTGCAACAAGCAGGTCAGCAGGTCAGCGGCTTTTATCAGCTGCTGCTCGATTTGCAACAACAATTACCAGCTTTTGAAAAAGGAATGTATCTGCAAGATGGGCAATGGGGAAAAACAGCAGCGTTTGACAAGGAGACAGCCGCACGGTACAAAGATTACCAATTGATTCAATATGATGTGCTGGCGGGTAAGCAATACAGTTTGAAAACAACGTTCTTTAAAGAGTAATAAAGTTTAGCGGTTGCGATGAGCAGTTTTTCGCAATCGACTACATAATAGTGAGAAAACCATTTTTACACAACGTTTTCTGATAGCTGTAAAAGAATAACTAGATTAGTTGAGGAGTTTAACGATGAGTTTTGTAAAAAAGGACAATCAGCGGTATTTCAACCCTATGCGGCGGGCCATCTTGAAGCACGATATGATTCGACCGAAAGATAAAGTAGCTATTGGGATGTCCGGTGGCAAGGATAGCACCACACTCTTGTATCTGTTGGATACGATTCGACGGCAACAACGTCTGGGGTTTGACTTTGAGATTCAACCGATTACTTTGGACATGGGCTTTGCCGGCGTCGAACTGCAACCAATGCAAGATTTTGTGGAAAAACTCGGCTATGAACTGGAAGTTGTACCTACCAATATCGCCAAAGTCGTCTTTGAAATTCGGGAAGAACGTTCCCCCTGTTCCCTTTGCGCCAAATTGCGAAGAGGGACACTGTATACCCGTGCCAAAGAACTGGGCTGCAATAAAGTAGCGCTGGGCCATCACCTAGATGATGCTGTGGAAACCTATTTTATGAATTTCTTATTTCATGGGCAACTGAATAGTTTTGAACCGGTTAGCTATTTGAGCAAAACCGGGGTGACCTTGATTCGTCCTTTGATTTATATTGAAGAACAAGAGATCATCCGCTATGTAAACCGAGAAAAACTGCCGGTAATCTTCAATCCCTGCCCGGTGGACAAACAGACTAAACGAGAAGAAATCAAGCGTTTTGTTGCTACAATAGCTGAGACCTATCCTGATGTGCGGGAAAAGTTCATTATGGGGATGGAGCAAGGAACAGCAGCTGATTTCTGGAAGAAGAGTTTAGTCTTACCGTAACAACTGAAAAGAAAGTGACACTAGCGGCAATGATTTTTTTCTAAGGAAGCAGCGCTAACTTAGAAGTAAACTGCTATTTAAGAAACAGGATGATCAATGACCCGCAAGCTGCGAAAGTTAGTGCAGCAGTCTTTTCAGAATCTGATTGTCTGCTCACGTTTTAAGTGAGAACAATTTGAAATTAGCCTAAGCGATTGAAAAACAGGAGACTCCTGAAGCTGTGTAATAAACGCAGTAGAAGGGGACCTGTTTTTGTCGAAAGTGAGGGCTGGTTTATTGAATTTGCGAAAGCTGATTGAAAGACTCAACTAAAAAGGCTTCGTGAAAACGTTTAAATAAAAACGTTTCTATAGAAAAGCGGTACTACCCTTTCTTACAGGTAGTACTTTTTTCTGCATTTAAAAGTAAAAAAATCAGAATTGAACTATCGTAAATACCTTTATATAGGCTTTCTTAAGCCGGTTTTTCATTTTCTAAAAAAATTTATCTGAAAGGGGTTGCATTTTCTGGCGGCGAGAATTATACTCGCTTATAGAAACGTTTCACCGAAAGCTTGAAGGGAGTCTGCTAATTAAAGTGAACAGTAGGAGAGGAACAGCATATGAAGAAATTATCTGAGATTTGGAAGCAGCGACAACTGCACTGGATGGTTTTACCGGGTGTCGCATTTATGATCGTGTTTAACTACATTCCAATCTACGGAATTATTATCGCTTTTAAGAATTATACGATTGTGGATACCATCACTTCGGCACCGTGGGTAGGATTGAACAATTTTAAAATCATCATGGAAGACGCTTTCTTTTGGGAAGCTGTTCGAAACACATTGGGCATCAGCTTGTTGAAATTGGGGCTGGGTTTTATGATCCCGATTGTACTGGCAATCATGATTTTTGAAATGAAGGATGGTCGCTTGAAAAAATTCATTCAGACTGTTTCTTACATTCCCCATTTCTTTTCGTGGATTGTATTAGGCGGCATGTTGATTTCCTGGCTGTCCTCTAACGGTTTTTTAAATCAAGTGTTGATTTCACTGGGTGTGATGGATAAGGGTGTCAATCATCTCTTGGATCCGGATAAGTATTGGTGGATTGCTGTTTTATCTGATTTGTGGAAAGAAGTCGGTTGGGGGACAATCCTTTATCTAGCTGGGATGTCTCGTATCGATCCGACATTTTATGAAGCAGCCCGTATCGATGGCGCAACCAAACTGATGCAGATCCGAAAAATCACCTTGCCATTGTTAACGCCAATTATTTCACTGAATCTGATCTTAAATGTCAGCGGGATACTAGGTTCTAATTTGGATCAAACATTGGTTTTGATGAATTCTCAAAACCAAAGCAAATCTGAAGTTATCAATTCATTTGTTTATCGCATGGGGTTGGCACAGGGGGACTTCTCCTATGCAACTGCAGTTGGTTTAGGTATTTCCGTGATATCAGTTATTTTGCTGGTGATTACTGACCGAGTGACCCGTAATCTAAATAATGGTAAATCGGTTATTTTATAGGAGGTGACGAAATGATCAAACGACATTCACAAGAAAATAAATGGTTCTACTTTTTTAACACGCTGATCTTGATCTTATTCTCACTTCTGATCATCGTGCCAATCTGGAACATTTTAGTATCTTCTTTTTCTGCCAATTCTGGCTTAGGGCAAAATGGCTTAGTCCTCTGGCCAAAGAACTTTACGCTTGAAAACTACAAAAAAGTTTTTTCGGATGCCAGTATTCCCCAAGCGTTTGGAATTTCAGTCTTAAAGACTGTGATTGGTGCACTGACACATACCTTGTTTTGTTCAATAGTAGCCTATGGATTGAGTAAATCCCATCTGATTGGCCGTAGTTTTTATACGACTCTTGGAGTGATTACCATGTACTTTGGTGGTGGGATGATTCCTACGTATTTGCTGATTAAATCGCTGGGTTTATTAGACACCTTTTGGGTTTACATCATTCCGGCATTGTTTTCTTATTATGATACCGTGATTTTGATGAACTTCTTCCGCGAAATTCCACCGTCACTTGAAGAGTCGGCAAAAATTGACGGAGCTTCAGAGTTCACGATTTTTTCCAAGATTTTTTTGCCCTTGACTAAACCGGCGTTAGCGACAATCATCCTATTCAATGGTGTTGGTCAGTGGAACGACTTTATGACCACCAAATTATATATCACCAAAGAATCCCTTTACCCATTGCAGATGAAGATTTACGAGATCATCGTGCAATCCAATCTGAGTACCATGACGGAAAGTGGGAGTACCGATGTGGTCGTTCAAGCGACGACTCGTGGGGTACAATTAGCCACTATCGTGATTACAACAGTTCCGATACTTGTCATTTATCCGCTGCTGCAAAAGCATTTTATCGGCGGTATGATGGCAGGAGCTGTGAAAGAATAACTTTGGTTTTTGCGGCGTAGGACCGCCGAAAGCGCGCCGGCGATCTAAAAGCGCTGTTTCAACACTAAAAAGAAAGAGGTCAAAGAAATGAAAAAATTACTGACAGGCACATTGTTGGCAGCAGCAGTCCTTGGTTTGGCTGCCTGCGGAAACGGCGGCGACAAAGATCAAGCCGCGGATTTTTCCATCAAGGACCGTTACGAGTTGGATGAAAATACACCAGCTTGGAAATTGGACAAGAAAGAAGAAACAACAAAGATTCGTTGGTACATTAATTCCGATTGGACGGCACTGCCTTTTGGCAAAGATGTCACTACTGCCCAGATCAAAAAGGATCTTAATATCGACATCGAATTTATTTCCGGTGATGACTCTAAGCTGAACGCGATGATATCTGGCGGTGACCTTCCGGATATCGTAACCCTCACCAGTAAGACGGGGCAAGCAGCTTTGAAGGCCGATAGTTGGGCTTATTCATTGAATGATCTGGCCAAAAAATATGATCCTTATCTTATGAAAGCAGTCAATGAGGATACATTCAAATGGTACTCGCTGGACAATGGCAAGACTTATGGCTACCCAAACTACTCCAACACTGCTGCAGATTATGAAAGTGGCAATATTCCAGTAAATGACAACTTTGTAATCCGTGAAGATGTTTATGAAGCTCTGGGCAAGCCAGACGTTTCTAAACCAGCGGACTTCGTGAAAGTTATGCAAGATATCAAAGCGAAATTTCCTGATCTGACACCGATGGGCTTTACTACCGTAGGGGATGGTGCGGGTCCTTTCACTGATAAGTTGCAAGACTTTTTGGGTGTCCCTTTAGAAGATGCCGATGGTAATTTTTATGATCGCAACTTGGATGAAGAGTATGTCAACTGGTTGCAAACTTTGAATCAGGTGTATCGGGATGGCAATATCTCTGACGATAGCTTCACTGATGATGGCCCTACCTATGATGAAAAAGTTAAACAAGGACAATACGCAACAATTTTGGTAGCCGGTACGAGTGGTCAAGGGGGCAACTTTACGGAGTTCACTAAAAATTCTGGCACGAAATATATTGCTATTGATGGTCCAGAAAGTACTTCTGATCGCAAGCCCACGATGAATCAAACAGGGATTTCCGGTTGGTTGAGCAATTACATTACCAAAGACGCTAAAGATCCAGCCAAAGTAACGGAGCTGTTCACTTATTTGATTGATGAACCAGGGCAAATCTTGACCAAATACGGTGTTGAAGGCGTAACTTACGAATACAACAAAGAAGGCAAGATTGATTATCTACCGGAAGTTAAAGAAATGGAAAAAACGGATAATGATGCCTATAACCAAAAATATGGTATCAGTCGTTTCAACTACTTCAACAACGACCGGGTCAACGCGTTGAAAGTCACTACCGAATCTGCTTTGACTCAGATGCAAGCATGGGGCAAAGGTAAGCTTGTACCGCATTTCGTGATTGAAAACATCAATCCGGATTTAGGAACCCCAGAAGCTCGTTCCAACGAGGCTATTGAAACCAAGTTGAACGCTAGCGTGATTTCAATGATCCGTGCCAAAGACGAAAACAGCTTTACCAGTACTTTGGACGAATTTAAGAAGTTCTTGGATAACAACAAATGGGACGAAATCAAGAAGATAAAATCCGAAAAAATGGCTGAAAACCGCGAAAAACTCCAATAAGTCACAGAGAGGAGACAAGAGAAGGGTGGCCTCCGCACGCTGCCCTTCTTCTACTTATTATGATCGAAAAACTATTTTCCTTTGATGGCTGGTACTACCGGACATTCACCTTTGCTGCCAATCTCATCATCTTAAACTTATTATTTCTTACCACCGCTTGGACGTTGGTGTTGACGGGGCCGTCCTTAATTGCCTTGTATCAAAGTGTAGATCGCCTTCTAAAAGAGCAGGGAAACTCAGTCTTTAGAGATTACTATCGTCTGTTAGCTGCTAATTTAAAACGAGGAACAATACTCGTAGCAACACTTTTATCGATGGCTGCTGTTTTGGCAGGAATTATTTATCTCTTAATGGGAGTATCGACTTCACTAGGTTTTTTGGCTGTAGTGATAGCTGCGTTGACGCTTTTGTTTTTGGCAGTGTTGACAGTCGTTTACAGTGTGTTGCCATTACCTTTTAAGTCCGCACTTCGGGAATCATCCTATGTCTTGTTGGCCAGCACAGCACATGGGATTATTCTCTTGGCGCTTCCGGTAATGGTGGCTGCTGTTTTGATCAAAGTTAATCTGATGCTTTACGTTATTGTTGGTTTTGCAGTAACGATTTGGCTACAGCTGCTTTTTTTCAATAAAGTATTGGTGGATAAAACAAATGAATGAACTGGAAAAAGAACGCTTTTGGGACGAAACGGCTGCTCAGTTGGCTGCCATTCCACTAGAACTGGAGCTTTCTCCAAAAGTGATAACACAACCTAAAATCAAATGTTTTTCGATCAGTTTCAAAAGCCTGCAGGGTGAAAAAATCCATGGCTTGCTGCTGTTACCGGAAATAACTCACGGTAAGGTACCAGTGGTCGTGGATATCCTTGGCTATATGACACATATTCAAAATGCGGAAGAATTTGCTCACTGGCCACAGATTGGTTGCGGCTGTTTAGTAATCGATAATCGCGGACAAGGGGGACAAACTCTTGATACAGCTCCTTATTTAACTACTAACGGGGAGTCACCCATGGTACGAGGACTGCTGACGCCTGAGGACAGCTATATGCGGCGGTTGGTAGCTGATCAGATGCGTTTGTTTTCAGTTATTGACGCAATTCCTGAATTAGACAATGACCAGATCTTTTTACATGGTAACTCTCAAGGTGGCGGTTTGGCTCTGCTTTTAAATGGTATTTGCCGGAAAAAGATTCGCGCAACCTTGGCAAATGTCCCAAGCCACTCGAATATTTCCCGACGAGTCCATGAAAAAACCGGTTCTTATGGGGCGATTGCCGACTATTTGTTGTTGCATCCGGAAGATGAACAACATGTGCTGGCGACACTGGCTGTATTTGATACCAAGTATTACGCAAAAAGAATTGCGAACCCGGTGTTTACTTCTGCTGCTAGTGCTGATACCACTTGTCCCATGAAAGACTTTCTGGTGACTTATCGTCGCTTAGCAGCACCTAAAAGTTTGACGGTCTATTGGGGCAAAGGACATGAAGGTGGCGGAAGTCGGCAATTAGCCCGCGAAATTTCACTAATGAAACAGCTGACAGAGGAGTTGAACAAAGATGCAGATTGCAACTTATAATGTCCGTGTGGATACAGAGTTTGATGAAACGTGGCAGTGGCCCTTCCGGAGTCGTTATGTATTGGACCTGCTGACATATCATAATTGGGACTTGGTAGGGATTCAAGAAGTCAGACCCAATCAAGTGGCAGATTTGAAAACGTTGACTGACTATTATTGCTTGGCCGCCGAAAGAGATGGCGATGGTCAAGGGGAGGGGTTGGCGATTCTCTACAAAAAAACGCGGTTCCGGTTAGAAGATAACGGTTTTTTCTGGTTGTCTGATACGCCTGATCGACCCAGCATTCACCCTGAAGCCGGTTGTCCCCGAATCTGTTTGTGGGGCATCTTTAAAGAAATTGCCAGCGATCGGTCCTTTTTAGTGATTGATACGCATCTTGATCATGTCTCTGAGGCAGCTCGGCGAAGTGGAATGCAGGTAATACTGCAGCAATTAGCAGAGAAGATTGCTGAGCTACCCACGGTATTGTTAGGAGATTTCAATGCTTTGCCTGAAGAAAATGTCCATCATTTGGTGGCACAGCATTTCGATAATGGGAAAACCCTCAGTGAGCAGTCTCACTATGGACCCGACGGCACCTTCCAAGATTTTGACTATCAGCGTCCTTGGTCCCAGCTTGAGGAAATCGACTATCTCTATCTCAAAGGTTTTACTGTAAATAAAACGGCTGTCTTAACGGATGCCTGTGATCGACGCTTTGCTTCTGATCACTTTCCGCTAGCAATGACCGTCAAACTAAATGAATAGGTGAAAAAACATGGAAAAGACACAATTAAATGAACTTTTGTCACAAATGACACGACAAGAAAAAATCGATCAGCTTTTGCAGTTGATGGCAGCGTTCTATTCTGAAAAAGCAGAAGAGAAGACGGGACCCATGAGTGATCTGGGATTATCAGAAGAAAATATCAACAATGCCGGCTCAACATTGGGTATCTCTGGTGCTAAAGAAGCAATCCGCGTTCAAAAAGCCTACATGGCCAACAATCGTCTGCATATCCCAACGCTGCTCATGGCAGATATTATTCACGGCTTCCGTACGATTTTTCCAATTCCGTTGGCTCTGGGAGCTACTTGGGATTTAAAGGCAGCAGAAGAAATGGCGCGAATCTCAGCCAAAGAAGCAGCGGTATCGGGATTACATGTGACTTTTTCGCCAATGGTGGATTTGGTGCGTGATCCTCGCTGGGGCCGAGTGATGGAATCAACAGGGGAAGATCCATTTTTGAATAGTCGCTTTGCTGAAGCTTTTGTGAAAGGGTATCAAGGAGCAGACTTGACCCATGATTTTCAGCGAGTTGCCGCGTGTGTGAAGCATTTTGCAGCATACGGCGGAGCGATTGGCGGACGGGATTACAATACCGTCAACATGTCTGAACGTCAGTTACGAGAAATGTATCTGCCAGGCTATCAAGCGGCACTGGCGGCGGGAGCAAAATTGGTAATGACTTCCTTTAATACCGTAGATGGCATTCCCGCGACTGGAAATAAATGGTTGTTCCGTAACGTTTTGCGAGACGATTTTGGCTTTAACGGTGTGGTAATTTCCGATTGGGGGGCAATCCAGGAGCTGATTCCTCATGGGGTAGCTGAAAATGAAAAAGAAGCAGCCGCATTAGCTATCACAGCCGGTGTTGATATCGAGATGATGACTTCTTGTTACAGTCGCTATTTGGAAGAGTTGATTGATGAGGGGCGCATTGATGCAGCGTTAATTGATGAAGCGGCGCTGCGAATTTTAGAGCTTAAAAATGATCTGGGTCTCTTTGAAAATCCCTATCGAGGAGCCGATGAAACAGCCGAAGCCACCGTTATTCTTTGTGAAGAACATCGACAGGCGGCCCGCGAGATTGCTGAAAAAGCAATCGTTCTATTGAAAAATGACAATGTACTGCCGTTACAACCAAATGAAAAAATTGCCTTGGTAGGCCCTGGCGTTTACTCCAAAGATGTATTGGGCGCTTGGTCCTGGCAAGGGAAAAAAGATGAAGCTGTTTCATTGGCAGAAGCTTTTGCAGGTCGGAAAAATGTGCTGTTAGGCACCGCGTTGTTCGACTATTTTGATCCTTCCGAAAAAGCCATCACAGAAGCTGTTTCGTTGGCAAAAAAAGCGGATAAGGTGATTGTTGCTTTGGGGGAAAGCGACTGGATGAGCGGAGAAGCAGCCAGCGTAACAGATATCCGGCTGCCTCAAGCGCAGTTGGACTTGTTCCGAGCAATAATTGCTGTCAATAGCAATGTAATCGTGACCTTGTATAACGGAAGACCTCTGGATTTACGTGAGCTGGATGCGGCTAAAGGGATTGTAGAAGCTTGGTTTCCCGGTACAGAAGCCGGCAATGCCCTGCGAAATGTTTTAGAAGGTAGCGTAAATCCCACTGGTCGTTTATCCATGTCATTCCCGGAATCTGTAGGTCAGGTGCCCGTTTATTACAATCCGGACAATACCGGGCGCCCATATGAATCGGCACCAGAGGAAAAATATGTTTCCAAATATTTAGACGGCAGTAATTACGCGAAATATCCTTTTGGTTTCGGATTAAGTTACAGTCACTTTGTCTACTCGGAGCTAACGGTGGATCATAAAACCATGACTGTAGATGAGTCGATTCAGGTTACAGTCACGGTTCACAATGACTCTGACGTAGACGGTATTGAAACCGTCCAACTGTATCTCCGAGATCTGGTAGGCGAAGTCGTTCGACCAGTGAAAGAGCTGAAAGGATTTCAAAAGTTGGCGGTTCCAGCCGGTGAAAGTCGCCAGGCAGAATTTGTTATTAAAGATGAATTGCTGCAATACGTTCATAGTAATCAACAAAAGACCAGTGACCCCGGCAGATTTACGGTAATGGTGGGCGGCAATAGTCGCGACCTGTTGGCCACTGAAATCATCTTGACTAAATAGGAAACGAGTGAAAAAATTCATGACAATGATCAACTTGCACAACGGCCGACTAACGGCTGATTTTCTAACTACCGGTGACCTTTATGAGTTGTCGGCTGATGGCATCATGATCAATCAACTAAACGGTAACCCATTAGACGGCAGTCTGAATCAAATTTGGCTTCGTCTATACACCACTGATGGCATCAAAAGTACACCGTTAATAGGGTCCAATTCTGCTAGTTATCTGACGGTAACAGATAATGCTTTGCTGTGGGATGGCAGCTTTCAGCAGGTCAATTACCAAGTTCGTTTTGTTTTAGGAAAGGAAAACTGTTGGTTTTGGCAGGTTTTCTTACAAGGAAATGGCGAAACGGCAGATCTGATCTGCGGACAAGACCTCGGGAATGCCGCAAAAGGGGCCGTTCAATCCAACGAGGCGTACGTTTCTCAATACATTGACCACAAAGTAGTGGACACAGCGCAAGGTCCACTACTTGTTTCCAGACAGAACCAACCACAAGATGGACGTTTTCCAGCTGTTCAGCTAGGGGCATTGGGTAGTGTAAAAGCGTTTGCAACTGACGGCTATCAATTTTTTGGAAAAGAATATGTCCGTACAGGCATCCCTAAAGCGTTAGTGCAAGAAGAGCTAGCAAATGAAGTCTATCAATATGAATTTGCTTATATTGCCTTGCAATCGGAGCAGTTTGTGCTGCAAGAGCCAAGCACATTCGTCTTTTACGGCAGCTTTACAGCAGATCACCCACAGGCCGTTACCGAACCATTGCTCCCTATTGCTAATGTAAAGAATTCCCTTGAAGAGATACCAGCATTTTCTAAAGAAGATTTGGCGGGCAATATTGTTAGTGAAAAGCAGACGAAACGAGGGGCGGTTCTAGCCGGTGACGTGATGACTGAAGCAGAGGTAAATGCTCTGTTTCCAGAACGACTGTTTACCGAAGAACAAGCGGGAAAACGACTAGCATTCTTTACACCAGAGCATCATCATGTGGTGCTTCAAGAAAAAGAACTACAGATGGAACGATCTCATGGACATATTTTGTTGAGTGGTATGGACCTTACTGTTGATCGGCCGTTGATGAGTACTACGGTTTATATGCAGGGATTGTTCAATTCGCAAATTGTCTTGGGAAATACCAGCTCGAATAAATTATTGAGTAACAGTCGCAATGCGCTGAATGCTATGACGCATTCCGGTCAACGAATCTATTTGAAAGAAGCTGGCAGCTGGCGTCTTTTAGGTCTGGCCTCGCTGTTTGAAATGGGCTTGAATTCCGCTGTTTGGTATTACAAATACCAAGACGATCTTTTGAAAATCGAAACCTATACAGTCGCAGATGGTCGCGAAATTCGAACTACCTTTACCAGCAAACGTCAAAAGACTTACGATATTTTGGTCACCAATCATTTGCTGATGTCTGGTGATGAACAAGGGCATTATGATCTGCAGCAGCAAGATCAGTTGTTGACAATCACGGCTACCAGCGATTCGGTAATCCACGAAACCTATCCAGAGCTGACCTATTATTTGAAAGCCGCGCCAGCCTTTACACGAACAAATGAAAGTATTTTAGGAGTTTCAGAAGCAGACAGCGAGCTGATTGGCCTTTTATTTGAGAAAACTGATCAGGTGTCAATGACTATTCAAGGAACATTAACTGGTGCGTCCTTTGTTGAAAAACCGACAACGGCTGCCTACGAGAAAGCTTGTTACCGGAAATTTATCGATGAGCTGTTGCAAGGTTTTCACTTAGCACATCCTTCAGAAGAAGTGGCTAGTTTCAATACATTATCCCGCTGGTACACTCACAATATGTTGGTGCACTATTTATCCCCGCATGGCTTGGAACAATACGGCGGTGCAGCTTGGGGAACGCGAGATGTTTCCCAAGGCCCGACAGAATTCTTTTTGGCCTTGGATCGCCCGGAGATTGTCGCGGACATTATTGGAAAATTGTTTGCGAATCAGTTTGCCGATGACGGAAATTGGCCACAATGGTTTATGTTCGATCGGTATGAAAAGCAAAAAGCAGATGAAAGTCACGGGGATGTGATTGTCTGGCCAATGAAAGTAGTGGCCGATTACTTGGAACATACGGGGGATTTGAGTATTTTGCAAAAGCAGATTCCTTATACAGAACGCAGTACCTTTGCCAAAACACTGGAGCAGTATTCCTTATTAGATCATGTGAAAAAAGAAGTTGCTTACATTGAAAATCACTTTCTTCCGGGAACGTATCTTTCTTGTTATGGTGATGGGGATTGGGATGACACATTGCAACCAAACGATGCACGACTAAAAAAACAAATGGCTTCTAGTTGGACAGTGGCTTTAACCTGTCAAGTAATTACTAAACTTGCCTCGGTCTTAGAAGCTGCTGACAGTTCTTATGCAGCTCATTTGAAGACATTGGCCGCCCATATTAAAGAAGATTATGAGCGTTATATTCTTTCAGATGAGATTTTACCCGGTTTTGTTTTGCAAGACGGGGACCACTTTGAATTTATTATCCACCCAACTGACAAAAAAACGGGCATCAACTATCGACTGTTGCCCATGACTCGTAGTATGATTGCGGAACTGTTGACACCGCAACAAGCGGAGCAGCATTTAGCTGTGATTAAAGAACAGCTGCAATTTCCCGATGGTGTACGCTTGATGAATCGCCCGGCCCGCTACAAAGGTGGAGTCAGCACCTATTTCAAACGGGCGGAACAAGCAGCCAATTTTGGTCGAGAAATCGGCCTGCAATACGTCCATGCCCACATCCGCTTTACTGAGGCGATGGCTAAATTAGGTAAGAAGCAAGAAACCTGGAAAGCGCTGCAGACAATCAATCCTATTGGGCTGCAAAAACAAGTGACCAATGCTTCTCTGAGACAGTCGAATGTTTATTTCTCCAGTTCCGATGGGGATTTCAAAACGAGGTATGAAGCACAGGAAAACTTTGATAAACTTAGAGATGGCAGCGTTAACGTGAAAGGCGGTTGGCGGATTTATTCCAGCGGTCCAGGGATCTATTTGAACCAGTTGTTGAGCAATGTTTTGGGAATTCGTTTCGATCAGGTGCACTATATCTTTGACCCGGTATTACCAAAAGAATTGGATCAATTGACGATGAATTACCATTTGGCAGGTAAAAGAGTAACGATTCGTTTTGAACTGACGGGTGAAAAACGAACTGTACTCTTGAATGGAAATGAGTTGCCGGTAACATTACTGGAAAATCCTTACCGTGTTGGTGGGATGGCCGTTGCTAAAGAAGTATTGGCGGCGCAGTTGAAAGATGATGACGAACTTGTCATTTGTATCTGATGAAACAAATCATGATTTGAGGAGAGTGGAACCCATGGTGGGAATCAAAGATATCGCAAAAGCTGCCGGTGTCTCCATCTCAACGGTATCCTATGCGTTGAATGGCAGTCCGAAAGTAACCGAGCAGACTAGAAAAAGAATTCAGGATATCGCTCGCGAGATGAACTATGTTCCCAACATGGCGGCCCGCACTTTGAAGAAACAACAGACCAATATCGTAGGCGTTTATCTAGCTGATTATGGCGGCAGTTTCTATGGGGAGCTGTTGGATGGGATCAAACGGGGACTCGCTACTTTCGATTATGAAATGATTGTTTGTAGCGGTCAACGCTCTCATCTATTTATTCCCGAGAGGATGGTAGACGGCGCGATTATTCTAGATTGGACGTTTAAAACAGAGGAAATCAATCTTTTAGCAGATCGAGGTCATCCACTAGTTGTGTTGGACCGAGAAATCGATCGCAAATCTGTCTGTAAAGTATTGTTGGACAATAAAGGTGGTTCCACCTTGGCAATCAGCAAATTGGCAGAATCCGGTTCTCAGAAAGTCTTTTTAGTGACAGGGGCTGATGGCTACGACAGTCAAGAGCGATACAAGACGAGTATTAAAGAATTGGAACGCTTTGGCATAGATTATGAAGTGATTCCTGGAGAATTTACGGAACCTTCCGGATACCGAGCAGCGGAAACTATCATGGCTAAAAACCCAGATTTTCCCGTCGATATTTTCAGTTTTAACGATGAAATGGCAGTGGGGATCTATAAGTACTTTTCAGATCGTCCAGAAAAGATTGGCCGAGAAATTCGTCTGATTGGTTTTGACAATATTGAGCTGGGCACTTTTATGGACCCACGCTTAGCCACGATTTCTTATTCGAAACATCGATGGGGTATGGTGGCTGCTGAAAAACTGATGCAGCTGATCAAAGGCGAGTCCACAGAAGATGAAGTAATTTACACCACCTTTGTGGCCGGAGATTCATTTTCTTGAGAATTGAGATGGGTAGGGATGGACATAGAGCAATCAATGAAAACCTATTTCAATACGTTTTGTAAGAAACACTTTAGCATAGGATTGTTTATTTTATTGGAGCAGCGAAAAACTGCTCCGCTACATAGCTACAGTATTACCATGTATTATATAGTAGCAAACTAGTGAGTTGAGGGGGCTTTTTGATGAGTATCAGTCGGATAACATTTCGCTCGGAAGTGCTGGGAAAAACAACAGCTTGCAATATTTTTCTGCCCGAGATGAAGCGATCGTCTTACCCAGTTTTATATTTACTCCACGGCTGGTCGGATGATTGCAATGCGTGGTTGGATAATACTTCTTTGGCGCGTTATGCTGCTGATTATCCTTTTGTCATTGTCATGCCACAAGTAGAATTGAGCTATTATACCAACATGCACGATGGCGAGCGCTATTTCGATTTTTTGACAGCAGAACTACCAGCTTTTATTCAGCAGTGGTTTCCAATTTCAGAAAAGCCGGAGGAGCGGTTTGTAGCGGGTCTATCGATGGGAGGATATGGGGCTTTCAAATGGGCATTTACCTATCCAGAGCGTTTTTGTGGGGCAGCCTCACTATCTGGTGCACTGGATGTCGTGTCCCTTTGGCAAAATGACCCCAGTCGTGATGAAAGATTTACGCGAATCTTTGGACCTTTGCAAAAGTTGGCAGGGGGGCCAGATGATTTGAACAAAATAATCCGTCATCATAATTCAGCCGTTGCGAAACTAGTCCTCTATCAATCCTGTGGTACGGAGGATTTTTTACTAGATATAAATCGTAAATTTCAAACTCATTTTACAGAAGAATTCCAAAACTATCAGTACAGTGAAGCTCCTGGTAACCATAATTGGAAGTTTTGGGACAAAGAAATTCAACAAGTACTGGCGTTGTTTAATGAACAAGTGCACTAAAAAAAGTTGGCTAAGAGCAGAAGGACGCTCTTAGCCAGCTTTTTCATTTGCTGCAGAAACTTGGTAAAAAGAGTAAAGGAATCAGCAACCTTTTATCTATCAATAAGTTAAGAAAAAATGGTTAAAGCTCAGGATCGAACTCTTCTGTTGCAATAGTCGCGGAACAGTCACCAGATGCTGTGGGCGCTGTTTTGAAAAAAGTTGTTTCCCAAAGTCGAATGCCCCGTCCGACAGTCAATGCAGCAAACAATGTTCCAATGCCAATTCCTTCTGGTCGCCCCAAAAAGAGCAATCCGAGGAGGGTGGCCGTCAGGATCATGACCAAGTCGAACCGGAGTTTCATCTGTCCAAAAGTTTTGCCAGTCTGCAAGCTTAACAAAGCGACGACGCCATCTGGTGCATTCATGATGAAATTGCCTTGCAGCATAAAAAAAGCACCAGTAGCGGTAGCAGCAGTCGCTAAAAAAAGTACTAGGATGCGAAACAGCAGAGATTCTGGTTGAAATTGGGCCAAACCCAAGCCGAGAGTGTAAAAATCAACGATACTGCCAAAAACAAAGGAGAACGGGAGCTGTAGCAACGTTTTGAGTGTGAGTTTTCGCTGTAAAAACAGTTGCAAGATGACCATGACACCAAAGACCAGTGTGGTGGCTGTTCCCAACGTCAATCCTGTGATGTCGGCGGTAATAAAAGGGACGGAGACTAAAGCGCTGGTACCTAGACGACAACAGGTAAAAAGAACGGTACCTAAGGCCAGGATAAAGATACCCGCTGTATATAAGGCGAGACGAAAGAGCCATGCTTGTATAGATTTCATGAAACAACCACCTTTTTTAAAATAATGAAACAGGGTGTTTGGTGTAATAGATTGGCAATCTAATTGTTACAACAACTCCTACGCGCCTAATGGATCCTGCAAAAAGCCTCGTACAGGCAACAACCAGCATCAGACAAAATACTCAATAGCCATCAAGTCTGTAAGAGTTGACTTCCCTTCTCTAGTTGAAGTTGCTTTTGATGTTTAATGATTACAATTCAATTATATCAATAATTCCCTAATAATATTAATTTATTTGATAAAATTACGACAGGTTAGCAGGTGCTTGTAAAGTTTCCAGTGCTTACTTAATTATTACCCGAAATATCTACAAATAAAAAACACTGCCCCGATACGGAGCAATGTTTTTTGAATCAATTTTTGGAAAGTAAAATCAGCAATCAACCGAAGACGGCTGCGATTCGTTGCAAGCCAGCTACCAATGTTTTTTTCGGACAGGCCAGATTCAGACGCATGTGACCGCTACCTTGCTTGCCAAAGAGTGTTCCGGCATTCAAAACGACGCCGGCGTCTTTCACCAGCCGTTTTTGCAGAGCAGCATCGGTTAAGCCAAATTCTGAAAAGTCTAACCAAGCCAAGTAGGTTCCTTCAGGAGGCATCATTTTTACTTGAGGGAGATGCTCGGCTAAAAATTCTTGGGTAAAACGACTATTTTCCGACAAGTAAGACAAGAGCTCTGTTAGCCACGAGCCTCCATGACGGTAGGCAGCTTCAGTACCAATCAGGCCAAAGGTGGAAATTGTCGCTTGCTCCGTCATTTCCTGCACCTCTTTAAAGGCACGACGTAATTTTTTGTCTTTGATATACACCATTGAATTTTTGATTCCTGCCAAGTTGAAGGTCTTGGTTGCGGCGGTCAAGATGATAGAAAAATCAGCAAAATCTGAGGCTACCGTCTGAAAGGAGATATGCTGACGAGGAGCAAAGACCAAATCTTGATGAATTTCATCGGCAATCACAGTAACGCCATATTTTTGGCAGAGTTTGCCAACTGCCAGTAATTCCTCTTTGTCCCAGACACGACCACCAGGATTGTGGGGGTTACAGAGGATGAAGAGTTTAATATTTTCAGCAACGATGCGTGCTTCCATATCTGCCAAATCCATTTCAAAGTGATCGTTTCTTTCTACTAGCGGAGAAGCAGAGACGATTCGTCCGTTGGCTTTGATCATATTAGCAAAAGGATGATACACCGGATCATGAATTAGCACGGTGTCACCGGGAGCAGTGTAAGCTTGAATCGCCACGCCGATACTAGGTACGACACCGGGAGAAAAGAGAATATCTTCCTTCTTTAATGAATAGTTGTAACGTTCAGCTTCCCAGGTGATGACTGCTTCGTAAAGAGACTCAGGAAAAATACTATAACCAAAGATGCCGGCCACTGTATACTCTTTCAGTGCCTCAATCACGGGCTGGGGTGCCATGAAATCCATGTCTGCGACCCAAAGTGGAATCAAGTCGTCTTTCTGGTAGGTTTCACGGATACTGTCCCATTTCACGCTATCTGTCCCCACGCGGGAATACTGCCGATCAAAATTTGTCATCGTCTGCGCCTCCTGTAAGCTCTTGTATAAGTTCGCCTGCAAATGAAACGAACTTCTTTTTTTTCAACACTTACAGTATAATGAAAAAAGTAGAAGAGAGGGAATAAAATGACTTATAAAATCGGCCAGATCATTCAAGGGACCGTAACAGGTATCCAGCCATACGGCGCTTTTGTAGCGTTGGACGAGCGAACTCAGGGATTGATTCATGTATCCGAGATCCAATCCGGCTATACCAAAAATATCAATGAGGTTGTCAAAGTCGGCGACAAGGTTCGCGTGCAGATTATCGACATTGACGAATACTCTCAAAAAATCAGTTTGTCGCGTCGCAGTTTGGACGGTGAACAGATTAAAAATCGTCCCCATCGCAAACGCTACTTTACGAATAAAAATAAAAAAATCGGATTTCGAAGTGTAGAAAAACAGTTACCAATATGGGTAGAAGAAGCACTGACCACGCTGCGTAATGAAAACACAAAGAAATAGTTATGTACATTTTCAGAAATCATGTTAAAATTGAACAGCAAGGATAAACAAAATACGAGGTGGTATCGTGGAAAACAAAAAAGTCGCAGGCACTGTAATACTGCATCTGCAAGACGGCGCCAAACGTTTCTTAGTACACTCCACCGGTGAGACCTTGGAATTGGCCTCTACCGATTTCATTGCCGAGAAGACTGGCCTTGCCAACATTTTGGAAATGTTGAAAGATCAGGTTCATCTTGATGTGAAAAAAATTGATTTGGTGGAATTGACAAATGGCCAAATCGACCATGAAAATGTCCCTCTGTTTGTTTTCGAAGCGCAAGAAGCCGTGCTGGAAAGCGAGCTACCCCAAGATTTCTACTGGGAAGAGCCCCAACGTTTCCGAGAAATCATTCGCAACTATGATATTGAAGGCGTGCCTTACTTTTAGAAAAACTGCACCCATTGGTTCTTGTCTCATATTGGGACAAGAACTTTTTTTATTTATAAAGCTGTTTGATTTAAGAGTATCTTAGAAATCCATTCGTGTTTTTGGCAGATATCTCGCAAGACCTGTGACTGTTTATTAAAGAAAGCGGGACAAAGGCGAATGATTCTTTTGCAATGTGAAAAGAGACGACAATTGCGCTAAAAAAAGATTACTAAAAAGGCTTGACCCGCTCTTTAAGAAATGGTAAATTAATCAACGTTGACGACGAGAAAGTCTCGTAGAAAACTTCTTGAAAATCAATTCAAAAAAGTAGTTGACACTGGCAACTAAGCCTGTTAAACTAACGAAGTTGCCGCTTGAAAGCACAACCTGTTATTGAAAAAGTCGCGCCAGTCGCGAAAAACTTTTTCAAAAAAGCGCTTGACTTTTAAAAATCAACGTGATATGATTTAAAAGTTGACGGCGAAACAAGTCGTAACAACAACTTAGACCTTTGAAAACTGAACAACAAGCAAACGAACCAATGTGTAGGGCATCTCAATTTCGATTGAGAGAACAAAACATTGCAAGCAAAAGCTAGCAAACAATTAATGAGCTTAAATGGTCTTCGGATCATTTCAAACACTTTTTATGAGAGTTTGATCCTGGCTCAGGACGAACGCTGGCGGCGTGCCTAATACATGCAAGTCGAACGCTTTTCTTTCCACCGGAGCTTGC